>NZ_LZIS01000152.1 GCF_001667015.1 Mycobacterium sp. E3198 | reverse complement strand
GCGCCGTTGCCGATCAGCGGGCGTCCGAGCAGGGTCTGGGTGGGCGCGTTGATCGCGTTCAGCGCGTCCTGTTCGAGGGTCTGCAGGGGCGAGGCGTTGGCGGCCTCGGCGGCGGCGTACGACAGGCCGGCGCCGCGCATGAGTTGCACGAATTGGTCGTGGAACGCCGCCGCTCGCGCGCCAAACGCCTGATAAGCCCGGCCGTACTCGCCGAACAGCGCCGAGATCGCCGCCGACACCTCATCGGCGGCCGCCGCCTGGATCTGGGCCGTCGGGCCCGCCGCCGCCGCGTTCGCCGCGGCGACCGCCGACCTGATCCCGCCCAGGTCTGTTGCTGCAGTTGCCAAAGTGTCCGACGACGCGATCACAAAAGACATGTCCGACCTCCCAAGTCGGCCGGAAGCTTAGTGGTTCGACGTACCGTTCGCCTGGCAACGCCCCAATTCCCAGACCATTCGCAGGAATGACCAGTGGTCAGTAGACCCAAGGTGATGGTCTAGTCCGCGCGGGCCTCGCCCAGCCGCCGCGCCAGCCGGTCGGTGAACTCGGCGGCCTGCTCGGGGGCGTCCAGCGCGAACCGCGCGGCGGTGGCGCGGTCGCCGTCCTCGTTGTGCCGCACCAGGATCGGGACGCCGTCCTCGCTGATCGCGTCGAACGCGTCCTCGTCGGTGATGTCGTCGCCGAGATAGACCGGCACCAACGGGCCGGAGGTGGCCTCGCCCAGGTGCTCCATCACCCACCGCAGGGTCTTCCCTTTGTCCCAGTCCATGTCCGGGCGCAGCTCGATGACCTCGCGGCCCGTGGTCACCCGCAGCGCGTCGCGCCGGCCCGCCGCGCGCACCGCCGCGGCCACCTCGCCGACGCGGTCCCGGGCGGCGTTGCGGTAGTGCACCGCCACCCCAAACCGCTTGTGCTCCACGACTATTCCGGGAATCGAGCCCAGCCTGTCGCGTAACTCACCCGCCGCCTGTTCCAGCACCGGTACGGCCGCCGCCGCGTCCTCGTTCTGGTGGTGCGTCCCGTCGGGCGCGGTCAGCTCGAAGCCGTGGCTGCCGGCGTACCAGATGCCGGGCACGCCGAGGCGCGCCGTCACGTCGGCGAGGTCGCGGCCGGACAGCACCGCCACCGGACACTGCGCGGCCAGCTTCCGCAGGGCCTCGACCGCCCCGG
>NZ_LZIS01000151.1 GCF_001667015.1 Mycobacterium sp. E3198 | reverse complement strand
TGCGAACCAGAGCGCCCACCAGATCGGCAACGGCGGGCTCGCCGGGACGGGCGGGAACGGCGGCAATGCCGGGCTGATCGGCGCAGGCGGGGCCGGCGGCGTAGGGGGGGCCGGCGGAACCACCAACGGGCCCAGCAGCGGGACCACCGCCACCAACGGCGGTAACGGCGGCGGCGGCGGGGCCGGCGGCACCGGCGGCTACCTGTACGGCAACGGCGGTGGCGGCGGAACCGGCGGGGCGGGCGGGAACAACACCGGCACCGCCGCCAACGCCACGCGCGACGGCGGCAATGGCGGCGCCGGCGGCGCCGGCGGCGGCGCCCAGACCATCGGCAACGGCGGCAACGGTGGCGACGGCGGGGCCGCGGGCACCGGCCCCTCCGCTCCCGGCACCGTCGGGACCGGCGGGGCGGGTGGCAAGCGCGGCTCGCTGTTCGGCACCCCGGGTACCAACGGCACCTAGGCGCTAGCTAGCCCGCGTACTCCGCCGCGCCGTCGTCGAGCACCACCCTCGGGCCGGACCCTTCGGCGCCCGACGCCTCGGTGCGGAACACCGCCTTGCCCGGCTCGGTCCGCCAGATCAGCGTGGTCAGCGTCTCGCCGGGGAACACCGGCGAGCTGAACCGCGCGTCGATCGAGGTGACGTTGGCGGCCACGCCCTTGCCCAGCTCGCCGACCAGCGCCCGGCCCGCCACCCCGTAGCTGCACAACCCGTGCAGGATCGGCTTGGGGAACCCGGCCAGCTCGCGGGCGAACCACGGATCGCTGTGCAGCGGGTTGCGGTCACCGGAGAGCCGATAGATCAGCGCCTGATCCTCGCGGGTGGGCAGCGGGATCCGTGCGTCCGGCTCGCGGTCGGGGATCTCCGGCGCCACCGGCCGCTGGC
>NZ_LZIS01000150.1 GCF_001667015.1 Mycobacterium sp. E3198 | reverse complement strand
CAACGTGTGGACCCCCAACGCCGAACTCTATCACCACGAATCGCTCACCCGCGGCTCAGACACCGCACCGGCTAAGCGTCGCCGATTTGAGGGGGAATGTGACGCCATGCGAGCGCGGTGGGGCGACATGTTATTCAACGACCCCTGTTACCACCCCGCACTTTCGCTCGTCCAAGGCGACTTCACCACGTATTCCAGCCCCCGCTACTAAGGAAGTACTCCGATGACCGCACCGTTTGACCGTGCCACGACGCTCACCAAGAACCTGAAGCTCGAGAAGCAAGGGCTGGAAATTGGCCCACTGGATAAGCCGATAGTGCCCAAGAAAGGTACAGGTGTTTTATATGCCGATCACTTGCCTACAGATAAGTTGCGAGACAAGTATCGCGCCGATGAACGCGTCAGCAACGACCACATCCAGGATATCGACATCGTGGTCGGCTCCTCGGGCCTAAGGGGTGCAGTGGGATCGCGCCGATTCCACTACGTTGTTGCCTCCCATGTGATCGAACACGTCCCGAACCCGCTTGGGTGGTTCAATGATATCCACGGATTCATGGAGCCTGGGGGAATTCTCTCGCTTGCCATACCAGATAAACGTTATTGTTTCGACCGGCTACGCGGACTCACCACCGCAGCCGATTGGATTGGTTTATGGCTGCAGGAAGCAGCAAAACCAACGCCCGCACAGATTGTGGATTTCCTGTCTAACATAGTAAAACATGACGGTGGAATAACTTGGGGGGCAAACATCGACCCAAACGACTTGACACACGTGTGGCATCCGCGTGAAGCTTTGAGAATAGCAGTTGAGTCAGTGGATTCTGAGGAGTACCTGGACGTGCATTGTTCGGTA
>NZ_LZIS01000149.1 GCF_001667015.1 Mycobacterium sp. E3198 | reverse complement strand
CGGCCCCGACGATCGCGACCACGAAGATGAGGTAGTCGAGGTACAGCCTGGCCGTGTGCGAGACCGCCAGGCCGACAACCGACGCCAGGGTCAGCACGCCGACCAGGACGGCGCCACGGCGCGGCGAGTAGAACGCGCGCAGGTACATCGCCAGGAACATCGGCGCGATCAGGCAGACGAACTCGGCAGTAATGGAAATGTGGAACGCCATCACGATGGGTGTGGCCACGATCGCCACCGCGGTCGCCGGCGCGGGTTTGTCGGGCCGGACGGCCAGCCACACCAGCGCCGCCACCCCGAGGGCGATCGCCGCGATGCCCCCGGCCGGGTTCCCATACTTCAGTCCCCGGTGGATCGGGAAAAGCGTGAACACCACGCCGTAGGCGTAGAGGAACGTGGTGGTGCCCAGGTAGATCCGGAGCAACCGAACCTGGTGTGCGGCGTAAAAGCCGCTTCCCGAATCGGCGCGCAACCGCAAGGGGTATCGGCGAGTGGCCCGACGGCCGAAGGGGCCTGCGAGGCGAAGACCCATCCCGTCACTCTCTGGTCAGCTGCGGTTCGCCGATTTGGTAGCGCATCCGCGATCATCTGAACCGTAATGGATGGGTCGAGCTATGTCCGCAAAAGAAGGGGACGGTTTTAATCCGTCCCACTTCAACATATTACGCACCCGGGGGCTTGCGGCAAGACCGGGGTCATGCCGCAAAATCGCTGGTCGAACCGGAATCGGAGCGAATCGGGGGTGGCGAATTGAGTGTGTTGTCAGCGGCGGAAGAAAGCCACGCGGTGGTGATCGTCGGGGGAGGCCCGACCGGGTTGATGCTGGCCGGCGAATTGGCGCTGGCGGGGGTCGACGCCGCCATTGTCGAGCGGCGCGCCGGGCCGGAATTGATCGGCGCGCGGGCGGGCGGATTGCATTCGCGCACCATCGAGGTCCTCGATCAGCGCGGAATCGCCGACCGGTTCCTCGCGGAGGGCCAGGTGGCGCAGGTCGCCGGGTTCGCCCAGATTCGATTGGATATCAGCGACTTTCCCACCCGACACCCCTACGGCCTCGCGCTGTGGCAGACCCACATCGAGCGGATCCTGGCCGGATGGGTCGACGAGCTGGCGGTGCCGATCTATCGCGGACGCGAGGTGACCACCGTCGCGCAGGACGACACGGGCGTCGACGTGGCGCTGTCCGACGGCCGGTTGCTGCGCGCCCGTTACGCCGTCGGGTGCGACGGCGGGCGCAGCGCCGTCCGCAAGTCCGTCGGCATCGACTTCCCGGGATGGGATCCGACCACGAGCTACCTGCTCGCCGAGGTCCAAATGGCGGGCGACGGCGAGCCGGAATGGGGCATCCGCCACGACGCCCTCGGCGTCCATTCGCTCAGCACGGCGGGGGACCACGGGCGGGCGCGGGTCATGGTGACCGAGCGGCAGGTGGGCGCGGCGGGCGAGCCGACCCTTCGCGAGCTGAGCGAGGCGCTGGTCGCCGTATACGGCACCGATTGGGGGATCCACAGTCCCACTTGGATTTCTCGGTTCACCGACATGGCGCGGCAGGCGGCGAGCTATCGCGCGGGGCGGGTCCTGCTGGCCGGCGACGCCGCACACGTGCATCACCCGATCGGTGGGCAGGGCCTCAACACTGGCGTGCAGGATGCGGTCAACCTGGGCTGGAAGCTGGCCCAGGTGGTCAAGGGGATATCGCCCGACGTGCTGCTCGACAGCTACCACGCCGAACGGCACCCCGTCGGCGCTCGCGTGCTGCGCAACGCGATGGCGCAGATGACGCTACTTCGTCCGGATGATCGGCTGAAGGCGTTGCGCGACAGCATGTCCGAACTCCTCGGCATGGACGAGCCGCGGCGACGATTCGGGGCGATGATGTCGGGCCTCGACATCCGCTACGACCTCGGCGACGGGCACCCGCTGCTCGGGCGCCGCATGCCCGACCTGGAGGTGGTCACCGCCGACGGCCCGGCGCGGGTATCCGGCATGCTGCGCGACGCGCGGCCGGTGCTGCTCAACCTCGGCGAGGAGGCGTGCGACGTCGGCGCCTGGGCGGATCGGGTGAAATCGGTCGACGCGAAATACGCTGGGGCCTGGGATCTTCCGGCGCTCGGCAGGGTGAGCGCGCCCGGCGCCGTGCTGATCCGGCCCGACGGTTACGTCGCCTGGGTGGGGGAGCGAGGCGGCGCCGGGCTCGCGGACGCGCTCACCGCGTGGTTCGGCGACGGTCAGCGGCGCCCGAACGCGCCGGGCCCGGCGTGAAAGAGCCCGATCAGCAGCACCCCGAGCGCCGTCGCGCAGAACGGCCACAGCGGTTCGCGCCCCTGAAACGCGGCGTGCAGCGCCACCGCGGCCAGCACCAAACCCGCCCATCCCGCAACAACATTCGGCACGGGGCCGCCGCCCCACGCGTTCGGGTAACGCTGCCTGGTAATGCCGCGGACGAAATGGGGAATGGCGTTGCCGGCCAACAGGCCGCCGAGGAATGCGAGCGCAAGCGTCGGGATCATGACTTCTGCGAGCCTTTCGTATCGCGCGTCAGCACGGGCATCAGCACGGCGTCCACCATGCGCGCGACCTCGGCGTCGTCGAGCGGCTGGCCGGTGACCAGGATGCGCGTGAAGACGAGCGCGGACGCGATCTCGGCGGCCAACTCGTGGTCCGCGCCGGCAGGCAGCTCCCCGCGCTCGATCGCGCGCGCGACGAGCCCGCCGATCGCCGATCGCTTGGCGCTCAACACCTGACCCCGCACGTGCTCGGCAAGCTCGCCGTTTTCGCGCATCGCGTTGAGCAGACCCAAGATCAACGCGCCATCTTGCGACGCCAGGCTGTCGCGCATCTGCCTGATCGCCTGGGCCAGGTCGCCGCGGAGCTCACCGGTATCCACCTCCGCGGTCGCGGCCGTGCCGTGCCGTGCCAGCGCAGCCAGCACCAACTCGGGCTTACCGGCCCAGCGGCGGTAGATCGTCGCCTTGCTGGCGCCCGCGCGCGCCGCCACCGCGTCGATGGTGAGCCGGTCGTATCCGGTGGCCGCCATCAATTCGACGGCCGAATCCAGGATCGCGTCGGTGCGCGCTTCTCCGCGAACCACTCGGCCCTCCGATGAACGAAACGGTTTCGTACACTTAGTTCCCAAGATAGGGGCGCCACCGTCGGCGGTCAAGGCGGGAAGGAACCGGACGTTCCCTCAGTTTGTAGTGCACGTGCCCGGCCAGACCGCCAAGATCGGCTTGCAGACCACGATGAGAGGCAAAGATGACCGACTCAGCCAGGGGGCCTAGGCCCAACAAGGTGCGGATCGGCGTTCAGCTGTGGCCCGGGGGAACGCCCGACTACGGCACGTGGCGGCAGGCCGTGCTGCGCGCCGAAGAACTCGGCACCGACGCCATCTTCGGCTACGACCACTTCCACAAGCCGTTCGTCGACATCGTCGCCGGCGTCCCGCAGCTGCACGACGAACAGCCGGAGGTCAACAACTTCGAGGGCTGGACGGCGCTGGCGTCCTGGGGAGAGATCACCAGTCGCGCCGAGATCGGCCTTCTCGTCACCGGCATGCCGTACCGCAACCCCGACCTGGTCGCGGACATGGCCCGCACGGTCGATCACATCAGCGGAGGCCGCCTGATCCTCGGGCTGGGCGCGGGCTGGTACTGGAAAGACTTCACCGTCTACGGCTACGACTACGGCAGCGTGCGCGCCAGGATGGACCAATTCGACGAGGGTTTGGCGCGCATCGAGCACCGGCTCGCGCACCTGACGCCCGGCCCGGTGCGGCACATCCCGATCCTCATCGGCGGCGGCGGCGAGCGGCGGACCATTCCCACCGCGGCGCGCCACGCCGACATCTGGCACAGCTTCGAACCGATCGATGAATTTCGTCGCAAGAACGATCTCCTCAAGCGGCTGGCCTCCGAGGCCGGACGCGACGAGGCCGCCATCGAGCGCGGAATGGCCTGGACGGACGCACCGACGGCCGACGCCTTCGTCGACGAGGGGGTCACGCTGTTCACCACCGAGATCCACCCGGACGACAACGGCTACGACTTCTCCGAACTGGAGACGATGCTCGCTTGGCGCGATCGATGGGCCGGCTAGTCCGGGGGTTCCTCGTTTGAGCCGCGGACGGCGGTCTGTTCCCGCTCGCTGGGCTTGCCGGGTACGTCCTGCGCCTCCCGCTCGTTGGCGACCTTCTCGCCGAGCTCGTCGACAATGTCCTCCAGCTGCTGAGCGTGAGTCACGGGGTCTTGGTCGGGATTCGTCATATCGCTTACTCCATACCCAGCCGCGGGATTGGTAACCGCTCGCATGGGGAATGGGAGAACCGCAAGGCTGCATACACCCCGCGACGATGGAAGTATCGCAACAGTGGCCACCAAGAAACCGCAGACGATCTCGTACCCGGCGCCGGAGAGACGCCCGCGCCGCCATCAAGCCGAAGCGCTCGACCCCCACGTCATCGTCCTCTTCGGAGCGACGGGGGATCTGGCCAAACGCAAGCTGATCCCCGGCCTGGCCTATCTTGACCAGTCCGAACTTGCCCCCGACATCCAGGTCGTCGCGACGTCGCTCGAAGACCTCAGCGACGACGAATTCCGCGACCTCGCCAAGAACGCGATCGATGAGTTCGGCACCCACAAGCTCACGGACGAACAGTGGGCCAACTTCGCGAAAATCATCACCTACGTCCCACAGAGCGCGGGGCCCGAAGCGCTCGCCGCCGCGGTCGCCGAGGCCGAGAGCAACCTGGGGCCCAACGTGTGTCGGCTGCATTACCTGTCGGTCCCCCCGAAGGCGGCGCGCTCCGTCATCACCATGCTGCGCGACGCCAAGCTCGTCGAGCGCTCGCGGGTGGTGATGGAGAAACCGTTCGGCACGGATCTGGCCAGCGCGGTGGCGCTCAACGACTTCGTGCACGAAACGTTCGAGGAATCCCAGATTTTCCGCATCGATCACTTCCTGGGCAAAGAGGCCGCCCAGAACATCCTGGCGTTCCGCTTCGCCAACGGGCTGTTCGAGCCGATCTGGAATCGCAACTTCATCGACCACATCCAGATCGACATCCCCGAGGCGCTGGGGCTGGATCAGCGGGCGAACTTCTACGAAGAGACCGGCGCCTACAAGGACATGGTCGTCACGCACCTGTTCCAGGTCATGGCCTTCGTGGTGATGGAGCCGCCGACCGCGCTCGAGCCGTTCGCCATCAGCGAGGAAAAGAACAAGGTGTTCCGGTCGATGCTGCCGATCAAGCCGTCCGAAGTGGTGCGCGGCCAGTACAACGGGTACCGCGACGAGCAAGGGGTGGCCAAGGATTCCGACACCGAGACGTTCATCGCGCTCAAGGTCGGCATCGACAACTGGCGCTGGGCCGGCGTGCCGATCTACCTGCGCACCGGCAAGAAGATGGCCGAGGGCATCCGCATCATCTCGATCGCCTTCAAAGAGGCTCCGCGAACGATGTTTCCGCCCGGATCGGGCGTGGGCACCCAGGGTCCCGACCATCTGACGTTCGACCTCGCCGACAACTCGAAGGTGTCGCTGTCGTTCTACGGCAAGCGCCCGGGTCCCGGCATGAAGCTCGACAAGCTGTCCATGCAGTTTGCCTCGCAGGAGATCGACACCGTCGTCGATGTGCTGGAGGCCTACGAGCGGCTCATCCTCGATGCGATGCGGGGCGATCACACGCTGTTCAACACCGCGGAGGGCATCGAATCATTGTGGGAGCGTTCGGAAGATCTGCTCAACGATCCGCCCGCCGCCAAGATGTATCAGCCCGGCACATGGGGTCCCAACGCGATTCATCAGTTGATCGCGCCGAACGCCTGGCGGTTGCCGTTCGAGCGGGAGTGGCGCGAGAAGAAGGACTAACCCAGCCACTCGCGTAGTTTCGCGTAGATCTCGCCGTGGTTGAGCAGGTCGAAGTGGTGCAGGCCGGTGAGCGTCAGCCCGTGGTCAGGGTCGAACGGAACCTGGCGGGTCTTGCCGTTCCCGCAGGCGCTGTGGTGGCGGACCAGGCGGTCGCCGAGAACGGTCCCGACCGCCCCCGGGCCCGCGCTGCTCGCCACGAAGTGGTAGACGGCATGGGGCAGGAACGGCACCTCGTTGCAGCGGTCGCGCAGGAACTCGTCCGGGTCGCCGTCGCACCAGTCCTCGTCGAGCAGGGCGCCGTACCGCAAATCCTTCGTGCCCGAGCTGCGGGCGTTGAGAAACGCCGCCACGCCTTCGGTTTCGGGCAGCCGCGCGAGCGCCCACGAGGCGGCGTTGACGCCCTTCTCCAAATCGGCGCCCAGGTGCGGGGAGCCCAGGCAGACGACGTGACTCACCGACCCCGGCCAGGCGTGCCGGTGCTCGGTGCCGTAGTGGCAGGCGCTGCGCGCCACCAGGCCGCCCATCGAATGACCGATCAGCGCGAGCTCCTCGACCGGAACCGGCCACAGCGCCCGCAGCCGATCGATCAGCGCGGCCAAGGATTTCCCGTTGTCCGAGATGTGCAGGCCGGTGTTGTAACGCAGGTAGACCGGCGTGAAGCCCAACTCGTCGCGCAGCCGGGCGCCGTACGGGCTCGCCTCCTCGCCGTCGCGCGGCCGTCGCCACCACGAGCTTTCGGTCATGCACCAGCCGTGCACGAACACCGCGATCCGTCCGGTGGCTTCCGGGAACGCCGCGGCGATGTCGGTGGCGTTCATCGCGATCGGCCGGCCGTGCCGGCGCAGCTGCATGGTCAGCGCGAAACCGTTGCCGCGCTCGGTCAGCTCGTCGCCGTAGATTCCGTTCAGCGCGGCGATGAAACCGGCGACCCGGGGATCCGATTCGACGGTCTCGTCGTCGTCGCTGCCGCGCGCCTCCGCGGCCAGCGCACCGGCCCCGCGCAGCGCGGCTCGAAGCGCGCGGTCCACGGCGTAGTAGGTCGCCGCGGCGGTCGTGTTGTGGACGACCTCCACGGGCTTGGACACCGGGCCGATGGAGCCGAAAACGCGCCGCGCGATGCCGCTGTGCGTGTCGCGCACCAGGCCGGTGAGCACGCGGGTGCCTTCGCCGGCGAGGTCGGCGAGTGACCGTATCTCCTGTCGCTGCATGAGCTGCTCCTCCCTGTTCCCGTCCAGGGTTCCCACTCCGGGGCCGGTGTAAAGCGGCCTTTACAGTCCGAGAATCCCCGCTTTCGAAAGAATTGGCAGCAAATTTTTGGATGCGATCCAGTTTGTAACCCGCAGTGTCGCAACGCGACACGTTTATTATCAGCGCCAATTCGGCTCCGGAGTGATCATCCGCTGTTACGATTTGCCGATCGCCAAATGTCGCGCGACTATTCGGTGGAGGGTGGGATTATGTCGTTGCTGAGCATCGCGCCGGACCTGGTGTCAGCGGCCAGCGGAAACTTGGCCAACCTGGGCGCTGCACTGCGCAGCGCGACCGCGGCGGCGGCCGGTCAGACGACCGCAATAGCGGCGCCGGCCGCCGACGAGGTTTCTGCGGCGGTCACAGCACTTTTTGGTGCGCGGGGTCAAGAATTTCAGGCGCTCAGCACCAAGGCGGCGGCGTATCACGACGAATTCGTGAACCTCTTGAATGGCGGGGCCGCGCAATATCTGAGCACCGAAGTCGCCAATGCCCGGCAAACGGTGATGAACGCGGTGAATACCACGGGTGCGGCTGCTGCCAGCCCGGCTCAAACGTTCAGCCAGAATTTCGGCCCGGTGCAGGTCGTGATTAGCGGGGGCGCCGGAGGCGTGGCCGAATCCGTGATCCTGAACAGTCCGTTTGGTGGCCAGGTCGGGTCGTTGTCGCTGAGCGGCATCCCGTTCGTTCCGCCCGGCGGCTCGGGCATCGGCTTGGCGGTGAACGGAACCGGGACGGTCAACACCCCGCTGGGCCCCCTGACCTGGTTGTCGGCGACCGGGAGCGAGTACTACGGTCCCGGCGGCTTCGGGGCGACGATAGGTGGGCTCACCCCGATCGGTTATCAGGCAATTTCGGTGACCGGGACCCCCTTGGGCCAGATCACCGGCGGCTCGCTGACCACCTTCGGTTTGGAGTTCTTCTTCCAAGGAACCCAGTTCGGCATCATTCCGCTGTCCGGGAACCTGCCGCCGCTGATCTTCTAGCCGGGCGTCCGCCTACCCTTGCCGGGTGGACGTTGAACACGAAGACGCGACGGCACCGACGCTGCGCCCGCGCAGATCGGCCCTTTACCTGCCCGGCAACAACTCCCGCGCGCTGGAGAAGGGCAAGGCCCTGCCGGCGGACGTGCTGATCTTCGACCTCGAGGACGCCGTCGGGCCGGATGCCAAGGCCGACTCACGGGCAAGGGTGTGCGACGCGATCTCGTCGGAGAGCTACCGGCCTCGGGAGATCGTGGTGCGCGTCAACGGCGTCGACACCGACTGGCACGACGACGATTTGGCGGCCGTGGCCGCGTCGGTCGCCGACGCGGTGCTGGTGCCGAAGGTCGAGACGGGCGAACAGGTGCAGGCGCTCGCCGCGGCGCTCGACAAGCTCGACGCGCCGGACTCGCTGCGGCTGTGGGTGATGATCGAGACGCCCCGCGCCTTCCTGAGGGCGGAGGAGATCGCGTCGGCCAGCGCTCGGTTGGCCGCATTCGTGGTGGGCACCAACGATCTGGTGAACGACCTGCACGCACTGCACGTCCCGGGACGGGCGCCGGCGCTGACGGCGTTGTCACTGGCGGTGCTGGGTGCGCGGGCGGCCGGAAAGGCCGTCCTGGACGGCGTTTTCAACGACATCACCGACGAAGAGGGCTTCCGCGCCGAGGCCCAACAAGGCCGCGAGTTGGGGTTCGACGGCAAGACCCTCATCCACCCGTCCCAGATCGTTGCGGCCAACGACCAATTCGGCCCGTCGCCCAAAGAGCTGGCCGACGCCCGCAAGGTCGTCTCGGCCTACGATGAGGCCCGGGCCGCGGGAAACAGCGTGATCACGGTCGATGGCCGGATGATCGAGAGCTTGCACGTGCGTGACGCCCAACGGATCCTGGCGCTCGCCCAGCTCATCTCAGAGCGCGAGCCCGCTTCCTAGCGCGCGGCGATCCACTGGGTGAGCGCATCCTCGAGCGCCGCCGTAACACTCACGCCGGCGGCGGTGGCTGCGTCCTCGAACCGTTCGACCAAATCGGCCGGGACGGAAGCGTTTACCGTGCGGCGGTCCGGTTTTGGCTTACCCTGCGCACGGGCCACCGGCTCGTGCCGGGCGATCGTCGCGTCCATCGTCTCGCGCAGGGCGGGAATCTCCTTGAGCAGGCGGTCGAGTTCGTCGCGTTCGATGCGGAGCACCTCCGACGGCCCGGTCGTCGTCACCGTCGCAGAACGGAGTTGCCCGCGGCGGAGCACGGATTCGCCGATCACCTCGCCCGCGCCCAACACGGCGATGCGGTCGTGACCGACGTACACCCCGGCCTCGCCGCTGAGCATGATGAAGCAGGCGTCCGACGGAGTCTGCTCCTGGATCAGCGGCCACGGCTTGGATCGCGCGACGCGGTGTGCGGCTTCGACGAGACGCCGCAACTCACCATCCGAGAATTTTTGGAATGCGTCGAATTCACGTAGCCGGCGGACGTCTTCCTCCTGGTGTCCTTCCGCATCTACTTTCATAGCGGGCTCCTCATGCGCGATGTAAACCCGGACATCGAGGAGCCTAACGTGAATTTGCAGCAATGAGGCGAAAAAGGTATTGCGCCTGCCATCCGGCCGGGTCCCACGACCCGGTAGGTTGAACCCGAATCCGGACGCCACCGAAGGGAGACACCGTGCGCCAAACCGCGGCCATGGCTGAGGCCGACCGCGCGTGGATGATCGACACTCTGCTCGCGCTGCTGCAGACCCCGAGCCCCGCGGGTCGCACAGACGCGGTGATGCAGCTGATCGGCGACATCTTCGACGACTTTGGCGTGCCGTTCACCCTGACCCGCCGCGGTGCGCTGACCGCCGAACTGCCGGGGGAGTCCGCCACCACCGACCGTGCGCTGGCGGTTCACGCGGACACCATCGGCTGCATGGTGCGCAGCCTGAAGGACAACGGGCGCCTCGAGCTGGTCCCCGTCGGCACCTTTTCGGCCCGGTTCGCCACGGGCGCCCGGGTGCGGATCTTCAGCGACGACCCCGACGAGTTCATCACCGGAACCGTGCTGCCGCTCAAGTCCAGCGGCCACGCGTTCGGCGACGAAATCGACACCCAGCCCACCGACTGGAAGCACGTCGAGGTCCGCGTCGACCGCAAGGTGTCCTCGCGCGACGACCTGGTCCGTCTCGGCCTGAACGTCGGTGACTTCGTCGCGTTGATCGCCAGCCCCGAACTCACCGCCGACGGCTTCATCGTTTCCCGTCACCTCGACGGAAAGGCCGGTGTCGCAATAGCACTCGCGCTGGCGAAGAATTTTTCGGAGAACAAGGTGGTGTTGCCGCACCGCACCACGATCATGATCACCATCACCGAGGAGGTCGGTCACGGCGCCAGCCACGGGCTGCCCGCCGACGTCGCCGAACTGGTCTCGGTGGACAACGCCGTGTGCGCGCCCGGGCAGCACTCCATCGAGGACGGCGTGACCATCCCGATGGCCGACATGCACGGCCCCTTCGACTACCACCTGACCCGCAAGCTGTGCCGGCTCGCCGAGGAACAAGACATTCGCTTCGTGCGGGACGTGTTCCGCTACTACCGCTCCGACGCCGCCGCCGCGATCGAGGCGGGCGCGGAGACCAGGGCCGCGCTGGTCGGCTTCGGGGTCGACGGC
>NZ_LZIS01000148.1 GCF_001667015.1 Mycobacterium sp. E3198 | reverse complement strand
CAGCACCGCCAGCCCGAGCAACGGCACCAACCGCCCCCGGATCTTGATCCACGTTTCGCCGATGGTGATCGGCGAACCGAACACCGCCCGGCCCACGATGACGGTGAGCATGCCGGACAGCAGCATGCCGCCGAGCCAGGTGACCAGCATCCCGGCGGCCATCGACGCCATCCAGGCGCCGACGATGCCGCCGCTCAGCTCGTTGGAGCGCGCGATGGTGATCCTGCCGTAGGCGGCCAACGGGCCGAACGTCGCCGCCAGCGAGATCAGCTGCATGAGCACGACGACCAGCGCGGTCAACCCCAGCGTCGCCCGGGGGTTGGCTCGGACGTAGCCGACCGCGCCGTTGAAGATGTCGCTGAGCGTCAGGGGGCGCAGCGGGATGATCCCCGGTTTGATCGCCCCGGGAACCACCTGCGGCGGACCGTAGGGCACCCCGTAACCGGGCGGCGGGCCATACCCGGGTGGCGGTCCGTACCCGTATCCCGGCGGCGGGCCGTAGCCCGGAGGGGGGCCGTACCCGGGCGGGGCGCCGTAATACCCCGGCGGCGCATAACCGCCCGGCGCGTACTGGCCGGGCGGGGGAACAACCGGATAACCGGGCGGCGGCGCGGTCACGTTGTTCGGCGACCCTGAAAACCGCGCCCGACGTTCGTCATGGGCTCCATCCTGTCGGCGGTCCGGGCATTGCACAATCTTGACCGGCCCCCCGGCGCGTAGCGTCTCAGGCATGGCGGAACTGAAATCCCGGCTCCGGGCCGACCTCACCCAGGCGATGAAGGCCCAGGACAAGTTGCGAACCGCGACCCTGCGCATGCTGCTGGCCGCGATCCAGACCGAGGAGGTCTCCGGCAAGCAGGCGCGCGAGCTTACCGACGACGACGTCATCAAGGTGCTGGCCAGGGAATCGCGCAAGCGCGGT
>NZ_LZIS01000147.1 GCF_001667015.1 Mycobacterium sp. E3198 | reverse complement strand
GCCCCCACCCGGATGCCGGCCGGGCCGGGGGGAGTCGCCCGCGAGGGCTCCAGCGCGCCGGGGTGCGTCGGGTCGTGCGGGGCGCGCGGCGTCGCGGCAACCAGGCTGGCGGCCGCGACCGGCGGCCGGGCGGGGCGCCCGTTGAGCGTGGGGCGCTTGCGCTCGTCGGGCAGGTCGATCTCGCCCAGCCCGATCTTGTTCTGCAGGCGCCGGGCCCAGCGCGGGGCCCACCAGCAGTCGTCGCCGAGCAACTTCATCACCGACGGCACCAGGAACATCCGGACCACGGTCGCGTCCAGGAGCAGCGCCGCCGCCAGGCCGAAGGCCAGGTACTTCATCATCACCAGGTCGGAGAACATGAACGAGCCGGCGACCACGGCGAGCACCAGCGCGGCGGCCGTGATCAGCCGGCCGGTGGTCGCGGTGCCGATCCGGATCGCCTCGGCGGTGGACATGCCGCGCTCGCGCGCCTCGACCATCCGGGACACCAGGAACACCTCGTAGTCGGTGGCCAGCCCGAAACCGACGGCGACCACCAGCGCGATGAGCACCACCATCAACGGTGTCGGCGTGAAATTGAGCAGCGAGGCGAAGTGCCCGTCGACGAAGATCCACGTCAGGATCCCCAGGGTCGATCCCAGCGTCAGCGCGCTCATCACGACCGCCTTGATCGGCAGTACGAACGATCCGAACGCCAGGAACATCAGGACCGTGGTGGCGCCGAGCAACAGGACCATCATCAGCGGGGCCTTGTCGAACAGGCTGTGGATACTGTCCTGCTCCAGCGCCGGCGTGCCGCCGACCAAAAGGGTCAGGCCCTTGGGCGGGCTGATCGCCCGCAGCTCGTTGATCTTCTTCTCGGCATCGTTCTTGTTGACCAGGCCGTTCTGGATCACCCGCACCGAGTCGTTCTTGGGCTGGGTGGTCCCGTTCGGCCCGGCGACGCAGGGATTGTCAGCGATGGCCGGGCAGGGACGCTCCTGCCACGTCTTGTCGGTGAAGCCGGTGATGGTCGAGATTCTGTTGCGGATGTCCGCGACCTGCTGGTCGGTTACCTTGCTGCCGTTGTCGCTCTTGATCACCACGGTCAGCTGCTCGGTCCGGTATCCCGGGAAGGTCTTGTCGAAGTGCTCCTGCGCCAGGCGCACGGAGTTGTTGGGCGGCAGGTACTTTTCGCTCATGCCGCCGAACGACAGGTTTCCCAGCGGGATGACCAGCAGGATCATCCCGACGGCGATCGGGATGGCGAAGGCCAGCGGCCGCTTCATCACGAAGTTGACCAGCTTGCCCCAGAAGCCGGCCTCCACCTCCTCGCGGGTCTTGGTCTTCTGCAGCCGGTCGGCGAGCCAGTTGAGGTAGGCCCGCGAATACTTCCAGTTGCGCAGGAACGGCACCCGGAACGCGGTTCGCACGCCGAGCGCGTCGACGTTGGGTCCGAGGATGCCCAGGCAGGCGGGCAGCAGCGTGATCGACAGCAGCGCCGCCAGCCCGACCGCCGCAAAAATGGCGTAAACCAGCGAATGAACGAAGCCCTGCGGCAACACGAGCAGGCTGGCGCTCGAGGCGATGATCAGCGCCGCCGAGAAGGTGACGGTGCGACCGGCCGTCATGACGGTACGGCGCACGGCGGCCTCGGTGTCGTAGCCCTCGGCGATCTCCTCGCGGAATCGGCTCACGATGAAAAGTCCGTAGTCGATGGCGATACCGAAACCGATCAGCGAGACCACCGGCTGGGCGAAGAAGTGCACCGGGCCGAAGATGGCGGCGAACCGCAGAATGCCCAGCGCGCCCGCGATGCTGAGACCGCCCACGATGACCGGGAGGCCGGCGGCGACCGCGCCGCCGAACACCAGGAACAGCACCACCGTCACCAGCGGTAGCCCCAGGTATTCCAGGAGTTTTTGGTCACTGGCGATGGTGCCGGTCAGGGCGTTGGCGACGGGCTCCAGGCCGGCGAGTTCGATCTTGCCGCCCTCGAGCTTCTGCAGGTCGGGCGCGACGGCCTTGTAGTTGTTGAGGATGGTGTCGTCGTCGTCGCCCTTGAGCGGGATGGTGACGAACGTGTGCTTTTTGTCCTCGGTCTCCATCCCCTTGATCTGGCTGTTAGGGGCCTCGGCGCCGGGGGCCAAGGCCAGCCAGCCGGCCCAGCCGAGCACCTGGTCGGGATGGTCCTTCACAAATTTGTTCAGCTCGTCGACGATCTTCTGGTGCCAGGCCGGGTCCTCGACGGTCTTGCCGTCGGGCGCGGTGAAGGTGGCGACGACGTGGCTGGTGCGGTCACGACCGTACGTCTGGTCGCCCAGGATCGAGGCCTTGACGGATTGGCTGCCGTCGTCATAGAAGCCGCTCTGCGTGACGTGCTTGCCCAGGCTCATGCCGAAGACGCCGCCGCCGAGGCACAGGACCACCATGACCCCGATCACTATGTACCGGTAGCGGTACACGGTTCGACCCCACCAGGCGAACACGTAAGCTCCTTACTGGATCGCTAGCGACCCGCGCATATTGGTTTTCCAGTCTCACACACGCGTGGTCAACAGGGCAGACAGCGGCCGGAACGGCTGCAGCCATGCCCCCTGATCAGGCAGCGAATCTAGACCGATCCGTGGCAACGGTTCCCGGAAGACACCGGCGATATCTTCCAGGTCGACGAAGTCCAAGGTATCCGACGCTAGCGCCCAACTCGCGTGTTCGCGAAATCCGATCACTTGGACGGGCACCCCGGTCCGCGAGATCTCCTCCAGCGGTTGCCGGAACGCCTGGCCGTCGGCCGAGGCCACCACCAGCGCGGCCAGGCCCTCCTGGTGTCGCTGCGCGATGTGGCCGAGCATGTCGCGGTCGACGTCGCTGTCCTCGTCGATCTTCGGCTTGGCGAACACGGCGAAGCCCACGTTGCGCAGGGCGTCCACCCACGGCCGGACAACGTCGGCGCTGCCCGGCGCGATGTTGGTGAAAACGGTGGCCTCGGGTTCGATCACGACGCCAGGCCGCCCGGCGCTGACCTCCGCGGTGCGCGCCAGCAGCCAGCGGCCGAGGGCGTCGAAACGCGGGCGTTCCAGGGCCGTCGGGCGGCGCCCCAAGATGGAGCCCAGGCCCATGTCGAGGTTGGGGGCGTCCCAGACCAGGAGCACTCGTCCCGCCGGTGGTTGGAAGCTGCTCAGGCCCTCGGCGGACAGGACCGCCGGTGATTCCAGGTGCGCTTGCCGCGCTGCTGTGGTCTCTTCCGTCAGGCTCATCTCATCGCCTTATCCAGCCCTATCCGGCCTTCGTCCAGATGAATTCGTGCACGACGCTGCCCGCTTCTTGAGCCTTGGTCTCGTACTTGGTGGTGGGGCGCACCACGGAGATCGGCAGCCGGTCGCCCGGACCGGCGCGGCGCAGCCCGGGTTCGGCGTCGCCGACCTCGGCGATCTGCTCGGCGTAACCCGGGTGGTCCGTCGCGGCATGCAGGACACCACCGGGGAGTAACCGGTCCGCGATCAGGCCAATCGTGCCCGGCTGCAGAAACCGGCGCTTATGGTGGCGGACCTTGGGCCAGGGGTCGGGGAAAAAGACGCGCACCCCGCTCAGCGATCCCGGCGCGATCAGGCGGTCCAGCACGTCGATCGCGTTGCCCCGGATCAACCTGATGTTGTCGACCCGCTCGCGCTCGATCGCGGACAGCAGCTGGGCCAGCCCCCGCCGGTAGATCTCCACGGCGATCACGTCGATGTGCGGCTCGTCCTTGGCCATGGCCAGAGTGGATGTGCCACTGCCGCAACCGATTTCGAGCACCACCGGCGCCACGCGGCCGAACCACCCGCGGGTGTCCAGCGGCTCAGCGGGCTGGGGCACCCCCGACGCGTCAGCGCCGACCGAGAGGCCCAGTTGCGGCCACAGCCGCTCCCACGTCTGGCGCTGGGCCCCCGACAGCGCGGAGCGCCGCGAGCGAAAGCTCGTGGCCGGAAGGTGGCGCTGCCCGGGCCGGTCCGCGTCGGGCGGTTCCGGGACCGCTCCCCCTTCTCCCTCCAGGACAGCCTCCACTCCCACCGGCGCGCCGGGACACGTCCCGACCCCGGGTTGCGCATGCATTTGTCCATGGTGGCCCATGAACCCCCGATGTAGCCGCCCCTGATCCAGATTGATACCCAACAGTTGCCTTCGACTGGTAACAGCCCGGTGGCTCGCATCTGGCTGATGCAGGTGCCACCATTCGGTGAGGTTGAATCGGGACGGGATATGACGAGACAAGGGCACACCAGGTTCGTCGACGAACTGCGGCGCTTCGCCGCCGGCCACGCCGACCCGAGCGTGACGGCGGTCGCCGAGCGATGCGCCGCGCCGCTGCGCGTGGCCGTCCGCGGGCGCCCGGGGGTGGGGCTCCGCACGGTGGCGCGCGCCCTCGCCCTCGCCGGGCTCGCGGTGACGACGGGCGGCTGCGACGTCGTGGTCCATGTCGTCGCCGAGGTGGTCAAACCCGAGGACGCCGAGGCTGTCGCCGCCGCCGGACGGCCGGTGACCGCGGTGCTGAACAAGGCCGACCTGGCGGGCTCGCTGTCGGGCCGAACCGGCGACGCGCCGCTCGCGGCGGCGCGGGCGCGCTGCGCGGAGTTCGCCGCGCTCATCGGGGCGCCGATGGAGCCGATGAGCGCCCTGCTCGCGGTGGCCGCGGACGACCTGGAGGCCGCGCTGTGGGCGGCGCTGCGGGCGCTGGCGGCCGACCCGGGCGGTGCCGCCTGCCTTGACGGCTCCTTCGCCGGCTTCCTCGCCGCGGACATTCCGGTGCCCCCCGACGTTCGGCAGCGCCTGCTGGACACCCTGGACCTGTTCGGCACCGCGCTCGGGATCGCCGCGGCCCGGCGGGGCGGGACGCCGGCGCAGGTCCGGGCGCTGCTGCACCGGGTGAGCGGCGTGGACGCCGTCGTGCACAGGATCTCGGCCGCCGGCGCCGAGGCGCGCTATCGCCGGGTGCTGCGGGCCGTCGCCGAACTGGAGGCCCTCGCGGTCGGTGACGAAGGCATCCACCGCTTCCTCTGCCGCGACGACACGGTGCTGGCGCGCATGGCGGCCGCCGTCGACGTCGCCGCCGCGGCCGGGCTGGATCCCGGCGCCGAGTCGGCCGCGCACCTGCCGCGCGCGGTGCGCTGGCAGCGCTACGGCCGTGGCCCGGTCAGCGAGCTGCACCGCGCGTGCGGCGGGGACATCGCCCGCGGATCGCTCCGGCTCTGGTCGCGCGACGTCGGCCCGCTGCCCGGGGAGTCGAATTGAGCGAGGATCCGGCCACCCGGGTCGACGCGCTGGTGGCGGCGATCGGCCCCCGGGTGGATGCGCCCGCCATCAACCGCCGCGACGTGGTGCTGGTGACGGGCCCGTGGCTCGCCGGTGTCACCGCGGTGGTCGGGGCGCTGCGCGAACGGCTGCCGGAACACAAGTTCGTCGAGTCGACGGACCTGGGACCCGGTGACGCGCCGACCGCGGTGGTCTTCGTGGTGTCCGCGGCGGCGCAGCTGACCGCGTCCGACTGCGCCCTGCTCGATGCCGCCGCCGAACACACCGACGTGGTCGTCGGTGTGGTGTCCAAGATCGACGTCCACCGCAACTGGCGCGACGTGGTGGCCGCCAACCGCGACGTCCTGGCCGCGCACGCGCCGCGCTACGCCCGGGTGCCGTGGGTCGGTGCGGCCGCCCGGCCCGACCTCGGCGACCCGGACGTCGACGACCTGGCGCAGACCGTCGCGGCGCAACTCGCCGACGGCGACATCGCGCGGCGAAACAGGCTGCGCGCCTGGGAATCCCGGCTGCAGACGGTCGCCCGACGGTTCGACCGCGACGCCGAGGGCGCCGGCCGGCGGGCCCGGGTGGACGGGCTGCGCGAAGAGCGCAGCACGGCGCTGCGGCTGCGGCGACAGTCGAAAACCGAACGGACCATCACGCTGCGCGGCCAGATTCAGCAGGCGCGGGTGCAGTTGTCCTACTTTGCGCGCAACCGATGTTCGTCGGTGCGCGGCGAGTTGCAGGAGGACGCGGCGGGGTTGGCCCGGCGGAAGATGGCCGGGTTCGAGGCGTACGCGCGCGGGCGGGTCGACGAGGTGGTGGCCGAGGTGAGCGAGGGAACCGCCACCCACCTGGCCGACGTCGCGCAGGTGCTGGGTGTGCCGGCGGCGCTGCCCGCCCGCCACGACACCGAGGACAAGCTGCCGACGGTCGAGGTCGGTCCGCCGCCGCTGAAATCCCGGCGGCAGGAGACGTGGCTGCTGATGCTGCTGGGCGCCGCGTTCGGGCTTGGCGTGGCGCTGACGCTTGGCCGGCTGGTGGGCGGGCTGACCTCCCGGCTGGGCCCCGCCGTCGCCGCCGCGGGGGCCGCGGGGTGCGTCGTCATCGGGTTGGCGGTCGCGTTCGTGGTCATCCACATCCGCGGCCTGCTGCGGGACCGGGCGTTGTTGGACCGGTGGGCGGGCGAGGTCACGTCGTCGCTGCAATCGGCGGTGGAGGAGCTGGTGGCCACCCGCGTGCTGGTCGCCGAGTCGCTGCTCAGCACCGCGCTGGTCGCCCGGGACGAGGCCGAGAACGCGCACGTGGCCGAGCAGGTCAGCGCGATCGACAGCGAGCTGCGCGAGCACACCATCGCGGCGGCGCGGGCCGCCGCGGCGCGCGACCGGGAGATGCCCACCGTGCGGGCCGCGCTGGATGCCGTGCGTGCAGAACTGGGCGAACCGGGTACACGGTTACCCGAGGACAAAAACGGTGAACCGACCTCAAGGAGCGAGAACGGCGAGCCCGGGTGACGTTTGGCCCTGTTTCTGAATCGTTGTTGTGAGAAGGCTTATACCCGCCCGAGACCTCCCCGACAAGGCGATCACGATAACCTGTAGTTAACGCCACCATGTAAACCAATTGTGTGGGCGAACGCATACGCAAGCGAGAGATGCCGGTTAGCAGGCAGAAGAATTCAGGAGAGTTCGATGACTTCAGCGACCATTCCCGGTCTGGACAGCGCACCCACCAACCATCCCGGCCTGCTGGCCTGGGTCGAGGAGGTTGCCGAGCTCACCCAGCCCGACCGGGTGGTGTTCGCTGACGGCTCCGACGAGGAGTGGAAGCGGCTGACGGACCAGCTCGTCGAGGCGGGCACGTTCAAGCGGCTGAACCCCAAGGAGTACCCGAACTCGTTCCTGGCGCTGTCCGACCCGTCCGACGTGGCGCGCGTCGAGTCGCGGACCTTCATCTGCTCCGAGCGCGAGATCGACGCCGGGCCGACCAACAACTGGATGGACCCCGCCGAGATGCGGTCCACCCTGACCGATCTGTACCGGGGCTGCATGCGCGGCCGCACCATGTACGTGGTGCCGTTCTGCATGGGCCCGCTCGGGGCCGACGACCCCAAGCTCGGCGTGGAGATCACCGACTCCGAGTACGTCGTCGTCTCCATGAAGGTGATGACCCGGATGGGCAAGGCCGCGCTGGACAAGATCGGTGACGACGGGTTCTTCGTCAAGGCGCTGCACTCGGTGGGCGCCCCGCTCGAGCCGGGCCAGCAGGACGTGCCGTGGCCCTGCAACGACACCAAATACATCACCCACTTCCCGGAAACCCGCGAGATCATGAGCTACGGCTCCGGCTACGGCGGCAACGCCCTGCTGGGCAAGAAGTGCTACTCGCTGCGCATCGCGTCGGCCATGGCCCACGACGAGGGCTGGCTCGCCGAGCACATGCTGATCCTCAAGCTGATCTCGCCGGAGAACAAGGCGTACTACTTCGCCGCGGCGTTCCCGTCCGCGTGCGGCAAGACCAACCTGGCCATGCTGCAGCCCACCATCGAAGGCTGGCGCGCTGAGACGCTGGGTGACGACATCGCCTGGATGCGGTTCGGCAAGGACGGCCGGCTGTACGCGGTCAACCCCGAGTTCGGCTTCTTCGGGGTGGCGCCGGGCACCAACTGGAAGTCCAACCCCAACGCCATGCGCACCATCGCCGCGGGCAACACCGTCTTCACCAACGTCGCGCTGACCGACGACGACGAGGTGTGGTGGGAAGGCCTGGAGGGCGAGCCCGATCACCTGATCGACTGGAAGGGCAACGACTGGTACATCCGCGACACGGAAACCAAAGCCGCGCACCCGAACTCGCGGTATTGCACGCCGATGTCGCAGTGCCCGATCCTGGCGCCGGAGTGGGATGACCCGCAGGGCGTGCCGATCTCGGGCATCCTGTTCGGCGCCCGCCGCAAGACCACGGTGCCGCTGGTGACCGAGGCGCGCGACTGGCAGCACGGCGTGTTCATGGGGGCGACCATGGGCAGCGAGCAGACCGCCGCCGCCGAGGGCAAGGTCGGCACCGTGCGCCGCGACCCGATGGCAATGCTGCCGTTCCTGGGCTACCACGTCGGCGACTACTTCCAGCACTGGCTGGACCTGGGCAAGAACTCCGACGAGTCCAAGCTGCCGAAGGTGTTCTTCGTCAACTGGTTCCGCCGCGGCGACGAGGGTCAGTTCCTGTGGCCGGGCTTCGGCGAGAACAGCCGGGTGCTGAAGTGGATCGTCGACCGCATCGAACACCGGGCCGGCGGCCAGGAGACGCCGATCGGCATCGTGCCCGCCGCCAAGGACCTGGACCTCGACGGCCTCGATGTGGACGGCGCGGACGTCGAGCGGGCGCTCGAGGTCAACGCCGACGAGTGGCGCCAGGAGCTTCCGCTGATCGAGGAGTGGTTCGAGTTCGTCGGCGACAAGCTGCCCACTGGCGTCAAGGACGAGTTCGAGGCGCTCAAGCAGCGACTCTCCGAGTCGAGCTAGCCGCTGACCGGCTGCCGTCGCAACGACTTCGGCAAGTACACCGCGCCCGCCCCGGCGCGCGCGGCCGCGTCGCCCGGGTTGGAGATGGCGCAGCGCTTCAGTGACAGGCAGCCGCAGCCGATGCACGAGTCCAGGTTGTCGCGCAGCGCGATCAGCCCGGCGATCTGGTCGTCGAGGCGCGCGCGCCACGCCCGGGACAGCCGGGCCCAGTCGGCCCGGGTGGGGGTGCGCCCGTCCGGGAGGGCGGCGAGCGCGCCGGCGATCTCGTCGAGGCTCAGCCCGACGTTGCGGGCGGCCTTGATGAAAGCCAGGCGCCGTAGCATCTGCCGCTCGAATCGCCGCTGACCCCCGGACGTTCGGGTTGCCGTGATCAGGCCCTGGCCCTCGTAGAACCGGATCGCCGAGGCGGCGAAGCCGCTGCGGTGCGCGATCTCGCTGACGGAGAACAGATCCCGCTTGTCCATCTGGCCTTCTTGAGGATTCGAATCGGTACTTGACTTAAAGTTTACTTCAACTATCAGTATGGCCGTATGACTCAATCTCATGTCGCCATCGTCACCGGCGCCTCCCGCGGGTTAGGCAAGGCGGTGACCGCCGCGCTGCTCGACCGGGGGTGGGCCGTCGTCGCCGACGCCCGCCGCGCCGCTGACCTCAAAACCGCTGTTGCCGAGCTGAATTCGGATCGATTGATCCCCTTGCCCGGCGACGTCACCGATGCGTCGCATCGCGACGCCCTGGTCGCCGCCGCGGCCGGCGCCGGACCGCTTCGGCTGCTGGTGAACAACGCCAGCAGGCTGGGCCCCAGCCCGCAACCGGCGCTCGCCGACTACCCACCCGGCGAGTTCCGGGCCGTGTACGAGGCCAACGTGTTTGCCCCGCTGGCGCTGATCCAGGCGGCGCTGCCCGCGCTGATCGCCAACGCGGGGACGATCATCAACGTCACGTCCGACGCCGCCGTCGAGCCATACCCGGGCTGGGGCGGGTACGGCTCGTCGAAGGCCGCGCTGGATCAGCTGTCGGCCGTGCTGGCCGCCGAAGCCCCGGCGGTGGCGGTGTACGCCTTCGACCCGGGCGACATGCGGACCGAAATGCACCAGGCCGCCTTCCCCGGCGAGGACATCTCCGACCGCGCCGAGCCGGAAGCGAAAGTCCCGGCGTTGCTGCGCCTGCTGGACACCCGGCCGCCCGCGGGCCGCTATCGTGCCGCCGATTCGGTGTTGGCCGGGGCGAGCGCATGACCATTTCGACTATTTCCGGGGCGGCCGCGATCGAGCCGCCGGAAGCGCGCGGCGTGGCCCGCGACGCGGTCAAGCTGCTGGTCGTCCGCCCGGGCCGGGTGGCCCACGCGCGCTTCGCCGACCTCGGCGATCACCTGCGGCCGGGCGATCTGCTCGTGGTGAACAACTCGGCCACCCTGCCCGCCGCGGTCGACGGACGCCGCGCCGGACAGCCGATCGCGGTGCACTTCTCGACGCCGCGCGCCGACAAGGCCTGGGTGGTGGAGCTGCGGCCCGCGAGTGACGCGGTCGGACACCTCACCGACGTCCGGCCCGGGGAGCGCATCGACCTGCCCGGTGGCGCCGCGCTCGTCATCGGCTCGTCGTATCCCGAGCCCGAGGTCGACGGCGCGCGGTTGTGGACGGCCCGGGTGATCCTGGAGGGGGAGGTGGGCTCGTACCTGGCCCGGCACGGCCGGCCGATCCGCTATGCGTACGTGCCGCGGCAATGGCCGCTGCGCTATTACCAGACGGTGTTCGCCCGCCACCCCGGCAGCGCCGAAATGCCCAGCGCGGCGCGGCCATTCAGCGCCGACTTGGTCACCGCGCTGGTCTCCGCCGGCATCGCGATCGCGCCGGTGACGCTGCACGCCGGGGTGTCGTCGGCCGAAGCCGGCGAGCCGCCAACCCCCGAGCTGTTCGAGGTGCCGGCGCCCACCGCGCGGATGGTCAACTCGGCGCGCGCCGCCGGCGGCCGGGTGATCGCCGTCGGCACCACGGTGACCCGCGCGCTGGAATCGGCCGCCGGCGCCGCCGGCGTGGTGCGCCCGGCGGTCGGCTGGACCGATTTGGTGCTCGGCCCCGGCCGGGCATGCCGGGTGGTCGACGGGCTGATCACCGGGTGGCACGAGGCCGGCGCGTCGCACCTGCTGCTGCTGGAGGCCGTCGCGGGCGGTGACCTAGTCGCGCTGGCCTACCGGGAGGCCGCCGCCCACGGGTACCTGTGGCACGAGTTCGGCGACAGCGCGCTGCTGCTGCCGGACAAATAGCGCTCGGCACGTGTCGCGCCCGCCTCGACCGGCCACTTAACACCCGTCAACTTTCGCGGCGGTACAGTCCTCCCATGCAGATTCGCCCCCATGTCGGCGCCGGCAAACCCGCCGTCATCCTGTACCCGTCCGGCACCGTCGTCACCTTCGACGACCTGGAATCCCGCGCCAATCGGCTCGCGCACCGGTTCCGTCAGGCGGGGCTGCTCGAGGGGGACACCGTCGCGATCCTCATGGAGAACAACGAGCACATCCACGCGGTGATGTGGGCGGCGCGCCGCAGCGGTTTGTACTACGTGCCGATCAACACCCACCTGACCGCGGCCGAGGCCGCCTACATCGTCGACAACAGCAACGCCAGGGCCATCATCGGATCGGCGGCGCTGCGCGACACGCTCGCGCAGCTGCGCGAGCACCTGCCGAACGGGCTGCCGGAATTGCTGATGATCGCCGACGGTGACCTGCCCGGCTGGGAGCGATACCCGGAATGCGTTGCCCGCCAACCGGACACCCCCATCGACGACGAAATCGAGGGGGATCTGCTGCAGTACTCGTCGGGCACCACCGGACGGCCCAAGGGCATCAAACGCGAACTGCCGCATGTCCCGCCCGCTGAGGCGCCCGGCATGATGTCGGCCCTGGTCGAATTCTGGATGACCCCGGAGTCGGTCTACCTGAGCCCGGCCCCGCTGTACCACACCGCGCCTTCGGTGTGGTCGATGAGCGCGCAGGCCGGCGGCATCACGACGGTGGTGCTGGAGAAGTTCGACCCGGAGGGCACGCTGGACGCCATCCAGCGGCACCGCGTCACCCACGGTCAGTTCGTGCCGGCCATGTTCACCCGCATGCTGAAACTCCCTGCCGCCGTTCGTGATTCGTACGACCTGTCCAGCCTGCAGCGGGTGATGCACGCCGCCGCGCCGTGTCCGGTCGAGATCAAGAAGCAGATGATCGACTGGTGGGGGCCGATCATCGACGAGTATTACGCGTCCTCCGAGGCAATCGGATCGACGCTGATCAGCGCCGAAGACTGGCTGGCGCACCCGGGTTCGGTGGGCAAGCCGATGGCGTGCCAGATCCACATCCTCGACGAGGACGGAACCGAGCTGCCACCCGGCCAGCCCGGCGAAATCTATTTCGAGGGCGGCTACTCGTTCGAATACCTCAACGACCCGACGAAAACCGCCGCCTCGCGCGACCGCCACGGCTGGGCCACCGTCGGCGACATCGGCTACGTCGACGAGGAGGGCTACCTGTACCTGACGGACCGGCGCCACCACATGATCATCTCCGGCGGCGTGAACATCTACCCGCAGGAAACCGAGAACCTTCTGGTCACCCACCCGAAGGTGTTGGACGCGGCGGTGTTCGGCGTTCCCGACGACGAGATGGGCCAGCGCGTCGTGGCGGCCGTGCAGACCGTCGAGGAGGCCGACGCCACCGACGCGTTCGCCGAGGAGCTGACCGCGTGGCTGCGAGACCGGCTGGCGCACTACAAGTGCCCGCGGTCGATCGCCTTCGAGGCGCAGCTGCCGCGCACCGACACCGGCAAGCTCTACAAGAACGGGCTGATCGAGAAGTATTCGGTGTGACCCATGCGGGTCGTCGACGTCGGTAGCGAGGGCGACGCGGGCGTCGCCGCACCCCCCGGGGTGGTCGTCGCCGTCGGCACCGCCGAGGACATCGCGGCGGCCGGATATTGGCTGGACGCGGCGACTTTCACACTGACCGAGGACCCGTGTGCGGATCGCCGGGTGGTCACCGTCGGCTCGGTGGCCGACGCCCTGGCCGGGCTGACGCAGCGCTGCCAACGGTGGCCGCATGCCAGCGCCGTGTGCGACGACGTCTTGCGCACGGTCGACCCCGCGGGCCCGGCGCTGGCCGGGGTGATCGCCGAGTCGCTGGCCTACTCGACCCTGCAGGCCGGCCCGGAGTTCGCGCGCTGGCTCGCCGAACGCGGCCCGGCCGGCCCACCGGGACTCGCCGACCCGGTGCTGGCCCGGCGCGACGGCGACACGCTGCGCATCACGTTCAACCGGCCGCAACGGCACAACGCGTTCTCCACCGACACGCGGGCCGCGCTGCTCGAGGCGCTGACCGTCGCGCAGCTCGACCCGTCGGTGACCGGGATCGTGTTGAGCGGCAACGGCCCGTCGTTCTGCAGCGGCGGAGACCTCGCGGAGTTCGGCACCCTCGCCGACCCGGCGAGCGCGCACCTGGCCCGCACCCGGCACAGCCCCGCCCTGGCGCTCGACGTCCTGACCGCCCGACTCGGCCGGGCGTGCCGCGCCGAGGTGCACGGCCGGGTGCTGGGCAGCGGGCTGGAGATGGCGGCGTTTTGCGGATGGGTTGCCGCGCGCGACGATTCGACGTTCGGGCTACCCGAATTGGGCCTGGGCCTGATCCCCGGCGCCGGCGGAACCGTGAGCATCACCCGCCGCATCGGACGCTGGCGCACGGCCTATCTGGTGCTGTCCGGGCACGCGGTCGATGCGCATAAGGCGCGGGAGTGGGGCCTGGTGGACGCCACTTACGTTGGCGCCCAAGGGATTTAGCTCAGAAGCCGGGGTAGGTGGTCGTGGTTGTCGTCGGAATGTGCGAGACGATCGCCGCGAACACGGCGAACCACAGGATGACGCCGATGACGGTGGCGGCCACACCCACCACCGCGGCGATGATGGCCCACTTCTTGGCGTTGTCGGCCGCCGTCTGCGCCTCGGCGTACCGCCCCTGTGCCCACAGCCCGGAGACCTTCGTGGAGTACACGATCGAGACGATCCCCAACGGGAGGCAACACATGATCGTGACCAGGATCCCCCACACCAGGTAGTTGTCCGGCTCGCGCTGCCCCGGCCAGCCCGGCTGCGGGGCCGGGTAACCGGGCGGTGGCTGGCCCTGCCAGTACGGCTGCGGTTGGCCCTGCCACTCCGGGGAACCCTCGTACGGCCCGGGGGGATAACTCATGGCAGCTGCCTCTCTGTGGCCTTGCCGATGCGAGAAGTCCCGCAAATATACAGCAGGCGCGGACCGCAATCCGGGAGATTTGCTCAGATCCCGCCGCGGGCGACCAGCTGCGCGGCGATCACGTTGCGCTGGATCTCGTTGGTGCCCTCTCCGACGATCATCAGCGGCGCGTCACGGAAGTAGCGTTCGACGTCGTACTCGGTGGAATAGCCGTAGCCGCCGTGGATGCGAACGGCGTTCAGCGCGATCTCCATCGCGGCCTCGGAGGCGAACAGCTTGGCCATCCCCGCCTCCATGTCGCAGCGTTCGCCGCTGTCGTAGCGCTCGGCGGCGTGGCGGGTCAGCTGGCGGGCGGCGGTGAGCTTGGTCGCCATGTCGGCCAGGTAATTACCGATCGACTGATGTTTCCAGATCGGCCGCCCGAAGCTCTCCCGCTGCTGCGCATAGGCCAGCGCGTCCTCGAGCGCGGCGGCCGCCACGCCCAGCGCCCGGGCCGCCACCTGAATGCGGCCCGTCTCCAGCCCCTTCATCATTTGCGAAAAGCCCTCGCCCAGTTGGCCGCCCAGCACCGCCGACTCGGGGGCGGTGAAATCGGCGAAGGACAGCTCGCAGGATTCGACGCCCTTGTAGCCCAGCTTGGGCAGATCCCGCGACACCGTCAGCCCCGGCCCGTGTTCGACGAGCAGGATCGAGATGCCCTTGTGCCGCGGGGTCGCGTCGGGGTCGGTCTTGCACAGCAGCGCGATCAGGCCGGCCCGGCGCGCGTTGCTGATCCAGGTCTTGGAACCGTTGATCCGCAAACCCCGAGCGCCGCCGCCGGCGCTAAAGGGCACAGCCGTCGTCGTCATGTTCTGCAGGTCCGAGCCGCCGCCCGGCTCCGTCAGGGCCATGGTGGCCCGCAGCTCGCCGCTCGCCATCGGCGGGAGGTACGCGCGCTTCTGCTCCTCGGTGCCGAACAGCGTCAGCAGCTTGGCCACCACGGTGTGCCCGCCCATGGCGCCGGCCAGGCTCATCCAGCCGCGGGCCAGCTCCTCGGTGACGCGGACATAACACGGCATCGACACCGGTGACCCGCCGTAGCGCTCGGGAATGGCCAGGCCGTAGATGCCGATGCGCTTCATCTGCTCGATCCACGCCTCGGGGTAGGCGTTGGCGTGCTCGAGCTCGCGGACGCCGGGTTTGACGTCGCGGTCGATGAACGCCCGCACCGTGGCGACCAGCATCTCTTCTTCGTCGTTCAGCTCACTGCTCACGTGTGCCATATTGGCCCGGTGACTTATGCGCGTGTGCGGGAGGGCGGCCCGTACTTCGACGATCTGTCGGTGGGGCAGGTGTTCGACTGGGCGCCGGCGATGACGCTGTCGCCGGGCTTGGCCGCCGCCCACCAGGCGATTGTGGGGGACCGGCTGCGCCTGGCGCTGGACGCCGTGCTGTGCACCGCGGTGACCGGCGTGCCGGGGCCGCTGGCCCACCCCGGGCTCGTCTGTGACGTCGCGATCGGGCAGTCGACGCTGGCCACCCAACGCGTGAAGGCCAACCTGTTCTACCGCGGCCTGGTGTTCCACCGCTTCCCCGTCGTCGGCGACACCGTCTATACCCGCACCGAAGTGGTTGGCCTGCGGGCGAATTCACCCAAGCCGGGCCGGGAGCCGACGGGAATGGCCGCGCTGCGGATGATCACCATCGACCAGGCCGACCGGCTGGTCCTCGACTTCTACCGGTGCGCCATGCTGCCGGCGAGCCCGGACTTCGATCCCGACCGGGCGCCCGGCGACGACCTGTCGGCCGTCGGCGCCGACGCGCCCGGACCCGCGCACGATCCGACCGCGCACTGGGACGCCGACGTGTTCCGCGCCAAGGTGCCCGGTCCGCATTTTGACGCCGGCATGGCGGGCACGGTGCTGCGCAGCACCGGTGACGTCGTCAGCGGCGCACCCGAGCTTGCCCGGCTCACCCTGAACATCGCGGCCACGCACCACGATTCGCGCGTCGCCGGGCGTCGGCTGGTGTACGGCGGACACACCATCGGGCTGGCGCTCGCGCAGGCCGGCAGGCTGCTGCCCAATCTGGCGACGGTGCTGGGCTGGGAGTCCTGCGATCACACCGGCCCGGTGCACGAGGGCGACACCCTGTACAGCGAGCTGCACGTCGAGACGGCCCGCCCGACCGAGCGCGGGGGGGTGCTGGGGCTGCGGTCGCTGGTCTACGCGGTCGGCGAGCCGGACCGGCCGGTGCTGGATTGGCGGTTCGACGCACTGCATTTCTAGCTCGCCCCACGCGCACAATGGGGTGGTGACGACGGCATCCAGCTGGGGCAGCAGCGGGCTGGCCCACCTGACCGGCCTGCCCGACGGGCCGCCCGACTTCTCCCGCGCGCACGTGCTGGCCCGCGCCGAGGAGGTGGCGGTGGCCGTCCGTCGTCGAGCCGGTATCCCCGTCGGGCCCGCCGTCCTGCTGGCCGGGCGGGCCGGGCTGCTCGGGTTGACGCGCCGCGGCCGGGCGTCGGCGGGCGGTGCCAGCCGGTTGCTGCCGGCCGCCGATGGCTGGTGCGCCGTCACGCTGTCGCGCCCGGACGACGTCGCCGCCGTACCCGCGTTGCTGGAGGCCGAGGTGGGGGCCGCCGATCCGTGGCCGGCGCTGGGGCGCTGGGCCGCAACGCGTCCGGTCGCCGCGATCACCGAACGGGCGGGCCTCCTCGACATTCCCGCGGCCGGACTGGGCGAGGTGGCCGCCGGCTCGCCGCAGGTGCGGCACCTGGGCTTCCGGGCGGAGCCGCGCGGGCTGGCCGGCCTGCTGGTGGCCGACCTGTCCTCGATGTGGGCGGGTCCGCTGTGCGGGCGGCTATTGGCGCGCGCCGGAGCGACGGTCGTCAAAGTGGAAAGCCCGCGCCGCCCGGACGGCACCCGCGCGGGCAACCGCGCCTTCTACGACTGGGTGAACGCCGAAAAGCTTTCCTACTGTGTGGATTTCGACACTGCCGCCGAGGAGCTGCGCGAGTTGCTCGCCGTCGCCGACATCGTCATCGAGGGCTCGCGGCCCGCGGCGTTGCGGCGGCGAGGGCTCGGGCCCGACGCCATCGCGCCGCGACCCGGCCGAATCTGGTTGCGCATCAGCGGCTATGACGACCTCAGGCCCGCGTTCGGCGACGACGCCGCGGTGGCCGGCGGCCTGGTGGGCGCCGCCGCCGACGGACCGGTGTTCTGCGGCGACGCCATCGCCGACCCGCTGACCGGGCTGGAGGCGACCCTGGCGGTGCTCGAATCGCTGGGCCGGGGCGGGGGTGAGTTGATCGGAGTTTCGATGGCCGCGGTCGCCGCGACCTATGCGGCGCTGCCCACCGTGGCGTCGGTCGCCCCGCATCCGGCCCCGCCCCCGCAGCCGCCACCGCCGTCGCCCCCGGCGGCCGGCCTCGGTGCCGACAACGAGGCCGTGCGCCGGCTGGTCTCCGAAAGACGCTGCCTATCATGCTGATTCACCGGGCCACCTTGTTGGACGGCAGAGCGGTCGACATCCGGGTCGGTGCGCAGATCGACGAGGTGGGCGAGGGTCTGCAGGCTCGGCAAGGGGAGGGTGTGCTCTACGCCGGCGGCGGGACCGTCCTGCCCGGTCTGCACGACCACCATGTGCACGTGCGTTCGGCGGCGTCGGCCCTGGACTCCTTTTTCGTCGGGCCGCCCGGGGTCACCACCAAAGACCAACTGACGCAGTTGCTCTCGAACGCCACCCCCGGTCCCGACGGGTGGATTCGCGCCGTCGGCTATCACGAATCGGTCGCCGGCGAGCTGGACCGGACGGCCCTCGATGCCCTCGTGCGCGACGTCCCGGTGCGCATCCAGCACCGCAGCGGCGCGCTGTGGATCCTCAACTCCGAGGCGCTGGGCCGGGTCGGCCTGCCCGAACACCCCGACGGGCGGCTGCGCAGCGCCGACCGCGGCTGGTCGGACGCGCTGGCCCAGCGCGAAACCGATCTCGCGGAACTGTCGCGCCGCATCACCGCGACCGGCGTCACCGGGGTCACCGACGCCACCCCCGACCTCGCCGCCGACGACATGGTCGCGCTGCTCGTGGCGCACCGGCGCGGCGAATTCCGGCCCCGGCCCAGCTTCCTGTCACCGGGCAAGAAGATCCTGCAGGACGACCGCCTCGACCTGGACGCCCTGACGGACTGGATCGCCGCCCAGCACGACGACGGCCGGCCGGTCGCCGTGCACTGCGTGACGGCCGCCCAGCTGGTGGTCACCATCGCGGCGCTGCGCACGGCCGGCAGCCACCCGGCCGATCGCATCGAGCACGCCGCCGTGGTGCCCACCGACAACCTGGCCGACCTCAGCGACCTCGGCGTCACGGTGGTGACGCAGCCCAACTTCGTCGCCGAGCGCGGCGACCACTACCTCGCCGACGTGCCCGCCGACGAGCACGGCCAACTCTGGCGCGTCGCCTCCCTGCTCGACGCGGCGGTTCCGGTCGCCCTGTCGACCGACATGCCGTTCGGCCACGGCGACCCGTGGACGGCGATGCGCGCCGCGGTGCACCGCACCACCCCCAGCGGCGCGGTGCTCAACGCCGACGAATGTGTGCCCGCGCTAACGGCTCTGACGATGTTTCTGGGCCGCCCGGATCAGCCGGGCCGGCCGCGGACTATCGAAGTCGGGCAGCCGGGGGACCTGTGCGTGCTGACCGAGCCACCGGCCACCGCGCTGGCCGAGCTGGACGCCGGCATGGTGGCGGCCACCGTCATCGGCGGCGAGCTCGTCTACTTCGCGATGTGACCCGCGCTCAGGAGACCGGCGCGAGCGCGGCGCGCAAGCTCTCGCACTGGCTCTCGAAGAACCGCCGCGACACCGGGGCTTTCGCGGCCACCGCGTCGAAGCCGTGGAAGGCGCCCGGAACCACCTCGACGTGACAGGGCACCCCCGCGTCGATCAGGCGCCCCGCGTACGCCAGGTCCTCGTCATGGAACAGGTCGTGCGTCCCCACCCCGATCCACGCCGGCGGCAACCCGGCCAGGTCGTCGCGGCGCGCCGGCACCGCGACCCGCGGGTCGGCGTCGCCCAGGTACGCAGACCAGCCGAAGTGATTGCTGCGGGTGCTCCACAGCCGGTGGTTCGGGCTGGCCGGGGTGGCCGAACTCCGGTCGTCCAGCATCGGGTACGCCAACACCTGAAACACGGGGTGCACCTCGCCGCGGTCCCGGGCCAGCAGCGCCAGCGCCGCCGCCAGGCCGCCGCCGGCGCTGGCGCGGGCGATCGCCACCCGGTTGCGGTCCACCGCCGGCAGGTCGGCCAGCCAGGCCAGCGCCGAATAGCAGTCCTCCAGCGGCGCGGGATAAGGGTGTTCGGGCGCCAGGCGGTATTCCACCGACGCGACCGTCACGCCCAGCTTCGAGCTGAACCGGCGGCACACCCGGTCGTCTTGTTGGGCGGTGCCGATCACGTAGCCGCCGCCGTGGATCCACAGCAGCGCCGGCCCTGGTGCGGTCGCGCCGGCGGGCCGGAACAGCCGGACGCCGGCTCCGGAGCCCAGGGTGATCACCTCGACATCGGAGGGGGCGGGGTTGCGCCCGCGTCCTGTCACCGCGCTCAGCGACCGCATGATCGGCAGGCTGCGGGGGCCGATGATGTGCCGCGGTGCGATGCGGGCGATTCGGCGCAGGTCGGGGTGAACGTCGTTGTTCGGCATCGGGTCAGTATCCATCCGGGCGTGCCGCGGCACCGAATCACTGCCGTGAACCGCTGGGTTAGCCGATCGGAGATCGGGGTAGGAATCGGGTTGATCGAAACGCCGGCGCGCCCCGTATGTATCAGCGTGCCGGCGATGCGGGTTCCCAGAAGTATCGGCGACATCCGCACCACACCCCACCGGGGCAGAGGCGCGTCCGGGCCGCCCGGCCGCGCACGATGCGAGAGGCGTGACATGCTGGGGCATCTCTACGATCGGGCTCTCGGTGGCGAGAGGTGTTGGGTGCGGCACGAGGACGGCGAGGTCCGCCCCCTGCCGGCGCACCGCTGGCTGGGCGAGCGATGTCCGGACAGCGCGTCCCGCGACGCCTCCGACGACGCGTTCGACGAAGCGGTCACACAGCTGTGCACCGGCCCGACGATCGAGCTGGGCTGCGGGCCGGGACGATTGGTCGCCAGGCTGATCCGCCGCGGCGTACCCGCGCTGGGCATCGACCGGTCGGCGACGGCGATCCGCCTGGCCGGCCGCGGCGGCGCGCCCGCGATACTGGGCGACGTGTTCGAGCCGCTGCCCGGAATGGGGTGTTGGCAGACGGTCCTGCTGGTCGACGGCAATGTCGGCCTCGGCGGCGACCCGCTGCGGATCCTGGCCCGCGCCGCCGAGCTGCTGGGCCGCGGCGGGCGTTGTGTCGCCGAGTTCGAGACCGAGGCGATCGGCATCCGTCCGCGCTGGGTGCGCCTCGAGACGGCTGGCGCCGTGGGGCCGTGGTTCCGCTGGGCATCCGTCGGCGTGGACAGCGCCGCCGCGCTGGCCGCGCAGGTGGGCCTGACGTTGACCAGCGTCCGGCTGATCAGCGGCCGGGTCGTCGCGAGCCTGGCCGCCCGGTGAGCGACCACGGGTTTCCCGCCAAGCTGTGGCGCTCGCTCGAGGGGCACCCACCGCCCGGCGTGCGGCGGCTGAACCGGTTCCGCAGCCCGCTGCGCGGCCCGTGGCTGACGTCGGTGTTCGGGCTGACGCTGCTGGTCGCCCTGCCGATTGTCATCCTCACCGGGCTGTTGTCCTACATCGCCTACGCCCCGCAGTTGGGCCAGGCCATCCCCGCCGACGTCGGCTGGCTGCGCCTGCCGGCCTTCGGCTGGCCGACCCACCCGGCGTGGTTGTATCGGCTGACCCAGGGCCTGCACGTCGGGCTGGGCCTGGTGATCATCCCGGTGGTGCTGGCCAAGCTGTGGTCGGTGATCCCCAAGCTGTTCGTGTGGCCGCCGGCCCGCTCGATCGCCCAGCTGCTGGAGCGGTTGTCGTTGCTGATGCTGGTCGGCGGGGTGCTGTTCGAAATCGTCACCGGGGTGCTGAACATCCAGTACGACTACATCTTCGGGTTCAGCTTCTACGACGCGCACTATTTCGGAGCGTGGGTGATGATCGCCGGTTTCCTGGTGCACATCGCGCTCAAGATCCCGCGCATGGTCACCGGGCTGCGGGCGATGCCGCTGCGAGAAGTGTTGCGCACCAATACAAGTGACACCCGCCCGGAACCGCCCGATCCCGACGGGCTGGTGTCGGCCGACCCGGCCGAGCCGACGATGAGCCGGCGCGGCGTCCTGGCCCTGGTCGGCTCCGGCGCGCTGCTCGTGGGCGTGCTGACCGCGGGGCAGACGCTCGGTGGCGCCTCCCGCCGCGCCGCGCTGCTGCTGCCGCGGGGCCGCGGCGACTTCCCGGTCAACAAGACCGCCGTCGCCGCGGGAATCACGCCCGAAAGCGTCGGCGCCAGTTGGCGATTGGTGCTGCGCGGCGGCCCCACCGAGGTGGTGCTGGACCGGGCCGCGCTCGCCGGCCTGCCGCAAGCGACGGCACGGCTGCCGATCGCGTGCGTCGAGGGTTGGTCGACCGTGCAGACCTGGAGCGGGGTCCGGCTGGCCGAGCTGGCGCGGCGGGCCGGGGTTCCCGCGCCCCGCACGGCCCGCGTGGGCTCGCTGCAGCGCGGCGGCGCGTTCGGCGCGGCGACTTTGCAGGCCAACCAGATTGGCGACCCGGACGCCCTGCTGGCGCTGCGCGTCAACGGCGCCGACCTGTCGCTGGATCACGGCTACCCGGCCCGGATCATCGTCCCCGCGCTGCCCGGCGTGCACAACACCAAATGGGTGACCTTCATCGATTTCGAGCCGAGCTGACATGCCTGGATTGACAACGCGATTCGCGGCCGTCTACGGGTCTGGCCCGCTGCACCTGCTGACGATGCTGTCCGGCTTCGCGCTGTTGGGCTACGTGCTGGCCACCTTCAAACCGGCGACGCTGTGGAATTCGGGGGTCTGGTGGCAGTCCATCGTCGTCTGGCTGGCGGCCGCGGTGATCGCCCACGACCTGCTGCTGTTCCCGCTCTATGCGCTGGCCGACCGGCTGCTGTCGGTGCGGATACGATCGTCACGGCGGCCAAAAGTGAGTGCCCGCAACTACATTCGGGTGCCCGCACTGGGCGCCGGGCTGACGCTGCTGATCTTTCTGCCCGGCATCATCCAGCAGGGTGCACCCACCTACCAGGCGGCCACCGGGCAGACCCAGCAGCCGTTTCTGGGCCGGTGGCTGCTGCTCACGGCGGCGATGTTCGCGGTGAGCGCGCTGTGCTACGCCGCGCGACTCGCCGGGGCGCGTTTTCGCGCCGGAGGTGGCCCGAGGAGCGAATCGCCTCAGCGGGCCGACCAGTGAGTCAGCCTCAAGCAGCTAACGGCATTGGCGCCGGTTTTCGGATCCCCCGATGATCCGTTACGGAATCGTCAGTTTCGCTGCCCCGTCCGGGGGTATGGTCCGTACATGACTGCGAGGGGACCCCGCACGACGCCCTGCGTGAAGTGGTTGCTGCGGGCGAGTCCCGCCGACTACATGCTGGCCTTGAGCGTGGCCGGGGCTTCGCTGCCGGTCGTCGGCAAGCGGCTGGAGCCGCTGGGCAGCCTCACGGCGATGGGAATCTGGGGCGCCCGGCACGCCCCCGACTTCTTCTCCGGGATGACCAAGCGCCGCCCCGCGCCTCGCGACGAGAACCCGGGCCGCGACCGGGAGAGCCTCCAGGACGTATCTATCGCCGCCCTGCGGGGAATCGTGTCGGCGGCGGACCTCGACGTCGAATGGCCCGCCGCGGAGCGCACGCCCCCGATCTGGGACGCGATGCGCCAGCGCCGCTACCTGTACCGCCGCGCGGTCCACTACGGGAGCAGCCCGGCGCAGGTGCTCGACGTCTGGCGCCGCAAGGACCTGCCCGCTCAGCCCGCGCCCGTCCTGATCTTCGTCCCCGGCGGCGCCTGGGTGCACGGCCGTTGCATGGGGCAGGGGTCCGCGCTGATGTCGCGGCTGGCCGAGCAGGGCTGGGTGTGCCTCGCGATCGACTACCGCGTCGCGCCGCACCACCGCTGGCCGCGCCACATCACCGACGTCAAGACCGCGATCGCCTGGGCTCGCGCCAACGTCGACAAGTTCGGCGGCGATCGCAATTTCGTTGCGGTGGCTGGCTGTTCGGCAGGCGGCCACCTGTCCGCGCTGGCCGGGCTGGCCCCCGACGACCCCGGGCACCGGGCCGAGCTGCCCGAGGGCGCCGACAGTTCGGTGGACGCGGTGGTCGGCATCTACGGCCGCTACGACTGGGAGGACCGCTCCACCCCCGAGCGCGACCGGTTCGTCGATTTCCTGGAGCGGGTGGTGGTCCGCAAGTCGATCGCCCGGGCCCCTGAGGTGTTCCGCGACGCGTCGCCGATCGCGCGGGTGCATCGGAATGCCCCGCCGTTCTTGGTGATTCACGGCAGCAGGGACAGCGTCATCCCGGTCGAGCAGGCCCGCAGCTTCGTCGAGCGGCTGCGCGCCGTCTCGCACTCGATGGTGGGCTACCTGGAGCTGCCCGGGGCGGGCCACGGGTACGACCTCATCGACGCCGACCTGGCCGGCGCGGCGGCGCACGCCGCGTCGCTTTTCCTCAACCAGGTCTACCGCACCAAAATGCAGATCGGCGCGAAAGAGGTTATCTGAGCTGCTGCCGCTGGGTAATGTCCCCCTATGAGTAAGGGGCAGCGGTGAAAAGGCTCAGCGGCTGGGACGCGGTACTGCTGTACAGCGAGACGCCGAACGTCCACATGCACACGATCAAAGCCGCCGTGATCGAGCTGGCGCCGGATCGGCGTGACTTCGACATCGACGCCTTCCGGCGAGTGATCGGCGGCCGGCTGAACAAGCTCGAGCCGTTCTGTTACCAGCTCGTCGAGATCCCCTACCAGCTGCACCATCCGATGTGGCGGGAGCACTGCGAGGTCGACCTCGACTACCACATCCGGCCGTGGCGGCTGCCCGAGCCGGGCGGCCGCCGGGAGTTGGACGAGGCGATCGGGCGGATCGCCAGTACCCCGCTGGACCGCGAACGCCCACTGTGGGAGATGTACTTCATCGAGGGGCTGGCCAATCACCGCATCGCGGTGGTCGGCAAGATCCACCACGCGCTGGCGGACGGTGTCGCGTCGGCGAACCTGATGGCCCGGGGCATGGACCTGCAGCCCGGGCCGGCGGACGGGCCCTATCTGTGCGATCCCGCCCCCAGCACGCGGCAGCTGATGACTTCCGCGTTCGCGGACCACCTGCGCCACGTCGGGCGCATCCCCGCGACGATCCGCTACACGGCGCAGGGGCTGGGCCGGGTCCGCCGCAGCTCGCGCAAGCTGTCCCCGGAACTGACCCGGCCGTTCGAGCCGCCGGCGACCTTCATCAATCACAAGATCACCCCGGAGCGCCGATTCGCCACCGCCACCCTGGCGCTGGCCGACGTCAAGGAGACCGGCAAGCGGCTGGGCGCCACGATCAACGACATGGTGCTCGCCATGTCGAGCGGCGCGCTGCGCACCCTGCTGCTGCGGTACGACGGCAAGGCCGAACCCCTGCTGGCGTCGGTGCCGATGAGCTTCGACTTCTCGCCCGAACGGATCTCCGGCAACCGCTTCACCGGCGTGCTGGTGGGCCTGCCGACCGACTCCGACGACCCGCTGGAGCGGGTGCAGTGCAGCCACGAGAACGCCATCGCCGCCAAGGAAAGCAACCAGCTGATGGGGCCGGAGCTGGTCAGCCGGTGGGCGGCCTACATGCCCCCCGCGCCGACCCAGGCCTTCTTCCGCTGGGCGTCCGGCCGCGACGGGAACAACAAGATCCTGAACCTGAACATCTCGAACGTTCCCGGGCCGCGGCAGCGCGGCCGGGTGGGCGGTGCGCTGGTCACCGAGATCTACTCCGTCGGACCGCTGACCGCCGGCAGCGGCCTGAACATCACCGTGTGGAGCTACGTCGATCAGATCAACATCTCGGTGCTGTCCGATGGCGCCACATGCAAGGACCCGCACGAGGTGACCGAGGCCATGGTCGCCGATTTCATCGAGATCCGCAGGGCCGCAGGGCTTTCCGAAGAGCTGACGGTCGTCGAGGCGGCGATGGCGCCGGCCTGAGGGCCGTCGGTGGAAACGGGACTCTCGCCTGCTGCCAATCGCATTCTGGCCGGCCGATACCATCAGCACCGTGACTGGTAGCGACGAAGCCGGCAATGCCGAACCCGAAGTCCTGGTCGAGCAGCGGGACCGGATCCTGATCATCACCATCAACCGGCCGAAGGCCAAGAACGCCGTCAACGCGGCGGTCAGCCGGGGCCTGGCCGACGCCGTGGATCGGCTCGACGGCGACACCGGCCTGTCCGTGGGAATCATCACCGGCGCCGGCGGCTCGTTCTGCGCGGGGATGGACCTCAAGGCGTTCGCGCGCGGCGAAGTGCCCATCGTCGAGGGCCGCGGCATGGGCTTTACCGAACGTCCGCCGGTCAAGCCGCTCATCGCGGCGGTGGAGGGATACGCGTTGGCCGGCGGGACGGAACTCGCCCTGGCCACCGACCTGATCGTGGCCTCCACCGACGCCGCCTTCGGTATCCCCGAGGTCAAGCGCGGTCTGGTGGCCGGCGGTGGCGGGTTGCTGCGGCTGCCCGTGCGCATCCCGCCGGCCATCGCGATGGAGCTGGCGCTCACCGGTGAGAACCTGTCCGCCGAGCGCGCCCACGCGCTGGGGATGGTCAACGTCCTGGCCGAGCCGGGCCACGCGCTGGAGGACGCGATCGCGCTGGCGGAGAAGATCGCCGCCAATGGCCCGCTGGCGGTCGCCGCCACCAAGCGGATCATCGTCGAGTCCCGCGGCTGGACCCCGGAGACGATGTGGGCCGAGCAGAACAAAATTCTTGCCCCGGTGTTCGTGTCCAACGACGCGAAAGAAGGCGCGATCGCCTTCGCCGAAAAGCGCCCGGCGCGCTGGACGGGGACCTGACGTTCGGCCGCACGGGTTACACTGTGACTAAGTTTTGTAAAGGCGTGGGGTTCCGGAAAGACCGAGGATGAGCATTTCGCTGCTGCTGGAGATGGCCGCGTCGAGCAATCCCGAGCGCACCGCGCTCGTCGACGGGGACCTGCGCCTGACGACCCAACAGCTCAGCGACCTCGCCGACGGCGGCGCCGGCGTCATCGCGGCGTCCGGCGCCAAGCACGTGGCCTACGTGGGCGTCGGCGGCGCCATGCTGCCGCTGTTGATCTTCGCCAGCGCGCGCGCCGGGCTCGCCTGCACCCCGCTCAACTACCGGCTGTCCGCCGACGGCATCCAGGCGCTGATCGAGCGGTTGCCCGAACCCCTGGTGGTCGTCGACGGCCGCTACCGCGACATGGTCGGGGACGCGGGCCAGCGGGTGATGTCGTCGGACGAGTTCCTGGCGGCCGCGCGCGAGGCCGAGCCCGCCGCCGAATTCCCCGACCCGGAGTCGGTGGCGGTGGTGCTGTTCACGTCGGGCACCACCTCGCAGCCCAAGGCCGTCGAGTTGTCGCACAACAACCTGACCAGTTACGTCACCGGGACGGTCGAGTTCGAGTCGGCCGCGCCCACCGACGCGGCGCTGATCTGCGTGCCGCCCTATCACATCGCCGGGGTCGGCGCGGCCCTGTCGAACCTGTACGCCGGCCGAAAGATGGTCTACCTGACCAACTTCGACGCCGGCGAATGGGTCCGGCTAGTCGACGACGAGCAGGTGACCACCGCGACGGTGGTGCCGACCATGCTGGACCGCATCGTCACCGCGCTCGAGGCCGGCGGTCACGAGCTGCCGTCGCTGCGCAACCTGGCCTACGGCGGCTCGAGGGTGGGTCTGCCGCTGGTGCGCCGCGCGCTGCAACTGTTGCCGCACGTCGGCTTCGTCAACGCCTACGGCCTGACCGAGACCAGCTCGACGATCGCCGTGCTGGGGCCCGACGACCATCGCGAGGCGCACGCGGCTGCCGAGCCGGACGCGGCCAAGCGGTTGGGATCGGTCGGCCGGCCGGTACCCGGCATCGAAGTGCAGATCCGCGGCGAGGACGGCAGTGTGCTGGGGCCGGGGGAGAGCGGTGAGCTGTTCGTGCGCGGCGAGCAGGTGTCCGGCCGCTACACCGGGATCGGCTCGGTGCTCGACGAGGACGGCTGGTTCCCGACCCGCGACATCGCGCTGCTCGACGAGGACGGCTACCTGTTCATCGGCGGTCGCAGCGACGACACCATCATCCGCGGCGGCGAGAACATCGCACCCGCCGAGCTCGAGGAGGTGCTCATCGAGCACGCCGGAGTCCGCGACGTCGCCGTGGTCGGGGTCGACGACCCGCAGTGGGGTCAGGCGATCGTCGCGGTGGTGGTGCCCGCCGCGGGCATCGATCCCGACCCGGAAGAACTTCGCGAGCACGTCCGCAAGAGCCTGCGCGGGTCGCGCACGCCGGACCGGGTGGTGTTCGCCGACGAACTGCCGACGACCCCGACCGGCAAAGTCTTGCGCCGCGAAATCGTTGAAAATCTCCGAACATTAGGAACGCCAACATGATCAAGAACGGAACCCGCCTCGCCAGCCAGGTGTGTGACACCCAGGTCATCGTGGTCCGCAGCGCCGACAGCCTCGACGACCTGCGCTGCGGCGGCGCCCCGATGGTGCCGATCGGCGGCGAACGCTCCGGCGAGCTCGACCCGAACTACGCCGACGGCACCGTGATGGGCAAGCGTTACGTCGACGAGACCGGCGCCGAGGTGCTGGTGACCAAGCCCGGCGCCGGCAGCCTGAGCGTCGGCGCGACCGCGCTGCAGCTCAAAGAGGTCAAGCCGCTGCCCGCCAGCGACTAGCGGCTTACGGCCCCGCGTGCCCGTTGGGCCCGGGGATTCCGAGCAGCAGCCCGCCGTTGCCGCCCACCCCGGGAGTGGCGCCGACGCCGGCGCTGTTGCCGCCGGCGCCGCCGTTGCCGACGAGTTGGGCGGACCCGCCGTCGCCTCCGTTGGCCTTGCCGCCTCCGCTGGCGCCGCCGTTGCCGCCGTTGCCACCGCTGCCGAACACGGCTCCGTTGCCGCCGTGCCCGCCGTGACCGCCGTTGAAGGCGGCGGTGGCGCTCTGGCCGCCGTCGCCGCCGCCCCCGCCGTGGCCGAACAGCCCGATGGCGTTGCCGCCGGCGCCGCCGCTGCCACCCAAGGCCAAGAACGATTGGCCGCCGTTGCCGCCGTGTCCGCCGTTGCCCACCAAAGCGCCGCCGTTGCCGCCGTCACCGCCGAGCGCACCGAACCCGCCGGAACCTCCGGCCCCGCCGTTGCCGATCAAGCCGGCGTTTCCGCCGTGGCCGGATCGTCCGCCGAAGCTGCCGCCGCCGTCGCCGCCGTTGCCGCTGAGGAACCCGCCGGCGCCGCCGTCACCGCCCGTACCGGGGACGGAGCCTTGGGCGCCCGAGACTCCACCGGCGCCGCCGTTGC
>NZ_LZIS01000146.1 GCF_001667015.1 Mycobacterium sp. E3198 | reverse complement strand
GACCTCGGAAACGGATATCCACTCGGCACGGCAACCTCCCAAATCACGGATGTTGCACTGACCGTATGAATCCACGCCGACGGGAGTGGGCGTGGTTTATATCTGGCGACGATCGCGTTGGCGCGATCGGCCGTGAACACGAAAAAGACCGCCGCTGGATCCCCTCACTCCAGCGGCGGCCCGTTTCACACGCCCGTCGACGCTGACGGGCGGCAACCTAAAGGGATGCCCCGTATTGCCGTCGGGGTCGGGGGGTCAGACCACAACACGGGGCTATCCGGACGAGGGGATACCCCGCGGATCCGGTTCATAACCGACTGTGACGGAATTCATCCGGGCGCCCGCGCCCGGGCTCTCAGGCCTGAAGGATCGCAGCGACGCCCTGCCCGCCGGCGGCGCAGATCGAGATCAGCGCCCGGAGGGTCCCGCCGCCCTGCTGCCCGGCCTTCTTCTCGGCCAGCTGCTTGGCGGCCTGCGCGAGGATCCGCCCGCCGGTGGCGGCGAAGGGGTGACCGGCCGCCAGCGACGAGCCGTTCACGTTGACCTTGGACCGATCGATCGAGCCGAGCGCGGCGTCGAGCCCCAGCCGTTCCTTGCAGTACTCCTCGGATTCCCACGCCTGCAGGTGCGCCAGCACCACCGACGCGAACGCCTCGTGGATCTCGTAGAAGTCGAAGTCCTGCAGGCTCAAGCCGTTGCGGGCCAGCAGCCGGGGCACCGCGTAGGTCGGCGCCATCAGCAGCCCGTCGCGGCCGTTGACGTAGTCGACGGCGGCGGTCTCCGCGTCCACCAGGAACGCCAGCGGCTCCAGCGAGTGGGCGGCCGCCCAGTCCTCGCTGGCCAGCAACGCGACCGAGGCGCCGTCGGTCAGCGGGGTCGAGTTGCCGGCCGTCATCGTCGCGTCGCCGTTCTTGACGCCGAACACGGGCCGCAGCGTCGCCAGCTTCTCGGTGCCGGCGTTGGGCCGCAGATTGTCGTCCCGGTAGAGCCCCAAAAACGGCGTGACCAGGTCGTCGAAGAAGCCGCGGTCGTAGGCGGCGGACATGTTGCGGTGGCTGGCCACGGCCAGCTCGTCCTGGTCGAGGCGCTTGATGCCCATCTGCTTGGTGGTGATGGCGGCGTGCTCGCCCATCGACAGCCCGGTGCGCGGCTCGCTGTTGGCCGGGATCTCGATCCCGAGGGTGGCCGGCAGCGTGCCGACCAGCCGGAGCCGCTCCAGGTTGGACTTGGACCGGCGCAGCTTGAGCAACTGGCGGCGGAGGTTGTCGCCCAGACCGATCGGCGGGTCGGAGGTGGTGTCGACCCCACCGGCGGCGGCGACCTCGTAGCGGCCGGACGCCACGCCGTCGGCCGCGGCGATCGCCGCCTGCAGCCCGGTCCCGCACGCCTGCTGGATGTCGAACGCCGGCGTGTACGACGACAGCTCGGAGCCGAGCACGCATTCGCGGGTCAGGTTGAAGTCGCGGCTGTGCTTGAGCACTGCGCCGCCGACGACCGCGCCCAGCCGCTCGCCGGCCAGCCCGAACCTGTCCACCAGCCCATCCAGCGCCGCGGTGAACATGTCCTGGTTGGACGCCTCGGCGTAGGCACCATCGGACCTCGCGAATGGAATTCGATTGCCGCCCAGCACCGCGACGGGTCGCCTGCTCTTGCTCTCAGGGGCCACTTTTCTCTCCGTGTATCTCCGGGTACACCAGTCTTGAACCGGCCGTCAAAGGCCATACTACCCACTGTTCTTACTCTGAAGTAAGTTCAGTCCCCGATACGGTTGGCCGATAACGGCACGCCACCCGAAGACAATGGAAGGCAGCTCAGTGGCTCCCAATCGCTCCGATTTGCTCACGCAGGTCGTCAACTCCGGCCCCGGATCGTTCCTGGCACGCCAACTTGGCATCCCGCAACCCGAAAACCTGCGCCGGTACCGGCCGGGCGATCCGGCGCTGGACGGGTCCCTGCTGATCGGCGGCGAGGGCAGGGTCGTCGAGCCGCTGCGCGCGGCGCTGAGCAAGGACTACGACGTGGTGGGCGCCAACCTGGGCGGCCGCTGGGCCGACCGGTTCGCCGGCCTGGTGTTCGACGCCACCGGGATCACCACCCCGGCCGGGCTGAAGGCCCTGCACGAGTTCTTCACCCCGGTGCTGCGCAATCTGGGCCACAGCGCGCGCGTCGTCGTGGTCGGCACGACGCCCGACGCGGCCGGCAGCACCGACGAACGGATCGCGCAGCGCGCGCTGGAGGGCTTCACCCGCTCGCTGGGCAAGGAACTGCGCAACGGCGCCACCGTGCAGCTGGTCTACCTTTCGCCGGCCGCCAAACCCGCGGCCACGGGCCTGGAATCGACGATGCGGTTCATCCTGTCCGGCAAGTCGGCGTACGTCGACGGCCAGGTGTTCTACGTCGGGGAGGCCGATTCCACGCCGCCGGCCGACTGGGACCGGCCGCTCGACGGCAAGGTCGCGATCGTCACCGGCGCCGCCCGCGGCATCGGCGCCTGCATCGCCGAGGTGTTCGCCCGCGACGGCGCCCGCGTCGTCGCGATCGACGTCGAATCGGCCGCCGAGACCCTGGCCGAAACCGCCAGCCGGGTCGGGGGCACCGCGCTCTGGCTCGACGTCACGGCCGACGACGCCGTCGAAACGATCGCCGAGCACCTGCGCGAGCACTACGCCGGGCACGCCGACATCCTGGTCAACAATGCCGGCATCACCCGCGACAAGCTGCTGGCCAACATGGACGACGCCCGCTGGGACGCGGTGCTCGCCGTCAATCTCCTTGCCCCGCAACGGCTTACCGAAGGACTCATCGGCAACGGCAGCATCGGCGAGGGGGGCCGGGTGATCGGCCTGTCGTCGATGGCCGGCATCGCGGGCAACCGCGGACAGACCAACTACGCCACCACCAAGGCCGGCATGATCGGCCTCACCCAGGCGCTGGCACCGGGGCTGTACGAGAAGGGCATCACGATCAACGCCGTCGCCCCCGGGTTCATCGAAACCCAGATGACCGCCGCCATCCCGCTGGCCACCCGCGAGGTGGGCCGCCGGATGAACTCGCTGCTGCAGGGTGGGCAGCCCGTCGACGTCGCCGAAGCGATCGCCTACTTCGCCAGCCCGGCCTCGAACGCGGTGACCGGCAACGTCATCCGCGTCTGCGGCCAGGCGATGCTGGGGGCATGATGAGCCAGCCCAGCGGCCTGAAGAACATGCTGCGCGCGGCGGCCGGGGCCCTGCCGCTGGTGCCCCGCTCCGACCAGCTGCCCACCCGCACGGTGACCGTCGACGAGTTGCCCATCGACCACACCAACGTGGCCGAGTACGCGGGGGTCACCGGCCTGCGCTACGGCAACCACGTGCCGCTGACCTATCCGTTCGCGCTGACCTTTCCGGCGCTGATGTCGCTGGTGACGGGTTTCGACTTTCCTTTCGCCGCAATGGGATCCGTGCACACCGAGAACCACATCACGCAGTACCGCCCGATCTCGGTGACCGACACGGTCGGCGTGCGCGTGCACGCGGAGAACCTGCGCGAACACCGCAAGGGCCTGTTGGTGGACCTGGTGACCGACGTCAGCGTCGGCAACGAGGACGCGTGGCACCAGGTGACCACGTTCCTGCACCAGCAACGCACCAGCCTGTCGGACGAGCCCAAGCCGCCGCCGCAGAAGCAGCCGAAGCTGCCGCCGCCGAGCACCGTGCTGCGGGTCAGCCCCGGTCAGATCCGCCGCTACGCCGTCGTCGGCGGCGACCACAACCCGATCCACACCAACCCGATCGCCGCCAAGCTGTTCGGCTTCCCGACGGTCATCGCGCACGGGATGTTCAGCGCCGCGGCGGTATTGGCCAACATCGAGGCGCGGCTTCCCGAGCAGGTGCAGTACTCGGTGCGGTTCGGCAAGCCGCTGGTGCTGCCCGGCACCGCGGGGCTCTACATCGATCAGGGCGACGACGGCGGCTGGGACCTGTCGCTGCGCAACGTCGCCAAGGGGTATCCCTATCTGACCGGCACCGTCCGGCCCGGCTAGCCCTTGCGCGCGAGGGCGGCCGGCCGGCGGCCGAGCGCGAGCACCTTCAATCCGTATGCGGCGCAGGCGGTCAGCAGGAACAGCAGGAACAGCCAGAGCGGCGGGTGGGCGAGTTCCCAGACGAAGATCGCGGCCCAGATCGGGGAGCCCTGGGTGACCGCGAGCACCCCGGCGGCCCCGGCCAGCGAGACCGCCGGCGTGTGCAGGCTGGTTCCCGCCGCCCAGTTGATCGCCAGCACCAGCGCGGACCCGGCCGCCGCGCCGGTGGCCAGCGAGGGCGTGAGCATCCCGCCCGCCCCGCCGGCGCGCAGGAACAGGGCCGTCAGCAGCGGCTTGAGCACCAGGATGATGGCCGCCGCCGACAGGGTCATGCCGCTGGCCAGGCTGACGGTCAGGATGCTGCGGCCGTTGCCGGGCAACTCCGGCCACCAGTGCGAGCACACGCCCATCACCAGGCCCGCCCCGGCGAGCGCCGGGATCAGCACCCACGTCCGCAGCACCCGGGCCGGACGCGCCGCCGCCATGAGCCGGTTGAATGCCAGACCCACCACGAGGGTCAGCGGGGCCAGCATCAGCCCGTGGGCGGTCAGCAGATACGACGACTCCGCGCTGGGCCAATCCAGGATTGGCTGATCGTGGGTGGCGGCCGAGCAGATCGCGACCGCCAGGCTCGAGGTCAGCAACGCCGCGCCCAGCGCCCGCGGCTGCCAGGTGTTGAGCATGATGCGCACGGCGAACAGCGCGCCGGCCAGCGGAACGGCGTAGACCGCGCCGAGCCCGGCCCCGGCCGCGCACGCCAGCAGGACCTGGCGGTCGTCGGCGGACAGCCGCTTGCACCACGCGGTGCCGAAATCACCCAGTGCCGCGGCGAATTGGCGCGGGGCGCCCTCCCGGCCCAGCGACGCCCCCGACCCGACCAGCAACACCTGCAACACGGCGTCGACGCTCCACGCCAGCCGCGGGATTCGCTCGCGGCGGGCGATGGTCTGGGCGAGCTGCGGCACCTCCGCGCCGCGACGCAGGACCCACCAGCCGAAGCCCGCGAGCGCGCCGCCGACCATGGGTCCCAGCACGCGGCGGGTCGGGCTGCTGCCGGCGATCCCGGTCAGCAGCGTTCCGAAATCGTAGTGGTAGGTGGCGTGCTCGACGAAGCGCAGCACCGCCGTCGTCGCCAGCCCGGCCACCCCGGCTAACAGGCCGACGATCACCACCGCGCAGAAGAAATCGAGGTTGCGGCGGGGCAATGCAGGCGGGTGGGCCACCCCACGAATGTAGGGCTAGCCGGCCGCGGCGGCTTCCCGGTCCTCCGGCGTGCCCCGCAGGCCGTGCCAGAACAGGTCGATCATCAGCTCGGCCGCCTCGTCGACGCCGACGTCGCCGGTGGACAGGCGGTTGGCCATCGCCTCACCCGCGCCCACCAGCGCCACCGCCATCATCTGGTACTCCGCGTCGGACCGCGGGGTGCGGCTGCCGGCCCGCATCAACTCGGCGACCAGTTCGATGATCTGCTCGCGCCCGTCGCGCACGGTGTGCGCAAACGCCTGCGAGCTGATGGCCTGGGTGTACATCACGATCCAGGACGCCCGGTTGGCGTCGATGTAGCGCATAAACGACCCGATCGCGTTGCGCAGCAAGTCCTTTGGGCTTTGAGCGAAGTTGATGTCGGCGCGCACCGCATCGACGAACCGCCCGAGTTCGCGATCCAGGCAGGCGCCGAACAGGTCCTCCTTGGAGCCGTAGTACAGATACAGCATCGGCTTGGAGATCTCGGCCTCCGCGGCGATGACGTCCATCGAGGTCTCGTGATAGCCGTTGACGGAGAACATCTGCACGGCGGCGTCGAGCATCTGCTGTTCGCGGACAGCACGCGGTAACCGCTTGGTACCACCCGCCATCGTTGCACCTCTCTGGCCCGCTATCTGGCTACAGGGTAACGAGGATGCGTCGCGTTAGTGGCCACATGTTCGGTTGGCGCCCTTCATGGTCGCCACCCGCACCACCGAGTCGTTGACCGCCGGCACCGCCAGCTCGCCCGAATCGACCGCCTTCTGCAGGCGGTTCAGGACCGCGGGCACCTCGTCGGTGGTGACCCACAGCGCGACGTCGGTGCCGGCCTGCAGGGTGCGCAGCACCGCCTCGGGCACGCCGTAGCGATCGGAGATCGCGGCCATGCTGGACACGTCGTCGCTGAATACCGGCCCGTTGAAGGCCGGCGCCTGATAGCCGGTGCCGGTGCGCAGCAGCTGGACGGCGGCGCGGCTCAGGCTGGCGGGGTCGTTGCCGGTCAGCCCGGGAACCTGCAGGTGGCCCACCATCACCGCGACCGGCGTCGCCGTCAGCAGCGTGCGATACGGCACCAAATCGACGTTTTGCAGGTCGCTCAGCGGAGGGGTGATCACGGCGCCGGTGTGCGAGTCGCCGGAGCCGTGCCCGTGGCCGGGGAAATGCTTGAGGACCGGCAGCACGCCGGCGTCGCGCAGGCCCTGCGCGTAGGCCCCGGCGTAGGCGGTGACGGTGTCCGGGCTCGCGCTGAACGAGCGGTCCCCGATTACGGCGTCATCGGGCTCGTCGCTGACGTCGACGTCGGGGGCGAAGTCGATGGTGATACCCAGGTCGCGCATTTTCTTGCCGCGGTCGGCCGCCAGGTCGTGCACCTGCTGGGGCGTTTGCGTCTGTGCCAGCACCCGCGCCGACGGGGCTGTCCCGATCAGCGACTTCAACCGCGACACCCGGCCACCCTCTTCGTCGACGCTGACCGCCAGCGGCAGCGGACCCGCGTGGCGCGCGATGTCGGCCAGTGGGCCCTTGAAGATCGACAGGTCCGTCCAGCCGCCGATGAAGATGCCGCCGACGTGGTAGCCGTTGACCACGGCCCGCGCGTCGTCGGCGTCCTTCACGCCGACCATCAGCAGCTGCGCCAGTTTGTCGCGGGTCGACAGGGCGGCCGGCACCGCCGTCGGGTCGGCGCACACCGGCGGAGCGGGGGCCGCCGCGGGCTTGCTGGTCGGGGCGCCCGGGGGCCGCGCGCCGTGGTGGCCGCAGCCGGCGACCAGCGCTGCTGCGACGGCGAGCACGGCCAGGATCCGGGGGAATGTCATCGGGCCATGCTGTCACGCTTGGCGTTTCGTCCCGGGCTGCAGGGGGCATCAGCGGTACGTTGGCCAGAGTCCAGTTGCCTGGCGGGGAGGAGCCGGCGATGGCGGGGATTTCGTTGGCGGCCGCGGCGAGCATCGCGGCGGGGCTGATGGTCGGCGCCGCGGCGACCGTCGGCGTCACGCTCGTCGTCGAGGAGCACAGCGTGGCGCCGGCGAAGCCCGCACCGGCTACCCGGAGCCCCACCGGGCCGTACCTGGTGGACTACGGCTCCCGCTGCTGGCACGGTCACTGCATTCCGTGGCCGTGATTTGCCGGCCCGGCCGCCGGCGGCCGTTCTGCTAGGTTGGCCCTAGGCCGGAAGTCACCCCGAAGGAGCCACGTTGAACCGGATCATTGCGCCCGCCGCCGCGAGCGTCGTGGTTGGTCTGTTGCTGGGCGCGGCCGCGATCTTCGGGATCACCTTGATGGTCCAGCAGGACACGAAGCCGCCACTCCCCGGGGGCGATCCGCAGTCGTCAGTGCTCAACCGGGTCGAGTACGGCAACCGTAGCTAGCCCCGCGAGGACCCGGTCCGGCGTGCCGGACGTGTGCTCGCCGGCGGCGCCGCTGTCCCGTCGCTGGTTGCTGTTGGTCGGCGCCGTCGCGCTGGCGCTGACGTTCGCGCAGTCGCCCGGGGAGATCTCCCCCGACACCAAGCTCGACCTCACCGCCAACCCGCTGCGCTTCCTGGCCCGCGCGACCAACCTGTGGAACAGCGAACTGCCCTTCGGCCAGTCGCAGAACCAGGCCTACGGCTACCTGTTCCCGCATGGCACCTTCTTTCTGGCCGGCCATCTGCTGGGGGTGCCGGGGTGGGTGACGCAGCGGTTGTGGTGGGCGCTGCTGCTCACCGTCGGGTTCTGGGGGCTGCTGCGGGTGGCGGAGACGCTCGGCATCGGCAGCCCGACGTCGCGGGTGCTCGGCGCGGCGGCGTTCGCGCTGGCGCCGCGGGTGCTGACCACGCTCGGGTCGATCTCGTCGGAAACCCTGCCGATCATGCTGGCGCCGTGGGTGTTGTTGCCGACGATCCTGGCGCTGCGGGCGTCGACCGACAAAACGGTGCGGGCGCTGGCCGCGCAGGCCGGGCTGGCCGTCGCGCTGATGGGCGCGGTCAACGCCATCGCCACGCTCGCCGGGTGCCTGCCCGCGGTGATCTGGTGGGCGTGCCACCGGCCGAACCGGCGGTGGTGGCGCTTCACCGCGTGGTGGCTGCTGGCCGTGTGCCTGGCGACGCTCTGGTGGGTCGTGGCGCTGGTGTGCCTGCGCAACGTCAGTCCGCCGTTCCTCGACTTCATCGAATCCTCCGGCGTGACGACGCAATGGTCGTCGCTGACGGAGATCCTGCGCGGCACCGACAGCTGGACCCCGTACGTGGCGCCGACCGCGACCGCCGGCGCGCCGCTGGTCACCGGGTCGGCCGCCGTGCTGGGCACCTGCCTGGTCGCGGCGGCGGGGCTGGCCGGGCTGGCCAGCCCCGGGATGCCGGCGCGGGGCCGGCTGGTGACGATGCTGCTGGTCGGCGTGGTGTTGATGGCCGTCGGCTACAGCGGCGGGCTGGACTCGCCGCTGGCCCACGAGGTCCAGGCGTTCCTTGACGCCGCCGGTGCGCCGCTGCGCAACGTGCACAAGCTGGGGTCGGTGGTCCGGATCCCGCTGGTGCTGGGCATCGCGCAGCTGCTGGGCCGGGTCGCGCTGCCCGGCAGCGCGCCGCGGTCGGTGTGGCTGCATGCGTTCGCCCACCCCGAGCGCGACAAGCGGGTGGCGGTGACGGTGGTGGTCCTCACGGCGCTGGCGGTCAGCACGTCGCTGGCGTGGACCGGCCGGCTCACCCCGCCCGGCGCATTCCGCGCGATACCGCCGTACTGGCACCAGGCCGCCGACTGGCTCACCGAGCACAACACGGGCTCCCCCGCTCCCGGGCGCGTGCTGGTGGTCCCCGGCGCGCCGTTCGCCACCCAGGTCTGGGGCACCAGCCACGACGAGCCGCTGCAGGTGCTCGGCAGCAGCCCGTGGGGGGTGCGTGATTCCATCCCGTTGACCCCGCCGCAGACCATCCGGGCGCTGGATTCGGTGCAACGCCTGTTCGCCGCCGGGCAGCCTTCCGCCGGCCTGGCCGATACCCTTGCCCGGCAAGGTATTTCGTACATCGTGCTGCGCAACGACCTGGACCCCGAGACGTCGCGCTCGGCACGGCCGATCCTGGTGCACCGCGCCGTCGAGGGCTCGCCGCGGCTGCGGAAGGTGGCGCAGTTCGGCGAGCCGGTCGGTCCGGGCACGCTGGCGGGCTTCGTCGCCGACGGCGGGCTGCGCCCGCGCTATCCCGCGGTGGAGATCTACCGCGTCGACGTCGAGGGCGATCCGGGCGCGCCGTACTTCGTCGACGCCGACCGGATGGCCCGCGTCGACGGGGGGCCGGAGGCGCTGCTGCGCCTCGACGAGCGGCGACGGCTGCTGGGCCGGCCGCCGCTGGGCCCGGTGCTGATGACGGGCGACGCGCGCGGCGCCGGGTTGGCGGCGCCCCTGGTCACCGTCACCGACACCCCGGTGGACCGCGAGACCGACTACGGCCGCGTCGACCACCATTCGTCGGCGGTCCGGGCGCCCGGCGACGCCCGGCACACCTTCAACCGCGTCCCCGACTACCCGGCCCCGGGCGCCACGTTGGTATCCGGCGCCTGGACCGGCGGCCGGATCACCGTGTCGAGCTCGTCGTCGGATTCCACCGCGATGCCCGACGTCGCACCGGCGACCTCCCCCGCCGCCGCGATCGACGGCGACTCCGCAACCGCGTGGGTGTCCAACGCGCTGCAGTCGGCCGTCGGGCAGTGGCTGCAGGTGGACTTCGACCACCCGATCAGCAACGGCGCCATCACCATCACGCCCAGCGCCACCGCCGTCGGCGCCCAGGTCCGCCGCATCCTGATCGAGACCGCCAACGGCAGCACCACGCTGCGGTTCGACGAGCCCGGCAAGCCGCTGGCGGCGGCGCTGCCGTACGGCGAAACCCCCTGGGTGCGGGTCACCGCCGCCGGCACCGACGACGGCTCCCCCGGCGTGCAGTTCGCCATCACCGACCTGTCGGTCACCCAGTACGACGCCTCCGGCTTCGCCCACCCGGTCGACCTGCGCCACACCGTGGGCGTGCCGGGGCCGCCGCCGGGCTCGGCGATCGCGGCCTGGGACCTGGGCTCGGAGCTGCCGGGCAGGCCGGGCTGCGCCCAGGCGCCCGACGGCGTGCGCTGCGCGGCATCGATGGCGCTGGCGCCGGAGGAGCCGGTCAACTTCAGCCGCACCCTGACCGTGGCGACCCCGGTGTCGGTGACGCCGGAGGTGTGGGTGCGGCCACGGCAGGGGCCCAAGCTGGCCGACCTGGTTGCCCAGCCGAATACGACTCGGGCACAAGGTGATTCCGACGTGGTGGACATCCTCGGCTCGGCATACGCGGCCACCGACGGCGACCCGGCCACCGCGTGGACCGCGCCGCAGCGGGTGGTGCAGCACAAGTCGCCGCCGACGCTGACGGTCACCCTGCCGCGGCCCACGGAGGTCGCCCGGCTGCGCGTGGCGCCCAGCCGGTCCGCACTGCCGGCCCACCCGACGCTGCTGGCCGTCAACCTGGGCGACGGCCCGCAGGTCCGGGAGCTCAAGGCGGGTGAGCCGCAGACCCTGTCGCTCGCGCCGCGGGTGACCGACACCGTCAGCATCAGCCTGCTCGGCTGGGAAGACATCATCGACCGCAACGCGCTGGGCTTCGATCAGCTCAAGCCGCCCGGGCTGGCCGAGGTGGCGGTGCTGGGCGCCGACGGCCGGCCGATCGCGCCCGCCGACGCCGCCCGCAACCGATCGCGCGAGATCACCGTCGGCTGCGACCGCGGCCCGGTGATCGCCGTCGCCGGCCGGTTCGTGCACACCTCGATCCGCACCACCGTGGGCGCGCTGCTGGACGGCGAACCGGTGGCGGCGCAGCCCTGCGAGCGCGAGCCGATCGCGCTGCCGGCGGGCCGGCAGGAGCTGCTGATCAGCCCGGGCGCCCAGTTCGTCGTGGACGGGGCCCGGCTGTCCACCCCGGCCGCCGACGACCTGACCACCGCCGCGCGGGCCGGCGCCCGGACCGGGGCGTGGGGCCCCGGCCGCCGCGAGGTGCGCGCCGCCGCCTCGCCGACCTCCCGGGTGCTGGTGATCCCCGAAAGCATCAACCCCGGCTGGGTGGCGCGCACCAGCACCGGCGCCCGGTTGACGCCCGTCGCCGTCAACGGCTGGCAGCAGGGCTGGGTGGTGCCCCCGGGCGACCCCGGCACCATCACGCTCACCTTCGCGTCCAACTCGCTGTACCGGGCGGGCCTGGCGATCGGGCTGGCGTTGCTGCCGCTGCTGGCGGCGCTCGCGTTGTGGCGCACCCGGCGGGCCCGCGCCGACGAGGAGCCGGCACGGCCCTGGGCGCCGGGACGCTGGGCGGCGGTCGCCGTGCTGGTGGCCGGCGGGCTCGTCGCCGGCGCGGTGGGGGTGATCGCGGTCGGCGCCGCGCTGGGCCTGCGGCACGCGCTGCGGCGCCGCCGCGACGACGTGACCGTCTTGCTCAGCGCCGGCGGGCTGATCGCGGCCGGGGCGGCGCTGTCGCGGCACCCCTGGCGCTCGGTCGACGGCTACGCCGGCCATGCGGCGAGCGTGCAACTGCTGGCGCTGATTTCGCTTGCCGTGCTTGCCGCTTCGGTCGTGCCGGCGCCGGGCCCCCGGGGGCGCCCGCGCGCGAAATGACTTTCGGCCATTGGCTAGCGGTTTCCGTGCTGCTTGACTGGTAATACGTGACGACCATGGATTGGTTTTCGGCACCCGAATACTGGCTGGGCCGGCTGGTCCTGCAGCGGGGCGTCGCGGCCATCTACCTGATCGCGTTCGTCGCCGCCGCGCTGCAGTTCCGGGCGCTCATCGGCGAGCACGGAATGCTGCCGGTCCCAAGGTTTTTGGCCAGGCAGTCGTTTTGGCGGGCGCCGAGCCTTTTCCAGCTGCGCTACTCCGACCGGCTGTTCGCGGGCGTGTGCTGGCTGGGCGCGGCGCTGGCGGCGGCCATCGTCGCCGGTGCGGCCGACCTGGCGCCGCTGTGGGCCGCGATGCTGGCGTGGCTGGCGCTGTGGGTGCTGTACCTGTCGATCGTCAACGTCGGCCAGACCTGGTACGGCTTCGGCTGGGAATCGTTGCTGCTGGAGGCCGGATTCCTGATGATCTTCCTCGGCAACGACCGGGTCGCGCCGCCGGTCCTGACGCTGTGGCTGGCGCGGCTGCTGCTGTTCCGGGTCGAGTTCGGAGCCGGGCTGATCAAGTTGCGCGGCGACCCGTGCTGGCGCGACCTGACCTGCCTGTACTACCACCACGAGACGCAGCCCATGCCCGGGCCGTTGAGCTGGTTCTTCCATCACCTGCCCAGGCCGCTGCACCGAGTCGAGGTGGCGGGCAACCATTTCGCCCAACTCATCGTGCCGTTCGGGCTGTTCGCGCCGCAGCCGATAGCCGGCGTGGCCGCGGCGATCGTCGTGATCACCCAGCTGTGGCTGGTGGCGTCGGGAAACTTCGCCTGGCTCAACTGGGTGACGATCTTTTTGGCGTTCAGCGCCATTGACGACTCATCGCTGGCGAAGCTGCTTCGGTTGCCGGCGCACCCCGCCTGGACCGCCCCGCCGCTGTGGTTCGCCGGCGTGGTGATCGCGTTCGCCGCCGCCGTGCTGTTCCTGACCTACTGGCCGCTGCGCAACATGCTGTCCTCGCGCCAGCGAATGAACATGTCCTTCAACCCCTTTCACCTGGTGAACACCTACGGGGCGTTCGGCAGCATCGGCCGTATCAGGCGCGAGGTGGTGATCGAAGGCACCGATGACGAGCGCCTCACCGGCGAAACCGCTTGGCAGGAATACGAGTTCAAGGGCAAGCCGGGCGGCTTGCGCCGACTGCCGCGGCAGTGGGCCCCCTACCATCTGCGCCTGGACTGGCTGATGTGGTTCGCCGCGATCTCGCCCGGCTATGCCCAGCCGTGGCTGGTCCCCCTGCTGCAGCGGCTGCTGTGCAACGATCCCGCCACGCTGCGCCTGTTGCGGCACAACCCATTCCCGTCGTCGCCGCCGCGATACGTGCGCGCGCAGCTCTACGAGTACCGCTTCACCACCGTCGCGGAGTTGCGGCGCGATCGCGCCTGGTGGCATCGCGAGCTGGTGGGTGGCTACGTGCGGCCGATGACGCTGGGCAGG
>NZ_LZIS01000145.1 GCF_001667015.1 Mycobacterium sp. E3198 | reverse complement strand
GACAAACGTTATATTTTCGACCGGCTGCGCGGACTCACCACCGCGACCGATTGGATTGGTGCATGGCTGCAGAAAACAACAAGGCCAACGCCCGTACAGATTCTGGACTTCCTATCTAATGTAGTCAACCATAACGGCGATATGTTTTGGGCGGAAAAAATCGAACCACACGACTTGACACACCTGCACCATCCGCGTGAAGCATTGAGAATAGCAGTTGAGGCGTTGGATTCTGACGAGTACCGGGACGTACATTGTTGGGTATTCACCCCGAGGTCATTTTGCAATCTTCTCCGCCGGCTGAGCGTCTTTGGGCTCCTTGATTTCTATGTGGCTGATTTTCACGACAACGGGAGCCCCGAGTTTTTTGTCCAGTTGCAGAAGCCTGAGAAGTTCGAGTGGTCGGAACAGATAGTATCTATTCCATTATTTCGTGAAGGGCGCTACAAGGCGCTGCCCGAAAACTTCGATGCAAAGTTCTATCTGGACCATCACCCAGATGTCATGCAAGCGCGCGTCGATCCCGCGGAGCATTATCTCGAACACGGTCGTTTCGAAGGCCGTGCGGTCTGTGCGGCCACGGCCTGAGCTGTTCCTGACCGGCGATGCCCTCACGAGCCGAGAAAGTACGGTGTTACTTTGATCAGATCTGAACTGCCCCAACAGCGGCCAATAACCTGGCGCTATCTAGGGTCAAAGATGGCTATTCGGCCGGCGTCGCCTTACCTATTCATGTTGGACGAGCCCGTCGAGTGCGCGATCGTACGTCCCGCTGCCTCCGTGAAAATCCGTGGATGGGCCTATCTTGAAGGTACCCCCTTGACGCTCCACGTTGTTGCAGGTGAACACGAGGCGGCGGTGGCAAGCTGCGAGATCTATCGCCCCGGCGTCGTGCATCACTTTGGCGATAAAACGGACGGCCATGTGGGTTTTGATGTGGAGCTGCCAGCTACCGTGCGACTAGGCCAAAAGGTGGAATTGAGATTCACAGACTCCAGCGGTATGGTCCGAGCCGTGCATTCGCTCTCATTTGGCAGCAGCGACGCATTCCAACGGATGTTTCTCGTACACGTCCCCAAAACCGCCGGGTCTTCGGTAAACGCCTTCATGGAGGATTGCTTAGGTGAGCGCGCGTGCGCGTCCCATATCGAGAGCAATCCGGAATGGAGGTTCGGTACCGGACCGGAAACTATATTTAAGGATAAAGTATTTCTTTCCGGTCACGTACATCTCCGTGCTCTGCGGCATAAGCTGACTTTACAAAACACACTTGTTACCACCATGCTGCGCAACCCCATTGATCAGCTAATCTCCCACATCGCGTGGGTCCGTAGACTGGCCGATCCAGCCGAGAAAGAGCGTTTTTACCGACATGATACTGCGATTCAGCACATAGCAACGTGCTTGGCGAAGCTGGATCTTGGATCCCCGGTGCATCTGAAGAAATGGGCCAGCGAGTTGTCGGGTGAAGCCCAGTCGCTTTTCGACAATTGTCAAGTTCGCTACCTTACCGACCGTGGGCAGATCGAACGTGGGCCTACCGGGCGTGTCACGCAACGTGACCTTCTAGGGGCAATCGGGAACTTGGAAATCTTCGATCTCATCGGCAGAAGCGACCGCGTCCCGTCATTCCTCACCAAGGTGGCTGAAAAGATGTGCCTGGAGCACTGTAGTGCTTCCGCCGTGAACGTTCGCGAAAATGTTGCGAAAACAAAGTACGGGCTTGACCCCCGCGACCCCGGCATACGGGAAGCGCTTGAGTCTTTGCTCCAATTTGACCAGGTGTTGTACGACAAAGTTGCGTCCAGCGAGTCTGTCGCTGCGTCGGTGTAGGTGGTTCTAACCTCGATTTTTCGCGCGACCAGAGACTGGAGGTGACTTTGTGTAGGTGATCTTGGGTTGTAAGCTCGTCGTCGTTTGCCGGAGTGAGTGTGGATTGCGGTTCTCTGATTGATGAAAGCTGACGGCCAATATGGCTCGCGGATAGCGGCAGGAGTTTTGTTGGATGAGAGAGACAACGCTGTACTGGCTGCCTGAATGTAAGGATTTTCGAGCGCGGGCGCGATCACTTGCTAGTTACCGAAGTACCGCCCACCTAAGCGGATTTGGTAGCATTCGCCAACCGTTATGGAAGCCATCACTAGATGGTGTCTGAACTAAATTAATAATTCGGTTTTAAACATGGGGTTTGAGTAGCCAATGACATACATTGAAAACGAAAAAATAATCAGACAGGTGAGAGAAAGTGCTGTAGTCAGCAAGTTACCGTTACCGGAATTTGAACTATTACGCATTTCAGGTCCGTTTCAATCGACCCAACAATTTTTCGAGTCGTCCTTTATCGAATTTGGTCAATTATTAAATATGACGTCGATCAACCCCGGTTCAAACGTCCTTGATTACGGATGCGGTTTAGGTAGGCTGGCTATTCCATTTTCTCTGTATCTCAAGAACGGTTCCTATCTTGGAATTGACACGAACCTTACGAGCCTGGAACATTGCAGGAAAGCATTTTCAGGGAATGACAAGTTTGAATTCATGCATGTCGATCTGTATTCAAAGATGTATAATAAAAGCGGAAAAGGATTTTCCCTGCTTGAATCGACGAAGCTTGCGAGGAAATTTGACACATGTTTTTTGTTTTCGGTATTCACCCATGTGCTTCCCGAAAATATTAACGAAGTGCTTGAGTTTATTTTTAAATCGCTGAATCCGGGTGGCGAGATGCTTGCGACCTTCTTTCTGCTCAATGAGCGTTCGCTAGGTGAGATCAATGCTGGGCGCGCGAGCCGAAAATTTGCTTTTGAACACAATGGTGCTCGGACAGATAATAAAGATGTTCCGGAGGGTGCTGTCGCTTATTTTCAGGATGATGTCCTCAAGCGATTGGCAAGCGTCGGTTTTTCTGAGCCGTTTATCATTCAAGGGGCATGGTCAAAGGCGCCGCAACAATTCCATAATCCACACCAGGACATCATCGTTTGCAGAAAACCTGGTACTAAATAAAATGGTTTGATTCTTTCGCGCCCATGGCTCTCTTGGTCAAGACATACGTGAGGCGAAATGTACTGATTTAAACTTTTCATGATGCGACAAAAAAGTACTGTTTATCCGGCTCTACGCAACCAGGACGCGAAATCGGGGCGGTCCTCGGCCGTTAGCAGTACCTGCGGGTCGGGTCGCCAGCGGACGGTAAACCCGGGCTTGACTGTGGCGAGCTGGTTGGCTGTCTTGGTGGTATCGCCGGGGCGCTATTCTTCGGCGGCGGCGGGGTGCCGGGCAGGATGCCGCGCTGTGCGCCTTCCAAGCATGCGAAGGCGTAGGCGATGTCCGCTAGTTGGCCCGTCCCTCCACCGTCGACCTGGTCGGCGATTGCCTTGAGGGCGTGCTGCGCTGCGGCTCGTAAGATTATGGCAAGGTGCTGCCGCGTACGCAGCAGCTCGGTCTCGAGGTCGTCGACGAGTTTCTCGCGGTCACTCAATTGAGTCTCCGTTTCGTTGGGTAGCGGGTGGCCGGTGCCAGGCCGACTCTTCCGGTGTGAACCCAGGCGTCGCATTGTGTAGTAAACGGTATCCACAGACAAGCGGCAAAGCAACGCCGTACGGCGAACCCGAACCGGTAGTCGACCAACAGCCGGAGTGATCGTCGAAGAAGGCGAATCGGAGGGTCTTGCGGTCCCCGACCCGAGGCCCATGGAGTGCGTCGCCGACCTACAGCTGGTTGTGTTCGGCCTCGAACCGGCCGAACACCGCCGGTGCTCCCTTGCGGTCGGGCCCATCAGATCCAGGCAGCGCACTTTTCGCTCATCGACACCGCCGGCACCCCACCGCTGTAGGCAGCTTCTCGCGCCTACAGCACTGCTTTCGAAACCTCAGCCGTATAGCATCTCTCCGGATAATTTCGTACATATTGGGCCGCATCGTCGTTTTCACGGAGATAAGCTTCTTCGTCAAAATTCTTTGGTCGTTTGATGTCGGTCATATGGCTCTAATCAATTCGGAATCGCTGCGCCGCTCGATGGGTTATACGATTTCTGCTCGCGGCTTGACCGCGATCACGACGTCCTGCCCGCTTGTACCGTCGGTTCGGCCGGACCAGTTGCCGTAGAGCAGCGGTTCCCGAAGTTCGAGGCCGCATTCCCCATACAGCCACCTCACGAAGGCTTCCGGGTAGGCGATCGCCGCTTCAGGATTTCCGACGTGGGTCGTTCGGTAGCCTGGCATCTCATGCTCGAAGGAGAAAGGTGACTTTCCCTCCTTGATGAGGGCTGACGACTCCTCGTTGAGCAGGAAGAAGGTGTTCAGACTGCGCCCGCCCGGCTTGAGCACGCGGACGATCTCGTGCAGATAGTGCTTCACGTCCGATGGCAGCATGTGCGTGAACAAGGAGGCCAGCAACACCACATCGAATGATCCGTCGGGATACGGAAAACGGAAGTCGGACGACTTGTATTTCCCTGCGGGGTTGTACGCTCCGTTCTGAACATCTACCAGGGCGAAATCGAAGTTGGGGTGTGATCCCGAGATGTTCTCCGTGCACCAGGCGATTGCTGACCGGGAAACATCGAAGCCGGCGTAGCGGCCCTCGCGGTTGAGGTAGCCGGTGAGCGGCAGAGCCATCCGCCCCGAGCCGCAACCAGCGTCGAGCACTGCATCACCAGGCTGCAACCCACATAGGTCAACCAAGTAACCCAAGAATTGATTGCCGATTGCCTTGTACGCGGCGGGGCCACCGCCACCCACCCAATCCTGAAGCTCCCGGGGGGGCAGCACTTCTCCGGGCGAACCGCAGTTCGCTGTCGAAGTGCGATTCGAGCCGGGCGGAATACTCCCGGTCATGTGTCACCTCACTGCAGTCAGCCGAACTTGTGCGCCCTCTCACCGCGCCTCACTATAAGGGCTTTTTGGCCTGTTCGAGGGGTATGGAGACGTTCAGCATGCCACCGACGATGTCCTAGCCGGGGCCCTCAACTCAACGGTCCACCGCCGGCACGTTTCCACAGGTCGGGGTGAGGCCTCGGTAGGTCTAGAGGTACAGATCTGAGATGCAGAGTACTTCGTCGAGGCTGGCGGTGCGCGGGCCGGTGTCGGTGGTCGGTCGGCTAGGTGGGGTGGGCGGGTCGGGGTTGGTGTTGTGCGCGCCGTGGGCTTGATCTAGGCGTGTGGTGTCGAACATCGCTGGGCCGCTGGCCATTACGTCGGTGAGCAGGTAGCGGCCGGTGTCGGGTGAGCGGCGTACCGCCGGTTCGGCGGCGCAGGCGCCGGTGAGTTTGGCTGCGTCGGTGAAGTTGATGCCTACTTGGAACACCTGTGGTTCGGCATCGAGCACCGCGCTCAGGCGGGTGATGTAGTTCTCGGGGGCGAAAAACCGCCAGCCGGCGCCCAGGTGCAGCCAGAACCGTGTGTGGATCTGCGCGCGTAACTGCGCGAGCTGGGGGGCGGGTTTGTCGCCGGATCGGCGACGGGCGAACTGCAGAAATCCGTATTGTTTGCGTAGCGTGGCGCGGTCGGGGGCGGACAGGCCGGTATCGAGGACCACGAAGCGTCCGATTCGCGACACATCGAGGCAGCAGTGCAGAAATGAGTTGATGGTCTGTTCGGTGGTGTGGCGGTCGGGTCCGGCGATCAGGCTGACGGTGATCTCGCCTTGGGCGGGCCCTGCGGCCAGGGACTGCACCAGGGCTTGGGGGTAGGGTGCGGCCGCTTGGAGCATGGCCGGCACTGAAAAGTCGCGGTTGGCCGCAATGCGTTGCCGGTCCGGGTCGGGCAGATCGGGGCGGGCCACCAGGCGCCGGCACAGGGTGAACGCCTCGGCGTGCTCACCGATCCACGATGCGCACACCGCCAGCTCATCGGTGGCCCGCCACGC
>NZ_LZIS01000144.1 GCF_001667015.1 Mycobacterium sp. E3198 | reverse complement strand
CAGCGACCCTATGAGCCAGACACCAGGTGATCAGGATCCAACCACCGCAACAAGCGGCAACCTCACCCTGACACTGACAGCGACCCTAGCGGTGAGCGGGGCGAGGCGGGTCGCCGCCATCCGCGCGACGGTCGAGAGCGACGTCGTGAAGCCACAACGGGTGCCGCCGCTAGGATGGCGCCGTGACGTCGCACGAACTCGCTGTTCAGCTCTGGTATCTGATCGCGTTGTTCGGCGTTGGCGCTGTTGGATTGGTCTGTCTGATCGCCGGGCTGCGTGCACGGCGGCGCCGAACCGGAAAGTCGGCCACCACGCCGATCATCGTCGGTGTCGTCCTGCTGAACGTGGGCGCGCTCGGAATCGCGGGAAGCCTCGTGAGGACGTACTACCCGAGCCCGTTCGACACCCCCAAGTCCATGCGCATCGGCCAGTGCGTCGACCAAAATAGTTTCCTTGCAACGCGTTTCGGTTCAAACCCGGAAAACTCGTGCGCCAACCCGGCGAATACCTATGAACTCGCGTTCCGGGGCAGTCCGTCGGCGCCCTGTCCGGACGGCAAACGGGATCGCTCCATTTACAACCGGTACACCGATAACTACTCGATCTTGTGCTTCGCGCTCAATCTCAAGCAGGGCAAGTGCTACCAGCTGGCCAACGGCGCACAGATCTTGACGATGACGCTGGGCGACTGCACCGCGCCACGGGGGCCGCAGACCCGAGTCACGCAGCGCATCGATGGCAGCACGGACGAAACGCGGTGCCCGCCCGGGGACAGGGCCATCGCCTACCCCGCACCGCCGCGCATCTACTGCCTGACACCAACCGGTTCCTGACCCGCGCCGTCAGCCCGCGATGACGGGGTGGACCTCCAGTCGGCAGGCGTCGATGGTGGCGGGCACGGTGAACACCTCGATGATGTCGGGCGGGCTGACGGCCAGGTCGGTGTAGGTCGGGCACGCGTTGCCCTGTTCGTCGAAGCCCAAGCCCTCGACGATCGCGTGCCCTTGCGTCGACACCGACAGGGTGACGCTCGGCGGCGCATCGACTCCGGCCGGCAGGCCGCCCATGTACCCGCGCGGTGTGGGCTGAGCGTGGATGCGCGGGCCACCGGTGCCCGAGTCGACCGCCGGATAACCGGTGAGCGTGCAGGGGTCGGCGCCGCCGGCGAGGGTGAACATCAGCGTCAGCCCGCGGTGGCCGGCGGCACCTTGGGCCGCGGACGCGCTGACGGCGACCTGGTCCGACCAGCATGGCGCCGGCTGGTCGACGATGTCGGCCGGTTCGGCCCACGCGGGTGGCCCCAGCAGGGCGGTGGCGGCGTAACCGGTTGCGGCCACGGCGACGCTGGTGATTGATCGGCGGCGGAGGCGGCGCCGGTGCGGTCGCGACACACGGCGATTATCCGCCCAGCGGCGCGCATTTGACCGCGGATTGGCGAGCGGCTTTTCACCTCAAAGGTCTAGGCTCACTGACGGTTGACGCCCCTCGACAATAGGAGGAAACCAGTGACCGCCACCCACACCGAGGGCCCGTCGTCGTATCCGCCGCCCGCGCAGTTCGTCGAGCAGGCCAATGCCGGTGAGGAGCTGTACCGCGACGCCGACGAGGATGGCCTGGCGTTCTGGGCGAAGCAGGCCAACCGGCTCACCTGGTCGACGCCCTTCACCGAGGTGCTGGACTGGTCGCAGGCGCCGTTCGCCAAGTGGTTCGCCGACGGCAGGCTCAACGTCGCCTACAACTGCGTCGACCGCCACGTGGAAGCCGGCCACGGGGATCGGGTCGCCATCCACTGGGAGGGCGAACCCGGCGACAGCCGCAGCCTCACCTATGCGGACCTGCAGGCCGAGGTGTGCAAGGCGGCCAACGCACTCACCGACCTCGGGCTGGTCGCCGGCGACCGCGTGGCGATCTACCTGCCGTTGATCCCGGAGGCCGTGATCGCGATGCTGGCCTGCGCGCGCCTGGGCGTCATGCACAGCGTGGTGTTCGCCGGGTTCACCGCCAAGGCGCTGCGCGCGCGGATCGCCGACGCCCAGGCCAAGCTGCTGATCACGAGCGACGGCCAGTTCCGCCGCGGCAAGCCGGCGCCGCTGAAGGACGCGGCCGACGAGGCTGTCGACGATCCCGATAGTCCCGTCCAGCGCGTTCTGGTGGTGCGGCGCACCGGAATTGACGTGTCCTGGAACGACGACCGCGACCTGTGGTGGCACGACGTCGTCGACGCCGCGTCGCCCGAACACACCCCGCAGCCGTTCGACGCCGAGCAGCCGTTGTTCCTGCTGTACACCTCCGGCACCACCGGCAAGCCGAAAGGCATCGTCCACACCAGCGGCGGCTATCTGACGCAGTGCTCCTACACGCACTACTACGTCTTCGACATCAAGCCCGAAACCGACGTCTTCTGGTGCACCGCCGACATCGGCTGGGTGACCGGACACACCTACGGTGTCTACGGTCCACTGTGCAACGGCGTCACCGAGGTCCTCTACGAGGGCACGCCCGACTCACCCACCCAGCACCGGCATTTCGAGATCATCGAAAAGTACGGCGTGACAATCTATTACACCGCTCCCACGCTCATTCGCACGTTCATGAAGTGGGGACGCGAGATCCCGGACGCGCACGACCTGTCCAGCCTGCGGCTGCTCGGGTCGGTCGGTGAGCCGATCAACCCCGAGGCGTGGCGCTGGTACCGCAAGGTGATCGGCGCCGAGCGCCTCCCGATCGTCGACACCTGGTGGCAGACCGAAACGGGTTCCGCGATGATCACCCCGCTGCCCGGGGTGGCCGCGGCCAAACCGGGTTCGGCGATGCGGCCGCTGCCTGGCATCTCGGCCAAGATCGTCGACGACCATGGTCAGGAGATCCCACCGGCCGACGCCAGGGGCGAGCACGCCAGCGGCTACCTGGTCCTGGACCAGCCGTGGCCGTCGATGCTGCGCGGCATCTGGGGCGATCCCGACCGCTACGTCGAGACCTACTGGTCCCGGTTCGCCGAGCAGGGCTGGTATTTCGCCGGCGACAGCGCCTATTACGACTCCGACGGCGCCATCTGGGTAGTCGGTCGCATCGACGACGTCATGAACGTGTCCGGGCATCGGCTCTCGACCGCCGAGGTGGAGTCGGCGCTCGTCGGCCACATCGCGGTGGCCGAGGCGGCGGTGGTCGGCATGACGGACGAGACCACCGGCCAGGCGATCTGCGCGTTCGTCGTCCTGTGCGCCGACTTCGAGGTGCACGACGGCATCGTCGACGAGCTGCGCGTGGAGGTGGCGCGCGAGATTTCGCCCATCGCCAAGCCGCGCGAGGTCCACGTCGTGCCGGAACTGCCCAAGACCCGTAGCGGCAAGATCATGCGCAGGCTGTTGCGCGACGTCGCCGAGAACCGGGAGTTGGGTGACACGTCGACGCTGTTGGATCCCGGCGTGTTCGACGCGATCAGGGCCGGGAAGTAGGTCCCGTCAGGCCGGCAGCGGAACGAATCCGGCGCCGGGCCGGTGCTTGGCGTTGACGTCGGCGAGGTCGGCGTTGATCGACATCACCACCGCCGGCGTGTGCAGCGGGATGTACTTGATGATGCACGTCGGCAGGTTGTCGCTGAACGCTCCGTGGATCATTCCGACCAGCATGTTGTTGACGGTCACCGGCGCGCCGGAGTCCCCCGGCTGGCCGCACACCTGCATGACGATGGTGCCCGGGTCCTGGCCCGGCCCCCAGGTGACACCGCACGAGTTGCCGGTGGTGCGGCCCTGTTTGCAGGCGATCTGGCCGAAGGCCGGATCCGGACCGATGCCGCTGATCAGAAATCCGTTGTAGTTGGCCACCGGCGCCACCTTGGCCGGATCGAATTTGATCACCGCGTAGTCGAGGACGTCGTTGCCCGCGACCATGACGCCCAGCGTGCCCCTGTTCTGGGCGGCCTCGGCGGCGACCTGCGCGCCCGGACCGCCGCAGTGCGCGGAGGTGAAACCGATCATGTCGCCGGCCGCGTCGGTGCCGATCGTGGTCAGCGTGCACATCGTGTCCCCGTTGATGACGATGCCGGCCCCACCACCCATCGGGACCCTGTCGTCGGCGCCCGCGTGGGCGGGCAGGGTTATGAAGACGACCAGCACGGCCACCATCGCCGCCCGGTAGCAACGGTAGGCAGTCTGCAACGCAACACTCCCATCGAGCGGTCGGGCATCCCCAGTGGCCCGGTCAGTCTAGTCGGCCAAGGTGTGCGGTTCGCCGAGGTCGGTGCCCCGGCTACGCCGCTTCCCTTATTCCTTTCCCGCTCAAGGGGATCGCTCACTGTACCGCCTCGGCCACCGACTTCGCTGTCCGCACGCCCCACCGTCGCCCCTCAGCTGCCCTCGTCTGGCCCGGCACCACATGGCAACATGAACCGCGACGAGAGAACCGAGAGGACGGGTCTGTGAGCAAAGACGATCGCAACAACGGTGTGCCCAGCACACTGACCACGATTCCGCTGGCCGACCCGCACGCCAGACCCGCCGAGCCGTCGATCGGTGACCTGATCAAAGACGCGTCAGCCCAGGTCTCCACGCTGGTGCGCGCCGAGGTCGAACTGGCCCGCTCGGAGATCACGAGGGACGTCAAGAAGGGCCTGACCGGCAGCGTCTATTTCATCGCCGCGCTGGTGGTGCTGTTTTACTCCACGTTCTTTTTCTTCTTCTTCGTCGCCGAACTCCTCGACACCTGGCTGTGGCGCTGGGTGTCCTACCTGATCGTGTTCGGGTTCATGGTGGTGGTCGGGGCCGGGCTGGGGCTGCTGGGCTTCCTGAAGGTCCGCCGCATCCGGGGGCCGCGGGAAACGATCGAATCGGTCAAGGAGACGCGCACCGCGCTCACGCCCGGCCACGACAAAACCGCCGAGGCCAAGCAGCTTCCCGAATCCTCCGGTGGCCGGCACGAAAAACCCGCGGATCCCTCGGGTTGGTAGATGCCGGCACCAGATCCGTCGGTCACCCGCATCGACGGGCCGTGGCGCCACCTCGACGTGCACGCCAACGGCATCCGATTCCACGTCGTCGAAGCCCTGCCGAACGGACAGGATCCGGCGGTTGGGCCCTCAGCGCCGGCGACGGCGCGGCCGCTGGTGATGCTGCTGCACGGTTTCGGATCCTTCTGGTGGTCCTGGCGCCATCAGCTGCGCGGGCTGACCGGCGCGCGCGTCGTCGCGGTCGACCTGCGCGGCTACGGCGGCAGCGACAAGCCGCCCCGCGGATACGATGGCTGGACGCTCGCCGGTGATGCGGCCGGGCTGATCCGGGCGCTGGGCCACTCCTCGGCGACCCTGGTCGGCCACGCCGACGGCGGCCTGGCCTGCTGGGCGACCGCGTTGCTGCATTCGCGGCTGGTGCGCGCCATCGCGCTGATCAGCTCGCCGCACCCGGCGGCGCTGCGCCGATCCACCCTGATGCGCCGCGATCAGGGTTACGCGCTGCTGCCGACGCTGCTGGCCTACCAGCTGCCACTCTGGCCGGAACGCGTACTGACCCGGGACAACGCGGCGGAGATCGAGCGCCTGGTCCGGCACCGCAGCTGCGCGAAATGGGTTGCTTCCGAAGATTTTTCACAGTCCATCGGCTACCTGCGGACCGCGATCCAGATTCCGGGCGCCGCGCATTGCGCGCTGGAGTACCAGCGCTGGGCGGTGCGCAGCCAGCTACGCGGTGAAGGCCGGCGATTCATGCGGTCGATGAGCCAACAGCTCGGCATGCCGTTGCTGCACCTGCGCGGTGACGCCGATCCCTACGTGCTGGCCGACCCGGTCGATCACACCCAGCGCTACGCGCCCCAGGGCCGTTATCTATCCATCACTGGGGCAGGGCATTTCAGCCACGAAGAGGCGCCGGATGAGATCAACCGGCACCTGATGAAGTTCCTCGAGCAGGTGCACGGGCCCCGCGTCAGCTGACGCAGGAGCCGGTGCCCACCTGTTGGGTGTCACCGATCCTGGAAAGCTGAGAGGCCACCTCGTCGGCCGTCAGCACGAACCCCGTGTCGGGGTCGTCGACGGCCGCGCCGAACACCACCCCCAGCACATGACCGTTGAGGTCGATCAACGGTCCACCCGAATTGCCCTGCTCCACACTGGCTCTGATGGTGTAGACGTCGCGGGTGACAGGCGCGGGATCGCGGTAGATGTCGGGGCCGCTGAGCCTGATGGCCTCGCGAATCCGGGCCGGGGTCGCGGTGAAGTTGCCACCGCCCGGATAGCCCAGCACCACAACGCTTTCCCCGCTCTTCGCCTCGCCCTGGGCGAAGGCCAACGGCGGGGCCGACAGGTTCGGGACGGCGAGGATCGCGATGTCGACCGACGGGTCATAGGACACCACGGTGGCGTCCAGCGGGTTGCCGCTGGCGTAGATCTGGACGCTGTTGGACCCGGCCACCACGTGCGCATTGGTCATCACCCGGTCGGGGGCGATCACGAATCCGCTGCCTTCCAACACTTTTTGGCAGCTCGGCGCCAGGCTGCGCACCTTGACGACGCTGGGCGCGGTGCTGGTCACCACCGGGTTGCTGGCCAGGGCGGGGTCCGGTGAGGCGACCGGGATGACCGGCGTGCGGCTGAACGGCTCGAGCACCGCGGGCAGCCCGGAGGTGTTCAGCAGCGCCGAGAGCCGCTTGGGCACCGTCTTCAGCCAGGGCGGCGCCAGCTCATTGACCTGGGCGAGCACCCGGGAGCCCTTGACCGCGGAGGCGAGCTCGGGCTGGTCCTTGGACTGGGTCAGTGGCGTCGCCAACAGCCAGGCCGCGGTCAGCACCACGACGAGCTGAACGCCCACCCCGATGACCGAGTCGATCAATCGTATTGTGCGGCTGCGGATTGCGCCCCGAACGGCACGGCCCAGCACCACACCGGCGACCTCACCGACGACCACCAGCGCGAGGATCAGGAACAACGCCGTGAAAAGTTTGGCGCGGGGCGCGGCGATGTGGCTGACGATGTGGGGCGCCAGCAGCACGCCCGCGATGGCACCCAGCAGCACACCGACGAACGACAGCAGGGAGCCCAGCGCCCCCGAGCGCCAACCCGAGATGGCCGCGATGAACGCGACGGCCAGGACGGCGATGTCCAGCCACTGCGACGGGGTCATCGAGTTCACGTTCATCGGCGGGGACCACCCTCGTTGCCGACCAGCACCATCGCCTCGTCCAGCTCGCGGATGTCGGTGGTGTCCCAGGGCTGGGCCCAGCCGGCGACGTCGAGTACCGCGGAAATCACCTGGCCCGTGAACCCCCAGACCAGCATCTGGTTCAACAAGAAAGCCGGCCCGGCCCAGCGGCGGCCGAGGTTGCCGCGGTACACCATCAACCGGTTCTCGGGATTGATGAAGGCGCGCACCGGAACTCGCGACACGATCGCCGTTTCGGTCTCGTCGACGACGGACACGGGCCCGGGGTCCGGCGAGTAGGCAAGCACCGGGATGACGTGGAACCGGGACGGGGCGATGAACGTCCGCTCCATGGTGGCAAGCGGATGCAGCCGGCGGACGTCGATCCCGGTTTCTTCGTACGCCTCACGCAGGGCGGTGGCCACCGGACCGTCATCGGTGGGATCGGACGCGCCGCCGGGAAAGGCCGCCTGGCCGGCGTGGTGGCGCAGCGTCGAGGCCCGGACGGTCAGCAACAGATCGGCGTCGTCGGGCAGGCCGCCGCCGGCCGGGCCGGATTCCGGACCCGAGAACAACACGAGAACGGCCGCCTCACGGTCGACGCCGAGTAACGATTCCATCGATGAGGCGGCCTTGGCCGCGGTCACCATGGCCAGCACGCCGGCCGGCAGCCGGTGCCGGTACGCCTCGGGGATCTGACCCACGTTGTCGACCAGCGGACGCAGCCAGGACGGTGACACGTCGGGCCTGAGCGGAACCGGCGCCCGCCCGTGGGTTGGGTCCCCGTTAGGCGGGGGCGTACCCCCAGCGCTCACCGGCACCTCCCTCGGCCTCAACCCGCGTCGTTTCCGACGGCAGCCGCGATCTCGTCGGCATTGGCAAAAGGCCGCGGCAGCATTTTCGCAACGCTACCGTCCGGCCGCAGGACGACCGTCGCGGGCATCACATTTACCACACGCAGCGCAGCCGCGACCTGACGACGACCGTCCTGCAGGGTCGGGAGGCGAACACCCAACTCCGCCAACCGCAGTAAGGCGGCCGTCTCGTTCTCGTCCTGGTGGACCGTCACGACCATCACGTCCGACCCGACCCGCCGTTGGTACTCGGCCATCGCGGGAAGCTCGGCGGCGCAGGGACCGCACCAGTAGGCCCACAGGTTGAGGACCACCCGGTGCCCGGCCACTGCGCGGGCGACGTCGACGGCCGAGCCGTCGGCGGCGCACTCCGCCGTGATGCCGCGCAGCGCCTCGGGGCCGGGGCCGGGCCCGGCGGGCGGACACGGCGGCAGGTTCGCGCGCTGCCGGGGACCCGCCAGCGCCGCCGCGGTGTCGGCGTCGCGGTGTTCCCGGGGGGCCGGCGCCCGGGTCGTCGCTGTAGGTGCCGAACTGTCGTGCAACTGGGCCACCAGGGCCACGACCAACGCCGCCACCACCGCCAGGATCGCGATGGTCCAGCGGGTGGTTCGGGTCAAGGTCACCGGCCCCGGTATTAGAGCCCCACCAAGGACAGCAGGTGCTCGGTCTCCGGCCCCTGCACGAGCGCCGCGGCGAGCAGCGGTTCCGTCGGCCCGAGGCCGAACGACGGGCAGTCCTTGGCGAGGACGCAGGCCCCGCACGCCGGTTTGCGGGCGTGGCACACCCGGCGGCCGTGAAAGATCACCCGGTGGCTCAGCATGGTCCACTCCCGGCGCTCGATCAGTTCCCCGACCGCGTGCTCGATCTTCACCGGGTCCTTCTCGGCCGTCCAGCGCCACCTCTGCACCAACCGCGAGAAATGGGTGTCGACGGTGATTCCCGGGATGCCGAAGGCGTTCCCGAGGATGACGTTGGCGGTTTTACGCCCCACACCCGGCAGGGTGACCAGGTCGGCCATGGTCGACGGCACCTCGCCGTCGAACCGTTCGACCAGGGCCCGCCCGAGGCCCATCAGGGACGCCGCCTTGTTACGGAAGAAGCCGGTGGGACGGATGAGGTTCTCGAGTTCGTCGCGGTCGGCCTGCGCATAGTCCAACGCCGTGCGGTACCGCTTGAACAGCGCCGGCGTCGTCAGGTTGACCCGTTTGTCGGTGCTCTGCGCCGACAAGATGGTGGCCACCGTCAGCTCCAGCGGCGTCTTGAAATCGAGTTCGCAGTGCGCGTCGGGAAAGGCTTGCGCGAGTGCGCGATTCATCCTGCGCGCCCGCCGTACCAGCCCCACCCGGGTCTCTTCGGCCCAACGCCCGGATACCTTCGCCGCCGTCACCTACGACAGAGTACTGATTTCGTGATCTGGCTGAGACCTAAGCCATGTTTACTTCCCTTGTGTCATGGTTGCTGGTGGCGTGCGTTCCCGGGCTGCTCATGCTCGTGGCGCTCGGTCTGGGGCGGCTGGAATCCGACCTCGCGCACGACACGGTTACGACTCACGACGTCGACGACTTCCTCGACCATGCGGAGGCCGTCGACGTGCACACGCTGGCCCGCGAGGGCATGCCCGAGGCGCTGGAATACCTGCACCGGCGCCAGGCGCTGCGGCCGGCGCCGGCCGGCCCCCGCCACGCCGCGCCGGAGTTTTCCCTCGCGTTCGGCGCCCGCGACGAGCCCGGATTGCCGACGCGAGTGGGCGCCCATTCGCATGTCAATCCGCAATTTAGGGAGACTCGACACGTCAATCGTGTGTAGCGTGGCACGTTGGACACAATTCGCTTACCTCTAGACTTACGTCACACGAGCAGGGTCGGCCTGCCCGTACACATCATCGGAAAGCTGAAGAGGCAACGTGGACGAGATCCTGGCAAGGGCAGGAATCTTCCAAGGGGTTGAGCCCGGCGCGGTCACCGCGCTGACCAAGCAGTTGCAACCCGTCGACTTCCCGCGTGGGCACACGGTTTTCGCCGAGGGGGAGCCCGGGGATCGGCTGTACATCATCGTCTCGGGGAAGGTCAAAATCGGGCGGCGTTCGCCCGACGGCCGGGAAAATCTGCTGACGATCATGGGCCCGTCGGACATGTTCGGTGAATTGTCGATCTTTGACCCGGGCCCGCGGACTTCCAGCGCCACCACGATTACCGAGGTGCGGGCGGTGTCGATGGACCGCGACGCGCTGCGGGCCTGGATCGCCGACCGGCCCGAGATCGCCGAACAGCTGCTGCGGGTGTTGGCCCGGCGGCTGCGCCGGACCAACAACAACCTGGCCGACCTCATCTTCACCGACGTGCCGGGCCGGGTGGCCAAGCAGCTGCTGCAGCTGGCGCAGCGCTTCGGCACCCAGGAGGGCGGCGCGATGCGGGTCACCCACGACCTGACGCAAGAGGAGATCGCCCAACTGGTGGGCGCGTCCCGGGAGACGGTGAACAAGGCCCTGGCGGATTTCGCCCACCGCGGCTGGATCCGGCTGGAGGGCAAGAGCGTGCTGATCTCGGATTCCGAACGGCTGGCCCGGCGCGCGCGGTAGCTCTCCCCGCGAGCGTGCGTGTTTGTACGGCGACACACCGCAAACCGCGTACAACTGCGCACGCTCACCGCGATCAGTCTCGGCGCAGGTAGGCCAGCTGCGCCTGCACCGACCACTCGGCCGCGTCCCAGAGTTTCTCGTCGACGTCGACGTAGACGTGTTCGACGACCTGGCGCGCGGTGGCATCCTCGCCGAGGTCGCGCAACGCCGAGCGCACCTGCTCCAGACGTTCGTGCCGGTGCGTCAGGTAACCCGCCGCGACCGCCGCCAAGTTCGGCAAGTCCGGCCCGTGCCCGGGCAATACCCTGCGGGCGCCCAGGCCGCGCAGCCGCCGCAGCGATTCCAGGTAGTCGGCCAGGCTGCCGTCCTCCTTGTCGATGACGGTGGTGCCGCGGCCCAGCACCGTGTCCGCCGTGAGCACGGCGTCCTCGAGCACGAACGACAGCGAGTCGGCGGTGTGCCCAGGGGTCGCCATCACCGTGATCTTCAGGCCGGCCGCATCGATCACCTCGCCGTCGGTCAGGTGACCGCCGAGGCCGCGCAGAAAGCCGCTGCCCGCCGAGCGGACGGTCGCTCCCGTGCGTTCGACCAGCTTGTCGATGCCATCGGTGTGGTCGCCGTGCCGGTGACTGATCAGCACGAGGGAGATGCGACCGGCGGCGGCGACCCGCTCGATGTGCTCGTCGTCCTCGGGGCCGGGATCCACGACGACCATCTCGTCGCTGCCGGGGCCGCGCAGCACCCAGGTGTTGGTGCCCTCCAGCGTCAGCAGGCCGGGATTGTCGGCCAAGAGGACCGACACAGTGTCGGTGACCGCCCGCAACCTGCCGTATGCGGGATGGGTCAGCGACTCGGCGACTTCGGTCACGGGCCGGCGCCGACCTCCACGATCAGCTCCACCTCCACCGGCGCGTCCAGCGGCAGCTCGGACACGCCGACCGCCGAACGCGCGTGCGCGCCCGCGTCCCCGAACACCTCGGCGAGCAGCTCGGACGCGCCGTTGATGACGCCCGGCTGGCCGTTGAAACCCGGAGCCGACGCGACGAAGCCGACCACCTTGACCACCCGGGTGACTGCGTCGATGCCCACCAGCGAATTCACCGCCGCGAGCGCGTTGAGGGCGCAGATTCGCGCCATCGCCTTGCCCCGTTCTGGGCTGAACTCGGCGCCGACCTTGCCGGTCCCCGCGAGCTGACCGGCCTGGATCGGCAGCTGACCCGAGGTGTAGACCAGGTTGCCGGTTCGTACCGCCGGCACATACGAGGCCAGCGGCGCAGCCACCTCCGGGAGCGCGACCCCGAGCCGCTCCAGCCGGGCGGAAGCACTCATCTCTATTTGGGGCGCTTCAAATACGCGACGTGCTGTTCGCCGGTGGGCCCGGGCAGTACGGACACCAGCTCCCAGCCGTCGGCCCCCCACTGGTCGAGGATTTGTTTGGTCGCGTGCGTGAGCAGTGGGACCGTGACGTATTCCCATGCGGTGGGTTGGCTCATGACGCGAGCTTATCGGTCGGCATTCAACGGCTCTGGCCTGCCCAAGCGCCGTGTGGCGGCCGGGCTAGCATGCGATGGTGGCATCCACTCCTAACGGCGGCAGTTCGGTCGGCTGGCCATCGCGCCTGTCGAAGGCCCGCCTGCATTTCGTGACCGGCAAAGGCGGGACGGGCAAGTCGACGGTCGCGGCCGCGCTGGCGCTGACGCTGGCGGCGGGCGGCCGCAAGGTCCTGCTCGTCGAAGTCGAAGGCCGCCAAGGGATTGCGCAACTTTTCGACGTCCCGCCGCTGCCCTATCAGGAACTCAAGATCGCCACCGCCGAGCGGGGCGGCGAGGTCAACGCGCTGGCGATCGACATCGAGGCCGCGTTCCTGGAATACCTGGACATGTTCTACAACCTCGGCATCGCGGGCCGCGCGATGCGCCGCATCGGCGCCATCGAGTTCGCGACGACGATCGCGCCGGGCCTGCGCGACGTGCTGCTCACCGGCAAGATCAAGGAGTCGGTGGTGCGCCTGCAGAAGGGGTCCAAGAACCCCGTCTACGACGCGGTCGTCGTCGACGCACCGCCGACGGGCCGAATCGCCCGCTTCCTCGATGTCACCAAGGCGGTGAAGGACCTGGCCAAGGGCGGGCCCGTCTTCTCGCAAGCCGAGGGTGTGGTGAAGCTGCTGCATTCCGACCAGACCGCCATCCACCTGGTCACGCTGCTCGAAGCGCTGCCCGTGCAGGAAACGCTGGAAGCCATCGAGGAGCTTGCCGAGATGGAACTGCCGATCGGCAGTGTGATCGTGAACCGCAACATCCCCTCCTTCCTGGAACCACGCGACCTGGCCAAGGCCGCCGAGGGCGATGTGGACGCGGACTCGGTGCGGGCCGGCCTGGAGCTGGCCGGGATCAAGCTCAACGACACCGACTTCGCCGGGCTGCTGACCGAAACCATCGAGCATGCGACCCGGATCACCGCGCGCGCCGAGACCGCACAGCAGCTCGACGCGTTGAAGGTGCCGCGACTGGAACTGCCGGCGATCTCCGACGGTGTCGACCTCGGCAGCCTGTATGAGCTTTCCGAATCGCTTGCGCAGCAGGGAGTTCGATGAGTACCGCACCGACAACCCTTGACATGGCGGCAATCCTGGCCGACAGGGCGAACCGGGTGGTGGTGTGCTGTGGCGCCGGCGGCGTCGGAAAGACCACCACCGCGGCGGCCATGGCACTGCGAGCGGCCGAATATGGCCGCACCGTCTGTGTTTTGACGATCGACCCGGCCAAACGGCTGGCGCAAGCGCTCGGAGTCAACGACCTCGGCAACACGCCGCAGCGGGTGCCGCTGGCGCCGGAGGTGCCCGGCGAGCTGCACGCGATGATGCTCGACATGCGCCGCACGTTCGACGAGATGGTGGTCCAGTACTCGGGACCCGGTCGCGCACAAGCGATCTTGGACAACCAGTTCTACCAGACCGTCGCGACCTCGCTGGCCGGGACGCAAGAGTACATGGCGATGGAAAAGCTCGGCCAACTGCTGGGCCAGGACCGCTGGGACCTGGTGGTGGTGGACACTCCCCCGTCGCGCAACGCGCTGGATTTCCTGGATGCGCCCAAGCGTCTCGGCAGCTTCATGGATAGCCGCTTGTGGCGGCTGTTGCTCGCGCCCGGTCGGGGCATCGGCCGATTGGTCACCGGCGCAATGGGTTTGGCGATGAAGGCGCTGTCGACGGTGCTCGGCTCCCAGATGCTGGGCGATGCGGCCGCATTCGTGCAGTCGCTCGACGCGACCTTCGGCGGCTTCCGCGAGAAGGCCGATCGCACCTACGCGCTGCTGAAAAGGCGCGGCACTCAGTTTGTGGTGGTGTCGGCCGCCGAGCCGGACGCGCTGCGCGAGGCGGCCTTCTTCGTGGACCGACTGTCGCAGGAAGCCATGCCGCTCGCCGGGCTCGTCTTGAACCGCACGCACCCGACACTGTGTTCCCTGCCGGTCGAACGGGCGATCGACGGCAGCGAGACGTTGGACGCCTCGGATTCCGAGGCCGCCGCGCTGGCCGCCGCGGTGCTCAGGATTCACGCCGACCGCGCGCAAACCGCGAAACGCGAGGTCAGGCTGCTTTCCCGGTTCACCGGGGCCCACCCGCACGTGCCGGTCATCGGGGTGCCGTCGCTGCCGTTCGACGTTTCGGACCTGGACGCGCTGCGGGCGCTCGCCGACCAGATCACCGCCGCCGGCGACGATGCGGCCCGCGCGGCGGGGCGCTGAGAAACCGGCGCATCCGAACCCAGCCGGCGACGATGCGGCCCGCGCGGCCGGGGGCGGACGAGACCGCACAGCGCTTGCTGCCCGGCGTGCGATTCACGCCGAACCGCGGCCCGCTAAGTCGCTGATGCTATTGATCAGACGCCACTCGGCGCGCGGCGCGCGCTATTTGACACGAGCCAGTCTTATCCGGAAGGATTGTTTTCGTTGCTGTCGGAATCCTATTAGGCACAAGCCAGCTCGTATTGAACACACGTCAGTGCACTATTGGACATGACCCAGTTGGACCGGCCGACACCGGCCGTAACAATAGCGTAATTATGAAAACCGTTATTTTCAAAACTAATGGGCGGGTTCGCCCGCCCCGTCGCGCAACCGCGCCGTAATAACGGGGGATTCAGCCGGCGGTGCGGCCGCGGCGCTTCTCGAAGAAGTCCGACCAGGAGATGACGTCGGGGTGCTGCTTGAGCAGCGCCCTCCGCTGGCGCTCGGTCATGCCGCCCCAGACGCCGAACTCGACCTTGTTGTCCAAGGCGTCGGCCCCGCACTCCTGCATCACCGGGCAATGCCGGCAGATCACCGCGGCCTTGCGCTGCGCGGCGCCGCGAACAAACAGTTCATCAGGGTCAGTGGTCCGACACAGCGCCTTGGAGACCCAGGCGATCCGATCTTCGGCGTCGACACTGCGCAGTACCCCCTGTGCAGCCGCAATGTTTGTTCTACGCGCGGCCGGCCGTGAACCTGACACGAGCTGTTCCCTTCCTTCCGGCCGCTCGTCGCGGCCGCCCTCCTCGGGTGCAGACCCTGCTTGCGATCTACGCCACACCATGCGATTCGGTGTTATCTGAATCTCACCGTGTGTCTAAGTTAGGTGGTCAGGTGGCAATTGCGCAACAGTCTGATAACGCTTTTTTTGGGACGCGCGTGCAGTCTTGCCGGAAAGGATAAGCCCGCCGCGCCGCCCGCGCACTTCACCTTGGTGGATGAGCAGTGACGGCGGCGCAAATTTTCTGCCAATCCCGAGCGTAAGTTCGCTGGTCACCGAGCGCCAGAGGCTTTGGTCAACTCGTCGCGGGGCCAACTGACCGGGGGCCGCTACCCTAGTACGCATGTCAGACCGCCCCCCGGCCGCGCTCACGATTCTCAAGCTCGCCGGGTGCTGCCTATTGGCCAGCGTCGTCGCCACAGCGCTGATGTTTCCGCTCGCCGGCGGCGTCGGGCTGATGTCCAACCGGGCCTCCGAGGTGGTCGCCAACGGCTCGGCGCAGCTGCTGCAGGGCGAGGTGCCGGCGGTGTCGACGATGGTCGACAAGAAGGGCAACGTCATCGCCTGGCTGTATTCGCAGCGGCGGTTCGAGGTGCCCACCGACAAGATCGCCAACACCATGAAGCTGGCGATCGTCTCGATCGAGGACAAGCGGTTCGCCGACCACAACGGGGTGGACTGGAAGGGCACCCTGACCGGGCTGGCGGGCTACGCCTCCGGCGACGTCGACACCCGCGGCGGCTCGACCATCGAGCAGCAGTACGTCAAGAACTACCAGCTGCTGGTGACCGCGCAGACCGACGCCGAGAAGCGCGCGGCCGTCGAAACCACCCCGGCGCGCAAGCTGCGCGAGATCCGGATGGCGCTCACGCTGGACAAGACCTTCACCAAGCCCGAGATCTTGACCCGGTACCTCAACCTGGTCTCGTTCGGCAACGGGTCGTTCGGCGTGCAGGACGCGGCGCAGACCTACTTCGGCATCAATGCGTCGGACCTGAACTGGCAGCAGTCGGCGCTGCTGGCGGGCATGGTGCAGTCGACCAGTGCGCTGAACCCCTACACCAATCCCGACGGTGCCCTGGCCCGGCGGAACCTCGTCCTGGACACCATGATCGAGAACCTGCCGCAGGAGGCCGACGCCCTGCGCGCCGCCAAGGCCACGCCGCTGGGCGTGCTGCCGCAGCCCAACGAGCTGCCCCGCGGCTGCATCGCGGCCGGCGATCGCGCCTTTTTCTGCGACTACGTCCAGGAGTACCTCTCGCGCGCGGGGATCAGTAAGGAACAGGTGGCCAGGGGCGGCTACCTGATCCGCACCACGCTGGACCCGGACGTGCAGATCCCGGTCAAGGCGGCCATCGACAAGTTCGCCAGCCCCAGCCTGCCGGGGATCTCGAGCGTGATGAGCGTGATCGAGCCGGGCAAGACCTCCCACCACGTCATGGCCATGGCCAGTAACCGCACCTACGGCCTGAACCTCGACGCCGGCGAAACGATGCGACCGCAGCCCTTCTCCCTGGTCGGCGATGGCGCGGGGTCGGTCTTCAAGATCTTCACGACGGCGGCCGCGCTGGACATGGGCATGGGCATCAACGCCACGCTCGAGGTTCCGGGCAGGTTCCAGGCCAAGGGCATGGGCAGCGGCGGGGCCAAGGGCTGCCCGAAGGACACCTGGTGCGTGGTCAACGCCGGTAACTACCGGGGCTCGATGAACGTGACCGATGCGCTGGCCACCTCGCCCAACACCGCGTTCGCCAAGCTCATCCAGCAGGTCGGCGTCACCCGCACCGTGGACATGGCCATCAAGCTCGGGCTGCGGTCCTATGCCGACCCGGGCACCGCCCGCGACTACAACCGCGACAGCAACGAGAGCCTGGCCGACTTCGTCAAACGGCAGAACATCGGCTCGTTCACCCTCGGCCCGATCGAGGTGAACGCCCTGGAGTTGTCCAATGTCGCCGCGACCCTGGCGTCCGGCGGGGTGTGGTGCCCGCCGAGCCCGATCGACAAGCTGATCGACCGCAACGGCAATGAGGTCGCCGTGACCACCGAGACCTGCGATCAGGTAGTGCCCGAGGGGCTGGCGAACACCCTGGCCAACGCGATGAGCAAGGACGCGGTCGGCGGCGGCACGGCGGCCGGATCGGCCGGCGCGGCGGGCTGGACCCTGCCGGTGTCGGGAAAGACGGGGACCACCGAGGCCCACCGCTCGTCCGGCTTCGTCGGTTTCACGAGCCACTACGCGGCCGCGAACTACATCTACGACGACTCCCCCAACCCCACCGACTTGTGCTCCTCCCCGCTGCGCCACTGCGGCGAGGGTGACCTCTACGGCGGGAACGAGCCCGCCCGCACCTGGTTCACCGCGATGAAGCCCATCGCCACCAACTTCGGGCCGGTGGCGTTGCCGCCCACCGACCCCCGCTACGTCGACGGCTCCCCCGGATCGCGGGTGCCCGCGGTCACCGGCCTGGACGTCGACATGGCCCGCCAGCGCCTCAAGGACGCCGGCTTCCAGGTCGCCGACCAAACCAACTCCGTCAACAGCAGCGCGAAGGCCGGCGAGGTGGTCGGAACGACGCCCAGCGGCGCAACGATCCCGGGCTCGATCGTCACGATCCAGGTCAGCAACGGCATCCCGCCGGCGCCGCCTCCACCGCCCGAGGGCGCGCCGCCGGTGGTCGGGTCTCAGGTCGTCGAGATCCCCGGTCTGCCGCCCATCACTATCCCGCTGCTGGCCTGGATCGTGACGATCGAGCCCGGGATCGTTGCGCCGCTGGGCG
>NZ_LZIS01000143.1 GCF_001667015.1 Mycobacterium sp. E3198 | reverse complement strand
GGCTGGCCGGGTGGCGCGGGCGGATACGGGTAGCCCCCGGGCGGCTGCCCTTGTCCGGGCTCGGATGCGCGCGCCGCGTCGGCCAGGGGGCGCTCGAGTTCCCGGATGCGCTCTTCCGGGTCGTCCTGCGAGTTCATGGACAGATGCTCCCACCCGAACGAGTCCAATGGGTAGTTTCAGCACCGTGCCCGACTTGCCGAACCGCCAAATCCTGTTGCGTCGCCGCCCGACTGGTCTGGTCCAGCCCGAGGACACCGAGCTCGTCACCAGGCCGGCGCCCGAGCCCGCCGAGGGCGAGGCGCTGCTGCGCACCACCTACGTCGGGCTCGACGCGGCGGTCCGCACCTGGCTGAACGACCAGCCGGGCTACCTGCCGCCGGTGCAACTGGGCGAGGTGATCCGGGCAGCCGGGATCGGTGAGGTGGTGGCGACGCGCTGCGACGCCTTCGAGATCGGCGATGTCGTCACCACGCTGTCGGGCTTCCAGGAGTACGTGATCATCCGCGACGACGTCTTCAGCACGCCGGTGCCCGGCCAGGGTGCGGTCGACCAGCTGGCGGTGATGTCGGTGTACGGCCCCACCGGCGCCACCGCCTACATCGGGATGATGGACATCGGCCGGCCCCAGCCCGGGGAGACGGTGGTGGTGTCGGCCGCCGCGGGCGCCACCGGCTCGGTGGCCGGGCAGATCGCCAAGATCGCCGGCGCGCGGGTGGTGGGCATCGCCGGGGGCCCGGAGAAGTGCCGGGCGGTGGTGGAGGACTTCGGATTCGACGCGTGCATCGACTACAAGAACGACGACCTGGCGGCGGCGCTCAAAGAGCATT
>NZ_LZIS01000142.1 GCF_001667015.1 Mycobacterium sp. E3198 | reverse complement strand
GCCGCCGGAGTTCCCGAAGCCCATGTTGTCGGTCCCCGAATTGCCGCCGCCGAAATTGCCGGAGGCCGCGTTTCCGAAGCCGAAGTTGACCTGGCCGGCGTTCCCGAAGCCGGTGTTGGTGAAGCCCGCGTTCCAGAAGCCGGTGTTGGTGTTGCCGGCGTTCCCGAAGCCGAAATTGCCGTTCCCCGAGTTGAAGAGGCCCACGTTGCCGTTGCCCGAGTTGAAGAAGCCGATGTTCCCGGAGCCCGAGTTGAACAGCCCGAGGTTGCCGCTGCCCGAATTCAGGGCGCCGAAGCCGATCTGGTTGTCGCCGGTGAGCCCGAACCCGATGTCGTTGCTTCCGGCGTTGCCGAAGCCGAAGTCGTTGTTGCCGCGGTTGCCGAAGCCGACGTTGTGGCTGCCGAGGTTTCCGCTGCCCATGTTGGCGTCGCCGTGATTTCCGGAACCGACGTTTCCGCTGCCGCGGTTTCCGTTGCCGACGTTCCCGGCGCCGTTGTTTCCGTTGCCGACGTTGTTGGTGCCGAGGTTTCCGCTGCCGACGTTGCCGCTGCCGGAATTTCCGCTGCCGACGTTGGCGCTGCCGGTGTTGCCGGTGCCGACGTTGCTGGTGCCGGTGTTGCCGAAGCCGACGTTCAGGACCCCGTTGTCGCCGGTGCCCACGTTGATGCCGGCGACGGCGGCCTGCACTTGAGCGAACCCGGGCAGTATCTGCAGCGCCTGCGCCATGGGCGTCAGCTGCGCGGCCACCGCCGACGCCCCGCCG
>NZ_LZIS01000141.1 GCF_001667015.1 Mycobacterium sp. E3198 | reverse complement strand
GCCCACGTTTCGAGGGTCGTCGCGTAGTGCAGCCGCAGCGACTGGGTGCGCGTGATCTTGAAGCCGACCTCCTCCGCGTGCTCCTCGACCGACGGGATCGTCGGTAGCCAGCCGCCCGGGAAGATCTCGGCCAGGATGAACTGGGTGAAGTGGACCACTTCGTGGGTGAGCGGATTGCCCTGCGCCCTGGCCTCTTTGAACGTGGGACGCGTGATGGTGTGCAGCATCATGACGCCCTCGGCCGGCAGCACCCGGTAGGCCATCTTGAAGAAGTGGCCCCAGCGCTGGCGGCCGAAGTGCTCGAAGGCGCCGATGGAGACGATGCGGTCCACCGGCTCGTCGAACTTCTCCCAGCCCTCCAGCAGCACCCGCGTCGAGCGGTTCGTGTCCATCTGGTCGAACATCTTCTGCACGTGGTCGGCCTGGTTCTCCGACAGCGTCAGGCCGACGACGTTCACGTCGTACTTCTCGATCGCCCGTTGCAGCGCTCCGCCCCAGCCGCAGCCGATGTCGAGCAGCGTCATCCCGGGCTCGAGGTTCAGCTTGCCCAGCGCCAGGTCGAACTTGGCGTTCTGCGCCTCCTCGAGGGTCATATCGTCGCGCTCGAAATACGCGCAGGTGTACCCCATCGTCGGGTCTAGGAAGAGCGCGAAGAACTCGTCTGAAACGTCATAGATCGATTGCGACTCTTCGTAA
>NZ_LZIS01000140.1 GCF_001667015.1 Mycobacterium sp. E3198 | reverse complement strand
CGTTGGCCGCGAACTCCACCAGTCCCAGGTTGATGGCCGGCGTCAGCTCGTCGGCGAATTTCTTGCCCGCCTCCTGCGCGGCGGCCAGCCGGGTCGGGGCGACGTCGGTGGCGGCCATCGATTCCGAGACGTCGATGACCAACACCACGACGGCGCGGTTGAGCGGGATCCGGATGTCGGAAGTCGGCCCGGCCATCGCGGTGGTCAGCAGCGCCAACGCCGCGGCCAGCAGGGCCGTCGGCACGTGCCGCCACCGGCCGGGGCGCGGCGGCGCAACCCGCTCCAGCACCTCCATGTTGGCGAACCGCAGCACCCGGCGCCGCCGGGCGAATTGCACCGCGACGTAGATCCCTATCACCAGCAGGACGACCAGCAGGACCAGGAAGAACCAGGCGTGCTGGAAGCCCGTGAGGGACACCGGCCCCAGCAGCGGCAGCTTCATGTCCAGCCACACTATGCGGCGAATGTCGAGCCTGCACGGGCTCCCTTGACGCGGCGGGGCGTCGGTGGGACAACTGGCGGTGTGACCCGCATCGTGGACTCGGACCAGCACCTCTACGAGGGCCGTTCGCTGTGGGCCGACCACATCGACCCGGCGGCGCGCGACGACGCGCTGGGCCTGGTCGACGACGAGCGCGGCTACACCTGGCTCAGCTGGCGCGGCGCGCGCCTCGCCCTGGCCGACGTCCACCTGCCCGGCGACACCGCGTCCTGCGGGGAGCACCGCAAGCGGCAGCGCGCCGGCGAGGCCGCCTCCTACCGGTACGACGAGGCGCTGCCGGCCGCCTACTGGGAGCCGGCGGCGCGCCTGGACTGGCTCGACGGCGCGGGCCTCGACGAGGCGGTCCTGTTCCCCAACTTCGGCCTGCTCTGGGAGCGCCGCCTGTCGACGTCGCTTCCGGCGATGACGGCCAACATGACGGCGTGGAACAGGTGGTGCGCGGCCGTGCGCGCCGAGGGTGGCGGGCGGCTGCACCCGGTCGCCCACCTCACGTTGCGCGACCCGGACTGGCTCGAGGCCGAGCTCGGCGCGCTGGCGGGCGCCGGGGTCACCCTGGCCATGATCGGCGCCGGGCCGGTGGACGGCCGGGAGCTGTCACACCCCGCGCACGACCGGATTTGGGCCGCCTTCGCCGACCACGCCGTCACGCCGGTGTTCCACGTCGCCGACCAGGTGCGCGTTTTCGACGATTGCTGGTACTCCGACGAGCCGGGCGACGACCTGGTGCCCGCCACCGAGGCGGTGTTCCTGTGGGTGCCGCCGGCGCTGGCGCTGTCCGACCTGATCCTGCACGGCGTCTTCGAGCGGCATCCGCGGCTGCGCTTCGGCGTGGTCGAGCTCAGCTCCGCCTGGGTGCCGCCGTTTCTGCTGATGCTCGACGGCGCGGCCGCTTTCACGGCCCAGCTCAACGGCAAGCCGGTGGCCCCGCTGGCCCGTCGGCCGAGCGAGTACTTCCTCGACCACGTCCGGGTGTCCTCCTTCTCCTACGAGAACCCCAAGCAGCTGGCCGCTCAGAGCGGCGACGTGTTCATGTTCTGCAGCGACTACCCCCACTCCGAGGGGACGGCCACGCCGCTGGACGACTACCGGCGGATGGGTTGCGCCGAGCCCGACCTGCCGGGGCTCTTCCACGGCAACGTCGATTCGCTGCTCCACCCGGCGTTCTGACGGGGGCCGCGGCGCCTTCGCACCGTCAATCGGCGACCCACCGGAGGATGCCGGCGACAACGTTGAACAACCGGCGGCCCGTCGACTCCTGGGCACGATCGCGCGCGTGCGACCGGGGGGTGGGGGGCGCGCCGGATCCCGGTTGAAGCTGCGCCGCAACGGCTTCGAGGAACTGGTCGACCTCGTCGCGGTTGTAGCCGCGCATGCCGATGGGCGGCTTGGAGAAGGCCACGTGGCGAACCTGGTCCGCGGTCAGGGCGCGGCCGGCCGGATCCCGCAAAGCCGCCTCGACGACGTCGAGAAACGCGTCGACCTCGTCTTCGTTGTAGCCCCGCTTGCCGATGGGCGGCTTGCCGAAAGCCACATTGTGGACCTGCTCGGCGGTGAGGCGACCTTGCTCCATCCGTGCATCGTCTCACCGCGCGAGCCGACAGGACAGAGATTGTTCAGAGGCGCAAGGGGTTACAAGCCCGGCGGTTCGGGGAACCCGCAATCAGACGGCGCCCACTCGGGGAGCCGCTACGACAGGAGCTGCAATGATCGGATCAATCATCCTGGCGATCATCGTGGGCGCGATCATCGGTGTGGTGGCCCGCCTCGTGATGCCCGGCAAACAAACCGTCGGCATGATCATGACGGTGATTCTCGGCGCCGTGGGTGGCCTGATCGGTTCGGCGGTCGCCGGCCAGTTCGGATACCACAACGCCAACGGCGGAATCGCCTGGATTCCGTTCTTCATCGGGGTCGCCGCCGCCGTCGTCCTCATCGCGATCTACGAGGCCGTGACGGGCCGCCGCCACCACACCGACCTGCCCCGGTAGGTCCGCGCCGAACAAGGGCTGGCGATCGTCGACTAACCGATCAGCACCGCGTAGCGCGGCTTGATCACCTCGTCGATGATCGCCAGCCGTTCGTCGAACGGGATGAAGGCCGACTTCATCGCGTTGATGGTGAACCGCTCGAGGTCGCTCCACCCGTAGCCGAAAGCCTCTACCAGTCGGTACATTTCGAGGCTCATCGTGGTGTCGCTCATCAGGCGGTTGTCGGTGTTGACGGTCACCCGGAAGCGGGTGCGGGCCAGCAGATCGAACGGGTGCTCGGCGATGCTCTTGACCGCTCCGGTCTGCACGTTCGAGCTGGGGCACAGCTCCAGCGGAATTCGCTTGTCCCGCAAGATCGATGCCTGCTGTCCCAGCCGTACGCCACCGCCCTCGATGACCTCGATGTCGTCGACGATGCGCACCCCGTGGCCCAGTCGGTCGGCGCCGCAGAACGCGATCGCCTCGTGGATGGACGGCAGCCCGAACGCCTCGCCGGCGTGAATGGTGAAGCGCGCGTTGTGGTCCCGCATGTACTCGAAGGCGTCCAGGTGACGCGTCGGCGGGTTGCCGGCCTCCGCGCCGGCGATGTCGAACCCGACCACCCCCTTGTCCCGGAACCGGATTGCCAGCTCCGCGATTTCGCGGGACACCGCGGCGTGCCGCATGGCGGTGACCAACAGCCGCACCTTGATCGGTCGGCCCGCGGCGGCGCTGGCCTTCTCGCCGGCGGCGAAACCCTCCAGCACGGCGTCGACGATCTCGTCGAACGACAGGCCGCGGTCGATGTGCAGCTCCGGGGCGAAGCGCACCTCGGCGTAGACGACGGCGTCGGCGGCCAGGTCCTCGACGCACTCGTAGGCGACGCGGTACAGCGCGTCGGGCGTCTGCATCACCGCCACGGTGTGCGAGAAGGGCTCCAGGTAGCGCTCCAGCGAGCCGCTGTGCGAGCGGGTGCGGAACCACTTCGCCAGCTCGTCCACGTCGGTGGCGGGCAGGCCGTCGTAGCCGATCTGGCCCGCGATGTCGAGCACGGTCGACGGCCGCAGCCCGCCATCGAGGTGGTCGTGCAGCAGCGCCTTGGGCGCCTTCTTGATCTGCTCGAGGTCCAGTTTCACGGGGCGATCCGATCGATGATCAGCGGCCGGCACGCCGGTGGGGTGTCACCGACGCCGAAACCGCCGTCCAGCTCGGCCAGCGCGGCGCCGAAGCGCTCGGGCGCGTCGGTGTAGAGGGTGAACAGCGGCTCGCCGGCCGCGACGGGCTCGCCGGGCCGGCGGTGAATCCGGATGCCCGCGCCCGGCTGCACCGCGTCGCCCGGGCGGGATCGCCCCGCGCCGAGCCGCCATGCCGCCTGACCCACTGCCATCGCGTCGATATCGCCCATTGTGCCGCCCCGGGCCGCGGTCACGGTCTCCGAACACGAACCGATCGGCAACGGGACCGACAGGTCGCCGCCCTGGGCCGCGACGAGCCGGCGGAACCGGTCCATCGCCGTGCCGTCGCGCAGCGCCCGGGCGGGATCGCGGTCGTCGATCCCGGCGAGGTCGAGCATCTCGGTGGCCAGCCGCAACGTCAGCTCCACCACGTCGGGCGGCCCGCCGCCGGCCAGGCGGTCGAGCGCCTCGGCGACCTCGAGCGCGTTGCCGACGGTCGCGCCCAGCGGGCGGTTCATGTCGGTCAGCAGCGCCCGGGTGGGCACCCCGTGCGCCGCGCCGAGCCGCACCATGGTGTGTGCCAGCTCGCGGCTGGCCGCCTCCGAGCCCATCAGCGCCCCGGAACCGACCTTCACGTCGAGCACCAGCGCCCCCGCCCCCTCGGCCAGCTTCTTGCTCATCACCGAGCTCGCGATCAGGGGCAGCGACTCGACGGTGGCGGTCACGTCGCGCAGCGCGTACAGCCTGGCGTCGGCCGGCGCCAGCTCGCCGGCGGCGAAGATGGCGGCGCCGACGTCACGCAGCTGCTCGCGCACCCGCCGGCTGGACAGGGCGGCGGAGAACCCGGCGATGGCTTCCAGCTTGTCCAGGGTGCCGCCGGTGTGCCCGAGCCCGCGGCCCGACGCCTGGGGCACGGCCGCGCCGCAGGCCGCGACCAGGGGGACCAACGGCAGGGTGATCTTGTCCCCGACGCCGCCGGTGGAGTGCTTGTCCACGGTCGGCAGGGGCAGGTCGCGGAAGTCCAGGCGGTCGCCGGACGCCAGCATCGCCGCCGTCCACCGGGCGAGCTCGCCGCGGTCCATGCCGCGCCAGAAGATCGCCATCAGCAGCGCCGACATCTGTTCGTCGGCGACCCGGCCGTGGGTGTACGCGTCGACGACCCAGTCGATGGCCGCATCGGACAACCGCCCGCCGTCGCGCTTGGTCCGGATCACCGTTGGCGCGTCGAATTCGAAGCCGGTCAAGGGCACTCCCCCGGCAGGTCCGCGGTGAACGCGTCGGGCAGCAGTTCGCCGAGGCGGCGGGGCCCGGCCGGATGGTCGATCAGCAGTTCCGGGCCGCCGTGCTCCAGGAGCACCTGGCGGCACCGCCCGCACGGCATCAGCGGGGCGCCCCGGGCGTCGACGCACGCCAGCGCGACCAGCCGGCCCCCACCGCTGGAATGCAGGGCGCTCACCACCCCACACTCGGCACAGAGACCAAGGCCATATGAGACGTTCTCCACATTGCAACCGGTGACCACGCGTCCGTCGTCGACCAGCGCGGCCGCCCCGACCGCGAATCGCGAGTAGGGCGCGTAGGCCCCGGTCGCGGCCTGGATCGCCTTGCCGCGCAGCGCATTCCAATCGATATCGGGCATGCGCACCTCCCTGCGATTCCACCGCCGACGGCCGGCTCGCGACAGTCACTTTAACTCTGACACGACCGTTCGCCGCGCGGACTGTTCGGCGCAACCCGTTAGCTGGCGGGGTTAGGCTGAGTTGCCCGGCTTGACTGTCGTTTCCACGTTAAGGGCGGTGAGGACTTGGTGAGTACTGCCACCGCGCGCAAGCGGCGACCACCCCGGACCCTGTATCGGGGGGACCCCGGCATGTGGTCGTGGGTGCTGCACCGCATCAGCGGCGCGACGGTCTTCTTCTTCCTGTTCGTCCACGTCCTGGACGCCGCCATGCTGCGGGTCAGCCCGCAGACGTACAACGCGGTGATCCACGACTACCAGACCCCGATCGTCGGCCTGATGGAGTACGGCCTGATCGCCGCGGTGGCATTCCACGGCCTGAACGGAATCCGGGTCATCCTGATCGACTTCTGGTCGCAGGGGCCGCGCTACCAGCGGCTGATGTTCTGGATCGTCGGCATCGTCTTTTTGCTGCTGATGGTCCCCGCCGGCGTGGTGACCGGCATCCACATCCTGGAGCACTACCGATGAGCAACCCGGACCTGCAGCTCGGGCCTCAATACCGGGAAAGCCAGGCGGCGCCGGTAAGGCAGCGCTTCTACGACCGCCCCGCCAGCCTGGACAATCCCCGATCGCCGCGCCGGCGCGCCGGCATCCCCAACTTCGAGAAATTCGCGTGGCTGTTCATGCGGTTCTCCGGGATCGCGCTGGTGTTCCTGGCGATCGGACACCTGTTCATCATGCTGATGTGGGACGACGGCGTGTACCGCATCGACTTCAACTACGTGGCGCAGCGCTGGCATTCGCCGTTCTGGCAGATCTGGGACATGGCGCTGCTGTGGCTGGCCGAGCTGCACGGCGGCAACGGGCTGCGCACCATCATCGACGACTACAGCCGCAAGAACTCCACGCGGTTCTGGCTCAACAGCCTGCTGCTGTTGTCGATCGGATTCACGTTGGTGCTGGGCACCTACGTGCTGGTTACCTTCGACCCGAACATCGGAGGCTGATGCGGTGATCTCCCAACACCGATACGACGTGGTGATCGTCGGCGCCGGCGGCGCCGGCATGCGCGCCGCGGTGGAGGCCGGGCCCCGGGCGCGCACCGCGGTGCTGACCAAGCTCTACCCCACCCGCAGCCACACGGGCGCCGCGCAGGGCGGCATGTGCGCCGCGCTGGCCAACGTCGAGGACGACAACTGGGAATGGCACACCTTCGACACCGTCAAGGGCGGCGACTACCTCGCCGACCAGAACGCCGTCGAGATCATGTGCAAGGAAGCCATCGACGCGGTGCTCGACCTGGAGAAGATGGGGATGCCGTTCAACCGCACCCCCGAGGGCCGCATCGACCAGCGCCGCTTCGGCGGGCACACCCGCGACCACGGCAAGGCGCCGGTGCGGCGGGCCTGCTACGCCGCGGACCGCACCGGCCACATGATCCTGCAGACCCTGTACCAGAACTGCGTCCGCCACGACGTGCAGTTCTTCAACGAGTTCTACGCGCTGGATTTGGTGCTCACGCAGACCCCGAGCGGGCCGGTGGCCACCGGCGTGGTCGCCTACGAACTGGCGACGGGCGAGATCCACGTCTTCCACGCCAAGGCCGTCGTGATCGCCACCGGCGGTTCGGGCCGGATGTACAAGACGACCTCCAACGCGCACACCCTGACCGGCGACGGCATCGGCATCGTCTTCCGCAAGGGACTTCCGTTGGAGGACATGGAGTTTCACCAGTTCCACCCGACCGGCCTGGCCGGCCTGGGCATCCTGATCTCCGAGGCGGTGCGCGGTGAGGGTGGCCGCCTGCTCAACGCCGAGGGCGAGCGGTTCATGGAGCGCTACGCCCCGACGATCGTCGACCTCGCGCCGCGCGACATCGTGGCGCGCTCGATGGTGCTCGAGGTGCTGGGGGGACGCGGCGCGGGCCCCAACAAGGACTACGTCTACATCGACGTCCGCCACCTCGGCGAGGACGTGCTCGAGGCCAAGCTGCCCGACATCACCGAGTTCGCCCGCACCTACCTGGGCGTCGACCCGGTGCACGAACTGGTGCCCGTCTACCCCACGTGTCACTACGTGATGGGCGGCATCCCGACCACCGTCACCGGACAGGTGTTGCGGGACAACACTTCCACGGTCCCGGGCCTCTACGCCGCGGGCGAGTGCGCGTGCGTGTCGGTGCACGGCGCCAACCGGCTGGGCACCAATTCGCTGCTGGACATCAACGTCTTCGGCCGCCGGGCCGGCATCGCCGCGGCCGGCTACGCGCGGGGCCACGACTTCGTCGACATGCCGCCGGACCCGGCCGCGATGGTCGTCGGGTGGGTGGGCGACATCCTCTCCGAGCACGGCAACGAGCGCGTCGCCGACATCCGGGGCGCGCTGCAGCAGTCGATGGACAACAACGCCGCGGTGTTCCGCACCGAAGAGACGCTGAAGCAGGCTTTGACGGACATTCACGCGCTGAAGGAGCGCTATTCCCGAATCACCGTGCACGACAAGGGAAAACGGTTCAACAGCGACCTGCTGGAGGCCATCGAGCTGGGCTTCTTGCTGGAGCTGGCCGAGGTGACCGTGGTGGGCGCGCTGAACCGCAAGGAGTCCCGCGGCGGCCATGCCCGCGAGGACTACCCGAACCGCGACGACGTCAACTACATGCGCCACACGATGGCCTACAAGCAGGGCACCGATCTGCTGAGCGACATCGCGCTGGACTTCAAGCCCGTCGTGCAGACCCGCTACGAACCCAAGGAACGGAAGTACTGATGGCTTTGGAACCAGGGTCAGACGTCGGCACCGCGCTGGAACCTCCGCTGCCGCCCATCCCCGAGGGAGCGGTGATGGTGACCGTGAAGATCGCCCGGTTCAACCCCGACCAGCCCGAGGCGTTCGCGGAAACCGGTGGCTGGCAAAGCTTTCGGGTGCCGTGCCTGCCCAGCGACCGGATGCTCAACCTGCTGATCTACATCAAGAGCTACCTGGACGGGACGCTGACGTTCCGGCGGTCCTGCGCCCACGGGGTGTGCGGCTCGGACGCGATGCGCATCAACGGCGTCAACCGGCTGGCCTGCAAGGTGCTGATGCGCGACCTGTTACCCAAGAAGCCGGGCAAACAGCTCACCATCACGGTCGAACCGATCCGCGGGCTGCCGGTGGAGAAGGACCTGGTGGTCGACATGGAGCCGTTCTTCGACGCCTACCGGGCGGTGAAGCCGTACCTGGTCACCACCGGCAATCCGCCGACGCGCGAACGCATCCAGAGCCCGACCGACCGCGCCCGCTACGACGACACCACCAAGTGCATCCTGTGCGCGGCCTGCACCACCAGCTGCCCGATCTTCTGGCACGAGGGCAGCTACTACGGCCCGGCGGCGATCGTCAACGCGCACCGCTTCATCTTCGACAGCCGCGACGAGGCCGCCGCCGAGCGCCTCGACATCCTCAACGAGGTCGACGGGGTGTGGCGCTGCCGGACCACGTTCAACTGCACCGAGTCCTGCCCGCGCGGCATCGAGGTCACCAAGGCGATCCAGGAGGTCAAGCGCGCGATCATGTTCTCGCGCTGAGGGGTTAGCCCGGACCGGGCGGGAGCTTCAGCACGCGGTTGTTGCCCGTGTCGGCGACGTAGACGTTCCCGGCGGCGTCGACGCCGATCCCCTGCGGATTCTTGACTCCGTTGAACGGCAGCGTCATCGAGGTGTTGGTGGCCCTGACGAACTTGGTCACGCGATTGTCTTTGCCCTCGGTCACGTACACGTTGCCGCCGGCGTCGACGGCCACGTCATCGGGATGCCCGACGACAAAGGGCAGCACGGTCGGAACCGTCGCGGTCCACGGCAGTTTCAGCACCCGCTCGTTGTCCCGATCGACGACGAACAGGGCGCCGCCGCGACTTACCGTCACGGCCGAGGGACACGCCAAGCCGGAAAGGGGCAGCTCCGTCTGCTCGGCCGACTGCCCGAGCAGCTCCACCACCCGGTTGTGCGCGCAGTCGCTGACAACGACGGCGCGATCGTTGCCGGAATCGCGCGGGGCGACCACCACACCCGAGGGGTCCCTGAGGTCGGCGAACGGCAGCACGGTGGGGTTGGTGGAGCCGGCCGTCAGCTCCAGCACCCGGTGCAGCTCGGGCTCGGTGACCACCAAGTCACCCGCGTCGTCGACCGCAATTTCCTCGGGGTGGTCCAGGCCGGCCAGCGGCACCACGGTCTGATTGGTCGAACCCGCGGCCAGTTTCAGCACCCGGTTGTTGCCGCTGTCGGTGACATAGACATCGCCCTGCGCGTCGACCGCGACTTCCTCGGGATTCTTCAGACCGGTGAACGGCAACACGACCTCACCCGGTGGCTTCGCCGGATGGAACGGAAAGTGGTTGGTGACTCGCAATAATGCGGCGCCGGCGACTATTGCGACCACCACCGCCGCGGCGAGAATCAGAACCTTCCCGCGGCCGAGTCTTTTCGGCGAGATGCGCGGCGGGTCGGAGGTCGCGGTCGGCCCGTCCTCCCCTGCGACGGCGGCGCCACTGACGGCGGGTGGCGGCGCAGCGTTGGCGGAGTCGTCGGTGAGGGCCGCGCGGGCGGCGACGGCCAGTTCGTGCGCCGACTGGTAGCGGTCCTCCGGCTCCTTGGCCATGCCACGTGCGATCACCCCGTCGAAGCCGACGGGTATCGCCGGGTCGACGCTACTGGGTTTGGGCGGCGCGTCCGCGCGGTGGGCGGCCGCCAAGCCCTCCACCCCGCCACCACTGAAAGGCAACCGCCCGGTGAGGCACTCGTAGAGCACACAGGCGAGCGAGTACACGTCGGCGCGCGCGTCGACGACCTTCCCGTCCTTGCCGGCGCTGAAGCGCTCCGGCGCCATGTAGGCAGGACTTCCCGGGGCGACGTTGGTCAGTGTCAACCGACCGGCATCGGCCTCGTGGACGAGCCCGAAATCGATCAGGTACACGAAATCGTCGCCGACCATCAGCAGGTTCGTCGGCTTCACGTCGCGGTGCACCAGCCCCGACTTGTGCGCCGCCTGCAGCGCTGTGGCAACCTGTTCGACCACCCGCACGGCCTGCTGCGGACTCATCGGTCCGTCGCGCTTCAGCACCTCCTTCAGATCCACGCCGTCGACGATCGGCATCACCAGATACAGGCGGCCGTCGATCTCACCCGTCTCGTAGATCGGGATGATGTTCGGGCAGGCCAGCCGGCCCGCCGCATACGCCTCACGACGAAACCGCTCCCGAAAGCCGGGTTCGGCAGCCAGTTCCGGCTGCAGCAGCTTGACGGCCACATCCCGGTCCAGGGCGGTGTCGTGGGCCCGATACACCGCGCCCATGCTGCCTTGACCGAGCCTGTCAAGGAGCCGATAGCGACCGAACTCCACTTCGGTTGTCGGCGCCGCGGTCGACGCAACGGCCGTGAGTGCGTTATGCGCGGCGGCGGCCAACTCGCGAACCGTTTGATAGCGGTCATCGGGATCTTCGGCCATGCCGCGTGCGATCACCTCGTCGAATCCCGCCGGAATCGCCGGGTCGATCTCGGTGGGTTTGGGCGGCGCAAGGTCCCCCGCAGTGCCCGCTATGGCGGGCTGACCGGTGAGGCACTCGTAGAGCACGGAGGTCAGCGCGTAGATATCGGTCCGTGCATCGACGGCATCGGTGCCACTCGCGGCGGCGCCGAAATCGGTGAGGTACACAAACGCACCGCCCACCAACAAGTTGGAGGTCTTCACATCGCCGTGAACCACCCCGGCCACATGGGCGGCCTCCAGCGCCGAGGCGACCTGCACGATCACCCGCGCGGCCACCGACGGGTGCATGGGCCCGTCGCGGCGCAGCAGATCCAGCACGCTGATGCCGTCGGGGACGGCCGGCATCACCACATAGAGCCGCCCGTCGATCTCGCCGGCCTCGTACATCGGGAGGATGTTCGGGTCGCTGAGCTGGGCCGCAATGCCGATCTGCCGCCGGAACCGTTCCTGATGGTTTGGCTCGGCAGTCAACTCCGGCGCGAGCACCTTGACGGCGACTTCACGGCTCATCATCGTGTCGTGGGCCCGATACACCGTGCCGGTGCTGCCGGATCGAAGCACTTCGAGCAGCCGATAACGCCCGAGGGCCTCGCCTTCCACCCCCTCCACGGCAAAGCCTCCTCCGAGCACACGAAGCGGTGCCCGGATGCTACCAACCGGTTCAGCTCAGGTCCGCCGGTTTGCTGTCAGGAATTTTTCACGATATCGGGCGAGCAGCCTCAGATTGCGGCCTGCGCCGAGGATCTGCCCGGTTCAGCAAAGTTCGTGATGATGACTTCGGTTGCCGCCCAACCGCTTGGCCTCGTACATCGCGGCATCGGACACGCTGATCAGCTCCCCGAGCAGCGCCTGCGGTTCGGGCGCGGCGTCGTCGAGACGCGCGCAGGCGGTGCCGATGCTGGCGGTGACCCCCGCGGCCGAGTCCGCGATGGCCCGGCACATTCGCGCGGCCAGCGACTCGGCGTTGCAGCCCGACGCGGTGCCGGCCAAGAGGAATTCCTCACCGCCGCTTCGCGATACGACGGCCTGGTTGTCGGCCGCGGCCAGCAGCGCCTGGGCGACCTGGACCAGCGCGTGGTCCCCCGCGGCGTGGCCGCACCGGTCGTTGAGGGCCTTGAAGTTGTCCAGGTCGATCAGCATCACGACCAGGTGGGAATCGATGCCGCGCCGGGCCAGGATCATGCCCAGCGCCTCGTGCTGGAACGCGCGCCTGTTGAGCAGGCCCGTCAACGGGTCGCGGTCGGCGCGCAGCAGGTCCCCCGACAAGGCGCGCACCAGGATCCGGATGGCCAGCGGCAGCGCGATGTTGACCTCGATCACCAGCCACAGATCCACGCCAGCCAGGCTGGGATGGCCCGATCTGGCCAGCGACAAGGCCTCCCAGGAGCCGACGGCGGCGGCCAGCGCGAAGTTGTACAGCACGAATCCCGTGGTGTGAAAGAACGCCAGGTAGGCGCCGAACGTCGCGAAGGCGACGCAGCCGATCAGCGCGGCCAGCGGGTTCGGGTGCGCGAGGCACGCCAACGCGACGGCGGTGTTGCACGTCATGGCGAAAATCAGCGATTGCGTGCGCGTCGGCCAGCGCCATACCCACAGCAGCATTCCCGCCACCCCGCCAGCGAGGGCAACCCACGTCATCGCCACCGGCACCGTTCCCTGCGGACCGTCCGAGCTGGACAGCAGCGCGACGAGGCACAGCACCATCGACGCGGCGATCAAGGCCATCACGGCCCGGGTGGCCCCGCTGATGCCGCGGGAAGCGAGATAGCCCGAGAGCCAGTCGTACTGATCGGCCCCCCGGCTAAACAGCGCGGTCATCGTCGACTCTCAATCGCTCCCCATCGCTACTGCCCGTCCAGCGGCTAGGCGCATCCTACGGCCCTGTCCCGGGCGCCCGTCACACTTTCGCACGCAACCCCGTCTGAGGGGTATGACCCAGAAAACCCGCCTCGAGCCCCTATCCCCCAAGCGCGCCGGCCTGCTGACCCGGACCATGTACCGGGTCGCCAAGCGACGCTACGGCCAGGTTCCCGAGCCGTTCGCCGTGTCCGCGCACCACCGCAAACTGATGATCGCCGGCGCCGTGCACGAAACGATGGTCGACCGGGCCTCCAAGGCGCTGCCGGTCGGCGTGCGCGAACTCGCGGTGCTGTGGACCGCGCGCGCGATCGGCTGCTCGTGGTGCGTCGACTTCGGTTCGATGCTGCAGCGGCTGGACGGCCTGGACATCGAGCGGCTCCAGGACATCGACAACTACGCGACTTCGCCACTTTTCAGCGACGACGAGCGCGCCGCCATCGCCTACGCCGACGCGATGACCACCGACCCGCACACCGTCACCGACGAGCAGGTCGCCGACCTGCGCGCCCGCTTCGGCGACGCCGGCGTGTTCGAACTGACCTACCAGATCGGGCTGGAGAACATGCGGGCCCGGGTGAACTCCGCGCTGGGCATCACCGAGCAGGGCTTCAATTCCGGTGACGCCTGCCGCGTTCCGTGGGCTACCCAGGAAGCTCCCGCAGCGGAGAGCCGGTGAACTTGTCCGGGTTTGCGACATCCCATAGGGCGCAAACCTTTCCGTCGCGCACCGTCATCGCGAGGATGCGCGGCCGCATCTCCCAGTGGCCGTCGTCGCCGGGGCTGCCCGCCGTGTAGGCACCCAGTTCGCCGTTGACCAACGCCAGCTGGTTGGCCGTGAAAAACGCCGGCCCGTAGCGGCGGGCCAGGCCGAACATGAACCGGGCCACCTTGTCCGCCCCTTCGATGACGTGGACCGCGGTGGGCGCCTTGCCATTCGAATCGCCGGTGAAAACCACGTCGGGATGCAGCAGCGCCACCACGGCCTCCAGGTCACCGGTGGCCATGGCGGCCATCAGTCGGCCGACCACCTCGTCGTGCGAGGGATCCGGTTCCGGCGGCGGCTGCGCGGTGACCGCCTTGCGGGCCCGCGACGCCAGCTGCCGCGCGGCGGCCGCGCTGGTGCCCAGCACCTCGGCCACGTCGGCGAACGGCACGGCGAAGCCGTCGTGCAGCACGAACGCGACCCGCTGGTCGGGCGAGAGGCGCTCCAGCACCACCATCGCCGCGAACCGGGCGTCCTCGCTGGCCACCACGGCGGACAGCGGGTCGCCTCGGTCGAAGCCCGTGACCACCGGCTCGGGCAGCCAGTTGCCGGTGTAGGTCTCGCGGCGATGCGCGGCCGAGCGCAACCGGTCCAGGCCCAGCCTGCTCACGACGGTGGTCAGCCACGCCCGCAGGTCCGTGATAGCCGCGTTCTGCCCGTGCCAACGCAGCCAGGCCTCTTGGACGATGTCCTCGGCGTCGGCGACCGTGCCGGTCAGCCGGTAGGCGACGGACATGAGATGTGGTCGCAGGGACTCGAACTCGCTGACCTGCTGCGCCGCGGTCATACCCAAGAGCCTAGGCAATCGCGCCGGGCGGTCACAATGACCGTCGGGACGGCAAGGTGCGCCGCGCCTGCCGGGCCAGGCCGGGCACGGAATCCGCCAGGTCTCCCCGGCCCGACGCGATGGTGCCGAACGCGCGATACGAAGCCCAAAGTTGGCGTGGCGACGGAACTCTCGGCAGCCACGCCAGCTCCCAATGGATACCGTTGATCGGCTCGTCAAAGAAGACGGCGTAGTACCCGGGCCAGTACTGCGGGTACGCCTTGGGCGCGTCGGTGACGGGAATTCCGCGCGGGGTCAGAAACTCCCGACAAAAGCGATCGACCTCTCGTCGGCTCCTGGCCCAGAGCGCGATGTGGTTGATCCCGACGGCCTGATCGGAGTGGACGAGCTTGTGCCCCGTGCGCGCGGGTTGAATCCCGATGTAGCTGTGCGGCGTGAGGCGGCGGGTCATGTAATAGGTCGATCGATAGTCGATGTCGAGCGTCGAGAAGCTCGCGTAACCCAGCCATCCGAACATCGCGTCGTAGAACGCGAGGGAATCCTCGTAGTCCAAGACGGCGAATTCCACGTGATGAACACCGCGCCAGCGCACCGTACCTCCCCGCAAACGTTTCTACTACCAATCGTAGTAAGAACGGTGCGGGAGCGGAAGTCCGTCACGACCAAGTTCGGCGGGCAGAATGACCCCAATGACTGACAACCTGTGGCTGCACTTCGCCCGGCACGGACCCGACATCGTCGCGCCGGTCATCACGCGCGGCGAGGGGGTCACGATCTTCGACGACCGCGGCCGCGGTTACCTCGACGGGTTGTCGGGGCTGTTCACGGTGCAGGTCGGCCACGGCCGCGCCGAACTCGCCGAGGTCGCCGCCCGCCAGGCCGGCACGCTGGCGTACTTCCCGCTGTGGGGGTACGCGCACCCGGCCGCGATCGAGCTGTCCGAGCGCCTCGCGCGCTACGCGCCCGGCGACCTCAACCGGGTCTTCTTCACCACCGGCGGCACCGAGGCCGTCGAGACCGCCTGGAAGGTCGCCAAGCAATACTTCAAGCTCACCGGCAAACCCGGTAAGCACAAGGTGATTTCGCGGTCGGTCGCCTACCACGGCACCACGCAGGGCGCGCTGGCGATCACCGGGCTGCCGCGATACAAGGCGCCGTTCGAGCCGGTGACACCGGGCGGCTTCCGGGTGCCCAACACCAACTTCTACCGCGCGCCGGACCCGGTTGCCAACGACGCCAAGGCATTCGGGAGCTGGGCCGCCGACCGGATCGCCGAGGCGATCGAGTTCGAAGGACCCGACACCGTCGCCGCGGTCTTCCTCGAACCGGTGCAGAACGCGGGCGGCTCGATCCCGCCTCCCCCGGGCTATTTCGAGCGGGTGCGCGAGATCTGCGATTCCTACGGCGTGCTGCTGGTCTCCGACGAGGTGATCTGCGCCTTCGGCCGGATCGGGTCGATGTTCGCCTGTTCCGACTTCGGCTACGTGCCCGACATGATCACCTGCGCCAAGGGAATGACGTCCGGCTACTCGCCGCTGGGCGCGATGATCGCCAGCGAGCGGTTGTTCGAGCCGTTCAACGACGGGAAAACCATGTTCCCGCACGGCTATACGTTCGGCGGTCACCCCGTGTCGGCCGCGGTGGCGCTGGCCAACCTCGACATCTTCGAGCGCGAGGGCCTGTGCGAGCGCGTCAAACACGACGGCCCGCTGCTGCGCGCCACCCTGGAGAAGCTGTACGACCTGCCGATCGTCGGCGACGTGCGCGGCGAGGGGTATTTCTACAGCGTCGAACTGGTCAAGGACCAGGCGAGCAAGCAGAGGTTCACCGACGACGAACGCCGGCCGCTGCTCGGCCGCGTCTCCTCGGCGCTGTTCGAGGCCGGCCTGTACTGCCGCACCGACGACCGCGGCGATTCCGTCATCCAGCTGGCGCCGCCGCTGATCAGCGGGCAGGCCGAGTTCGACACCATCGAGGCCGCCCTGCGCGGCGTGCTCAGCGAGGAGTGCCGGCGCCTGTAGCGAGCACCCGGTTGACCTCGTAGGAGGCCAGCAACACCTCCCGCGAGTGCGCGGTGCTCGGGCTGCTCAGCAGCCGCGTCTGCGCGTTGCACAGCCAGGTGAGCGCGGACCGCAGGTCGGTATTGGTCGCCCTGTCGCGGTGCAGCTTCAGCTCGTCCAGCACCCGGTCGCCCCCGGAATGCCGGACCTGGGTGCCCTTCTCGACCTGCTTGAGCAGTTGTTCCAGCGATCGCGGACCGTCACCGTCGCGCCGCCATTTCGAGAAAAATCCGTTGTTCGCCAATGGGCGGACCCTTCGGTGGGGGTAGTCAAGCCGGCCGCATGACAGCGTAATGCCTCGACGTTCTGCGGCCTCGCAGGGGATTTGTAACATCTGCCCCACCTGTCACAGCGCGGCTCCCGGGAATCGGGCGCCCGATCGCCTAATCTGCACACACAATGAACTTCCTACGCCCCGCGTCTTGCCTGGCAGCGGTCGTTTTTCTGGCCGCCGCGCCGGTGGCACCGGCGCTCGCCGAACCGCCCCCGCAGCCCAACGCCGGTCCCGGGAACTGCCCGTACCAGGTGAACACCCCGCCCGCGGTGGATTCCTCGGAGGTTCCGGCCGCCGGCGACCCGCCGATGCCGCTGGCGGTGCCGCCCAAACCGGTCGGCGGCGAGGCGCTGAGCAGCTGCGGCATCGTCGCGGCGCCGGATACCGCCCCGCTGCCCGGCGACGTGTCCGCCGACGCGTGGCTGGTCGCCGACCTGGACAGCGGCGCCGTCATCGCCGCCAAGGACCCGCACGGGCGCCACCGCCCGGCCAGCATCATCAAGGTGCTGGTCGCGATGGCATCCATCAACGCGCTGCCCCTCAACAAATCCGTCCAGGGCACCGCCGACGACGCGGCGGCCGAGGGCACCAAGGTCGGCGTCGCCGACGGCGGCGTCTTCACCGTCAACCAGTTGCTGCACGGCCTCTTGATGCACTCCGGCAACGACGCCGCCCACGCGCTGGCCATGCAACTCGGCGGCATGCAGCAGGCGCTGGACAAGATCAACGTGCTGGCCGCCAAGCTCGGCGGCCGCGACACCCGGGTGGCGACCCCGTCCGGCCTGGACGGGCCGGGCATGAGCACCTCGGCCTACGACATCGGCCTGTTCTACCGCTACGCCTGGCAGAACCCGACCTTCGCGGACATCGTCGCGACGCGGACCTTCGACTTCCCCGGCCACGGCGATCACCCCGGCTACGAGCTGGAGAACGACAACCAGTTGCTCTACAAGTATCCCGGCGCGATGGGCGGCAAGACCGGCTACACCGACGACGCCGGCCAGACCTTCGTGGGCGCGGCCAACCACGACGGACGACGGCTGATGGCGGTGCTGCTGCACGGGACGCGGCAGCCGATCGCGCCGTGGGAACAGGCGGCGCACCTATTGGACTATGGGTTTTCCACGCCGCGCGGCACCCAGGTGGGCACGCTGATCGAGCCGGATCCCTCGGTGCTGCCGGCCCGCCCCGACGCCGCCGCGGACCGGCCGGGCGCCGGCGCCCAGGCCGCCGGGTTCATGCCGGCGGCGGACGCGCTGCCGGTGCGGGTGGGCGTCGCGGTGATCGGAACGATCATCGTGTTTAGTTTGATCATGGTCGCTCGCTCGATGAACCGCCGACCGCAGCACCGATGACGTCGCGGCCCGCCGTCTCGCGGCGGGGCCTGCGGGTTGGGCTCACCGCCGCCAGCGTCGGCGTCATCTACGGGTACGACCTGTCGATCATCGCCGCGGCGCAGCTGTTCGTCACCGAGGACTTCGGCCTGTCCACCCGCCAGCAGGAACTGCTGACGACGATGGTGGTGCTCGGCCAGATCGCCGGGGCGCTCGGCGCCGGCGTCCTCGCCAACGCCATCGGGCGCAAGAAGTCGATGGTGCTGATCGCCGTCGGCTACGCGGTGTTCGCGCTGCTGGCGGCGCTCTCGGTGTCGCTGCCGATGCTGCTGGCGGCGCGCTTTCTGCTCGGCCTGACGATCGGCGTGACGGTGGTGGTCGTCCCGGTGTACGTGGCGGAGTCGTCCCCGGCGGCGGTGCGCGGCTCGCTGCTGACGGCCTATCAACTGGCGATCGTCAGCGCGCTGATCCTCGGCTACCTGACCGGTTACCTGTTGGCCGGCACCCACAGCTGGCGGTGGATGCTGGGCCTGGCGGCGGTGCCCGCAATCCTGCTGCTGCCCTTGCTGATTCGGATGCCCGACACGGCGCGGTGGTACCTGCTGAAGGGCCGGGTCGACGACGCCCGGCGGGCCCTGGTGCGCATCGAGCCGGACGCGCAGGTCGACGAGGAGCTCGCGGAGATCGGCCGCGCCCTGAGCGAAGGGAGCGGCGGCGTCTCGGAGATGCTGCGGGCGCCGTACCTGCGGGCCACCGGCTTCGTCGTCACGCTCGGTTTCCTGATCCAGATCACCGGCATCAACGCGATCATCTACTACAGCCCGCGGATCTTCGAAGCCATGGGCTTCACCGGCAACTTCGCGCTGCTGGGGTTGCCGGCGCTGGTTCAGGTCGCCGGCCTGGCGGCCGTGTTCACCGCGTTGCTCCTCGTCGACAGGGTGGGCCGGCGCCCGATCCTGTTGTGCGGCATCGTCATGATGGTGATCGCCGACGTCGTGCTGCTCGCCGTGTTCAGCCGGAACCATCTGGGCGGCGCGGGGCTGGCTTTCGGCTTCGCCGGCATCCTGTTGTTCATCATCGGCTACACCATGGGTTTCGGCTCGCTGGGCTGGGTGTACGCCAGTGAGAGTTTCCCGTCGCGGCTGCGGTCCCTCGGGTCGAGCGCGATGCTGACGTCCAACCTGGTGGGCAACGCGATCGTCGCCGCCGTGTTCCTGACGATGCTGCATTCCCTCGGCGGCGCGGGGACTTTCGCGGTGTTCGCGGGTCTCGCCGTTCTCGCGTTCGGCTTCGTCTACCGGTTCGCCCCCGAGACCAAGGGGCGCCCGCTCGAGGAGATCAGCCACTTCTGGGAAAACGGCGGCCGATGGGATTGATTGCGGCGGGCACCATGGTCCTCGACGGCAGGGTCTGCCGCCCCGGGTGGCTGGAGGTCTCCGACGGGCGGATCGCCGGCTGCGGGGGCGGCCCGCCGCCGCGCCCGGCCGACGAAGACTTTCCGGATTGCGTTGTGGTTCCGGGCTTTATCGACATGCACGTGCACGGCGGGGGCGGGGCGTCCTACACCGACCCCGACGGCGTCGGCGCCGCCGCCGACTTCCACCTGCGGCACGGCACCACCACGACGCTGGCCAGCCTGGTCACCGCCGCCCCCGCGGAGTTGCTCGCCGGCGTGCGCGCGCTCGCCGAGGCCACCCGGCGCGGCACGATCGCGGGCATCCACCTGGAGGGGCCGTGGCTGAGCCGGGCCCGGTGCGGCGCCCACGACCGGGCCCTGATGCGCGACCCGGACGCGAAAGAGATCGACGCCCTGCTCGCCGCCGGCGGCGGCGCGATCCGGATGGTGACGCTGGCGCCCGAATTGCCGGGCGCCGAGGACGCGATCCGCCGGTTCCTTGACGCGGGCGTCGTTGTCGCCGTGGGGCATACCGACGCGACCTACGAGCAGACGAAACGGGCCATCGCCGCGGGCGTCACGGTCGGCACCCATCTGTTCAACGCGATGCCGCCGCTGCACCACCGCGAGCCGGGGCCCGCGCTCGCCTTGCTGCGGGACGCGGCGGTGACCGTCGAGCTCATCGCCGACGGCGTGCACGTGCACCCCGAGGTGGTGCGGGCGGTGATCGCCGCCGCGGGTCCCGACCGGGTCGCCCTGGTGACCGACGCGATCGCCGCGGCCGGCTGCGCCAACGGGGTGTTTCGGCTCGGCGCGGTGCCCGTCGACGTCGCCTCCGGGGTGGCGCGGGTGCGTGGCACGTCGACGATCGCCGGCAGCACCGCCACGATGGACGGCATCTTCCGCCGCGTGGCCTCGGACGTCGCAGACGTGGGGGACGCGGGGCTTGAGGCCGCGGCGCGGATGACGGCGGCGGCGCCCGCGCGGGCGCTGGGGCTGCGGCGTGTCGGTGCGCTGCGGGCGGGCTACGAAGCCAATCTTGTTGTGCTGGATGGCGCTTTGGAAGTGACCGCCGTCGCGGTGCGCGGCGAGTGGCGTCACATCTAGGGCGGCCGTCCCGTCATACCTCTGAGTCCCCATCAACTCAGGAGGTCATGATGAACGCATTGCTCTGGATCCTGCAGGCGGCGCTCGCCGCGGTCTTCACCGCGTCGGGCCTGGCGAAGATCAGCCAACCCAAAGACCGGCTCATCGCGAGCGGCCAAACCGGCGTCGCGCCGTTCCCGGTGCCGGTGATCCGCGTCACCGCGCTGTGCGAATTGCTGGGCGCCGTAGGCATTCTGCTGCCGGGCCTGCTGGGCGTCGCCCCGTATCTCACCCCGCTCGCGGCCGCCGGTTTCGCGGTCGTCATGGTCGGCGCCATCGCCTCGCACGCCTACCTGCGCGAACCCCGCAATGTCGCGCTGACCGCGTTGATCTTCGTCGCGGCCGTCACGGTGGCCGTCGGCAGGGCGCACGGGCTGTGAGCGCGCGACTACCGAAGCCGGCGGGTCAGCCGGGAAAACGCCAGCGCCGCAGCGGCTCCCACGCCCACCGCGGTCAGCGTCTGACGGGTGGACAGCCCCTCGTCCACGTGCACCCGCGGGGCGATGATCGCCGGCGGCGGGGGATCGACGGGCTTGGCGCGCGGATCCGTCGACGCGGTGGCCGCCCAGGCGGCGCAGAACAGCACCAAGTAGGCGGTGATGTAGGAGAACACCATGAGTCCCAGCACCGGCCCGAAGGTGGCACCCGCCGGGCTGCGAAGCACCACCTTCAGATAGATCGAGGCCACCTGTTTGAACAGCTCGAAGCCGACGGCAGCCAACAGCCCGGCCCGCACCGAATCGCGCAGGTTCACCTTCTCGCGCGGCAAGCGGGCGATCAGCCAGATGAACAGCAGCCAAGACACCAGGACCGAGAACACGATCGAGATCACCTGAAACAACCAGTCGAACACCGACAGCTCTGGTATACCAAGCCAATTCAGCGCCGCGGACATCGGAGCCTCCTGGCCGAGGGTGGTCAGCGCGACGGTGGCCACCGTCACGGCGAACGTGCCAAACATCGCCAGCAGGTCCGAAAGCTTGTTGCGCACAAAGCCCGGCGAATCGATGCGCCGCTCCCACCACATCTCGGTCACCGCCGCCCGCAGGTGCGATATCCACCCCAACCCCGCCCAGGCCGCGGTGGCCAGGCCGATGACACCCACCGAGGTCCGCGCGTCGATCGCCGAGTTCATCAGGTCCACCAGCTGCTGCGACAAGGCGCCCGACACCGAGGACCGGATGTGGGCATCGATCGTGTCCAGCAGCTCCCGCCGGCGCGACAGCACGAACCCGAACGCCGCGAAACCGACCATGAGCAATGGGAATAGCGCAAAGATCGTGTAGTAGGACAGGCCGGCCGCGTAGAAGCCGCCGTTGCGTTCGTCGAAGCGTCCGTAGGCGCGCATGACGTGGTCGAACCATCCGAACCGGGCCCGCAACCGATCCAGGACCCCGGGCGTGGCCGGCTCGCTCATCTGAAACCTATCCCCGTTGCGGAAGGAACCCTAACCGATCGTAAACCCGCCGAACGGTTTTCCCGGCCACCTCCTCGGCGCGCTGCGCCCCGGCCGCGAGCACCGACTCCAATTCGGCGCGGTCGGACAGCAATTCGTCGACGCGCGCCTTGATCGGGCCGGCGAACTCGACGACGGCCTCCGCGGTGTCCTTCTTCAGGTCGCCGTAGCCGCGCCCGGCGTAGCCGTCGACGAGCTTGTCGATGCCGACCCCGGTGACCGCCGAGAAGATGGTGAGCAGGTTCGACACCCCCGGCTTGGCCTCGGTGTCGTACCGGATCTCGCGCTCGCTGTCGGTCACGGCCGAGCGAATCTTCTTGGCGGACAACGCCGGGTCGTCGAGCAGGTTGATCAGCCCGGCGTCGGTGGAAGCCGACTTGCTCATCTTCGCCGTCGGCAGTTGCAGGTCATAGATCTTGGCGGTGGCCTTGGGGATGAGCACGTCGGGAACCACGAAGGTGTCCGGGAAGCGGCCGTTGAACCGTTGCGCGATGTCGCGGGCCAGCTCGAGGTGCTGGCGCTGATCCTCACCGACCGGCACCAGATCTGAGTCGTAGGCCAGCACGTCGGCCGCCTGCAACACCGGGTAGGTGAACAGTCCGACGGTGGTCGCGTCGCTGCCCTGGCGCGCCGACTTGTCCTTGAACTGCGTCATCCGCGACGCTTGCCCGAAGCCGGTGAAGCACCCGAGCACCCACGCCAGCTGGGTGTGGGCCGGCACGTGGCTCTGCACGAAGACGGTGCTGCGCTGGGGGTCGATGCCCAGCGCCAGGTACTGCGCGGCGGTGACCAGGGTCCGTCGCCGCAGCGCGTCGGGGTCCTGCGGGATGGTGATGGCATGCAGGTCGACGACGCAGAAGAACGAGTCGTGGTCGTCCTGCAGCGCGACCCACTGGGTGACGGCGCCCAGCGCGTTACCCAGATGAAGCGAGTCGGAAGTGGGCTGCACGCCGGAGAAAATCCGGCGGGATCCGGTAGCGGTGCTCATGATCCCCCGATCTTTTCACGCAGAAATCCAGGCCGGTTGCGGTACCGCCGGTACCGCCTTTAATGTCGGCTGTATGGGGAGCAGCATGGGGAATCGTCCGCCGATCCATCTCGGCTCCGGGGAACCAATCCTGCTGCTGCACCCGTTCCTGCTGTCCCAGGCGGTATGGGACGACGTGGCGCGGCAGCTGGCCGACACCGGCCGCTACGAGGTCTTCGCCCCGACGATGGCCGGCCACAACGGCGGCCCCAAGGCCGGGACCTGGTTCCTGTCGTCCGAGGTGCTCGCCGACCACGTCGAGCGCCAGATGGACGAACTGGGCTGGAAGACCGCCCACATCGTCGGCAACTCGCTGGGCGGCTGGGTGGCCTTCGAGCTGGAGCGGCGCGGCCGGGCGCGCAGCGTCACCGGCATCGCCCCGGCCGGCGGCTGGACGCGCTGGACCCCGGCGAAGTTCGAGGTGATCTTCAAGTTCATCCTGGGCATCCCGCTGCTGCTGGCCGCCTGGGCGTTCGGGCCGCGCGTGCTGCGCCTGCCGTTCAGCCGGCAGTTGGCCACCTACGCGATCAGCGCCAAACCCGACGGCGTCAGCGAGCGCCAGCTGTCGTCCATCATCGACGACGTCAGGCACTGCCCGGCCTACTTCCAGCTGCTGGTCAAGGCCACGCTGCTGCACGGCCTGCGGGAGGTCGCCCAGAACGCCGTCCCGGCCCACCTGGTGATCTGCGAGAAAGACCGGATCCTGCCCGCGCCCAGGTTCAGCCGGCACTTCACCAACCACCTGCCCAAGGACAGCCACCAGGTCACCCGGCTCGACGGCGTCGGACACGTCCCGATGTTCGAGGCGCCCGAGCGCATCACCCGGGTGATCACCGACTTCATCGAGGACTGCTGCCCCACCCCGGGCCGGGAGGAATCAACCGGCTAGCGCCTTCTCCAGGTTCTCGGCTATCGAGTTGAGGAATTCCTCGCTTTGCTGCCACTCCTGGTCGGGGCCGATGAGGATGGCGAGGTCCTTGGTCATCTTGCCGCCCTCGACGGTGCCGATGACGACCTCCTCCAGCTTCTGGGCGAACTCGATCACCTCGGGGGTGTCGTCCAGCTTGCCGCGGTGCGCCAACCCCCGGGTCCAGGCGAAGATCGACGCGATCGGGTTCGTCGAGGTCGGCTTGCCCGCCTGGTACTGCCGGAAGTGGCGCGTGACGGTCCCGTGCGCCGCCTCGGCCTCGACCGTCTTGCCGTCGGCCGTCATCAGCACCGACGTCATCAACCCCAGCGAGCCGTAGCCCTGCGCGACGGTGTCGGACTGCACGTCACCGTCGTAGTTCTTGCAGGCCCAGACGTAGCCCCCCTCCCACTTCAGGCAGGCCGCCACCATGTCGTCGATGAGCCGGTGCTCGTAGGTCAGCCCCTCGGCTTCGAACTGCTCCTTGAATTCCTCGTCGTAGATGCGCTGGAACTCGTCTTTGAACATCCCGTCGTAGGCCTTGAGGATGGTGTTCTTGGTGGACAGGTACACCGGCCACTTGGCGTTGAGGCCGTAGGCGAACGAGGCGCGCGCGAAGTCGCGGATGGAGTCCTTGAAGTTGTACATCCCCATCACCACGCCGCCGTCCTCGGGGATGGACACCACCTCGTGCACCATCGGCTCGCTGCCGTCGGCGGGCTTGAAGGTCAGCGTGACGGTGCCCGGCTTGTCGACCTTGAAGTTCGTCGCCCGGTACTGGTCACCGAAGGCGTGGCGGCCGATGACGATCGGCTTGGTCCAGCCCGGAACCAGGCGCGGCACGTTGGAAATCACGATCGGCTCGCGGAAGATGGTGCCGCCCAAGATGTTCCGGATCGTCCCGTTGGGCGACAGCCACATCTTCTTCAGGTTGAATTCGTGGACGCGCGCCTCGTCGGGGGTGATGGTCGCGCACTTGACGCCCACGCCGTGCTTCTTGATCGCATAGGCCGCGTCGATCGTCACCTGGTCGTCGGTGCGATCGCGATGCTCGATGCCCAGGTCGTAGTACTCCAGGTTGATGTCGAGGTGGGGCAGGATCAGCATGTCCTTGATGAGCTTCCAGATGACGCGGGTCATCTCGTCGCCGTCAAGCTCGACTACCGGGCCCCTGACCTTGATCTTGGATTCGCCTGTCATGTCGAGCTCGACTTTCCTCTCGCGGCCCTCAACCTTGCGAAGCTGCCAGCGCTTCGTTGAACGTTTTGCTCGGCCGCATCACTGCAGTCGTCTTCTCGGTGTCGGGGCGATAGTAGCCGCCGATATCGGCCTCCTCGCCCTGCGCCTCCGCGAGTTCGGCCACGATGGCCTCCTCGTTGCGGCCCAGCTCCTCGGCCAGCGCGGCGAAGTGTTCGCGCAACTCTTCGTCGTCGGATTGCGCGGCCAATTGCTCGGCCCAGTACAGCGCCAGGTAGAACTGGCTGCCGCGGTTGTCGAGTTCGCCGGTCCGGCGCGACGGACTCTTGTTGTTCTCCAACAGCTTGCCGATCGCCGCGTCCAGCGTCTTACCCAGGATCTTGGCGCGCTCATTGTCGGTCTTGATGCCGATGTCTTCGAAACACGCTCCCAGAGCGAGGAATTCACCGAGGGAATCCCAGCGCAGATGATTTTCCTCGACGAGTTGGTGGACGTGCTTGGGTGCCGAACCGCCCGCTCCGGTTTCGTACATTCCGCCGCCGGACATCAGCGGCACGATGGACAGCATCTTGGCGCTGGTGCCGAGCTCCAGGATCGGGAACAGGTCGGTGAGGTAGTCGCGCAGGATGTTTCCGGTCGCGGCGATGGTGTCCTGCCCGCGCATCGCGCGCTCCAGCGTGTACCGCATGGCCCACACCTGCGGCATGATGTTGATATCCAGGCCCTCGGTGTCGTGTTCCTTCAGGTACGCCTTGACCTTCTTGCGCAGCTCGACCTCGTGCGGCCGTTCGGTGTCCAGCCAGAACACCACGGTCATGCCCGAGTTGCGGGCCCGGGTGACGGCCAGCTTGACCCAGTCGCGGATCGCTTCGTCCGTGACGACGGGCATGCGCCAGATGTCGCCTTCTTCGACGTTCTGGGTGAGCAGGACTTCGCCGGTGTCGAGGTCGACGATGTCGGCGACGCCGTCCTCGGGGATCTCGAACGTCTTGTCGTGCGAGCCGTACTCCTCGGCCTGCTGCGCCATCAGGCCGACGTTGGGAACCGTGCCCATCGTGCGCGGATCGAACTGCCCGTGGGTCTTACAGAAGTTGATGATCTCCTGATAGATGCGGGAGAACGTGGACTCCGGGTTGACGGCCTTGGTGTCCTTCTGCCGCCCGTCGGCGCCCCACATCTTGCCGCCCGCGCGGATCATCGCCGGCATGGACGCGTCCACGATCACGTCGCTGGGCGAATGGAAGTTGGTGATGCCCTTGGCCGAATCGACCATGGCCAGCTCGGGTCGGTGCTCGTGGCAGGCGTGCAGGTCGCGGATGATCTCCTCGTGCAGCGACGCGGGCAGCGACTCGATCTTGTTGTAGAGATCGACCAGCCCGTTGTTGACGTCGACGCCGAGCTCGTCGAACAGCTCCTGGTGCTTGGCGAAGGCGTCCTTGTAGAACACCTTGACGGCGTGCCCGAAGACGATGGGGTGCGACACCTTCATCATGGTCGCCTTGACGTGCAGTGAGAACATCACGCCGGTCTCGTAGGCGTCCTGCATCTGCTCCTCGTAGAACTCGACGAGGGCCTTTTTGCTCATGAACATGGAATCGATGACGTCGCCGTCGCGCAGTTCGACCTCCGGCTTCAGCTCGAGGGTCTGCCCGCTCTTGGTTTTCAGCACCATCTTGACGTTGCGCGCGCGGTCCAGCGTCATCGACTTCTCGCCGTGGTAGAAGTCGCCGTGCCGCATGGTCGCGACGTGCGTGCGCGACGCCGGCGACCAGTCGGCCATGGAGTGCGGGTGCTTGCGGGCGTACTCCTTGACGGCCTTCGGCGCGCGCCGGTCCGAATTGCCCTGCCGCAGTACCGGGTTGACGGCGCTGCCGAGGCATTTGGCGTAGCGCGCACGGATTTGCTTGTCCTCGTCCGTCTTCGGAGTCTGCGGAAAGTCCGGGATCTGGTATCCCTTGCCCTGCAGCTCCTTGATGGCGGCGATCAGCTGGGGAACCGAGGCGCTGATGTTCGGCAGCTTGATGATGTTGGTGTCGGGCAGCTCCGTGAGCCGGCCCAGTTCGGCCAGGTCGTCGGGCACCCGCTGCTCGTCGGTGAGCTGATCGGGGAACTCGGCCAGGATCCGGGCGGCCAGTGAGATGTCACGCGCTTCGATCTTGATGCCCGCCGGCTCGGCGAAGGCCCGCAGGATCGGCAGGAACGCGTAAGTCGCCAGCAGCGGCGCTTCGTCGGTCAGCGTGTAGATGACGGTCGGCTGTTCGGCGCACACGGTCCATCTCCCGGCGTCGTTGTCAGATGAGGCTAGAGCGTTCTGGTTGCCACGTTATCAAGGGTGTTTGGACACCCGTCGTCCTGCAGGCCAGCGCGCTGAACTGCGGGATCGACGGCGGACGGATCATCCATTGGCATCGACTCGCCGCTATGAGATAGGCTTCACATCGGTCATGAGCGCCAGCGCTAAGCCCCGGCTTGCTGGCCGGCAACCCTCCAACCGCGGTGGGGTGCCCCGGGTGAAAGACCAGGTCTAGTAGCCACAGGCTGCGCGGCAAGCGCGGGTCCGCCATACCGGACCCCTGACTAGAGGGGAAACGTGATGTGCATCCATCAAGCTCATTCGCGTCGCTTTGTCTGCCGTCGGTAATTCGACCGCGCATTTCCCGATACGAAGAATTCATGCCCTTCTGAGAAGAAAGCACACCGCACGTGAGCTCCCAAAACAACGAAACCAGTCCCGAGGCCGATCCCACCGCGCATCCGTCGTCCGAAGCGTGGTCGTTCGAGACGAAGCAGGTTCACGCGGGTCAGAGTCCCGACCCCGCAACCCACGCCCGCGCCCTGCCGATCTACCAGACCACCTCCTACGTCTTCGACGACACCGCGCACGCCGCCGCCCTGTTCGGGCTCGAGGTCCCGGGCAACATCTACACCCGGATCGGCAACCCGACCACCGACGTCGTCGAGCAGCGCATCGCCGCGCTCGAGGGTGGGGTGGCCGCGCTGTTCCTGTCCTCCGGGCAGGCCGCTGAGACATTCGCCATATTGAACCTCGCAAGTGCCGGAGATCACATCGTCTCCAGCCCGCGGCTCTACGGCGGGACGTACAACCTGTTCCACTACTCGCTGCCCAAGCTCGGCATCGACGTCAGCTTCGTCGAGGACCCCGACGACCTCGATTCGTGGCAGGCGGCGGTGCGGCCGAACACCAAGGCGTTCTTCGGCGAGACCATCTCCAACCCGCAGATCGACATCCTGGACATCCCGGGGGTCGCCGGGGTCGCCCATGGCAACGGCGTCCCGCTGATCGTCGACAACACCATCGCGACTCCCTACCTGATCCAGCCGTTCGCCCACGGCGCCGACATCGTCGTGCACTCGGCCACCAAGTACCTGGGCGGCCACGGCTCCGCGATCGCCGGCGTCATCGTCGACGGCGGCACCTTCGACTGGACGCAGGGCCGGTTCCCGGGATTCACCACGCCCGACCCCAGCTACCACGGCGTGGTGTTCGCCGAGCTGGGACCGCCGGCGTACGCGCTCAAGGCCCGCGTGCAGTTGCTGCGCGACCTGGGGTCGGCCGCCGCGCCGTTCAACGCGTTCCTGGTGGCCCAGGGCCTGGAGACACTCAGCCTGCGCGTCGAGCGGCACGTCGCCAACGCGCAGCGGGTCGCCGAATTCCTGGCCGGCCACGAGGGCGTGCTGTCCGTGAACTACGCCGGGCTGCCCGGCTCGCCGTGGTACGAGCGCGGAAAGAAGCTGGCCCCCAAGGGAACCGGGGCTGTGCTGGCGTTCGAGCTGGCCGGTGGCGTCGAGGCCGGCAAGGCGTTCGTGAACGCGCTGCAGCTGCACAGCCACGTCGCCAACATCGGCGACGTGCGCTCCCTGGTGATCCACCCGGCGTCGACGACCCACGCCCAGCTTTCGGCCGAGGAGCAGCTGGCCACCGGCGTCACCCCCGGCCTGGTGCGGCTGGCCGTCGGCATCGAGGGCATCGACGACATCCTGGCCGACCTGGAGCTCGGCTTCGCGGCGGCCCGGAAGTTCGGCGCTGCGGCGGATGGGGCGGCCGACCCGCAGGCCGTGGCGGCGTTCTGAGGGGCCCGGACATGACGATCTCCGACGTTCCGACGCAGACGCTGCCCGCCGAGGGCGAAGTCGGGTATGTCCACATCGGCTCGCTGAGGACCGAAAGCGGCGCGGTGATCGACGACGTCTGCATCGCCGTCCAGCGCTGGGGCGAGCTGTCGCCCACCCGCGACAACGTGGTGGTGGTGCTGCACGCGCTGACCGGCGACTCGCACATCACCGGGCCCGCCGGCGCCGGGCATCCCACGCCCGGCTGGTGGGACGGCGTGGCCGGCCCGGGGGCGCCGATCGACACCAACCGCTGGTGCGCCGTGGCCACCAACGTGCTCGGCGGTTGCCGGGGATCCACCGGCCCCAGCTCGCTCGCCCGGGACGGAAAGCCCTGGGGCTCACGGTTTCCGTTGATCTCCGTGCGCGACCAGGTGCGGGCCGACGTCGCCGCGCTGGGCGCGCTCGGCATCGACCGGGTGGCCGCAGTGGTCGGCGGATCCATGGGCGGCGCAAGGGCTTTGGAGTGGATTGTCAGCTACCCCGACCGGGTGCGGGCCGGCCTGCTGCTCGCCGTCGGCGCCCGCGCCACCGCCGACCAGATCGGCACCCAGGCCACGCAGATCGCCGCGATCAAGGCCGACCCGAACTGGCAGGGCGGCGACTACCACGGCACGGGACGCAATCCCGATGCCGGGCTGACGATCGCCCGCCGCTTCGCGCACCTGACCTACCGCGGCGAGGTGGAGCTCGACACCCGGTTCGCCAACGACGCCCAGGGCGACGAGGACCCGGGGACCGGCGGCCGCTACGCCGTGCAGAGCTACCTGGAGCACCAGGGCGACAAGCTGTTGTCCCGCTTCGACGCCGGGAGTTACGTCATCCTGACCGAGGCGCTCAGCAGCCACGACGTGGGCCGCGGGCGCGGCGGGGTGGACCGTGCCCTGCGCGCGTGCCCGGTGCCCGTGGTGGTCGGCGGCATCACCTCCGACCGGCTCTACCCGCTGCGCCTGCAGGAGGAGCTCGCCGAGCTGCTGCCCGGCTGCACCGAGCTGCACGTCGTCGACTCCGTCTGCGGGCACGACGGCTTCCTGGTGGAATCCGAGGCCGTCGGCGAATTGATCCGCAAGACACTGACTTTGGCGGACTCGGCTGATCGGGGTCGGCGGTGACCCGCTCCAGACAGGACCGCTCGCTCTCGTTTGGCCCGGCGGCGGCCGCCTACGAGCGTGGCCGGCCCTCCTATCCGCCGGAGGCGATCGACTGGCTGCTGCCGCACGGCGCACGCCAGGTGCTCGACCTCGGGGCGGGCACCGGCAAGCTCACCACCCGCCTGGTGGAACGCGGCCTGGACGTGGTGGCCGTCGACCCGATTCCCGACATGCTGGAGGTGCTGCGCTCCTCGCTGCCGGAGACCCGCGCACTGCTCGGCACGGCGGAGGAAATTCCGTTGGAGGACAACAGCGTTGACGCGGTGCTGGTCGCGCAGGCGTGGCACTGGGTGGATCCCGAGCGTGCCATTCCGGAGGTGGCCCGAGTGCTGCGGCCGGGCGGGCGGCTCGGCCTGGTGTGGAACGCCCGCGACGAACGGCTGGGGTGGGTACGCGAATTGGGCGAGATCATCGGCTCCGACGGCGACCGGGGACGCTTCGACGTGACGCTGTCGGAGTCGTTCACCCAGCCCGAGCGCCACCAGGTCGAGTGGACGAATTACGTGACGCCGCAGGCCCTGATCGACCTGGTCGCGTCCCGCAGCTACTGCATCACGTCGCCGACCGAGGTCCGCACCCAAACGCTGGACCAGGTGCGCGAGTTGCTGGCCACCCATCCGGCGCTGGCGAATTCGAACGGCCTCGCGTTGCCGTACGTCACCGTCTGCATCCGGGCGGCGCTGGCCGGGTAGTGCGTCTTTGGGCCTCGCGCTCTAGGATTTGGGTCCTGGGGGCCGTGCCCAAGGAGGCCCGCGATGGCGCTACCGACTCTGGTGCTCGTGCATGGCGGCGGCCTCGCCGCGGATTCTTGGGAGCTCACTGTCGACGAAATCCATCGGCAGGAGCCCACCCTGAGCGTGGTCGCGCTTGACATCCCGGGACGCCGGAACAAGCCGGGAGATCTGAAGCGACTGACTATCGCCGACTTTGTCGACTCTCTCGTCCGCGATATCGAGAGTGCCGGGTTGGAGGACATCGTCATCGTTGGTCATTCGATCGGGGGAATGACACTGCCAGGAGTGGCCACCAAGCTGGGATCGGCGCGTGTGCGCGAAATCATCTTCGCCGCCGCCTTCCTGCCGCCCGAAGGCTCGTCCATCGCGGACAGCTTGCCGTGGTTTCTCGCGGGGGTCGCCCGGCGCTTCGTGAAGAGTGGCGTGCCGCGCGAAACACCAAGGTTGCTAGCGCGATTCGGGTACGTGAACGGCGTTCCTTCGCATCGCCGGCAATTCATGACCGGCAGGCTTTACCCGGAATCACTTCACATTCTCACGGAGAAAGTGTCTTGGCTGGGAATGGCCGACGACATTCCGCGCACCTGGATTCTGACCCGGCGCGATCGCGCCATCGCGCCGAGGTTGCAGCGCAAAACTATCGAAGCGCTTGGAGGAGTGCAGACGCTCGTCGAGGTCGATACTTGTCACTGCCTGATGGTTAGCGAGCCGGAACTACTGGCCAAGCTCCTCGTTGAGCGTTGCCGGCTGCATGCCTAGGACGGCGTCACTGGCAGCCCGTCGGGGCCCCGCCCCTCGTAGAGCATCGGCAGGTAGGCCGCGAGGAAGCCCTCAATGTCCCGGCCGTGGTTCACCACCCATTCCTCGTTCTCCGGGTGCGTGAGGATCAGAAAACGTTCCTGCTGGATAGCTGCGACGACCCGCTCGGCGGCGGCTTCGGGCTGGATCGGGCGTAACAGGTGGGGCGGGAAGTTGACCCACCGCGGGTCGTCGATCCCGATCATGCGGGCGGTCTCGCCGATGTTGGTTGTCACCAACTCCGGGCACAGGACCGAAACCCCAACGCCTTTGGGCCGCAGGTAGAGATACAGGCCCTCGGTGATCCCGACCACGGCGTGCTTGGCGCCGATGTATGGGATGTTGTCGTAGCCGTGGGCGTACAGGCCCGCGATGGACGCCGTGTTGACGATCCAGCCGTGGCCCTGTTCGAGCAGGATGGGCACGAATGCGCGGATGCCCCGCACGACGCCGAACACGTTGATGTCGAACAGCCGTTGCCAGTCCTGCATCGGGACGCGTTCGGGCGGGCCGAGCAGCGCCACGCCGGCATTGTTCATGACGACGTCCACTCTGCCGAATTCCGAGAGCACCCCTTGCGCCAAGGCGTCGACGTCGGCGTCGGAGGTGACGTCGCAGCGGACCGCCAATGCCCGCCGCCCGAGTTCGCCGATGGCCGCGACCGTCTCGTCCATCCGCAGCTGGTGAATGTCGGCGACCACCACATCGGCACCGGCCCGCGCCAGGGCAAGCGCCGTGGCCCTGCCGATGCCGGAAGCACCACCGGTGATGACCGCGACCGCGCCGGAAAGTTCCATCGTTCGCGTCACCAGCTCGGCCAGGGGGGCAAGCCTTGCAGTGCCCCCTGGGAGAAGTACGGCCCGGCGTTCGGTGTCAGGGACGAATAGCCGTCGTCGACGATCGGATGCAGAAAAGCGTTGAGGTCGTTGACGATTGGCTGCGGGACGCCGAGCTGCTGAAGCGGGAACAACATCGGCAGCGTCGGTGACGGGACCATGTCGGTGGTGATCGTGCCGCCCAAGGAGGTGGTCACACTGGAGACCTGCACGGCGTCCGACATCGAGGCCAGTGACGTGGTGTTGTGGTTGTAGATCCCGGCGGCCAGCGAGTTCACCCAAGCCGGGATATTCCAGGGCCGGTCGGGCGGATTGCCGAAGAAGTCGTACTGGCCGAACACCACGCTGACGTCGTACTGGGTGTTCGGCACGCCGTGGACCGTGTAGTCGACGAGAGGCACGGTAAACCCGTCCGGCAGGTAGGTGTGGAACAAGCCGGTCTCGGGGCCGTTGAACATCGCGAACTGCAGGGCACTATGCGGCGGCGCGGTCGGGTCGGCCGCCAGGTAAGCCAATTCGCGGTTGACGACGAGGGTTCCCTCCGACAGCGCGGCGATGCGCACGGGTAGACCGTTGCCGTTGGTGAACGCGTTCATGATCTGGTCGTTGAGCGCTTGCTGGCCCATGGCGACGGCCTGGTTGACGCCGGGGGCGGCCAGGCTGCCGCTGATGAGGCCGATGCTGGCCGGGTAGTTAACCACTTGGGGGGTGGTGCCGGGGAACCAGTTCTGGCCGATGGCGTGGTTCAGCAGGTCGTATCCCTGCAGGATCGACACGGAGATCGGCCCCGGGATGCTGCCCGCATACACCAACTGCCCCAGGTAGGGCAGGTTGGTGATGAAGTTCGGGTAGTAAAGCGGCCCCGCGCCCGGAACCGTGATCCGCGTTCCCGCGGCCGCTCCCGGGATCGGCTGGCCCGTCAGCAGCGTCTGGGCCGTCGCCGCCTCGGTGGCCAGGTACGTGTTCGCGTTCTCCGCCAGGGTGAGCACGAATCTCTCCTGCAATTGCGCCACTTGGGCGGTGGCCGCCTGGAATTCCACGGCGTGGGCGCCGAACAACCCGGCGATGCGTTGCGACACCTCGTCGGCGCCCGCGGCCAATAGCGACGTGGTGGAGTCCGCGGCCGCCGCGTTCGCCGCGTTGACCGCGGACCCTATCCGGGCCAAATCCTCAGCAGCGCTCGACAACAACGCAGGCGTTGCGAGGACATACGACACTGGCGCCTCTTTGCGGAGTGAATACGGTGGCTGTGAGGGTACTCGCAGCCGGGACCCTTGGCGCGGCTTTCCCCGGGGCCCGTGCCTATGACGCCTCTTCCTCGTCGTCATTGTCGGGGTGGAGGAGTTTTTCGGGGTGGTGGTAGGTGTTGGTTCGCGGTTGGCCGTAGTCCAAGTGCGGCGGCGGTATCCATTCGGTTTCGCCTTTGGCGTTGGTGCGGGTGGTCCAGCCTTGTTCGGCGAGTCGGTTGTCGGGGCCGCAGGCCAGGGTGAGGTCGTCGATGT
>NZ_LZIS01000139.1 GCF_001667015.1 Mycobacterium sp. E3198 | reverse complement strand
GGCCTGCGCCTGCGGGTCCGACCAGTCCGCTTCGCCGGCGTCGCGCACCCGTTTCTCGACCGCGCGCAGGCGCCGCTCCAGCTCGGCGGACCGTTCCCGCGGCACCTTTCCGATCGCGTCCCACTTGTCGGCGATGGACCGCAGCGCCGCGCGCGCCGCGTCGAGGTTGCCGGTGTCGAGCTTTTCCGCCTCGGCCAGCAGCGCCTCCTTGGCGGTGGCGTTGGCCGCGAACTCGGCGTCCTTCTCCGCCGCGGCGGCGTTGCGGGCCGTGAAGAAACGGTCCTGCGCGGCCTTGAAGCGGCGCCTGCGCGCGGTCGAGAAACGGGTGCGCGACGCCGGCGAAGCGGACTGGTCGGACCCGCAGGCGCAGGCCCGGGCCGAGCAGTTCCGGACCCGCGCCGAGCAGTACGAGCAGCAGGCGCAGAAGGCCGCCGCCGCAGGCCGGACCAAGGAGGCCGAGGAGGCCAGGGCCAACGCCGAGCAGTGGCGGCAGTGGGCCGATGCGGCCGCCGAGGCGCTGACCCGCAGGTCCTAGGCTTCGGGTTTCGGCGCCGTCGGATCCTCCGGATCGCCCAGGGTGTCCAGCAGCGTCGCCGACTGCTGCTGCGCGGCGAGCCTGCGCCGCTGCTCCTCGGCCGCCAGATGCACGGCGGTGCGGGCCCACACCACGCGTGCCCAGTGGAACGTCAACAGCAGCACGGCGATCCACGCCACGATCAGCCCGACGCCGGGGCCGGGGTGCCCGGCGGCGACGGTTTGGCGCGACCACACGGCCAGCAGCCCGGCGCCGGACGCGACGGCCGAGCCCGCCAGCGCGACCCAGGCGAGCGCCCAGCGCCGCGTCATCAGCGCCAGCGTCGAGCAGCCCACGCCGAACACCAGCGCCAGCCACGCGAACACCCGCGACGGCAGGGCCACGGCGGCGGCGCCGGCGTCGTGGCTGGAAAACAGCACGTCCCATCCCCGCACGTCGCCGGTGTGCGGCAAGGCGAACGAACCGAGTAGCACGAACACCAGGATCGCGACCACCAAAGCCCTTGGGCCGGGGTCGATTTCGCGCGCCACCCGGCGCTCGGCGGCCTCGATTTCGGTTCTTAGCGCGTCGATGTCGACGTGTTCTTTCTTCATCGGGGGCACCCCAGCGTTTCTAGCGGTTCCAGCGGTTCGGTAGACGGCCCGACGGCGGGCATGCCGAGGCCGATCGTGCGGGGGCGGCGCCCGGCGGCGTGCGCGTCGCCCGCCCGGGTGCGGCGGTGGCTGCGGATTCCCGCGTCGGCGATGAGGTGATGCGGGGCGGCATCGGTGACGACCGTGGTGACGACGTCACCCGGGCGCACCTGGTCGTTCGAGGCTTCGTTACAGGCAAAGTGCACCAGCCGGCCGTCGCGGGCCCGGCCCGTCATGCGGGCCGTGCGGGCGTCCTTGCGTCCTTCGCCGGTGGCGACCAGCAGTTCGACCGGCTGCCCGATCAGCGCCCGATTGCCCTCCAGCGAGATCTGCTCCTGCACCTCGATCAGCCGTTCGTAGCGTTCCTGCACGACGGCTTTCGGCAGCTGCCCGTCGAACGCGGCGGCGGGGGTGCCGGGCCGCTTGGAGTACTGGAAGGTGAACGCCGCGGCGAAGCGGGCCTGCCGCACGACGTCGAGGGTGGCGGCGAAGTCCTCTTCGGTCTCGCCGGGGAATCCGACGATCAGGTCGGTGGTGATCGCGGCGTGCGGCATGGCCGCCCGGACCCGCTCGATGATGCCCAGATACCGTTCGGCGCGATATGACCGCCGCATCGCCCGCAGTATCCGGTCGGAGCCCGACTGCAGCGGCATGTGCAGGGCCGGGCAGACGTTCGGCGTCTGCGCCATCGCCTCGATGACGTCGTCGGTGAACTCGGCCGGATGCGGCGAGGTGAACCGCACGCGTTCCAGCCCGTCGATGCGCCCGCAGGCCCGCAGCAGCTCGGCGAAGGCGCCGCGATCGCGGGGCTGCGCCGGGTCGGCGAAGGACACCCCGTAGGCGTTGACGTTCTGGCCCAGCAGGGTGACTTCCAGCACGCCGTCGGCGACCAGCGACCGCACCTCGGCCAGGATGTCGGCCGGGCTGCGGTCGACCTCCTTGCCGCGCAGCGACGGCACGATGCAGAACGTGCAGGTGTTGTTGCATCCCACCGAGATGGAAACCCAGGCGGCGTAGGCGGATTCGCGGGCGCTGGGCAGCGACGACGGGAAGTGCTGCAGCGCCTCGGCGATCTCGACCTGCGCGACGTTGTTGTGCCGGGCCCGGTCGAGTAGCGCCGGCAGCGATCCGATGTTGTGCGTGCCGAACACGACGTCGACCCACGGCGCCTTGCGCAGCAGCGCGTCCCGGTCCTTCTGCGCGAGGCAGCCCCCGACGGCGATCTGCATGTCGGGGTTGCCGCGCTTGCGTGGCGCCAGGTGGCTGAGGTTGCCGTACAGCTTGTTGTCGGCGTTCTCCCGGACGGCGCAGGTGTTGAAGACGACCACGTCGGCGTCGGCACCGTCCGCGGCCCGGCGGTAACCGGCCGCCTCCAGCAGCCCCGCCAACCGCTCGGAGTCGTGGACGTTCATCTGGCACCCGTAGGTGCGCACCTGGTAGGTACGCGCCCCCGAAACGTCTCGGGCCACCATCGAAGTCACGGGGCCATGGTACGGCGACCGGGGGTTACCGGATTAACCCGCAGCTAGACCCGCCTGCGCTCCCGTTCGGCGGCCAGCTCGGCCAGGACGACCTCGCACGCCAGGTTCTGGCTGTAGCCGCGCCGGGCCAGCATCCCCACCAGTCGGCGGGTAATCCGCGTGTCATCCCCGCTCAGCGTCTCGCGCCGCAGCTTCGCCCGCACCAGTTCTTCGGCCCGGTCGCGCTCGGCCCCGGCGTCGATCCCGCTCAGCACCGCGGTGATCACGTCGTTGTCGACGCCCTTGGTGTGCAACTCGGCGGCCAACGCACGCCTGCTCTTCCCCGCCCTGACATGGCGTGACCGCACCCATTGCTCGGCGAAATCCCGGTCGTCGACGAGTCCGACGGCGGCCAGCCGGTCGAGCACCCGGCCGCTGACGTCGTCGGGGTACCCGCGTTTGGCCAGCTGGCCGGACAGCTCGGCCCGGGTGCGCGACCTCGCGGTGAGCAGGCGCAGGCACAACGCCCGCGCCTGCTCCTCGCGGGAGGGCTCAGAAGTCGACGGGGGCCGGCAAGGCGTCGTCATCAGCAGTCACCACCGCGCCAATGCCGAGCTTTTCCTTGATCTTCTTCTCGATCTCGTTGGCGATGTCGGCGTTCTCCATCAGGAAGGTGCGGACGTTCTCCTTGCCCTGCCCGAGTTGCTCACCCTCGTAGGTGAACCACGACCCGGACTTGCGGATGAAGCCCTGATCCACCCCCATGTCGATCAGCGAACCCTCGCGGCTGATGCCGCGGCCGTAGAGGATGTCGAACTCGGCCTGCTTGAACGGCGGCGACACCTTGTTCTTGACGACCTTGACCCGGGTGCGGTTGCCGACCGCGTTGGTGCCGTCTTTGAGCGTCTCGATCCGGCGCACGTCCATGCGCACCGACGCGTAGAACTTCAAAGCCTTTCCACCCGTGGTGGTTTCGGGCGAGTTGTGCACCATCACACCGTCAACGAAATAGTTGTGATTGCCCTCGACCTCAATATCGAATCGATTCATTGACCGGGTGTGCGGCTTGACATGCACGTCGAGAATGCGGGCCGGTACCAACTGCTGGGTGGGTTCGATGAACTGTGGGGTCACCGCCCCTTGACCACGGAACCGCGGCAACAGCTTGTAGTCCATGGACGGCGCCATGTATGGCGCGACCAATTCCTGGAACTTCGCCATGGCCGCGGTAGAGAACACCAGCACCGCCTTACCGGCTGAGCCGGCGTGCCGCAGACGCACATCCAAGCCGTATGAATCATGCAGATAGTCGCGCAACCGCACACGCGTGCCTTCGGTCATGGCTTCGACGCAGATCTCAATGCTGCCGCTGCCGCCAGTAGTACGTTCCTGCAATCCCTTGGAGCGCAAAGTGAATGAGCCGTCGTCCATGTACCAAATGGCCAGAGCCAGTGGTGTTAACGCCTTGAGGTATTCCTCGGAGAAGAACTTCCTGCCGTCTCCGAGATAAACCGCGCGCTGTAATTCGGCGAGCTCTGCCAGTGGAGTGAAGTCGACAAACCTCGCGCCCTTGGCGTTCTCCCGCATTGCATACCGGATGTTGCCCATCAACGCGGTCTTCCACCACAGGTACTCGACCTGCTTGGCGCCGTGTCCCAGCCGGAAGCGGACTCCATTGCGATCGCGGCGATTCGGTGAGAGGTTGCCGTCACCCATCAGCGATCCCAGCACCACCTGAAACTGCTGGTCGCTGAGCAGATGCGGTTCGGCAGCGAGCACGCGGTCACCAGTAAAGAGATCGCCGGCTTCTTTCCAGCCGCTCGGTGTGCGAATGAGGTGGTTGGGTGTTGCGGCGAATTGTGATTTGCCGTTGCCGCTGGACTTCTCGACGGTGAACTGCAAGAACTGCTCGGCGGGGCCGTTGTTGAACCAGTTGACTACCTTGCGCGGGACGACCTGATCGGTGACTGGGTCGTAAGACAGCACCTCGACGTCCATCTTGTTGTTGACGATCTTGCCGATCTTTTCGGTGGAACCGTCCGCAAGAGTCACTCGGGTGGAGTAATTCATGCACCCGAACATCACTCCGATTTTTTCGCGGAGCTGGTTGATGAAGATCGCCGTGGTTCCCGAGTTGTTGAGCGCGCCGGTCATCTTTCGCAGCGCCTGGCTCATCAGCCGGGCCTGCAGGCCGACGTGGCTGTCCCCCATCTCGCCCTCGAGTTCGGCGCGCGGCACCAGGGCCGCCACCGAGTCGATGACCAGGATGTCCAGCGCGCCGGAGCGGATCAGCATGTCGGCGATCTCGAGCGCCTGCTCACCGGTGTCGGGCTGGCTGACCAGCAGCGAATCCGTGTCGACGCCAAGCTTCTTGGCGTAGTCCGGGTCCAGGGCGTGCTCGGCGTCGATGAACGCCGCGACGCCGCCGGCGGCCTGGGCGTTGGCCACCGCGTGCAGCGCGACGGTGGTCTTACCCGAGGACTCCGGGCCATAGATCTCCACGACCCGGCCGCGGGGCAGCCCGCCGATGCCCAGGGCCACGTCCAGTGCGATGGATCCGGTCGGGATGACCGAGATCGGCTGACGCATCTCGTCGCCGAGACGCATCACCGAGCCTTTGCCGTAGCTCTTTTCGATCTGGGCCATCGCCAGTTCGAGAGCCTTCTCGCGGTCGGGGGCTTGCGTCATGGTGCCTCTTCCTATCGTCGGTGTGTGCTTCTGACCGGTATCGGTCGGTTGGCCGTGACACTAGAGAAGGCCACCGACAAGTCGGCTCTGAAGAACACTCACCACAGTAGCCGAACACCTGTTCGATTCAAGCTTGACACGCCGGGCGCGCGGCGTGTGGCAATATTTGCTACCGAAAGGCGCTGACGGGCCACACCCCTTGAGGAAACCGGTGCGAATCCGGTGCGGTCCCGCCACTGTGACCGGGACGGGCATGCCCCGACCCGGGAGCCAGATACTCACCGTCAGCGCTTCCTCACGAGAACTGGGGCGGATTTCCCCAGAGAGGGTTGGTTGCGCATGGACATCTCGGCTGAGCTGGCCGAAATATCTTCCTACAAAGGCTTTTTCGCGCTCACGGTGGGCGGCGAGCCGGCGGGGTGGCATCCCGTCAGGCGGTCCTACACCGACGGCTTCGCCGATCTGATCGACACCACCGCCCGGCGGTATCACACGTCGGATGCGCGGATCGGCGCCTCGCTGGTGCACCTGGGCCACGCCACCCGGTTGTGGTCGCCCGTGCTGGCGTGCGCGCTGGGTCACGGCGTCGTTCCGGACCTCAAAGACCTGCAGCGCGCCGACGACGGGGCGCAGCTGCGGCTCCCCGAACCCGTCGGGCGGCCGCTCGCCCCGCCGTCGGCGAAGTCGCTGTACCGCATCGTGGTCACACAGCACATGGGCCCGTTCGCCGCGGGCCTGCGGGTCACGCTGGCGCCGGCCCTGCTGGCCGGCAACATCGCGTCCGCGCTCGTCGGCGCGGCCCGGGCACTGCTCGTCGCGCGCCCGGACCTGCGGCCGGCGATCGTCGCGATGACCCAGTCACTGCTGGACAGCGGCGTGCTGGCCGGCTCCGGCGTGCTCAGCGGGCCGCATCTCGCGTTCCGGCGCCACAGCTGCTGCCTGTTCTACCGCGTGCCGGGGCGGTCCGTGTGCGGCGATTGCGTGTTTCGGCGGGACCGGCGGCCGCAGCGGAAATGAGTGTGCGTCCAGGGCTTTGGGTGTGCGTCCAGGGCGGGAAAAACGCCCGGATCACGCCACCACTGCGCACTCAACGCCAACACCGCACACTCAACGCCCAGCGGCGTTGAGGCCGGCTCACCACTGGTCGCGCGGGACGTCGAAGTCGGCGCACAGCGCCCGCCAGACGTCGCGGGGCTCGACGCCGTCGTCGATCGCCTGGGCGGCGGTGCGGCCGTCGAAGCTGGTCAGCACGTGATCCACCAGCACCGACGGGCCGTAGGTCGCGCCAAAGCGCAAGACAACCCGTTCGTTGAACTCCGTCAGCCGCACGTCAGCCAACATACCCAGCCGGCTCAGCCGGCAAGCGCCAGCGCTTGGTGGCAGACCCGCACCGGGTCGGCGACGTCGGCGATGCCGGCGGCGGCCCGCCGCGCGGCCTGCCGGTAGCCGGGCGAGGACAGCACCTCGCCCACCGCGGCCACCAACGCGTCGGCGCTCAGCGGCCGAACCAGCCGGCCGCTGCCCTGGCGCACCACCCGATTGGCCATCTCCCATTGATCCCCGCCGCCGGGAACGACCACCAGCGGCACCCCGGACAGCAGCGTCTTGGCCACCATGCCGTGCCCGCCGCCGCAGATCACCAGGTCGGCGTGTGTCAGCAGTTCCGACTGGCGCCCCAGCCCGACCACCGCCCACGGCGGCACGGTCAGCTCGGCGCCGCCGAGCCGCGACACCACCAGCCGTGAACCGGCCGGCAGCGTGGCCCCCGGCCTCAGGCAGTCCAGGGCGACCTCGGCCAACCCGGCGGTCCCGGTGAGCGCGGTCGACGGCGCGACCACCACCACCGGCCCGGAGCCCGGCGGGATGTTCAGCACCCGATCGGTCGGCTCGAAGTGCAGGGGTCCCACGACGACGGCCTCCGCCGGCCAGTCCGGGCGCGCCACCTCCAGGGCGGGCAGCGTGGCGATCAGCCGTCGCAGCGGCCCGGGATCGACGGCGGGCAGCCCGATCTCGAGCCGGGCGGCGGCGCGCTGCTTGATGCCGGCGCGCCACGACCGCGCCGTCAGCGCACGCATCGTGGCGTCCCGCAGCCGGCCGCGGAAGCCGGTGCCGCGCGCCAGCCCGCTGCCGATCGGCGGCAACCCCTTCGACGGCAGGTACAGCGGATGGGGGTTGAGCTCGGTCCAGGGGATGCCCAACAGCTCGGCGGCCATTCCGCCGCCCGCGGTGATGACGTCCGAGACCACCAGATCCGGCGCCAGGTCGCGCAGCGCCGGGACATTGAGGACCGCCATCCGCGCCGCGCGCCGGTGAATCCGGGCCCCGGCGTCGGCGTCCTCGTCGGTGGCGGTCAGCCCGTCCAGCTCGACCGCCTCGACGCCGGCGGCGCGCGCGGCGCCGAGCCACTCCGGGCCCGTCAACAAGACGGGCTCGTCGCCCGCCTCGCCGAACCGCCGGCACAGCGCGATCGCCGGGAACGAGTGCCCGGGATCGGGCCCGGCAACCACGGCGACGCGCATCGGCCCTACCCTGCCACACCGCGGAGCCGCCGCACTCGCCTACGCTGGCAGCATGACCGAGCTGACTGACACAGGCGTGGCGAACACCCGCACGGTCGAGGGTTTCCTGAACGCGCTTCAAGATTCGGACCTGGACGCCGCCGGGGCGGCGCTGGACGACAACCTCGTTTACCAGAACGTGGGGCTGCCGACGATCCACGGCCGCGCCCGGGCGATCAAGCTGTTCCGCATGATGGAAGGCCGCGGGGCCTTCGAGGTGAAGATCCACCGCATCGCCGCCGACGGCGCCGCGGTGCTCACCGAACGCACCGACGCGCTGATCGTCGGGCCGCTGCGGCTGCAGTTCTGGGTGTGCGGCGTTTTCGAGGTGCACGACGGGCGAATCACGCTGTGGCGCGACTACTTCGACTTCTTCGACATGCTCAAGGCGACACTGCGTGGCGTGGCGGGGCTGGTGGTGCCGTCGCTGCGCGCCTCGTTCTAGCGCCGTCCTAGCGCCGGGGCAACCCGCCGAGTTCGTCGAACGCCTGCGCCCAACCGAGCAGCCGATCGGTGGCCCCGACCAGCTCGGCGCGGTAGCGCTCCTGGGTTCCGGCCAACCCGGCGCCCGTTGCCCCGTTCGCCGAGGACACCAGTTGCGCTGCGGCGGTGACCATTTCGTTGTACTGGCGCACGCCGGCGCTCAGCTGCGCGGTGAACGCGTTGATGGTCGGCACCAGGTGCGGCCGCGACGACTCGGCGTACTGCGCCGCGCGTTCCATCGACACCACCTCGGCGGCGGTGGCCGCCATCGCCGTCGACGACTTGGCGGCCGCGGCGCTCAGGTCGCGGATCTCGTCCGCCGGCAGCATGGAGCCGCGCTCGATCACGCCCAACAGCGAGGAGAATCCGCGTTCGGAGGCGCCCAGCGCGTACATCGCGGGCCGGGCGGCCGAACCGGGCGGCGGCAGCCGACGGGTGCCCGTGGTCCGCTGCGCCGGCAGCGGCTCCGAGCGCAGCCAGCGGTAGCGCAGCAGCAACAGCGTCGCCGGAACCGCCAGCACCACCGCGATGGCGCCGGTGACCTGCAGCAGCAACGTGAACCAGCCCCACGCCGCCAGCAGGCCGGTCACCGCGATCCAGAACACGCAGCCGGCCGCGCAGATCAGGCCCCACCGCAGCGCCCGGCGCTGGCGGCGCAGCAGCCGCGCGCGTGGGTCCGCGGCGGCGCCGATCTTGCGGGCCACCAGGTCGGAAACGTCGGCGGCGGCCTCCAAGCCGCGCTGCACCAGGGCGCGCCACGGCCGGTGCTGGGTCGCTTTCACCGCCATCGCGGGGCCCCGGAGGCGTTACTGGCCAAAGGGCTTCTCGGCGACCTGGCCACCGGTGGTCTCGGCGGGCGCGGGGGTTGCCGGGGCCGCGCCGGGGGTGGCGGCCGTACCGCCCGCCGGCAGCGCCTCACCGCGCATCGACGCGCGGATCTGCTCGAGCCGGGAATGGCCGGCCATCTGGACGCCGGCCTGCTCGACCTCGAGCATGCGGCCCTGCACGGACCCCTGGGCGAGCTCGGCGGACCCGATCGCGTTGGCATAGCGGCGTTCGATCTTCTCGCGGACCTCGTCGAGGTTGGGGGTGGTGCCCGGGGCGGCGATCTCGCTCATCGACCGCAGCGAGGCGCTGACCTGCTCCTGCATCTTGGCCTGCTCGAGCTGGCTGAGCAGCTTGGTGCGCTCGGCGATCTTCTGCTGCAGCACCATCGAGTTCTGTTCGACGGCCTTCTTGGCCTGGGCCGCGGCGGACAGCGCCTGGTCGTGCAGGGTCTTGAGGTCTTCGACGCTCTGCTCGGCGGTCACCAGCTGGGCCGCGAACGCCTCGGCGGCGTTGTTGTACTCGGCGGCCTTGGCGGCGTCCCCGGCGCCGGCCGCCTGGTCGGCCAGCGTCAGCGCCTGACGCACGTTGACCTGCAGCTTCTCGATGTCGGCCAGCTGGCGGTTGAGCCGCATCTCCAGTTGGCGCTGGTTACCGATCACCTGCGCGGCCTGCTGGGTCAGCGCCTGATGCTGGCGCTGGGCTTCCTCGATGGCCTGCTGGATCTGCACCTTCGGGTCGGCGTGCTCGTCAATCTTGGCGTTGAAGAGCGCCATCAGGTATTTCCACGCTTTGACGAACGGATTGGCCATCAGTCAGGTCCACCTTCGCTTCTCGTATGCCGGACAAGCGCCCTGTCGCTCAATTTATCGGGTCGGGGCCAATCGCCCCACCCCTGGCGCTGGATCCGCCCGCGTGGCTTTCAGGCCACGGCCAGCGACGCCACCGGCGGAATGACGACCTTGGTGCCGGCGTCGATGGTGGGCCCGCCCGCCCCGGCGGTCGGCGCGGCGTAGGCCACGCTCTCCTCGCTTGCCATCCGCTCCCCGGCGCCGGTCAGGACGGCCGACAGCGGCACCTCCAGCGCATCGCAGATCGCGTTGAGCAGCTCGCTGGAGGGCTCCTTGCGGCCGCGCTCCACCTCCGACAGGTAGCCGAGGCTCACCCGCGCCGAATCCGAGACCTCGCGCAGCGTCCGGCCCTGTGACGTCCGGGCCCGGCGCAACACGTCGCCGATGACCTCGCGCATCAATGGCGCCATCCTGCTCTCCTTCGTCCAGTCAGCCCTGCTCAGCACGTCAACAACCCCAAATTCAGCAGGCGCTCATTAGGGCCAACGCCGGCGGCGGTGGGTTGGTTCCCGTTCAGCCGGCCGTCTGGCGGACCGCCTTGGCGGTGGACACCACGTAGTCCACGCCGGTCACCACCGTCAGCACGATCGCGATGCCCATGACGGCGGCCGCCACCACCCGCAGCGGCCCCGACAGCGGCAGGACGAACAAGCCGATCGCCAGGGCCTGCACGACCGTCTTGAGCTTGCCGCCCCAACTCGCGGGGATGACGCCGCGGCGGATCACCGCCAACCGCAGCAGCGTGACCCCCACCTCGCGGGTCATGATCACCGCCGTGACCCACCACGGCAGGTCGCCCAGCATCGACAGGCCGATCAGCGCCGACCCGATCAGGGCCTTGTCCGCGATCGGGTCGACAAACGCGCCGAATTCGGTCGCCATCCCGTAGTTGCGGGCCAGCAGGCCGTCGAACCGGTCGGTGATGCCGGCGACGGCGAAGATCACGAAAGCGACTATGCGGCCGGCGATTTGGTGTCCGTCGGCGGTGAACAGCGCGAAAAGGAACACAGGGACGAGCACCAGCCGCAAGAGGGTCAGCACGTTGGCGAGGTTCGCGATGCGGGCTTGGCCCGCAATTGGCGGTGTTTGCGGCTGCCCCGACACGGCATAAGAATAGCGGTTGACCAGCGTCCCTCTGCGCGTTGCCGATACTGTTACCCGTGACCCAAAGCTCACGGGGCCCCAGGCCGGTGGTCCGGCGCGCGCGAACATCCGACGTCCCCGCGATCAAACAACTCGTCGACACGTACTCCGGGCGCATCCTGCTGGAGAAGAACCTCGTCACGCTCTACGAGGCCGTCCAGGAGTTCTGGGTGGCCGAGCACCCGGATTTTGCGGGCCGGGTGGTCGGGTGCGGCGCGCTGCACGTGTTGTGGTCGGACCTCGGGGAAATCCGCACCGTCGCGGTCGACCCGGCGATGACCGGCCACGGCATCGGCCACGCCATCGTCGACCGCCTCCTCGAGGTCGCCCGCGAGCTGCAGCTGCAGCGGCTGTTCGTGCTGACCTTCGAGACCGAGTTCTTCGCCAGGCACGGGTTCACCGAGATCGAGGGCACGCCCGTCACCGCCGAGGTGTACGAGGAGATGTGCCGCTCCTATGACATCGGTGTCGCCGAGTTCCTGGACCTGAGCTACGTCAAGCCCAACATATTGGGCAACTCCCGAATGCTGCTGGTGCTCTAGTCGGGCCCGTCGTCGTCGGACCCGCCGTCCAGGCCCCGGATCGCGGCCAGCGTCGCGGCCAGCTCGTCGGGCTTGACCAGCACGTCGCGCGCCTTGGATCCCTCGGACGGCCCCACGATGCCGCGGGTCTCCATCAGGTCCATCAGCCGGCCGGCCTTGGCGAAGCCGACGCGCAGCTTGCGCTGCAGCATCGAGGTCGAGCCGAACTGGCTGGACACCACCAGCTCGACGGCCTGCAGGAACACGTCCATGTCGTCGCCGATGTCCGGGTCGACGTCGGTGCGTTCGCCGGTCGGCTTGGCGGTGGTGACGCCCTCGGTGTACTCGGGTTCGGCCTGGTCCTTGCAGGCGGCCACGACGGCGTGGATCTCCTCGTCGGTGATGAAGGCGCCCTGCAGCCGGACGGTTTTGCTGGCACCCATCGGCAGGAACAGGGCGTCGCCCATCCCGATCAGCTTCTCCGCGCCGGCCTGGTCCAGGATGACCCGGCTGTCGGTGAGCGACGACGTGGCGAACGCCAGCCGCGACGGCACGTTGGTCTTGATCAGCCCGGTGACCACGTCCACCGACGGGCGCTGGGTGGCCAGCACCAGGTGGATGCCCGCGGCGCGCGCCTTCTGGGTGATCCGCACGATCGCGTCCTCGACGTCGCGCGGCGCGGTCATCATCAGGTCGGCCAGCTCGTCGACGATCGCCACCACATACGGGTAGGGCCGGTACTCGCGCTGGCTGCCCAGCGGCGCCGTGATGGCTCCGGAGCGCACCTTCTCGTTGAAGTCGTCGATGTGGCGCACCCGGGAGGCCTGCATGTCCTGGTAGCGCTGCTCCATCTCCTCGACCAGCCACGCCAGCGCGGCGGCCGCCTTCTTCGGCTGGGTGATGATCGGGGTGATCAGGTGCGGAATGCCTTCGTACGGCGTCAGTTCCACCATCTTCGGGTCGATCAGGATCATCCTGACCTCCTCCGGGGTGGCCCGGGCCAGCAGCGAGACCAGCATGGAATTGACGAAGCTCGACTTGCCCGATCCGGTGGAGCCGGCGACCAGCAGGTGCGGCATCTTGGCCAGGTTGGCCGAGATGAAGTCGCCCTCGATGTCCTTGCCCAGGCCGATCACCAGGGGGTGGTGGTCGCGGCGGGTCGAGGGCGCGGTGAGCACGTCGGCCAGCCGCACCATTTCGCGGTCGGTGTTGGGCACCTCGATGCCGACGGCGGATTTGCCGGGAATGGGGGCGAGCATGCGGACGCTCTCGGTGGCCACCGCGTAGGCGATGTTCTTCTGCAGGGCGGTGATCTTCTCCACCTTGACGCCGGGCCCCAGTTCGACCTCGTAGCGGGTCACCGTGGGCCCGCGGGTGCAGCCGGTGACGGCGGCGTCGACCTTGAACTGGTTGAGGACCTCGGTGATGGCGTCGGCCATGACGTTGTTGGCGGCGCTGCGCTTCTTGGGCGGATCGCCGGCCACCAGCAGGTTCAGCGACGGCAGGGTGTAGGGACCCTCGACGACGCGGTCCACGATCCGGGTTTCGGGCTTTTTGGCCCGACGGCGGCTTCGCCCGGGCTCCGGAATCGTGGGGGTGTCGTCCGCGATCGGTTCGCCGGGGCCCGCCTGGGCGGGGGCCGCCGACGGCCACGCCTGCGGCTCCGGGTCCGGGGATTCGTCGTAGTAGCCGTCGGAGAAGTCGTCGCGCGGCTGGTCGTCGTCGAACTCGTCGGCGTAGTCGTAGGCGACGTCGTCGTCGCCGGCCAGCCGGCCACCGAACCACCCGCGCAACACGTCGGGAACCTCGCGGATCGTGGTCCCGGTCAGCAACAGCAGGCCGAACATGAAGCCGATGAACAACAGCGGCGCGGCGATCCAGGGCGTCAACCCGTCCGACAGCGGCCCGCCGATGGCGAAGCCGATGAATCCCGCTGCGCGGCGGCGCAATTCGGGGTCCTCCGGCGAACCGGACCACAGGTGGCGCAGGCCCAGCGCCGAGAGGGCGATCAGGGTGCCGCCCAGGATCAGCCGCGGCCGCGCGTCGGGGTTGGGCTGGGTCCGCATCAGCGTCACCGCCACCGCGGCGGCGGCGACGGGCAGCGCGAGGACGCCCGCGCCGACGAATGTCCGCAGCAGCGTGTCCACCCACGCGCCGACCGGGCGCGCGGCGTCGAACCACGAGCTGGCGGCGACGACGACGGAGAGGCCGAGCAGCACCAGCGCGATCCCGTCGCGGCGGTGCCCGGGATCGATGTCGTGGGCCCGCCCGATGGACCGGGCCGCACCCCCGGCGCCGCGCGCGGCCAGCAGCCAGGTGGCGCGCGCGGCGCGGCCGCAGGTCAGCCCGGCGGCCACCAGCAGCGACGGGTTGCGGCGTTTGGCGGGCCTGCCCGCCTTCCGGCGGGGTGCGGGGCGGGGCTTGCGGGCCCCGCCGGCCCGCGATGTGGCCTTTGACCTGCTCGTTCGGGTACCGGAGCGGGCGGCGGTCTTACTGGGCATGGGGCCAAGAGTAGTCGCAAATACCTCATCTACACCACCCGCCACACTGGTAACGACCGCCCGGCGCGGGATGCCCCCGATCGGGCGTGAGTAGGGTGACGAATGGTGATGGCAGTCACGCCGTCACCCGCCCCTCAACCGCCCAGGAGGCACCAGCATGCCCGTCGTCGTCGTCGCCACCATGACCGTCAAACCCGAGTCGGTGGACACCGTCCGCGACATCCTGACCACCGCGGTTTCCGAAGTGCACGAGGAGCCGGGCTGCCAGCTGTATTCGCTGCACCAGAGCGGCGAGACGTTCGTGTTCGTCGAGCAGTGGGCCGACGAGGAGGCGCTCAAGGTGCACAGCACCGCGCCCGCGATCGGCAAGCTGTTCGCCGCGGCGGGCGAGCACCTGGACGGGGCGCCGGACATCAAGATGCTGCAGCCGATCCCCGCCGGCGACGCGGACAAGGGGCAGCTGCGTCCCTGATGGCCCGTTCACTCGAAGGCAAGGTCGCTTTCATCACCGGGGCCGCGCGCGGCCAGGGGCGCGCGCACGCGGTGCGGCTGGCCACCGACGGGGCGGACATCATCGCCGTCGACCTGTGCGGGCAGATCGCCAGCGTCCCGTACCCGCTGGCGACCGCGGACGACCTCGCGGCCACCGTCAAGCTGGTCGAGGACACCGGTGCGCGCATCGTGGCCGCCCGTGGCGACGTGCGCGACCGGGCGTCGTTGTCGGCCGCGCTGCAGGCGGGCCTCGACGAGTTCGGCCGGCTCGACATCGTGGTGGCCAACGCCGGCATCGCCCCGATGCAGTCCGGCGACGACGGCTGGCGCGACGTCATCGACGTCAACCTCACCGGCGTCTACAACACCATCAAGGCCGCGATCCCGACTATGGTCAAGCAGGGCACCGGCGGATCGATCGTCCTGATCAGTTCGTCGGCCGGGCTCGCGGGCGTCGGCAGCCCGGATGCCGGTTCGGTCGGCTACGCCGCCGCCAAGCACGGGGTCGTCGGATTGATGCGGGTCTACGCGAATCTTCTTGCGACACAAATGATTCGAGTCAACTCGATCCATCCGTCCGGCGTCGAGACGCCGATGATCAACAACGAGTTCACCCGCGAGTGGCTGGCCAAGATGGCGGCCGCCACCGACACGCCGGGGGCCATGGGCAACGCCATGCCGGTGGAGGTGCTCGACGCCGAAGACATCGCCAACGCGGTGGCGTGGCTGGTGTCCGACCAGGCCCGCTACATCACCGGCGTCACCCTGCCCGTCGATGCGGGCTTCCTGAACAAGTAGCAGCACATGGCTCGAAACCCCGCCGCGCAGACCGCCTTCGGACCGATGGTGCTGGCCGCGGTCGAGCGCAACGAGCCGCCCGAGCGCCGCCTGGTGGACGACGACCTCGCGGAGCTGTTCCTGCCGCGCCCACTGCGCTGGCTGGTCGCCGCGACGCGCTGGGCGCCGGCTCGCCGCCTGATGGTCCGCGGCTCGGAATACACCGGCCCCGGGTTGTGGGCCAATCTCGCCTGCCGCAAGCGGTTCATCGCCGACAAGATCGAGGAGGCGCTGCCCGACGTCGAGGCGGTCGTCATCCTCGGCGCCGGGTTCGACACCCGCCCCTACCTCTTGACGCGGCGGGCCCGCCTCCCGGTCTTCGAGGTGGACCTGCCGGTCAACATCGCCCGGAAGGCGAGGACCGTTCGGCGGGTGCTGGGCGGACTGCCGATGTCAGTTCGGTTGGTGCCGTTGGACTTCGAGCGCGACGACCTGCTCACCTCGTTGGCCGAGCACGGGTACCGCACCGATTACCGGGCCTTCTTCATCTGCGAAGGCGTGACCCAGTACCTCACCGAGGACGGTGTCCGCCGCACCCTCGAGGGCTTGCGCGCGGCCGCCCCGGGCAGCCGGCTGGTGTTCACCTACGTCCGCCGCGACTTCATCGACGGGACGAACCGCTACGGCACCCGCACGCTGTACCGCAATGTCCGCCAGCGCCACCAACTCTGGCATTTCGGCCTGCAACCCGACGAGGTCGCGCAGTTCATCGCCGAGTACGGCTGGCGGCTGGTGGAGCAGGCCGGCCCCGACGAACTCGTCCAGCGCTACGTGGCGCCCACCGGCCGCAAACTCGCGGCCTCCCAATTGGAATGGTCAGCCTACGCCGAGAAAGTTTAGACCTCGATGACCGTCGGCACGATCATCGGCTGGCGGCGGTAGGTCTCGCCGACCCACTTCCCGACCGTGCGGCGCACCCCCTGCGCGATCCGGACGGGATCGGTCACGTCGTCGGCGACCAGCGCCTCGAGTTCGGCCTCGACCTTGCGCACCGCGGGCTCCAGCGCCTTGGGGTCCTCGGAGAACCCGCGCGAAAACAGTTGCGGCGCAGCGGCGGGGCGCCCGGTGCCCCGCTTCACCACCACGGTCACCGCGACGAAACCCGACGACAGGATGAGCCGCTCACCCAGGGTGATGTCGCCGACGTCGCCGGTGATCAGCCCGTCGACGAACATCTTGCCGACCGGCACGGCGCCGGCGATGGAGGCCTGGCCCGCGACGAGGTCGACGCTGACGCCGTTCTCGGCCACCAGGATTGATTCCTCGGGCACCCCGGCGCGCGCCGCCAGCTTGGCGTTGGCGCGCAGCATGCGCCAGGTGCCGTGGACCGGCATCACGTTGCGCGGTCGTACGCCGTTGTAGAGGAACAGCAGCTCGCCGGCGTAGGCGTGCCCGGAAACGTGCACGCGCACTTGCTGGTTGGTGACGACGCGGGCCCCGATCTTGGCCAGCGAGTCGATGACCCCGTACACCGCCTCCTCGTTGCCGGGAATCAGCGACGACGACAGGATGATCAGGTCCTCGTTGGTGAGCGTGATGCTGCGGTGCTCGCCGCGCGACATCCGCGACAGCGCCGACATCGGTTCGCCCTGGGTGCCGGTGGTGATCAGCACCACCCGCTCGGGCGCCATCATCTCCGCGGCAGAGATGTCGATGAGGTCGGAATCGTCCACCCGCAAGAAGCCCAGTTCCCGCGCGATGCCCATGTTGCGCACCATGGATCGCCCGACGAACGACACCCGCCGGCCCAATGCCACTGCCGCGTCGATGATCTGCTGCACCCGGTCCACGTTGGAGGCGAAACACGCCACGATGACGCGGCCGTCGGCGCCCCGGATCAGCCGGTGCAGCGTCGGGCCGACCTCGCTCTCCGACGGCCCGACACCGGGGATCTCGGAATTGGTCGAGTCGCACAGGAACAGGTCCACGCCCGCGTCACCCAGTCGCGACATGCCGGGCAGGTCGGTGGGCCGGCCGTCCAGCGGCAGCTGGTCGAGCTTGATGTCGCCGGTGTGCAGCACGGTTCCGGCGCCCGTGTGCACGGCGATGGCCAGCGCGTCGGGGATGGAATGGTTGACGGCGAAGTACTGGCACTCGAACACGCCGTGCGTGCTGCGCTGCCCCTCGGCGACCTGCACGAAGACCGGCTTGATGCGGTGCTCGCGGCATTTGGCGGCGACCAGCGCCAGGGTGAACTTCGAGCCGACGACCGGGATGTCGGGGCGCAGCCGGAGCAGGAACGGGATCGCGCCGATGTGGTCCTCGTGCGCGTGCGTGAGCACCAGCGCCTCGATGTCCTCGAGCCGGTCGGAGATGTGGCGCAGGTCCGGCAGGATCAGGTCGACGCCGGGCTCGTCGTGGGTGGGGAACATCACCCCGCAGTCGATGATGAGCAGGCGGCCCAGGTGCTCGAAAACGGTCATGTTGCGGCCGATTTCGTTGATGCCGCCCAGCGCGGTGACACGCAACCCACCCGGAGTCAGGGGACCTGGTGGGTCGAGGTCTATATCCACTTCGCGGCCACCGTTTGGCTCACCGAAGCACCGAGGCCGCGCGCATGTCGGCGGCCAGCGCCTCGCTCTGTTCCGGCGTCGCCGGGATTTGCGGCAGCCGGGGGTCGCCCACGTCGAAGCCCTGCAGGCGCAGGCCCGCCTTCGACATCGTCACCCCGCCCAGGCGCCCCATCGCGTTGCACAGCGGGGCGAGGGAGACGTTGATCTTGCGGGCGGTGGCGATGTCCCCGGAATTGAAGGCGGACAACAGCTCCCGCAGCTGACCCGCCGCCACATGGGCGATCACGCTGATGAAGCCGGTGGCACCCATCGCCAGCCACGGCAGGTTCAGCGCGTCGTCGCCGGAGTAGTAGGCCAGGCCGGTCTCGGCCATGATCTGGCCGCCGGCGTGCAGATCGGCCTTGGCGTCCTTGATGCCGACGATGTTCGGGTGGCCGGCCAGCGTGTGGATGGTCTCGGTCTCGATCGGTATCACCGAGCGCGGCGGGATGTCGTAGAGCAGCACCGGCAGTTCGGTCGCGTCGGCGACCGCGGTGAAATGCGCGACGAGCCCCGCCTGGGGCGGCTTGGAGTAGTAGGGCGTGACGACCAGCAGGCCGTGGGCGCCCTCTGCCGCGCAGGCCTTGGCCAGCCGGACGCTGTGCGCGGTGTCATACGTGCCGGCGCCGGCGACGACGCGGGCGCGATCGCCCACCGCCTCCAGCACGACCCGCAGCAGCTCCAGCTTCTCGTCGTCGGTGGTGGTCGGCGACTCGCCGGTGGTCCCGGAGACCACCAGGCCGTCGCACCCCCCGTCCACCAGGCGGTTTGCCAGCTGCCCGGCCGCGGCGGTGTCCAGGGACCCATCGGCGGCGAAGGGCGTCACCATCGCGGTCAGCAGGGTTCCCAACCGGGCGGGGGCGTCGAATCCGACGGTGCTCACGATCTTCAGGTTACCTGGCGGTATCAAGGCCTTTCGTCACCGCCGCGAGCGCGCGTGTTTGTCCGGCGACACGCCGCACAAGGTGTACAACTGCGCACGCTCGCGGCAACCGGGCTGGCGCTCGCTCAGGCCTCGGTGGCCAGCGGGCTGGTGGCGACCTCGGTCCCGTCGGCCAGCGTGGAGACCTCGAAGTCGGCGAACACGGCGGGCGCCACGCCGACGAGCTGGCGCAGGCACTCGATGGCGAGGCGCCGGATTTCGACGTCGGCGTGCTCGCTGGCGCGCATCGCGATGAAGTGCCGCCACGCCCGGTAGTTCCCGGTCACCACGATGCGGGTTTCGGTGGCGTTGGGCAGCACGGCCCGGGCGGCCTGGCGCGCCTGCTTGCGCCGCAGCACCGCGCTCGGCTCGTCGGCGAACCTGGCTTCCAGCTTGGCCAGCAGCTCGGCGTAGGTGGCCCGGCTGGCGTCGGCGGCCTCGGTGAGGATCCGCTGCAACTCGGGGTCGTCGTCCATCCCGGGCGGGACGACGACCCGCGAGTCGCCCTCCGGCACGTAGCGTTGGGACAGCTGCGAGTAGGAGAAGTGCCGGTGCCGGATCAGCTCGTGGGTGCACGACCGCGAGATGCCGGTGATGTAGAACGACACGCTCGCGTGCTCGAGCACCGAGAAGTGCCCGACGTCGATGATGTGCCCGATGTAGCCGGCGTTGGTCGCCGTCCTGGGGTTCGGCTTCGACCAGCTCTGATAGCAGGCGCGGCCGGCGAACTCGGTGAGCGCGGGGCCGCCCTCGGCGTCGGTGGTCCAGGGCACGTCCGGCGGCGCCAGGAACTCCGTCTTGGCGATCAGTTGCACGCGCAGCGGCGCGGTCTCGGCCACGGCGCTCACCTTAACGCGACGGTCGCACGACAAGCTCACCCGACATCAGCAGCGGCAACACGGCATCGCGGAAGGCGGACAACCGCACGCATTCGGCGCGGCGGGCGTGGCACAGCGCGCCCAGGCCGGTGATCGTCCGCGACGCGGCGGGCGCCAACCGGCGAACATCGCGGACCCGAACCTCGAGCAGGTCGCGCGGTTGGATCCGCTGGTGGCTGCCCGAGGTCCCGGCGACCCGGCGCCGCAGCGTCTCGGTGACGGCGGGTTGCCGCAGGGCCGACCACAGCGCCGACGTGTCCACGCCGACCGGCCTCAGCACCACGAATTCGGTGCTGGCCAAGGCCATGTGCCGCGGCAGGGAGGGCACGTTCCAGATGCGCGGAATCCTGGGGTTGAGCTTGGCGACCAGCACGCACGGCTCCGACAGCAGGAACTTGCCGCTGCGCACCGACGCGGCGGCGACCAGCGCGGGTTTCGCGCCGACGTCGAACGCCGGCAGGCTGAAGTGGGCGACGACGTCGTCGAACGCGGCCGGCCCGAGGAGCACCGTCGATCGCTCGGCCAAACAGGACAACGGCACGTCGTCGGGCACCGGCTCCGCGATGGCCACCATCAGCTGTTCGGCGGCCGCGATCACGCGCTCGTTCGCGGCGATCTTGTCGTCGACGGCGCCGAGCACCTCGGCGATCCCGCGGCGTTGCGGCGCCGCCACGGCCGGGACCGAGACGTCGCGCAGGATCCGCTGGTTGAGCAGCGGCTGGCCGGATCCGGCGCGGTGATCGCCCAGCCCGCAGGTGTGCAGCGCGTAGTACCAGTACCGCGTGTCCCCGCGGTCCTTGGCCCGGCATACCAGCGCGTTGTCGGTGACCCAGACCTCGGCATCGCAATACCGCAGGCTGCCGCAATACGATCCGACCCGGCCCACGACGATGAGGGGCCCGGCCGCGTTGTGTTGTGCCGCATAGCCGATCGCCCCGTTGGCGCCGTAAACCCGGAAGCACCCGTCCGGCGCCCGTCGCGGCGGGCTGGTTCCGTTGCTGAATTCCAGGTGATCGCCGAGCCTGACCCTCACCGCAGGCGCTCCACCTGCTCGCGCACCAGGGCGTCCAGTCGCGCGGATTCGTCCAGCGCCGCCATCAGGTCGCCGGTCAACCGGGCGATCTTCTCGTCGACGGGCTCCCCGTCGCCGACGGCGGCGGGCGGCCCGACGTAGCGTCCGGGCGTCAGGGCGTAGCCGGCGGCCCTGATGTCATCCAGCGACGCCGAGCTGCAGAAGCCCGGAACATCCTGGTACGTCAGGCCTTTGGCGGCGGCCGACGGCGATCCGGACCACGCGTGGAAGGCCTCGACGATGCGAGCGACGTCGTCGTCGGACAGCGCACGCTCCGCCCGATCCGCCAGGTAGCCCAGCCCGCGGGCGTCGATGAACAGCACCTCGCCGGCCCGCGCGGCCTTGTCCCGGGCGAAGAACCACACGCACACCGGGATGCCGGTGCTGCGGAACAACTGCCCGGGCAGCGTCACCATGCACGACACCAGGTCCGCCTCGACGATCCCGGCTCGAATGTCGGCTTCCCCCAGCGTGTTCGACGACATCGAGCCGTTGGCCATCACCACACCGGCCTGGCCGCCCGGCGCCAGCTTGGACAGGATGTGTTGTATCCAGGCGTAGTTGGCGTTGGTGGCGGGCGGAACGCCGAAGCGCCAGCGCGGGTCCGTTTCGTCGCGGGCCCAATCCTTGATGTTGAAGGGCGGATTGGCCAGCACATAGTCCATCTGCACGCCGGCGTGCAGATCGTCGACGAACGTGTCGGCCCACCGCGCGCCGAGCCCGGAGTGGTCGATGCCGTGGACGGCGAGGTTCATCTTCGCCATCCGCCAGGTCTGCTCGACGCTTTCCTGCCCGTAGATCGTGACTTTCGCGCGATCGCCGTCGCGCGCGGCGATGAACTTCTCGGTCTGCACGAACATTCCCCCCGACCCGCAGCACGGGTCGTACACCCGCCCGCTCGACGGTTCGAGGACCTCGACGAGCACCCGCACCACGCTGGGCGGGGTGAAGAACTCGCCGCCGCGCCGGCCCTCGGCCCGGGCGAAGTGGCCCAGGAAATACTCGTACACCTCGCCCATCAGGTCCCGCGGGCGCCCGCCGCGGTCGAAGTGCGCGCCGTCGAGCAGGGCCACCAGCTCGCCGAGGCGGCGCGGATCGAGGTTCTCGTACAGCCTCGGCAGCGCGGCGGCCGCCATCGCGTCGTCGACCAGCCGGCCGAGGTCCGGCGATTCGGCGTTGTGCGCCAACGACTTCCAGCGCGAGTCGTAGGCATGCTTGAGGAACACCAGCCCGAGGACGACGTCCTTGTACTGGCCCGCCGACAGCGAGCCGCGCAGCTTGTTGGCCGCCTTCCAGAGCGTGTCCTTGAGCTCCTTGTCCGTGGCCCGCATCAGCTCGCCGCCCGCAGCTCGGCGGCCAGATTGCCCCGGGTGGAGACGCTGAACCCGCCCAGGCCCAGCCACGACGCCATCGACCGCAGTTCGCCGGCCAGCGCGTCGACCACGCGCGGCCGCGCGATGTCAGCCTCGCCGAACGCTCCCAGCACGCGCAGCGCGTCGCCGGGCCGGTCGGCCTTGAGGTCGACGCGCGCCACCAGCCGCCCGTCCATCAGCAGCGGCCACACGTAGTAGCCGTACCGGCGCTTGGCGGCCGGCGTGTAGATCTCGATGCGGTAGTGGAAACCGAACAGCCGCTCGACCCGGGGCCGGAAGAAGATCAACGGGTCGAACGGGCACAACAGCGCGGTGCCGCGGTCGACGCGCGGCACCGTCCGGCCCGCCCGCAGGTACGCCGGCGCGGACCAGCCGTCGACGTCGACCCGCTCGATCGCACCGGCGGACGCCAGCTCGGCGATCGCCGGCTTGACCTGCTGCGCCGACAGCCGGAAGTAGTCGCGGATGTCGGCCTCGGTCCCCACGCCCAGCGCGGTGGCGGCCCGCAGGGTGAGCTCGCGGACGGCCTCCTCGTCGTCGACCTCGCGGGCCAGCACGCTCGCCGGCAGCACCCGCTCCACCAGGTCGTAGTGGCGCGCGAAGCCCACCCGGGTGGCCGTGGTGAGCACGCCGGAGGCGAACAGCGCCTCGGCGACCCACTTGGTGTCGCTGCGGGTCCACCACGTTCCCTTCTTGCGCTTCGGCTCGGCGGCCAGGTGCTCCTCGATCTGCCCGGCGGTGCTGGGCCCGAGCTCCGCGACCGCGGCGACGATCCGCTCGGCGAGGCGGGGGTTGGCCTTGACGATGTGCGTGCCCCAGCGGCCGTGGGCGTACTGGCGCATCCGCCAGCGCAGCAGCGGCCAGTCGTCGACGGCCATCAGCGCGGCCTCATGCGCCCAATATTCGGCCAGCAGCCGCGCCGAGCGCGGCCCCCACGCCGCGCGGTCCAACACGTCGCGGTCGTAGGGGCCGAGCCGGCTGAACACCGGCGCGTAGTGGGCACGAACCGCCACCGAAACCGAATCCAGCTGCAGCACTTGGATTCTCGAGATGAGCCGCTTGAGATGCGCGCGGGTGATCGGGCCGGCGGGGCGGGGCTCGCTAAATCCTTGGGCCGCAACGGCAATACGGCGGGCCTGCGCGGCGGTCAGCCTGGAGGTGCGGGGCGACACGCGCCGAGAATACCGGCTTTTCGCCCGACCTCGGCGGCGGCGCGACCGGGCTCAGCCCGCGCCGACTTTCCCGTCCGCCGACACCAGCGAGCCCAGCTCCGGTGGATTTTTTCGTTCTTCGTATGCCGACTCGAGGGCGGCCGGGACCGGTTCCAGGTCGCGGTACACGGCCATCAATTCCTCGAGAATCTTGATTCGTTGCTTGCTCGCCTCGTCCACCGCGCGCAGGGCCTTGTCGCGATAGTGATCGGCCTCCTGCTTCGCGTCGCCGAGGAGCTGCTCACGCGCCCTCTGGGCGTCGGCGCGCATGCTGGCCAGTTCGGCCTCGAGCTTCTCCTTGGCCTCCGCATATTCGGCTTCCATGGCCTTTTGCTGCTCGGCCATGTCGGCCAACACCTCGTCGCGCCGTCGGTGGGCGGCCTGCGCCTCGGCCTCGGCCGCCGCGATCAGCGCCTCCGCCTCGGCCCGCGCCTCGGCCTGCATCTCGGCGGCCTCGTCGACCGTGCGCCGCAGCATCTTGGCCATCCGCTGCTGCACCGCGTGGGGCGAGGTCGACGTCTCGGTGAGAACGGCGATCTCCTTGCGCAGGGCGGCGGCCTCCTCACCGGATTCCCTCAGCCGCGCCCGGAGGCTCTCGACGTCGTCGCGCAGCAACTGCTGCTTGGTGGCCAACATCTCGATGTGCGCATCCACGGCGCCGGGGTCGTAGCCCCTGAACATGCGCGTAAACGTCTTTGCGGGTTCGGTTATCACTGCCAATTCCCCTCCATGGCAACGTCTGGTCAAAAACCCCGGCGAGACCGACCCCGCGTCCGAGTATGTCACGCCCGCGCGGTGGCGGTCAGCTCACGCCCGACGGTAGCTGTGAAAGCGGTAGCGCAGCCCCGTGCGGCTGACCTGCCACTCCCCCGTCTCGCCCAGCCACGCCTCGTCGAGCGCCGGGGCCAGCGCGTCCTCATCGTCGCGCACCAGGTCGATCTCGACCTCGGTGACCTCGCAGCGGCTGGCCAGCGGCAGCGCCAGCACGTAGATCTCCGCGCCGCCGATCACCCACGTCTGCGCCTCCGTCTCGAAAATTGCCGAAGCCGCCACGAGCGAACCGACGACCTCCGCCCCGTCGGCGCGGTAGTCGGCCTGCCGGGTCATGACAACGTTTCGGCGGCCCGGCAGCGGCCGGACCCGGGCCGGCAGCGATTCCCAGGTGCGCCGGCCCATCACGACCGTGTGCCCCATGGTCACCTGCTTGAAACGGGCCAGGTCTTCGGGCACCCGCCAGGGGATGTCGCCGCCGCGCCCGATGACGCCGGACGTCGACTGAGCCCACACCAGACCCACAGACGTCATATACGGCTCATACGGCGACGGGGGCTTTGATCGCCGGGTGCGGGTCGTAGTTGTTCACGACCACATCCTCGTAGGTGTAGTCGAAGATCGAATCCCGATGCGCGAGAACGAGTTCCGGGTAGGGTCGCGGCTTGCGGCCGAGTTGGGTCCGGACCTGTTCGACGTGGTTGTCGTAGATGTGACAGTCACCGCCCGTCCAGACGAACTCGCCGACCGACAGTCCGGCCTGGGCGGCCATCATGTGGGTGAGCAGCGCGTAGCTGGCGATGTTGAACGGCACGCCGAGGAACAGGTCCGCGCTGCGCTGGTAGAGCTGGCAGCTCAGCCGGCCGTCGGCCACGTAGAACTGGAAGAACGCGTGGCACGGCGGCAGCGCCATCTGCGGGATGTCGCCGACGTTCCACGCCGACACGATGATGCGGCGCGAGTTCGGGTCCGTGCGCAGCAGGTCCAGCGCGGCGCTGATCTGGTCGACGTGCTCGCCGGACGGGGTCGGCCAGGACCGCCACTGCACGCCGTAGATCGGCCCGAGATCGCCGGTGTCGCTTGCCCATTCGTCCCAGATGGTGACGCCGTGCTCGTGCAGCCACGCGACGTTGGAGTCGCCGCGCAAAAACCAGAGCAACTCGTAGACCACCGACTTCAGATGCACCTTCTTGGTGGTCAGCAAGGGGAATCCGGCCGATAGGTCGTAGCGCAGCTGCTGGCCGAACAGGCTGCGGGTTCCGGTGCCGGTGCGGTCGGCTTTCGTCGCGCCCCGCTCGAGCACCAGGCGCAGCAGGTCCTCGTAGGGGGTCGGGATCGGCACGCGGTCAATTTACCTCGGCGGCTGGGGAGTAGAACGGGAGCCATGCCGAAGATCACCGACAGCGTCACCACCCCCGACGGCTCCTGCCCCGTCGGCCTGTTCACCCCCGATGGCCAGGGTCCCTGGCCCGGCGTCGTGATGTATTGCGATGCCGGCGGCGTGCGCGACACCTTCGACCAGATGGCTGCCAAGTTGGCCGGATTCGGTTACGCGGTGCTGCTTCCCGACGTCTACTACCGCAGCGGCGACTGGGCCCCGTTCGACATGGCCACCGTGTTCAGCGACCCCAAGGAACGCGGGCGCCTGTTCTCCATGATCGGCGGCATCACGCCGGACAAGATGGCCGGCGACGCCGGCGCCTTCTTCGATTACCTGGCCGCGCGCCCCGAGGTGTCCGGGCAGCGGTTCGGCGTGTGCGGCTACTGCATGGGCGGCCGGACCTCGGTGGTGGGGGCCGGCCGCCTCGGCGACCGCGTCGCCGCCGCCGCGTCGTTCCACGGCGGCGGCCTGGTGAGCGACGGGGCGGACAGCCCGCACCTGCTGGCCGACCGGATGACCGCGACCGTGTACGTGGGTGGCGCCGAAAACGACGCGTCCTTCACCGCCGATCACGCCGAACAGCTCGACAAGGCGCTGACGGCGGCCGGGGTCGCCCACACCATCGAGTGGTATTCGGCAGGCCACGGGTTCGCCGTCCCGGACAACCCGCCCTATGACCCCGCCGCCGACGAGCGCCACTGGGCGGCGATGACGGAGGTGTTCGGCTCGGCGCTATAGCGCCACGCCGGCACCCGCGGCGCCAACCTCCTCGAGCAGCCGCATCGCGGCCACGGCCGCACCGTCGGTGCGGATGTCAGCGGCCACGGCCCGGGCCCGCGCGCCGGTCCGGGGTGCGAGGGCGGACGCCAGCGCCGCGGACAGGGCCGCCGCCGTCGGCGGCGCCACCAGCCCGGCGCCAATGCCCAGCTCGGCCACCCGGCGCGCCCAGTACAGCTGGTCGGCCCCCTGCGGCACCACCACCTGGGGCGCACCGGCCAGGGCGGCCGTCGTCGTCGTGCCCGCGCCGCCGTGGTGCACGACGGCGGCGACCCGGGCGAACAGCGCCTGCTGGTTGACCTCGCCCACGGCAAGGCAGTCGTCCGCGTCGTCGAGCGGCGCCAGGCCGGCCCAGCCCCGGGCGAGCAGCGCGCGGCGGCCCTGCGCCCGGATCGCCTCGATGGCCGCCCGGGCGATGCCCTCCAGTGCCGGCACGGGCATGCTGCCGAAGCCCACGTACACCGGCGGCGCGCCGGCGTCCAGGAACTCCGCCAACGGGGCGGGGAGCGGGCGGGTGTCGCGCAGCAGCCACGCGCCGGTCTGGACCACGTCGAGGTCCGCCGGCTGCGGCCAGGGGCCCAGGGTCGGGTCGGCCGCGAGCCAGGGGCGCTCGGTGAAGGCGTAATCGCGGACGTTGTCGACGGGTGGCAGGCCGATCGCGGCGCGGTGCCTGTTGAGCGTCGCGCCGAAGTGCGCGTTCGCGTTCCGGGCGTCGAGGTCCCACAGCATCCGGTTGTCGCCCGTGCCCGCCGCCGGCGGGGCGCGCCAGAACGACGGTGGCGGGTGGTGCGCTGAGGGCAGGTCCGTCGGGTGATAGCTCGCGTACACGTAGCGGATGCCCAGCTTGTCGGCCGCCGAGCGCGCGCCGGCCGCGGCCGGCAGCAGGCCCGCCGCCACCAGCGCGTCACACCCCCGCGCCGCCGCGGCGACCGTGTCGAACTGCGCGGCGATCAGACCGTCGATGTGCCGCCGCAGATCGGCCTCCGTCGGCGGCGTCGTCCCGGTCACCATCGCGCGCACCGACTCGCCGAACGGCACCAGCGGCACGCCGAGGCCGGCCACCCGCTCGGCGAACTCCTCGTCCGGCGGCGCGCAGATGCGCACCTCCGCGCCGAGCGCCCGTAACTGCGTGGCCAGTCCGACCAGCGGCTCGACGCCGCCGCGCGAGTCGTATGTCGAGAGCAACACACGCATTTCGCTCACTCTTCAGCAGCGCCGCTCTCGCCGCGAGCCCGCGACGGCCGCCCGGCGCCCGTTGCCGCACGAAATGCTTCCGATCGTGGTGAGCCGAACGTGGCCGGCCGGAGTTAGCGAATCCCGCCCGGCGCGGTTGCTGTCGGCGGTTTTCACCGGTGACCGAGACTTTCGCCGAGTTAGCGACGACGCGTTCTCAAGTTTGCTGAATGCGCACCATACGCCAGCCCAACTCCGCATAAGTCCGGCCCATAGCTAATAAACTCCGCTAGGCAAAATTGTGTCGATACGGTGCATGACGCCTGGAATTAATTTGGCATGTGACAAATAGCTAATACGGTGAGGGCACTATAGACTTCTCGCGACCGTTCCCATACCATTTGCTGTCATCGCGTTCAGTCCATGAGCGCGACTTTCCCGCTTCGGGGCGCAATGCCCACAAAAAGGCCAGGGCGACGACGGGGGTAGGCGTGATCGGGAAGATTCCCACAGCCGTCAACGGTCGACGAATCGAGCGTCGAAGCCCCAGGCCGCCCAACCACCTGCCGATCGACGAGCTCCACCGGATGCCGGCCCTGGTCGTCTTGGACCGGCTGCCGTCCCCGGCCCTGGCGGTCGACCGCCTGGGCACCATCCTGTTCGCCAACGACTCGTTCTGCGACATGGTGGGGCATTCCCCCGAGGAGCTGCTCCAGATGGAGTTCGAACACATCTTTTACAGCCTGCCGGCCGACGACCGCTGGGTCGCGCTGGTCGGCACGGGCGCCAAGCGGCTCGTCGAGTTGCGGCACAAGTCGGGTCACTCGGTGTGGGCGAGCATGAGCAAGTCGGCGATGCGACGCCGTGACGACACGGTCGCGCTGGTCACCTTCCACGACCGCACCGAAGAACTCTGGCTCAACGACGACAACCCGGGCGTCACGACGCAGGCAGGTTGACCAGCTCCGCCAACCGGGCGCGGTGACGGTAGGCGGTGCCGAGCGCCACCTGGTCGCTCTTGGCGCGCTTGAGGTAGAGGTGCGCCGGATACTCCCAGGTCATCCCGATGCCGCCGTGCAGTTGCACGCATTCCTCGGCGGCGTGCACGGCGATGCCGCTGCAGTACGCCTGGGCGAGGGCCGCGGCCGTCGCGGCATCGTCATCGCCCCGGGCGCACGTGTCGGCGGCGTATCGCGCGGCCGCCGTCGCCGCGCCGACCTCGAACCACAGATCCGCCAGGCGGTGCTTGATCGCCTGGTAGGAGCCGATCGCGCGCCCGAATTGCTTGCGCTGCTTGACGTAGGCCAGCGTGGTGTCGAAACACCACTGGGCCACCCCGAGCTGCTCCGACGCGAGCAGGGCCGCAGCGGTGCGCAGCGCTTCGGCCACGGCAGGGTCCGCCGGCCCGACCGGCGATGACGCCGCCCCCGAAAAGTTCACGTCCGCAAGCGGTCTCGTCATGTCCAGGGCCAGCACCGGCGATACCTGCACGCCCGGTGCGGTGCGCGCAACGGCGTGCAACTCGAGCCCGTCCGGGCCCGCCACCGGCACCACCAGCACGTCGGCCTGTGCGGCGCCCGCGACGCTGCCGACCGATCCGCTCAGGCCCCCGGCGCCGCCGGTGACGCCCGCGACCGCATCGCCCGGCGCGGTGGACAGCGGCACCACCAGCGCCGCGGTGGCTTCGCCCCGGGCCAGCGCGGACACCGTTTCGGTGTCGCCGGCGCCCAGCAGGGCGACGGTCGCCAGCACCGCGCTGGACAAAAACGGCACCGGCGCGACGGCCCGGCCGATCTCCTCCATCACCACCGCGGCCTCGCGCGCCGACGCGCCGGCGCCGCCGAGCTCCTCGGGCACCAGCAGCCCCGCCACCCCGAGGTCCGCGGCCAGCGTCCGCCACAGCCCCGAAAAGTCCGGTGGCTCAGCGCTATAGGCGCGGGCCGCCGATTCGGGCGGGCACCGGTCGGCGAACAGGTTACGGACGCTGTCCCGCAACGCCTCCTCGGTGTCGGAGTACAGCAGGTCGGGCCCACCGTTTTCGGTCATCGGTCCAGGTCCTTCCACGGTCTGTCCTTGTCCACGCGATGCTCGCCGGGCAGGCCGAGGATCCGCTCGGAGATCGTGTTGCGCAACACCTCCGACGTGCCGCCCTCGATGGAGTTGCCGCGCGCCCGCAGGTAGCGGTACCCGGGCTCGCGACCGACCAGGTCGACCGTTTCCGGTCGGCGCATGGTCCAGTCGTCGTAGCGCAGCCCCGCTTCGCCGTGCAGTTCGATCTCGAATCCCGAAATCGCCTGCGCCAGGCGGGCGAAGGCCACCTTCATGCCCGCGCCCTCCGGGCCGGGCTGACCCGCGGTGGCCTGCTGGCGCAGCCGCTCACCCGCGAGCCGCAGGACCTCGGCCTCCACCCACAGCCGCATCAGTTCGTCGTGCATCGCCGACTCCCGCAGCGCCGGCTCGTCTCGCCACGCCTTGGCGACCTTGCCGATGTGGCCGCCCTCCCGGGGCGTTCCGGCGCGGGTGCCGATGGCGACGCGCTCATTGTTGAGGGTGGTGGTCGCGACGCGCCAGCCGCCGCCCTCCGGGCCGAGCCGATTGGCGTCGGGCACCCGGACGTCGGTGAGGAACACCTCGTTGAACTCCGCCTCGCCGGTGATCTGGCGCAGCGGGCGGACTTCCACGCCGGGCTGCGTCATGTCGCACAGGAAGTACGTCAGGCCGGCGTGTTTGGGCACCGCCGGGTCGGTGCGCGTGACGAGGATGGCCATGGACGCGTGCTGCGCCTGCGACGTCCACACCTTCTGCCCGTTGACAATCCAGTCGTCCCCGTCGCGGACCGCCCGGGTCGCCACGCCGGCCAGGTCCGAGCCGGCGCCCGGCTCGCTGAACAACTGGCAGTAGATCTGTTCGCCGGTGAACAACGGGCGCAGGAACGTTCGCTTCTGCTCGTCGGTCCCGAACGCCGCGATCGTCGGCGCCGCCATGCCCATGCCGATGTAGTTCTTGGCGGTGCCGCCCACCGGCACGCCCGCGGCGGCGAGCTCGGCGTCGACGAGTTCCTGGGCTTTACGCGGCAGGCCCAGCCCGCCGAATCCCTCCGGCAGATACACCCAGGCCAGCCCCGCATCGTATTGCGCCCCAAGGAATTCCCGCGGTTCGGTGCTGGCCGGGTCGTGCTCGTCGAGCAGCGTCCGGACCCGCGCCTTCAGGTCGGTCTCGGGACTCATTGGGCCTGATACCCCTGCGCGGGGCCGAGCAGCAGGCCGCCGTCGATCACCATCGTCTCGCCGGTGATCCAGCTCGCCGCGTCCGAGACCAGAAACGCGACCGCGCCGGCCACGTCGGCCGGCTCACCGATGCGCCCGAGCGCGATCGTCGCCGCCAGCGGATCCTCGTGGTCCTTCCACAGCGCCTCGGCCAGCCGGGTGCGCACCACGCCCGGGGCGATCGCGTTGACCCGGACGCGCGGCGAAAGTTCGAGCGCCAGTTGCTTGGTGACGTGAATCAGCGCGGCCTTGGTGGCGTTGTACATGCCCATCGCCGGCGATTGGTGCATCCCGCCGATGGACGCGGTGTTGACGATCGCCCCACCGTGCTCGCCCATCCACGATTTGACGACGAGCGAGGTCCACAGCAGCGGGGCCCACAGGTTGACGTCGAAGATCTTGGTGAACCGCGCGTGATCCTGATCGATCAGCGGCCCGTAGGCCGGGTTCGTTCCCGCGTTGTTGACCAGGATGTCGACGCGGCCGAAGCGCTCCAGCGTGAGATCGACGCAGCGCCGCGCGGCGTCCTCGTCGACGGCGTGCGCGCCGACGCCGACGGCCTTCTCGCCGACCTGCGCCGCGGCCGCGTCGGCCGCCTCCTGCTTGCGCGCGGTCAGCACCACGTCGGCGCCGGCCGCGGCCAGTTGCTGGGCGATCGCCAGCCCGATCCCGCGCGACGCCCCGGTGATGATCGCGCTACGGCCGGTCAAGTCCAGTGAGGTCATCGCGGTGTGCCTTCCCGTTCGCTAACCCGTTCGCTAACCCGTTCGCTACAAGGATGTTTTACACAGGTGTGTCGGTGGTATGCGACCCGCATGTTCACGAAATTAACCCTCACGAAAAGACTGGTGGTGGGCGGGGCTGCCGCCGCGGCGATCGCCGCCGCGCCGATCGCCATGATCGATCCGGTTGCTTCCGCGGCGCCGGCCGGTCCGGCGCCCACGCACGTCATCTTCAAGGACGACCCGGGCGGCGGCGGCTGCGACGCCAACGGCAACTGCGGGTCGGGCGGCCAGAACCAAGGGCCCGGCGGCGGGCCCGGCGGCCAGGGTTGCGTTCCCGGCGTGGGCTGTGGCTCCGGCGGCCAGTTCGCCGGCCCCGGCGGCGTGCCGGGCGGCCAGGGCTGCCTGCCCGGCGTCGGCTGCGGTTCCGGACACGGATAACCGGATAACTCCTCGCACCCTCAGCCTTCCGGAAGCCTGGTGATCCAGGCCCGGGAGTCTGCCGGGTCGATGACGTCGTCGAGTTCGAACGTGGTGGCCGAGCGCAGCGCCTTCCCGTGCTGGTAGGCCGCCGCCACGAGCTTGTCGAACAGCTGCCGGCGCTGGGCGGGATCCGCCTCGGCTGCCAGTTCCTTGCTGAACCCGAGTCGCACGGCGCCTTCCAGACCCATGCCGCCGATCTCCCCGGTCGGCCACGCAACCGTGAACTGGGGCGCGCGAAAGGACCCGCCGGCCATCGCCATCGCGCCCAGCCCATAACCCTTGCGCAGGATGATCATTCCCAGCGGCACGGTCAGCCGCGCGCCCAGCACGAACATCCGGCCGAAGCGGCGCACGGCCGCCTCCTTTTCCGCGTCGGGCCCGACCATGAACCCCGGGGTGTCGCACAGCGATATCACCGGCAACCGGAACGACTCGCACAGGGCGAGAAAGTCGCCGGCCTTGTCGGCCGCCTCGGCGTCGATGGCACCCCCGAGGTGGTGGGTGCTGTTGGCGATCAACCCGTATGCCACCCCCTCGACGCGCACCAGCGCGGTGACGATCCCGACGCCGTAGTCTCCCCGCAACTCGCACACGGAACCGACGTCGACGATCGACGCGATCGCCCGGTGCACGTCGTACGCCCGTAACCGGTTCTCCGGCACCACATGTCGGGCCAGCCGCGGATCGGGCGCCTCCCAGCCTTCGAGCGCGCCCTGGAAATACGAGAGGTACTGCTTGGCCAGCGCGACGGCATGCGCCTCGTCGCGGGCGACCAGGCTGACCACGCCGTTGTGCCGCTGCACGTCGATCGGCCCGATCGCCTCGGGCGGGTACACCCCGAGCCCGCCGCCCTCGATCATGGCCGGCCCGCCCATGCCGATGTTGGCATCGGGGGTCGCGATGATCACGTCGCACACCCCGGCGAGCGCGGCGTTGCCGGCGAAGCAGCGGCCGGAGACGATCGACAGCAGCGGCACCCGCCCGCTCAGCGCGGCCAGCATCCGAAACGTCGGCACGTCCAGTCCCGCGTGCCCGCCGACGTCGGTGTCGCCGGGCCGGCCGCCGCCGCCCTCGGCAAACAGCACCACCGGCAGGCCTTTTCGGGTGGCCAGCTCGAAGACGCGATCGGTCTTGGCGTGGTTGCGCATGCCCTGCGTTCCGGCCAGCACGGTGTAGTCGTAGGAGACGACGACGGTCTCGGTGCCCCCGATGGTGGCCAGGCCGGCGACCAGGCCGTCGGCCGGGGTGTTGGCGATCAGGTCCTCCTCGGAGCGCCTGCTGCGTTGGGCGGCGATCGCCAGCGCGCCGTACTCGACGAAGCTGCCGGGGTCGACCAGGTCGGCGATGTTCTCCCGGGCGGTGCGGCGGCCGCGGGCGTGCCGCTTGGCCACGGCCGCCTGCCGGCCCTCGTCGCGGGTGAGCAGGAGCCGTTTGCGCACCTCGTCGAGGTCGGCACGCGGCCGGTCGAGATCCAGGGCGGCCGAGTCCGATTCGCCGTCGGCCCCGGCGCCCGTGCGGGCGAACACGACCAGGGGGTCGCCGGGCCCGACGACCTGGCCGGGCACCACCAGGCTTCGCACGGTCCGCAGCGCGTCCGGCGCGGCGAGCACATGTTGCATCTTCATCGCCTCGAGGACGACGACCTGGCCGCCGGCTGCGATCTGTTCGCCCTCGGCCGCCACCTCGACCACGGTGCCGGCCAGTTGCGCGCGCAGCGCTTCCTCACCGGGATACAGCTCGACCGGCGCGGCGCGGACGTCATGCTGGTGGGACAGCGCGGCGGCGGCCAGCTCGGGCAGCTTCTCGTCGAGGAAATCCGTCGTCACCCAGCCGGACTGAACCTGACTGTCGGCCAATAGCTCTCGCAGTAATTCGATGTTCGTGGCAACGCCCTCGATGCCGAATTCGCCCAGAGCGATGCGGGCCTTGCGCGCCGCGGCCTGCATCGACGATCCGTGCACATGGGCGACAACCTTGGCCAGCAGCGAGTCGTAGCGCGGGCTGGTGATCAGCCCCGGCCGGCCGTAGGTGTCGACGCGCACCCCCGGACCGCTCGGGGGCGAGAACACCGTCAGGGTGCCCGCCGCCGGCACCACCGACCCGTCGGCGGCGAAGGTCTCCATGTTGACGCGGGCCTGGACCGCGATGCCGCGCCGCGCCGCCGGTTCGCCGATGACTTCGTTTCCGTCCGAGGCGATTCCGGCCGGGAGCCCCAATTCGTAATACGACGCGCCGCCGGCGATGGCCAGCTGCACGGCCACCAGGTCCACGCCGGTCGTTTCCTCGGTGACCGTGTGCTCCACCTGAATCCGAGGGTTGACCTCGAGGAAGACGAATGTGTCGGCGGCAACCAGGAATTCGACGGTGGCGACCCCGCGCAGGCCGACCCTGGCGCACAGCCGCGCCGCCGCCTGGTGCAATGCGCGGCGCAGCGTGTCGGAAAGCCCTTGGGCGGGAGCGATTTCGACCAGCTTCTGGTAGCGGCGCTGGATGCTGCAGTCCCGATCGCCGAGCGCCAGCGCGTGCGTCTGGTGCCCGGCCACCGCACCCACGACCTGCACCTCGATGTGCCGCGCGGCGGGCAGGACCGCCTCGGCGAACAGGGCCGGCTCACCGAAGCCGACTCGCGCCTCCGCGGCGCATTGTTGGTAGGCGCGCTCGATCTGGTCAGCGCGGCTCACCTTCCGCATTCCCCGGCCACCGCCGCCGGCGACGGCCTTGATCATGACGGCGCCGCCGTGGGCGGCGAGGAACGCCGCGATCTCCTCGACGCTGCCGGGCCCTTCGGTCGCGGGCAGCACCGGGACGCCCGCCGCGCGCGCGGCGGCCCGGGCCGACGGCTTGTTGCCGACCAACTCGAGCACGTCGGCACCGGGTCCCACGAACGTGCACCCGGCGGCCGCGCAGGCGCGCGCGAATTCCGCGTTCTCGCTGAGAAATCCGTAGCCGGGATGAATCAGCTCGGCGCCGGAGCTCTTGGCCGCCGCCAGCAACTCGGCGAGATTCAGGTAGGCCGCCGGGCCGGCGCCCGGCAGGCCGATCGCCTCGTCGGCGGCGTGCACGTGGGGGCTGTCGGCGTCGTCCTCGGCGTACACCGAGACCGACCGGAAGCCCAGTTCCGTTGCGGTGCGGATGATCCGGAGCGCGATCTCGCCGCGGTTTGCGATCAGCAGGGCGGCGCTCATCGCAGCGGGTCCCCCCAACGCACCTGCCCCCGCAGCTTGCCCTTGAGCAGTTTGCCACCGGCGTTGCGCGGCAGCTCCTCGGCCACCACCGTCACGTACTGCGGGACCTTGTAGTCGGCCAGCTGCTCGCGGCAGTGCGCGAGGACGGCCCGCACGTCGATCTCCCCCTCGCCGGCGAAGATCACGGCGCCGACCTTCTCCCCCATCACCTCGTCGGGCACCGCCAGCACGCAGGCGTCGGCGACGTTGGGCGCCGAGAGCAGCGCCGCCTCGACCTCGACGCTGGAGATGTTCTCGCCGCCGCGGTTGATGATGTCCTTGAGCCGGTCGACGATGTGCACCCGCCCCGCATCGTCGACCCGGACCACGTCGCCGGTGTGCAGCCAGCCGTCCGCGAAGGTGTCCCGGGTGGCGTCGGGCCGGTTCCAGTAGCCCGCCGTGACATTGGCGCCGCGCGCGACCAACTCGCCCACGCCCGTCTCGTCGCCGGCGAACGGGACCAGGCCCAGGTCCACCGAGGGGACCGCGTACCCGACGGAGTCGGCGTGCTCGACGGCGTCGCGGTCGGGCAGGACGGTCATCAGCGAGGCGGTCTCGGTCATGCCGTACCCGTTGAACACCGTGGCGTGCGGGAATGCCTGCTTGACCGATCGGACCAACGACGGCGCGATGGGCGCGCCCCCGTAGCCCACCCAGCGGATGCCGGAAACGTCGGCTTGCGCAAACCCCTTGTGCCGCAACATTAACGCATAGATGGCGGGGACGGTCACCATCACCGAGATGCGCTCGGCGCTCAGCGTCGCGATCAACGCGTCGAGGTTGAGCGCGGGCATGATCACCGACGCACCCCCGAGGCGCATCGCCGCCAAAAGCTGTGAGTTGCAGCCGGTCACGTGGAATAGTGGCACCGAGATCAGCGTCCGCATTCCCTCGCCGAGGTCCCTGGGCTGGTCGAGACAGCGGATCGCGTTCTCGGTGTTGGTCACGAAGGCCTCGTGGGTGGTCGGCACGCCCTTGGGGTGGCCGGTGGTGCCCGAGGTGTAGAACAGGGCGGCCGTGTCCGTGTGGCCGAGTCCGTGGGTCACGTAGGGCTGGCCGTCAGGCAGCGGTGCGTCCGGGGACAGGTCGATCCGCGCACCGGAGTCGGACAGGACAAACTCGACCTCGGGACGCGCCGAGCGCGTATTGACCGCCACCGCAACGCCGCCGGCCATCACCGTGCCCCAGAACGCCAGCACCCAATCGATCCCGGCCGGGTGGCGCACGGCAACGCGATCGCCCGGGCTCAGTCCGTCGGCCCGTAGCCCGCCGGCCACCCGCGCGGCGCGCTCCCACAGCTGTCGGTAGGTCAGCCGGCCGGCGCCGAGTTCGACCACGGCCTCACTGTGGGGGCGGTTGTCGACCTGCTCGGCGAGCATGTCCAGCAGGGTGGCGGGCAGGCGGTCGTAGCGCGGGACGCCGTCGGCGTCGCGGGACACGCCGGTCGTGGGGAATGGGTTGTGGCCGCGCGGAATTTCGATCACTTCAGGCATGCCCGGTCCCTGTATCCTCCTGCCCTATCGTGATAGCGGTGACGATCGAGGATTCCGCCATCATGCCCGAGGCGTTCTTCACTGTCGACGGCGACTCCTACCTGCCGGCCGCGATGACGCGGGGACCGTGGGGCGCGGCGCTGGGCGGCCAGAACGTCGGCGGCCTGCTGGCGTGGGGAATAGAGCAATCCGGGCTCGATCCCGACCTGCAGCCCGCGCGCCTGACGGTCGATCTGCTGCGACCCGTGCTGCCCGAGCCGGTCCGGATCGAGACCTCGGTGCAGCGCGAAGGCCGCCGCATCAAGCTGGTCGACGGCGCGCTGGTGCAGAACGGGCAGATCGTCGCGCGGGCCAGCGCGCTGTTCCTGCGGCGGGGCGAGCATCCCGAGGGCGAGGTGTGGTGCGGTCCGGTCGAGATGCCGCCGCTTCCGGGCAGCGCCGACGGTTTTCCGGCGGACATGCCGTTCCTCATCTGGGGCTACGGGGCCACGCTCGGGGGCAGTCCCGGCATCGCGGCGGGCGAGTGGGAACAGGCCCATTCGCAGAAGTTCGCGTGGACCCGGCTGTTCCGCCCGATGGTGCAGGGCTACCCGCTCACGCCGTTCACCCGGCTGGGATTCGTCGGCGACATCACCAGCTCGCTCACCCATTGGGGCACAGGCGGTTTGCGCTACATCAACGCCGACTACACCGTGACCGCGAGCCGCCTGCCGGACGGCGAATTCCTCGGGCTGGCGGCCCAAAGCCATTACGGCGCTGCGGGTGTGGCCACCGGCACCGCGACCCTGTTCGACCGGCACGGCCCGCTCGGTTCCAGCACGGCGCTGGCGATCGCCCAGCCCGCCGACGCGTTCCAGCCGGCCTATCAGTAGCTCATTCCATCAGCTGGGCGGCCACCGTCGCGCCCAGTTCCCAGCACGATTCCAGGTCGGCCTTGCTGGGCTTGCCGGAAACCACCACGGTCGGTGCCGCTTTCGTCCAACCCAGCCCGGTCGTGATGGCCTCGATGCCCCGCTCGGCGCCCTCGGTGCCCTCGTTGCCGTGCAGGTACACGCCGAACGGCCGCCCGCGCGTCGCGTCGAGGCACGGGTAGTAGCAGACGTCGAACGCGTGCTTGAGGGCCCCGCTCATGTACCCCAGGTTGGCGGGGGTCCCGAGCACGTAGCCGTCGGCGCCGAGCATGTCGGCCGGCGACAGGGTGAGCGCGGGACGCCGCACCACCTCCACGCCTTCGATCTCGGGGTCGGTGGCCCCGGACACCACCGCCTCGAACATCTCCTGGGTGTGCGGGGACGGCGTGTGGTGCACGATCAGCAGCGTCTTGCTCATCGGTGCGCCTGCATGGCGACGGCAGTCTTCATGGCCTCCCGCGCGCGGCGTCGATCGCCCGCGTAGTCGTAGGCGCGGGCGAGCCGGTACCAGCGCCGCCAGTCGTCCGGGTCGGCCTGGACCTCCGTGCGCACCGTGGCGAACAGGGCGTCGGCCGCGCCTCTTTCGATGCGGCCGGATGCCCGCCGCGGCAGCGCGGTGGTGTCGAGTTCCAGTCCGTCGGCGGCGATCAGGCGGGCCAGCCGCTGGTGGGCGAACCCGGCGCGCAGGGTGGCGATCATCGCCCACAGCCCGATGACCGGCATGATGAGCACCGCCGCGCCCAGGCCCACGGCGGCGGCGCGGCCCGACCCGATCATCGCGACGGCCAGGCGGCCCAGCAGCACGAAGTACGCCAGCATCGCCGCGCACATGAACGCGATCAGCAGCTGGACGCGCAGCGTCTTGGTCATTGCAGGTCGAGCAGGGGCTCGAGGCCGACCGTGAGGCCGGGGCGTTCCCTGATCCGCCGCACGGCCAGCAGCACGCCCGGCACGAACGACGTGCGGTCGAGGCTGTCGTGGCGGATGGTCAGCGTCTCACCCGCGGTCCCGAACAGGATCTCCTGGTGGGCGACCAGCCCGGCCAGCCGCACGGAGTGCACCGGGATGCCCTCGACGTCGGCGCCGCGGGCGCCGGGGAGGCCGCTGCTGGTGGCATCGGGGTTGGGCGGCAACCCTTTTCGGGCCTCGGCGATCAGTTTTGCGGTGCGGGCCGCCGTGCCCGACGGCGCGTCGGCCTTGTGCGGGTGGTGCAACTCGATCACCTCGGCCGAGTCGAAGAACGGCGCGGCCTGCTTGGCGAAGTGCATCGACAGCACCGCCCCGATCGCGAAGTTCGGCGCGATGAGCACGGACGTGTTCTTGCCGGCGAGCCACGACTGCACCTGGTCGAGGCGCTGCTGGGTGAAGCCCGTCGTGCCGACCACGGCGTGAATTCCGTTGCCGATGAGGAACTCCAGGTTGCCCATCACGACGTCGGGGTGGGTGAAGTCGATGGCGACCTCGGTGTCGCCGTCGGTGAGCAGGCTCAGCGGATCGCCCTCGTCCACCTCCGCGGACAACGTCAGGTCGTCGGCGGCCTGCACGGCCGAGACCATAGTCGACCCGACCTTTCCCTTGGCTCCCAGCACGCCTACCCGCATGGGTTTCACCCTAGCCCGCGGGGCTTTATCCACAGTCCGGTGTTCATCCACAGGCGCCGCATCTTGATGCCCCTACGGTCGGGACCCGGCGATATCATTCGAACATGCATTCGATCGAGTTTCCGCCGGACCTGGAGGCCGGTCTGGAGGCGCTCGATGCGGCCCTGGCGCTGATCGCGGGGGTCAACTTCGATGCAATGCCGCCCGCGGCCCGGCTGCGGGCGCTGGAGCACATGGAGACGTCACTCCGCGGCCAGGTCGCAATGAGCCACGACGTGATCGCCGGCCTGGCCAAGGAGGATCCCGCCCACGTCGGCGGGCCGGTCCACAAGGTGGTCGCCGACTGGCTGCGAATCAGCTGCACCGAGGCCTCTCGGCGGCTCCGCGACGCGCAGCAGCTTTCCCCACGCCTGACCCTCACCGGCCAGGAGTTGCCGCCGGAGCTGCCGGCCACCGCCTGCGCGTGGCGCAAGGGCCTGCTCGACGGGCAGCACCTGCGGGTGATCCAGTCGTTCTTTCGCGGCCTGCCGGAGGCGACGCCGGTCTACGCGCTTGAGAAGGCCGAGCGATTTCTGGCGCGGCAGGCGACCAAGTTGCGTCCCGACCAACTGGAGAAGGTGGCGCACAAATGTGCGGCACAGATCAATCCCGATGGCAAGTACTCCGACGTCGACCGCGAGCGCCAGCGCGGGTTCACCTGGTGCGGCCAGCGTGCCGACGGCATGAGCGTCGGAAAGCTGGTGGCGTCCCCGGAGCTGCGCGCCAACATCGACGCGTGGCTGGCGCGGTTCGCGGCGCCCGGGATGTGCAACCCCGACGACGAAACGGCCTGCGTCACGGGCGAACCCGGCGAGGACCGCGCGCGTCGCGACACCCGCAGCCACGCCCAGCGCCAGCACGACGCGCTCAACGCCCTGGTGCGCGGCCAGCTCGGCGATCCGAAGCTCGGCCAACACAACGGCTTACCGGTCACCGTCATCGTGTCGACCACGCTGCAGGAGCTGACGTCCGGCGCGGGCCTCGCGGTCACGGGCGGCGGCACGGTGGTGCCGATGCGCGAGTTGATCCGGATGGCCAGCCATGCTTACCACTACCTTGCCGTGTTCGACGAGCACTCGGAGCGACCCTTGTATCTGGGGCGCACGCGGCGGATAGCCTCACCGGATCAGCGCATCGTCCTCTACGCGAAGGCCCGCGGCTGCACGCACCCAGGCTGCGACGTGCCGGGCTACTGGAGCGAAGTTCACCATGTCGACGCGTGGGTGTCGGGTGGGTGCACCGACGCCGACAAGCTCACCTTCGCCTGCCCGCCCCACCACAAGCTGCTGGAAATGGGTTGGACGACAAGGAAACTGCCTGATGGCCGCACCGAGTGGATCCCGCCGCCGCAGTTGGACCGCGGCGCGCGCACCAACGACTTTCACCACCCAGAGCGCCTCTTCGAGGGCGACGAAGACGACGAGGTCCCTTGAGTCCCTTGCCCGCGCGCTTACCTCTTGAACCGCCCCGCGAAGCCGCGCAGCGGCAGGTCGGCGCTGGTGATCAGGCCCGGCCGCGCCCCGACCACCGACTTGATGGCGGCCAGGGCCGGCATGCCGGTCACCGTCATGCCGATGGAGGCGAAGTTGTCCGGGTTGGACAGGTCGACGCCGGGTTTGGGGAAGATCATGTGCTTGTTGTAGATGCACGGGTCGCCCTTGATCTGGGTGATGTAGCAGCCCTTGATGTTCCAGCTCGGGTCGGTGTGCGGGGTCATCTGCCACTCCAGGTGCGTCTCGACGCGGGGCACCCCGTCCACCATGCCCTGGTATTTGATGTAGTTGCCGCCGAGCGAGCCCTTGGGCAGCGTGTACCAGCCCAGGTCGACGTCCTTGGTGCAGGCGCCCAACTCGTAGCTGAACTTCACCTCGTCCAGGCGCAGGTCGAAGCAGTCGGCCATCATCAGCACGCTGTCGGCGAAGACGCGGGTGTACTTCTCCAGCTTCCCGGGGATTTCGGGGTCGTCGACCGGCTGGCCGTAGCCGACCTCGATCCAGGTGTCCTTGGAGTGGTGGCACGAGACGTCGACGGATTCGATGGTGGTGACGTTTTCGATGTCGGCGACGTCGGCCGAACACACCACGCCGAGGATCTGGTTCAGGCCCGGGTTCATGCCCGTGCCGTAGAACGTCGCGCCGCCCTTTTCACAGGCCTCGGCCAGCAGCTGGGTCACCGGCTTGCCCGACGGGTGCGGATGGTTCTTGTCGCGGTGCCAGCCGGTGATCCAGTCGGCGGTGGTGACGATGTTGATGCCCGCCTCGAGCACCTTGACGTATAGCTCCTCGTCGGGGAACACGCCGTGAAACGTCAGGACGTCGGGCTTGGCGGCGATGATCTCCTCGATCGTGCCCGTGGCCGTCACCCCGTTGGGCCCGATGCCCGCGAGTTCGCCGGCGTCGCGCCCGATCTTGTCCGGCGAATAGCAGTGCACACCAATGAGTTCCAGATCGGGCTGCGTGGCGATCCGCTTGATCATCTCCGAGCCGACGTTTCCGGTGGCGACCTGGAACACGCGGATTGGTTTATTCACTCGGCGTCAACCTCCTGATAAAACTGCTTGGCCCACTTGCGGATTGCGGTGAAGCCTTCGTACTCGTCGGGGGCCAGCGCGGGCGGGTCGGAGTAGCGCTGGTGCCGCCAGATCTCGATATCCTGCTCGAACTGCCGTATCACTTCCCGCCCGAACTCGGCCGCCTTGTGCTCGGCGCGCGCGGGATCCTTGACCGCGCCGCTGCCGGGGCGGCCGATGTGGACCATGAACCGGACGTCGGAGGTGAACTCGTCGACCGGGGTGACGGCGGAGATGGTGCGGTTGTCGACCATCCCCCAGCTCTTGGTGACGGCGATGCCCAGCCCACCGTTGATGGCCTCCACGCCGCTGTTGACGTCCTCGATCCTCTGCCCGTCGTCGCCCTCGAAGGTGATGGTGAAGTCCACGAAGGACACCGGGTCGGCGAAGTCGTGGCGGGTGAACACCGGCACGATCGGCGTGTTGTGCACGAACTTGAAATGCGCGAAGTCCACGCCGTTTTCGAGCACGTACTGCGGGTGCAGTTCCAGGCCCTGGCGGAACAGCCGCTGCTGCGCGTAGTAATCGCCCGCGCCGCGGCCGTCCTCGAACGAAGCGAACACGTCGGGCGCGTCGAAGTAGGGCTCGCGCCGCTCGGCGTCGTGCCAGATGTAGACCGACTCGTTGCGCTCCACCACGGGATAGGTGCGCATCCGCCTGCCGCGGTTGGGCCGGTCCTGGTAAGGGATGCAGACGTTGCGGCCCTCGGAGTTCCACTGCCACCCGTGGAACGGGCACTGCAGCACCTCGCCGACGACCTTGCCGCCGTAACCGAGGTGCGCGCCCAGGTGCTCGCAGTAGGCGTTCATCACCGTGAGGTCGCCCGACTCGGCGCGCCAGGCGACCATCTCCTGGTCGAAGTACTTCATCCGGTGCACGTCGCCGACGCCGACCTCGTCGGACCACGCGACCTGAAACCATCCGGTCGGTTTCATCGACAAGGGCGGTTTGGCCATAGAATCACAGTACCCTCTATGAAAATGATAGGCTAGGCGGATGGCCGAACCGAAGGTCGTCGAAAGGCGCCCCAACCGGCGCGGCCACGCGACGCGCGAGAGCATGCTCGAGGCCGCGCTGAAGTCGCTGGCCTCGGGCGAGCCGGGCTCAGTGTCGGCCAACCGCATCGCCAAGGACATCGGGGCCACCTGGGGCGCGGTGCAGTACCAGTTCGGCGACGCCGACGGATTCTGGGCGGCCGTGCTGCACCGCACCGCCGAGCGGCGCGCCGCGACCTTCTCGGCGCCGGCGCAACCGGACGCGCCCCTGCGCGAGCGCGTAGGCGCCATCATCGACACGCTGTACCGCGGCCTGGCGTCACCCGATTCGCGCGCGATCGAAAACCTGCGCGCCGCGCTTCCCCGCGACCCCCGCGAGCTGGAGCGCCTCTACCCGCGCACGGCCGCCGAGCTGTTCTCCTGGGGCAAGAGCTGGCTTCAGACCTGCCAGAACGCGTTCGCCGGCCTGGACGTCGACCCCGACCGGGTGCGCGAGGTGGCCGCCCTCATCCCGGGCGCGATGCGCGGCCTTGTCTCGGAGCGCCAGCTGGGCTCCTACGCCGACCTCGACATGGCGCGCCGTGGCCTGACGAACGCGCTGGCGGCCTATCTGGAAGAGCGGCCGGCAAAAGTTCTCTAGCCTTAGCGTGTGCAGGCCAGCGACATCGCGATCCGGGAAGCCACCCCGGACGACTTCGCCGAGGTCGCGGCGATGCACTACCCGGTGTGGCGGCGCTCGTGGGCCGGGATACTGCTGCCCCAGGTGCTCGACCTGCTCGGGCCGCCGAAACGCTGGGTCGCCGAGATCTACCCGCAGAGCCTGCAGCGCCGCGGGTGGCGCATGTGGGTCGCCGAGGCCGGGGGCCGCACCCTCGGCGTGACCATCTTCGGGCCCGATTCCGACCAGCCGGAAGACCTGCTCGTCGACGCGCTCTACGTCGCCGAGGAAAGCCAACGGCACGGCATCGGGGCCCGCATGCTCGGCGAGGTCCTCGGCTCGCACCCGTCCGGCGACGTAATCCTGTGGTGCGCCGAGCAAAACGACAGGGCGCGCCGCTTCTACGAGAAGAACAACTTTCGCGTCGACGGCCGCACGCTCGACTGGGAGCCGCTGCCCGGCATCAAGGTGGCCCACCTCGGGTACCGGCTCAAGCGGTGACGTGCCGATCGACCCATTCGGCGGTCAGCTCGGCGATGACCTCGGGGCGTGCGGTGACCACCCAGTGTCCGCCTTCGATCGGAATCACCCTGCCGACGACCGGAATTGAGCCGGTGAACCGCTGCAGCGCGGGCGTGACGAAGATGTCCCGGCGCGGCACCAGGGTCTGCACCGCGACGGTGGTCTGCGGCAGCCGCGGCCCGGGCGAGAGCATCGGTCCGGGCATGTTCGCCCGATACAGCTTGAGCCCGGTGACGTAGTCCGAGATGGACCGCGGCGTCGGGTCGCGCCGGACGGGCGTGCGCGGCCGGCCGATGCGCTCGAGGGCCCGATGGGCCAGCACGCCGACCCGGGATAAGAACGCGAGCTCCGGCAGACCAGGGCACAGGAAGAACGCGATGTACAGCGACCCCAGCAGCTGCATCGCGACCTGGCCCACCGCCCGCGGCGTGCGCGCCGAGCGCAGGAAGCGGCCCGCGTAGCGCAGGTGCGGCCCCGAAATCGACGTGAACGACGCGACTTTGGCCATCACCGCGTCGTCGGTGACGGCCGCCCAGGCCGCGATCGAGCCCCAGTCGTGGGCCAGTAGGTGGACCGGGCCGACGCCGAGGCTGTCGATGACGGCGCCGATGTCGGACACCAGTTGCCCGAAGGCGTAGTCGGATCGCCTTGCGGGGCGCGAGGATTCGCCGGCCCCGCGCACGTCGTACGCCGCCACGTTGTAGCGGCCGGCGTGGTTCTCCTCGAGCTCGGAAGCCACCCCGTCCCAGAGGTGGTGGTTGTCGGGCCAGCCGTGGATGGCGAGGATGGTCGGGCGCGCCGCGTCGATCTCGGTGTAGCGGTGGACCGCCAGGGTGGCGCCGTCGGAGGCGGTGACGCTCGAAGTCGTTGCGGCCATGCGTCAGCGGGACGCGCGCGCGGCGGGCGAGACCGCCAGGTAGTCGACCGCCGCCCCGAGGCCGCCCAGTTGGGATGGGTGGAAACCCGGCCGGTAGTAGTTGCCGACCACCTTCACGAACCTCAGCGGCCCGGGCACCAAACCGCGCCGCGCCGCCCGGAAGTAGTCCCGCCAGCGCGCCTTCGCGCCCGGCGGCAGGTACGGGTCCACCGAGTACAGGAACCGGACGCCACGGATCCACAGCAGCAGGATCCCCGGGGTCACCACCAGCTGGGCGCGCACCCGCCGCAGGTAGCCGGCCCGCAGATGCTTCATCGTGTCGAAGGCGACGGCCTTGTGCTCGACCTCTTCGGCGCCGTGCCAGCGCAGCATGTCCAGCATCACGGGGTGGGTGCCGATGGCGTCGTGGGCCGGCGAGTCGAGCACCCACTCGCCCAGGATGGCGGTGTAGTGCTCGATCGCCGAGACGAACGAAACCTGTTCCAGCAGCCAGCGGTGCTGCCGTCGCTCGCCCCACCGCGGCCTGGGCCCCAGCAGCTTCTCGAACAGCCACCGGATCTGGTCGGTGTACGGGGTCAGGTCGACCCCGGCGGCGGCGAAGTGGGCGAGCACCTGCGCGTGGGCCTGGGAATGCACGGCCTCCTGGCCGATGAAGCCCTGGACGTCCAGGCGCAGCTGGTCGTCCTTGATCAACGGCAGCGCCCGCTTGAACGCGTCGACGAAGAACTCCTCGCCCGCGGGCAGCAGCAGGTGCAGGACGTTGAGGACGTGGGTGGTGAACGGCTCGCCCGGCACGTAGTGGAACGGCAGCGTCGCCCAATCGAACTCGACATCGCGCGCCTCGAGGACCAGCCGCTCGTGGTCGAGCGACGCGTCGTGGGGACCCGCCGCGTGGTCGTCGACGGTGAACATCCCGGCCCTCCCCTCAGCGCGCGGGCACACGCCTGCGCAAGTCGTACTCTCGCAGATCCGTTTCGGCCAGCATCGCCCGGTGTTCGGCCGGCGTGAAGGGCCACACCTCGGGCACCCCGTCCTTGTTCAGGTACCAGCTGTCGCAGCCGGTGGTCCACACGGTGTCCGGCATCGCGGCGCGCAGCTTCTCGTTGTAGCTCTCGGTCGCCGCTTGCGTCGGCTCGACGGTGTCGAATTCGCCGCGGCGCCAACGCTGGATCCAGCCCAGGATGTGATCGGCCTGGTGCTCGGCCACCGCGGTGAGCGAGTGGTTGCCCACCGGGCTGTGCGGCCCCAGCATCATGAAGAAGTTGGGGAAACCCGGCATCGCCACGGTCCGGTGGGCGCGCGGCCCGTCGCGCCACACGTCGTCGGCGGCGATACCGTCCCGCCCGGTCAGTCGCATCGGCCGGAAGAACGCGTGCGTGTCGAACCCGGTGCACGCCACGATGACGTCCGCCTCGTGCAGCGTGCCGTCGTCGGTCACGATGCCCCGCGGTTCCACGTGGTCGATGCCGGCCGTCACCAGCTCGACGTCGTCGCGCTGGATCGCCCGGTAGAACCCGCCCGACACCACCAGCCGCTTGCACATCGGCTCATACGAGGGCGTCAGCGCCGCGCGCAACTCGGGGTCGCGCACCCGGCGCAGGCTGGCTCGGCACAGCGCCCCCATCGCCGCCCGCCGCAGCCCCGGCTTGGTCAGGGCGACGGCGAAGGTGTCGAAGACGAGGCTGTACGCGCGGTAGGCCAGCCGATCGAGCCACGGAACGGCCCGGTGGCTGCGATTGGCGAACCTGGAGTACGCCGGGTTGGGCATCGGGACGATCCACTGCGCGGTGCGCTGGAACAGCAAGACCCGGCCCGCCTCGCCGGCCAGCCCGCAGACGAGCTGCACTCCGGTGGATCCGTTGCCGATCACCGCGATTCGGCGCCCCGCCAGCTCGACGGAATGATCCCAGCGTGCGGAGTGGAAGACGGGGCCGGCGAAGTCGGCCAGGCCGGCGATCGACGGCATCCGGGGATGGTGCAGCACACCGGTCGCCGAGATCAGGAAGTCGACGGCCGACTCGTCGCCGGCGTCCGTGCGCAACACCCAGCGGTCGTCGTCGAACCGGGCGCTGACGACTTCGGTGCCGAACCGGATCCGCTCGCGCAGCCCGAATTGGTCGGCGACGCCGCGGAAGTAGGCCTGGATCTCCCCGCCGGGCGAAAACATGTGCGACCAGTTGGGCTTGGTGGCGAAGGTGTACTGGTAGACGCGCGACGGCACGTCACAGGTCAGGCCGGGGTAGGTGTTTTCCCGCCAGGTGCCGCCCACCTCGTCGGCCTTCTCGTAGATGGTGACGTCGTCAATACCGCTGCGCAGCAACGCGATTGCCATGCACAGCCCCGACATGCCGGCCCCGACGACGGCTACGGAGGGAGCGCGTGACGCCATGGTCGTCATGGGCGCGCTACCCGGCCTCGGCCCGCTGCTTGAGGCGCTGCAGGGTCAGCTGGATGTGCTCGGTGTTGGCGGCCACCCGGTCGGTGACGCCGGTCGCCCTGCCGGCGAGCTTGCGGAACCAGCCCGGCCGGCGATCCCACGTGCTTTCGGTGACCCGGCAGCCGCCGTCGGACGGGGCGATGTCGTATTGCCAGCGCGCAATGGGAAAGACCGTATGCCGCACATCGAAGGCGAAGACCTGGCCCTGTTCGGCGTCGGTGATCGTGCATTTCGTGCTCCAGCGCCGACGCCCGTTCTCGTTGTGCCCGACGAACACCGCGCCGGGGCGGACGGCATCGCCCTTGCACCACTCCATCGCCACCGCCTCCTCGGCGAGCGAGGCCAGCGTCGGCAGGTCGGTGATCAGGCCATATACCACCTCGGGAGGGGCGTCGATCTGGACGGATGCTGTCACGCACGGGTCAGCCATCCGCCGATCATAAGCACGCCGCGCCTCAGGAGAACCCATATAGCAGCACCGCGAAACCGAGGATGACGAGCGCCGCCGCCGTCATCGCCTGCCGCCGGGCTTGAATCCACCGCCTGATCCGTTCGAGGTGCGGGTCGATCCGCGGACCCGCGACGAGGTACAGGAGAACCGGCGCGGCCACGGTCGAATTCGCGAGGACGGCGTAGTACGCGATCGCCGCCACCGCACCGACGGCGGTCGATCGGACGGTCGCTATCTCCGCAGCCGCGGCCGCGCTGGCGGCGAGCACCTTCGGATTGGCCAACAGGGGGAAGGTTCCGATCGCGGCGGCCACCGCCGGGCTGATCCGGCCGATCCTGTTTTCCCAGCCGGGGCGGTCCGCGGGACCGTAGCGCCGCCACCACGCCCGAGCGCCGAGCGCCACCAGCGCCGCGCCGGCGGCGATGACGAGCCAGTCCGTCCACGGCGGCGCGGGACCCACGAGGCCGTCGAGCCATCCGGGCGCCCGCGCGAATGCCGTGGTCAGCGCGGCCACCGAGACCACCCTGCCGGCCAGGTAGGCGAGGCCGGACGAATGCGGCCGCTCGTTGTGCACGAGCAGCACCAGCGCCACGACAATCGGCACCGGCGACAGCGCGACGATCAGCGCCGGAGCGGCCAGCTGGGCGAGCGCCACCCCCGAAATGCCGGACACGTCAATACCTTTCACCCCCGGCGGGACCGGCTATCCCGTCGTGCGCGGCCGCTGCAACTGGCTGAACTGCGCAACGGCGGCCAGCGTGGCCACCGCATCGAAGAGCGCCTTTCTCATCTCCGGCGCCGGCGGCCCGGACAGCACCGGCCCGAAGAAGGTCCGCCCGTCGATCTGCATGATCGGGCTGCCCCCGCTCTCGCCGAGCGCGGATTGCCCGGCTTCGTGGCTGAGCCGCACCAGGTCGTCCTGCCCGGTATCCGACATGACGGCGGCGTCGACGTCGTGGCAGTCCACCGCGTCCAACACCTGCGCGACCATACCGTCATCGAGGGCCTCGGAGCGTTCGAGGTAGCGCTCACCGAACGCGAAATACGCCGCGGCCATGGCGTCGGCGCCGTGTCTTTCGCGGATCGCGGCCATCAGCCGGCCGATCCGCCGGGAGTCGCGCATGCGTGCCTGCTGCGGCGGCGGCAGTTCGCGGCCCTCGTTGAGGACCGCCAGGCTCATCAGGCGCCAATCGATGGCCAATTCCAGTTCGCCCGCGAGGTCCCGCAGCCACCGGGCGGTGTGCCACGAAAACGGGCACACGGGGTCGAACCAGATCGTCACCGCAGGCCCTCGATTTTGCGCCGGACTCATCAGCCCGCTCCTCTCCTGTTGTCGCGTTGCATCGTTTCCGACTATACCCCCTAGGGTATCTGTCGCGCACCGGCCGCGTGTTTGCGGCCCCGGCGAACTTTCTCCACACTTGAGCCATGCGCGTCGGCGTTCCCACCGAGACCAAGACCAACGAGTTCAGGGTGGCCATCACCCCGGCCGGCGTCGCCGAACTGACCCGCCACGGGCACGAGGTGCTCGTCCAGGCCGGCGCGGGGGAAGGCTCGGCCATCCCCGATGCGGAATTCAAGGCGGCCGGCGCCCAGCTCGCCGACACGGCCGAGCGGGTGTGGGCCGACGCGGACCTGTTGCTCAAGGTCAAGGAACCGATACCGTCCGAGTACGGCCTGCTGCGCGACGGGCAGGTGCTGTTCACGTACCTGCACTTGGCCGCCTCCCGCGCCTGCACCGACGCGCTATTGGCCTCCGGCACAACGTCGATCGCGTATGAGACCGTCCAGACCGACGACGGCGCGCTGCCGTTGCTGGCCCCGATGAGCGAGGTCGCCGGTCGGCTCGCCGCCCAGGTCGGCGGCTATCACCTGATGCGCACCCAAGGGGGCCGCGGTGTGCTGATGGGCGGGGTGCCCGGCGTCAAGGGCGCCGACGTCGTCGTGATCGGGGCCGGCACGGCCGGCTACAACGCCGCCCGGGTCGCCGGCGGGATGGGCGCCAGCGTGATGGTTTTCGACATCAACATCGGCAAGCTTCGGCTGCTCGACGCCGAGTTCGGTGGGCACGTGGGGACCCGCTATTCCTCGGCGTACGAGCTGGAGGGCGCCGTCAAACGCGCCGACCTGGTGATCGGAGCCGTGCTGCTGCCCGGCCACAAGGCGCCCCGGCTGATCTCGAATTCCCTTGTCGCGCAGATGAAGCCGGGTGCGGTGCTGGTGGACATCTCCATCGATCAGGGCGGCTGCTTCGAGGATTCGCGGCCCACCACGCACGACGACCCGACGTTCGCGGTGCACGACACGCTGTTCTACTGCGTGGCGAACATGCCCAGCGCAGTGCCCAAGACGTCGACCGTCGCGCTGACCAACGCCACCATGCCGTACGTGCTCAAGCTCGCCGACCATGGCTGGCGGGCGGCGTGCCGGTCCGATCCCCCTCTGGCCAAAGGGCTTTCGACGCACGCCGGGATGCTGCTGTCCCGGCAGGTGGCCGACGACCTCGGGCTGCCGTGCGCGGACCCGGCATCGGTGTTGGGCTGAACCCTAGTCGCTGAGGCCGGCGACGATGTCGGCCACCGAACCCGTACGGGCCTGGCGGAACGACGTGCCCGCCCACAGGGCCATCCCGTCCGGGTCTTCGCGTTCGGTCGCGGCCTCCCGGATCGGCAGCGTCATCTGGTTGACCTCGGGGTAGCCCAGCGGGGCGACGTTGTCGAGCAGGCGGATGAATTCGTTCTCCAGGCCGCGCCCGTACCGGCCGGAGAACGCGCGGGTCACGATGGTCTTGGCGAAGAGCTGATTCTTCATGGCGGTGCGATGCGCCTGGCTGGTGCCCGCCTCGTTGCTCAGCAGCAGCGCGGTGCCGACCTGCGCGGCCACGGCGCCCCGGCGCAGCACGCCCGCGACGTCCTCGGCGCTGCCCAGCCCGCCCGCCGCGATGATCGGGACGTCGCGGTGCGTCCGGTGGATCCGGTCGATCAGGTCGTGCAGCGAGTCGGTGGCGGGCTCCATGTCCGGCGCGAAGGTGCCGCGATGCCCGCCGGCGCCGGGGCCCTGGACCACCAGGCTGTCGGCGCCGGCGGCGACGGCGACCCCGGCCTCGTAGGCCGACGTCACCGTGACCATCACCAACAGCCCCTGCGCGCTGAGCCGCCGGATCACGTCCGGCGGCGGCACGCCGAACGTGAAGGACACCAGCTCCGGATGCACGTCGAGGACCACCTCGAGCTTGCGCTCCCAGTCGTCGTCGTCGCCGAACTCGGGCCGGCCCACCTCGCACTGATAGTGCTCGGCGATGCCTTCGAGCTCGTCCGCGTAGTAGTCCAGCGCGACCCAGTCGGCGACGCTGGGCTGGGGCACGAACAGGTTGACGCCCAACGGCCCGGTGGTCATGGCGCGGGCCGCCGCGATGTCGTCGGCGAACCGCTCGGCGCTCACATACCCGCCGGGGAGGAAACCGAGCCCGCCGGCGTTGGACACCGCCGCGGCCAACGCCGGGGTGCCGGGCCCGCCGGCCATGGGGGCACCCACGATGGGCACCGCGATATCCCAAAAGCCCAGAACCATCCGGCTAGTCCGGTGACGGCGAGCGCCGGCACGGCGCGAGTGAGGAGGCGAACATTTGAGCTACGGTACCATCGCCCGAAGTTGTTGGGGCAGCGATCGTTTCGAGGCGTACGGGCCCAGCACGGCCGCCCCGTAGCGCCTGCCCAGCAGGCGCCGGGCCACCGCGTTGACCTCCTCGACGGTCACCTCGTCGATCTTTTGCAAAGTGTGCTCGATGCTGCGGTGCCGGCCATAGTTCAGTTCGTTGCGGCCGATGCGGCTCATCCGGGAGCTGGAGTCTTCCAGCCCGAGGACGAGCCCGCCGCGCAGCGAGCCCTTGGCGATGCGGCATTCGGCCTCGGTGATGCCGTCGCGCGCCACCGCGTCGAGCACCTCGCTGGTCACGCGCATGACCTCGGCGAAACGCTCGGGCAGGCAGGCGGCGTAGACCGACAGCGCGCCGCTGTCGGCGAAGATGTCGACCGCCGAGTACACCGAATAGGCCAGGCCGCGCAGCTCCCGAACCTCCTGGAACAGCCGGGAACTCAGGCCGCCGCCCAGCGCGGTGTGCAGCACCGACAGCGCCCAGCGATGCTCCCAACTGCGCCCCGGCGTGCGGACGCCCAACGACAGGTGGGTCTGCTCGGCCTCCCGGTTGATCAGCGTGAGCCCGGGGCTTCCGGTGACCCGCCCGGCTCCCTTGCGCGGGGCGATGGGTTGGCGGCCCCGGACCAGATGCCTGCCGAAGTGCTCGCGCACCAACGCGACCACCTCGTCGTGATCGACGTTGCCGGCCACCGCGACGACCATCCGCTCCGGGGTGTAGCGCCGCACATGAAACGAGTGCAGCTGCGACCGCGTCATCGCCGAGACCGAGCGGACGGAGCCGATCACGGGGCGGCCCACCGGGTGATCGCCGAACAGCGCCGACAGGAAGACGTCGCCCAGTGCGTCCTCGGGGTCGTCGTCGCGCATCGCGATCTCCTCGAGGACGACATCGCGTTCGAGCTCGACGTCCTCGGCGGCGCAGCGGCCGTTGAGCACGACGTCGGCGACCAGGTCGACGGCCAGTTCCAGGTCGCTGTCCAGCACATGCGCGTAGTAGCAGGTGTGCTCGCGGGCGGTGAACGCGTTCAGTTCGCCGCCGACGGCGTCCATCGCCTGGGCGATGTCCACGGCCGTGCGGGTCGGGGTGGACTTGAACAGCAGGTGCTCCAGGAAGTGCGCCGCCCCGGCCACGGTGGCGCCCTCGTCACGGGATCCGACGCCGACCCAGACCCCGACCGAGGCGGAGCGCACGGCCGGCAGGTGCTCGGTGACCACCCGCAGGCCGCCCGGCAATGTGGTGCGGCGGACCGCCTTGTGGTCGGCGTTCACCTCGGCGAGCTGCGCGCCCCGCCGCAGCGACGCCGCGGGGTCAGCTCGACGCGGTCGCGGCATCGGCAGGAGCGGGCGCCGCGGACGGCGTTTCCGCTGACTCTTCCTCGTCGACCAGGACCAGCGAGATCTTGCCCCGCTTGTCGATGTCGGCGATCTCCACCCGCAGCTTGTCGCCGACGTTCACCACGTCCTCGACCTTCGCGATGCGCTTGCCCCTGCCCAGCTTGGAGATGTGTACCAGGCCGTCGCGGCCGGGCAGCAGCGACACGAACGCGCCGAAATCCGTTGTCTTGACCACGGTTCCGAGGAATCGCTCGCCCACGGTCGGCAGCTGCGGGTTGGCGATGGCGTTGATCCGGTCGATCGCGGCCTGCGCCGAGGGCCCGTCGGTGGCGCCGACGAACACGGTGCCGTCGTCCTCGATGGAGATCTGGGCGCCGGTCTCCTCGGTGATGGCGTTGATCACCTTGCCCTTGGGCCCGATGACCTCACCGATCTTGTCCACCGGAACCTTGATGGTGGTCACGCGCGGGGCGTACGGGCTCATCTCGTCGGGCGCGTCGATGGCCTCGGCCATCACCTCGAGGATGGTCAGGCGGGCGTCCTTGGCCTGCGCCAGCGCGCCCGCGAGCACCTGGGAGGGAATCCCGTCGAGCTTGGTGTCCAGCTGCAGCGCGGTGACGAAGTCCTTGGTGCCGGCGCACTTGAAGTCCATGTCGCCGAACGCGTCCTCGGCGCCCAGGATGTCGGTCAGGGTGACGAAGCGACGCTCGGTCTTGCCCTCCACCTCGACGTCGTCGGAGACCAGCCCCATCGCGATGCCGGCCACCGGCGCCTTGAGCGGCACCCCGGCGTTGAGCAACGCGAGCGTGGACGCGCAGACGGAGCCCATCGACGTCGAACCGTTGGAGCCCAACGCTTCCGACACCTGGCGGATGGCGTACGGGAACTCCTCGACGCTGGGCAGCACCGGGATCAGGGCCCGCTCGGCGAGCGCGCCGTGCCCGATCTCGCGCCGCTTGGGCGAGCCGACCCGGCCGGTCTCGCCGGTGGAGAACGGCGGGAAGTTGTAGTGGTGCATGTAGCGCTTGGAGGTTTCCGGCCCCAGCGAATCGATCTGCTGGGCCATCTTGACCATGTCCAGCGTGGTCACGCCCAGGATCTGGGTTTCGCCGCGCTCGAACAGCGCGCTGCCGTGTGCGCGCGGCACCACGGCGACCTCGGCGCTCAGGGCGCGGATGTCGGTGATACCCCGGCCGTCGATGCGGAAGTGGTCGGTGAGGATGCGCTGGCGGACCAGCTTCTTGGTCAGCGAGCGGAACGCGGCGCTGACCTCCTTCTCCCGACCCTCGTAGGTCTCGGCGAGCCGCGCCTGCACCTCGGCCTTGAGCTCGTCGGTGCGCGCGTCGCGCTCGGCCTTGCCGCCGATGGTCAGCGCCTTGGCCAGCTCGTCGGTGGCCACCGAGGCCACCGAGTAGTACACGTCTTCCTGGTAGTCCGGGAACGTCGGGTACTCGCCGACGGGTTTGGCGGCCGCGTCGGCCAGCTCCTGCTGCGCGGTACACAGCGCGGCGATGAACGGTTTGGCGGCCTCCAGGCCCTGCGCCACAACGGTTTCCGTCGGCGCCTGGGCGCCGCCCTCGACCAGCTCGATGACCTTCTCGGTGGCCTCGGCCTCGACCATCATGATGGCCACGTCACCGTCGACCGTGCGGCCGGCCACCACCATGTCGAACACGGCGCGCTCCAGCTGCTCGACGGTCGGGAAGGCGACCCAGGTGCCGTCGATCAGCGCCACCCGCACGCCCCCGATGGGGCCGGAGAACGGCAGCCCGCTGATCTGGGTGGAGGCCGACGCGGCGTTGATCGCCAGCACGTCGTACAGGTCGTTGGGGTCCAGGCTCATGATGGTCACCACGACCTGGATCTCGTTGCGCAGCCCGGCGACGAACGACGGCCGCAGCGGACGGTCGATGAGCCGGCAGGTCAGGATCGCGTCGGTGGAGGGACGGCCCTCGCGGCGGAAGAACGAGCCGGGGATGCGCCCGGCGGCGTACATCCGCTCCTCGACGTCGACCGTCAGCGGGAAGAAGTCGAAGTGTTCCTTGGGGCTCTTGCTGGCGGTGGTCGCCGAGAGCAGCATGTTTTCGTCGTCCAGGTACGCGACGACGGCGCCGGCGGCCTGCTGGGCCAGCCGGCCGGTCTCGAAACGGATGGTGCGGGTGCCGAAGCTCCCGTTGTCGATGGTGGCGGTGGCCTCGAAGACGCCTTCGTCGATTTCAGCTACAGACATGGGTGTCCGTATGACCTCTCTGGGTATTCAGCTTTTTCGCACGCCCTGATGCCACCCGGAGAACAAGAGTCTGAATGCGGCTACGGCCATCGATCGAAGCGGCCGACCTGCCCCAGATCCGGAGAGCCCGGCAGCCACTACCGAAGACCGCCCGATGCAGACTGTGCTGCTCCCTCGGACACACGCAGTGACGTGCTGGAACGGCTCGCGCGGATCTGCGCAAACCGCACCGTTTGCTCGGGCCGAACCGGCCCAGAACGCTCCCACTCTACACGGGCGAACTCAGCCGGCCAGCGGGCGCCGGGATTAGCCTTGCGTCAGCGACGCAGGCCCAGCCGCTCGACGAGCGAGCGGTAGCGCTCCACGTCGATCTGGGACACGTATTTGAGCAGCCGGCGGCGGCGGCCCACCAGCAGCAGCAGTCCGCGCCGCGAGTGGTGGTCGTGCTTGTGCACCTTGAGGTGCTCGGTCAGGTCGGCGATCCGCCGGGTCAGCAGGGCGACCTGCGCCTCCGGGGAGCCGGTGTCGGTGTCGTGCAGGCCGTACGAGCCCAGGATTTCTTTTTTCTGCTCGGCAGTAAGCGCCACGAAACTATCTCCATCAATCGGTCCGCGATAACTGGGAATCAAGGCGCGGCCACCGCGAACCGCAGCACGCGCCGATGTCGTCCGGCAGTTTAGCAGTCAGTCCGTGAGCAGGGCGCGGGCCCGGTCGGTGTCGTCACCCATCGCGGCGACCAGGCCCTTGATCGTGTCGAACTTGCGCTGGCCGCGGATGCGCGCGACGAAGTCCAACGCCACATGCTGCCCGTACAGGTCGGCGGTGGTGTCCAGGACGAAGGCCTCGACGGTGCGGGTGCGCCCCGAGAAGGTCGGGTTGGTGCCGACGGACACCGCGGCCTGGTAGCGCTCGCCCGGGACGACGGTGCCGGCCACCGGTCCGTGCCCGAGCACGGTGAACCAGGCCGCGTACACGCCGTCGGCCGGGATGGCCGAATACATCGGCGGGGCCACGTTGGCGGTGGGAAAGCCCAGC
>NZ_LZIS01000138.1 GCF_001667015.1 Mycobacterium sp. E3198 | reverse complement strand
CATCAGGGGCGCGCCGGGCATGCAGGGCCCGGAGGCGCTGTTGCGCGCCCCGGACGGGTCGGCGGCGGTGGCGCGTCGGAGATCTTGGTGTTCAGCGGCGGCGGCGGGACCCCGTCGGCGGGCTTCGGCGTGCCCACCACCACCCAGTTGCCCGCTGGGTCCTGAACCAGGTGCGCGGTGTCCCTGGTCGGAATCATGCCCTGTTTGCGGGCCGCCTCGGCCAGCGCCGGCGCGGATTCCGCCTGGCGCACATCGCGTTCCAGCGCCTCCTTCTGTTCCTGCAGCATCCGGTGCTTCTCGCGGGCATGGCTCAGCTGATACGAACGCTCGGCGGATGCGGTGGACAACCACAGCGTCAGGCCCAGGCCGAGGCCCAGCGCGCCGATGATCAAGACGACAAACGGGACCTTGGCCGCCAGGCTGTGCGGCCGCAGGTCGATCGACGCGAGCCGGGTGGCCAACCGTTCCGCCAGCCGGGGGCGGACGGCCTTGGGCGCCTTGGCTTTCCGCGCTTTGGCGCGGGCCTTGGCCTGGCTGGTGCTTTTGGGCCGGGCCGACCGCTCCGCCGGCCGGGTGATGGGGCTGGTTTGCGGCCCCGATTTGTGCGCCCCGGCCTCGCGGGTGTTCGCCGAGGCCGGCCGGCTGCGCCGCGGCGACACCGAGTCGCCGGTGGCGCGCCTGCCCTTGCGGGCCGAACCGTCGCGTCCGCCGCGGCGGTCGCCGCCGCCGCGGCGCTTCGGCGCCTCGCGCTTCACCTTCATAAGTCGCCTTTCCCGCTCGCCTGCTGTGATTGCACCCGCTGCTCCAGCCGCTGCAAGGCCCGTAATCGCACGGCGGCGCTGCGAGTGTTGCGTTCGATCTCGGCGGCGTCGGCGCGTTCGGCGCCACGCGTCAACGACCGGAATTGCGGCTCGTGGCCGGGAAGTTCGAACGGAAGGTCCACCGGCGTCCGCGATGCGACCGCGTCCGCGAACACGCGTTTGACGATCCGGTCTTCCAGCGATTGATAGGCCAGCACCGCGATGCGCCCGCCCACGCGCAACGCGGCCAGGGCGGCGGGCAGGGCGTCGCGCAGCGAGGTCAGCTCGTCGTTCACGGCGATCCGCAACGCCTGGAAGGTGCGCTTGGCCGGATGTCCGCCGGTGCGGCGGGCGGGCGCCGGAATCGCTTGGTAGAGCAGGGCTACCAGCTCCGCGGTCGAGGTGAACGGGGTCCGGGCGCGCCGGCGGACGATCTGCGCGGCGATGCGACGCGCGAAGCGCTCCTCGCCGTAGCGCTGCAGGATGTCGGCCAGCGCCGCCTCGTCGTAGGTGTTCACGATGTCGGCGGCGGTCAGCGGCGAGTCCGGGTCCATCCGCATGTCCAGCGGCGCGTCCTGGGCGTACGCGAAGCCGCGTTCGGCGCGGTCCAGCTGCATCGAGGACACGCCGAGGTCGAAGAGCACGCCGTCGACGGATTCGGCTGGCGCGTAGCCGGATTCGGTGAGGGCTCCGGCGAGGCCGTCATACCGGGTGTGCACGAACGTGAGCCGGTCGGCGAACGGGGCCAGCCGGCGCCGGGCGATGTCCAGCGCGCTGGGGTCGCGGTCGAGTCCGATCAGCCGCAGGCCGGGCAGGTCGGTGAGGAAGCGCTCCGCGTGCCCGCCCGCGCCGAGGGTCGCGTCGACGAGGACGGCTCCCGAACCGTCCGCATTGTGCCGGGTCAGCGCGGGGGTGAGCAGCTCGACGCAGCGGTGCAGTAGGACGGGCACGTGGCCGAAGTCGTCTGAAACATCTGCCACCGCAACGCCTCCCCGGATCTGGCGTGCGGCCCTCGCACCTCCGTCGGCCCGAAGGGCCGCCCTTGCACCCAGGTCCCTGTCCGAAGGCGCGAACCTGGCGTTGGGGAAGTACGCCAGGGTCGGTTCGGGCAGAGGCCACGATGCACGGGCACGCGCCTCAGATAATGTCGCCGAGTGCTTCATCGCTGGCCGCGGAGAAGTTCTCTTCGTGGGTCTGCTGGTAGTCGTGCCAGGCTTGCGCATCCCAGATCTCGAGGTAATCGACGGCTCCGATCACCACGCAGTCCTTGGACAGGTTGGCGTACCGGCGGTGGTCGGCCGACAGCGTGATCCGCCCCTGCGCGTCGGGATGCTGCTCGTCGGTGCCGGCGGCGAGGTTGCGCAGGAACGCTCGCGCCTCGGGGTTGCTGCGCGAAGTCTTGCTCGCCCGGCGCGCCAGCTGCTCGAATTCCGCCCGGGGGTAGACGGCCAGGCTGTGGTCTTGGCTCTTGGTGACCATCAACCCCCCTGCCAGCGAATCGCGGAACTTGGCGGGCAACGTCAGCCGCCCCTTGTCGTCGAGTTTGGGCGTGTAGGTGCCGAGAAACACCAGCTCACCTCCCACACCGGTCACCCAAACACTTCAGCCACCATACCCCACAGTTCCCCACTTTGCCCCATTGTTGGGGTGTCGTCGCCAACTTTTCCGCGTTGTCCGCCACTAACGGCCGCCACACGGCGACCCGCTGGCCTGTGCCGACCGGTCGCTACGTCAGCGTGATGTACGAAAACGGCACGTCAGGGGCCAAGAGTTGCCCAGTGGGGCGCGGTGGGGCGGCGGGGTGGGGCCCGGTGGGGCGCGATCCACGCGTCCGGGACTCGATTCGGGATCGATTGGGAGTCAGACGGGACTCGACGCCCGCCCGAGCAGCGCGGCCCGGGCGGGCCACCATGGCGCCGAAACTGCGCCCAGATCGCGGAAACGCGTGAATCCGCGCGCTCACCGCAGTCTCGAACACGAAAAACGGGGCAGCCGCGGCGGCTGCCCCGTGTCGTTTGCGATTCGCTACTCGTCGAAGCGCCGGCGGAACCGGTCCTCCATGCGACTGGTGAACGAGCCGCCGCCCTTGTTGCGGCGCTGACGGGTCGACCCGGGCGCCGACCCGGAGCGGTCCGTCCTGCCGGCCAGCCGCGGCCCGGTGACCGCGTAGACCACGCCGCCGAACATCACGATGAACCCGAAAACGCTGAGGATCGGGAAACTTCCGATCATCGTGGCCTTGAACGCGACTCCAGAAACCAGCATTGCCAGGCCAATGACGAACAACGCCGCGCCCTGCAGGCGCCGCCGCGCGGTCGGCGCGCGGAACCCTCCGCCACGGACGCTCGACGCGAATTTGGGGTCTTCCGCGTACAGTGCGCTCTCGATCTGATCGAGCATCCGCTGTTCATGATCGGAGAGTGGCATTCGTCCCTCCTTGCCGACAGTTTGGCACGTAACTATCGATAGCACGCGGATGCCCGTTGTAAAGGCAACTAACACAAATGATACGAGGTCAATCTGCGCTGTACCACCGGTTCGACAGCGATTCTATCCCGGCCCCACCCCTGCACCGGCGCGGCCCACAACGACGGTGCGCGGTAACCCGCTCGCCGCACTGGCGGGTCCGTCGGCCCCCGGAGGCCCCTCCCGCGACCGCTCGGCGCGCGGAGCGCGAGCGCGTCGGATAATGGCGACAGCGGCACGGCGCCGGACCAAACCTGAAAGCCACCGGATGAGGAGGGCACCGCGAGTTGGCGATATTCCTCATCGATCTGCCGCCGAACGATATGGAGCGCCGTCTCAGTGACGCCCTCAGGGTCTATGTCGAAGCGATGCGATACCCGCGGGGCACCGAGAACCAGCGCGCCGCCATGTGGCTCGAGCACATCCGGCGACGCGGGTGGCAGGGCGTCGCCGCCGTAGAAGCGGAGGCGGCCGAGGCCCCCGGCGACCTGAGCAACGCCCCGTTGCTCGGGGTGGCCTACGGCTATCCCGGGGCGCCCGGGCAGTGGTGGCAGCAGCAGGTGGTCCTGGGGCTGCAGCGCGGCGGCTCGCCGCCCGCCGAGATCTCCCGGCTCATGGACAGCTACTTCGAGCTGACGGAGCTGCACATTCACCCGCGCGCGCAGGGCCGGGGGCTCGGCGAGGCGCTGACCCGCAGGCTGCTCGCGGCGCGCGAGGAGAAGAACGTGCTGCTCTCCACGCCGGAGACCAACGGCGAACCCAATCGAGCCTGGCGCCTGTACCGGCGACTGGGCTTCACCGACGTCATCCGCGGCTACCACTTCGCGGGGGACCCCCGCGCGTTCGCGATCCTGGGCCGCGCCCTGCCGCTGCAGTGACGCGGATCTGGCACGATGACCTCGTGCACGCCAGCCCTTCCCCGCCTCGAGCCCGCGGATTCACCCCGCGTCGGCGCCGCCTGCTGGCCATCGCGATGCTGCTGCTCATCGTGCCGCTGGCCAGCGGCTGCCTGCGGGTCCGGGCCTCGCTCACCATCTCACCCGACGACCTGGTCTCCGGCGAGGTCATCGCGGCGGCCAAGCCCAAGACGTCCAAGGATTCCGGTCCCCAGCTCGACACCAACAACCTGCCTTTCAGCCAGAAGGTGGCGGTGTCGAACTACGACAGCGACGGTTACGTGGGGTCGCAGGCGGTGTTCTCCGACCTGACCTTCGCCGAGCTGCCACAGCTGGCGAACATGAACCCCGACGCCCAGGGCGTGAACCTGTCGCTGCGCCGCAACGGCAACCTGGTGATCCTGGAGGGCCGCGCCGACCTGACCTCGGTGACCGACAACGAGGCCGACGTCGAGCTGACCGTCGCCTTTCCCGGCGTCGTGACCTCCACCAACGGTGACCGCGTCGAGCCCGACGTGGTGTCCTGGAAGCTCAAGCCGGGCGTGGTGACCGCCATGACGGCCAACGCGCGCTACACCGACCCCAACACCCGCAACTTCACCGGGGCGGGCGTGTGGCTGGGCATCGCGTCCTTCGCCGCGGCCGGCGTCGTGGCTCTGCTCGCCTGGATGAGCCGCGACCGCTCGCCGCGGTTCACCGGGCCGCGCGACCAACCGCCCAGCTAGGGCGGTCCCAATCGGGGCCAGCTAGGGCGACCAGTAGGCCAGCATCTCCGCGAAGGTGTGGAAAGCGGGCCCGGAAACCCCGTAGGTCGCCTCGAAATGAATGCTCAACGGGAAGCCCAGCCCGGCGACGCCGTCGATCACCCTCTTGTACAGGTCGACCATGAGCTGGCGCTTCTTGTCCGGCTCGCTGGCGGCCAGCCTCTTGACGAACTCCTGCTCGCCGGTCACCGCCGGGTTGCCCGGATCCTGGATCAGCCAGTTGATCAGGCCGACGCGGCTCTCCACCTTCGGCACGAAGCCGAAGGACAGCAGGATTTCGGGCCGGTGATCGGTGTTCTCGGCGAAGTCGGTCAAAAAGCCCACGATCGCGTCGGAATACAGCAGCTGCGTCATGCCGTACGTCGCGCCCTGGTTGCATTTGAAGTTCAGCCGGCCCTGTTCGCCCTCGCGGGTGGGGATCACGATCACGCCGCGGTTGCTCAGCAGCTCGCGATAGATCGACAAGGCGTCGGTTGGCGCGACGCCGGAGCCTTCCCCGTCGTTCATCGTGCGCGGTACCCCGACGAATACGACGCCCTCCATCCCGGCGTCGCACAGGTCGGTGAGCCGTCGGCGCAGCGACGCCTCATCCATGAACGCGGTGACCTGCGTGCACAGCCCGTGGAACCCGGGCAGCTCCGGCTTGATGATCGACCAGAAGTCCAGCACGTCCAGCTTCTGCTTCATGGGAACCGGACGGTCGTCGTCCTCCGCGATCATGCCCGGGATCATGACGTGCCGTATCTGGCCCTGGAGGCCGAATTCGGCCGAATACCGCACCACTTTCGTCGCGTCCTCGAGCGCCCGCTCCTTGCCGTCTTCGACATTGGGGGGCACCAACTCGAGCGCGATGGTGTTGAGGCTCACGCGGCTCCTCTCCTTGCCGGGCCAAGCCGGGCTGCGCCACGTAGCGCCCGGACACCCTCGCCAGCATAGGGGCGGGATAGTGAGGCAGTCGAAGCAACTGGGGGCGCGCAGGCCACCTAAACTGTCGGCCCTAGAGACATGCCGAGCAGAAAGGGGCGCCGCGCTGAGCCCAAAAGCCGCACCCGCAGCGGCAACCGTCGAGTTGATCACCGAGGAACTTCGGCGGTACCTGCACGACCGGCGCGCCCAGAGCGCCTACATCAGCTCTGCAGGCGCCGACTTCGACGCCCTGATCGCGGCCCTGGAAGATTTCGTGCTGAGCGGGGGCAAGCGGCTGCGCCCCGCCTTCGCCTACTGGGGCTGGCGGGCCGTGGCGACCGGGGAGCCCGATCCCGAAGCGTTGCTGCTGTTTTCCGCGCTGGAGCTGCTGCACGCGTGCGCGCTGCTGCACGACGACGTGATCGACGACTCGTCCACCCGGCGCGGCCGGCCCACGACCCACGTCCGCTTCGCGGCGCTGCACCGCGACCGGGACTGGCGCGGCTCGCCCGAGCAGTTCGGCACGTCGGCGGCCATCCTCCTCGGCGACCTGGCGCTGGCCTGGGCCGACGACATCGTCTTGGGCCTCGAGTTGGCGCCGGACGCCCGGCGGCGCGTCCGGCGGGTGTGGGCCGACATCCGCACCGAGGTGCTGGGCGGGCAATACCTCGACATCGTCGCCGAGGCCAGCGCCGCCGAGTCGATCGCGTCGGCGATGAACGTGGACACCTACAAGACCGCCTGTTATACGGTGGCGCGGCCGCTGCAGCTCGGTGTGGCCGCCGCGGCGGACCGACCCGAGGTGCAGGCCGCCTTCGCGGAGTTCGGGACCGACCTCGGCGTGGCGTTCCAGCTGCGCGACGACGTGCTGGGGGTGTTCGGGGACCCGGAGGTCACCGGCAAGCCGTCCGGCGACGACTTGCGGTCCGGCAAGCGAACCGTGCTGCTGGCCGAGGCGGTGGAGCTGGCGGACAAGTCGGATCCGTTGGCGGCCAACCTGTTACGCAGCTCGATCGGCGCGCGGCTGACCGACGCTCAGGTGGGCGAATTGCGCGGGGTGATCGAGTCGGTGGGCGCGCTGGCCGCCGCCGAGCAGCGCATCGCCGCGTTGACCGACCGGGCGCTGGCGACGCTCGCGGCCGCACCCGTCAACGCGGCGGCCAAGGCGGGGCTGGCCGAGCTGGCCAGGATGGCCACGAATCGGTCCGCCTGAGCCGATGACGACCCCGACTCGCATCCCTGCCGCCAAACATTCAGTGGTTCAATACGTTTCACGGCTGGCGGCGTTCTCGGCCTCGCCGGAGGGGCGCCCGGCGAAGCTGGGCTTTGTGGGCTCGGTGCTGGTCACGCTGGGCGGGCTGGGCGCCGGCAGCACCAAGCCGCACGACCCCCTGCTCGAAGCGCTGCACCTGTCCTGGCTGCGCTTCGGCCACGGGCTGGTGCTGTCGTCGATCGTGTTGTGGACGGGCGTGGCCCTCATGCTGATCGCCTGGGTGCGGCTGGGCCGGCTCGCGCTGGCGGGCGACGCGACCGAGTTCACCATGCGGGCGACCACCGGCTTCTGGTTGGCGCCGTTGCTGTTGTCGGTTCCCGTCTTCAGCCGCGACACCTATTCGTACCTGGCGCAGGGGGCGCTCCTGCGCGACGGCTTCGACCCCTACGCGGTGGGTCCGGTCGCCAACCCGAATGTGTTGCTGGACAACGTGAGTCCCATCTGGACCATCACCACCGCCCCTTACGGGCCGGCTTTCATCCTGGTCGCGAAGCTGGTCACGATGCTGGTGGGCAACCACGTGATCGCCGGGACCATGCTGCTGCGCCTGTGCATGCTGCCCGGATTGGCGCTGCTGATCTGGGCCACCCCGCGACTGGCGCACCAGCTGGGCACCAACGGCGCACTGGCGCTGTGGATCTGCGTGTTGAACCCGCTGGTGCTCATCCACCTGATGGGCGGGGTGCACAACGAGATGCTGATGGTGGGCCTGATGGCCGCCGGGATCGCGCTGACCTTCCAGGGGCGTCACGTCCTGGGCGTCGTGTTGATCACCGTGGCGATCGCGGTCAAGGCCACCGCCGGGATCTCGTTGCCGTTCCTGGTGTGGGTGTGGATGCGGCATCTGCGGGACCGCCGGGGATACCGCGCCGTCCCCGCGTTCCTGGCGGCCACCGCGATCTCGGTGCTGACGTTCGCCGTGGTGTTCGCCGTCTTGTCGGCGGTGGCCGGCGTGGGGCTGGGGTGGCTGACCGCGCTGGCCGGGTCGGTGAAGATCATCAACTGGTTGACGGTACCGACCGCCGTCGCCAACCTGATCCACGCGCTCGGCAGCGGGTTCTTCGCGGTCGACTTCTATGCCATCCTGCGCGTCACCCGCTTCGTCGGCATCGCGATCATCGGGGTGTCGTTGCCGTTGTTGTGGTGGCGGTTTCGGCGCGACGACCGCGCCGCGCTGGCCGGCATCGCCTGGTCGATGCTGATCGTGGTGCTGTTCGTCCCGGCCGCCCTGCCCTGGTACTACTCCTGGCCGCTGGCGGTGGCCGCGCCGCTGGCCCAGTCCCGGCGCGCGGTCGCCGCGATCGCCGGGCTGTCGACCTGGGTCATGGTCATCTTCAAGCCCGACGGATCGCACGGCATGTATTCGTGGCTGCACGTTTCGCTGGCCACCGCGTGCGCGCTGGCCGCCTGGTATGCGCTGTACCGGACGCCCGAAACCGAATCGGTCAGTACGCCATAGCCTGCGCGCGCCGCACGACTTCCCGCGCCTGATGGGCGTGCAGGGCGTCGACGGGCCGGGCGTTGCTGATGGCGTCCCGGCTGCCGTCGCGCGTGATCGTCAGCGACGGGTCGGGGGTGAACAGCCAGCGCATGATCTCGGTCTCGTGGTAACCGCCGTCGTGCAGGATCGTCAACAGCCCCGGCAGGCTCTTGACCACCTCACCGGAATTCGTGAAAAACACCTGGGGTACCACCACACCGCCGCCGCGCTTCACCGCGGCCAGGTGGCCCTCCCGCAGCTGCTGCTGGACCTTGCTGACCGACACGCCGAGCAACTCGGCGACCCGGGGCAACTCGTAGATGGGTTCGTCGGGGTCTAGCACGTCGTCCCCGGCCGGAACACTGCTCATCGCGTCAGTGTAGGCCCAGCTTCGCGCGTCGGACGGACGTTCTGAGCCCGATTCCCCGGCCGCACCTACTATGGCCCCGTGGCCGCAGCCGGGACCGGGGATCCGATGGAGGGCGCGTTGCTGGACGGGCGCTACCGGGTCGAGTCCCGGATCGCCAGCGGCGGCACGTCGACGGTGTACCGCGGCCTCGACGTGCGCCTCGACCGGCCGGTCGCCGTGAAGGTGATGGACGCCCGCTACACCGGCGACGACCAATTCCTCACCCGCTTCCAACTCGAGGCCCGCACCGTGGCCCGGCTGAAAAACCCCGGGCTGGTCGCCGTCTACGACCAGGGGCTCGACGCGCGGCATCCCTTTTTGGTGATGGAGCTCGTCGAGGGCGGAACCCTGCGCGAGTTGCTGGCCGAGCGCGGGCCGATGCCGCCCCACGCCGTCGCCGCGGTGCTGCGCCCGGTGCTGGGGGGCCTGGCCGCCGCGCACCGGGCGGGCCTGGTGCATCGCGACGTCAAACCCGAGAACGTCCTCATCTCCGACGACGGCGACGTCAAGATCGCCGACTTCGGGCTGGTCCGCGCCGTGGCGGCCGCCGGAATCACCTCCACCAGCGTCATCCTGGGCACCGCCGCCTACCTGTCGCCCGAGCAGGTGCGCGACGGCAACGCCGGCCCGCGCAGCGACGTCTACTCCGCCGGCATCCTCACCTATGAGCTGCTGACCGGACGCGCGCCGTTCACCGGCGACTCGGCGCTGTCGGTCGCCTACCGGCGCCTGGACACCGACGTGCCGCCGCCCAGCGCCGCGATCGACGGCGTGCCACCGCAATTCGACGACTTCGTGCTGCGGGCGACGGCCCGCGATCCGGGCGACCGGTACGCCGACGCGGTCGAGATGGGCGCCGATCTGGAGGCCATCGCCGACGAACTCGCCCTGCCCGCCTTTCGGGTGCCGGCGCCGCGCAACTCCGCCCAGCACCGGTCCGCGGCGCTGCACCACCTGCGGATGAGCGAGCGCCTGGCCGCCGCGCAATCCGTACGGCCGCCCGCCGCCGCAGCGGTTCGCCACCCCACCCGGCAGCTGACCCGCGGGCCCGAGGACTGGGCCGAGCCGGCGCCCCCGGCCGAATACCAGCCCGTCTCAGGCGAATTCGCCGGCATCGCGATGAGCGAGTTCGTCTGGGCGCGGCAGCGTGCCCGGCGGATGGTGTTGATCTGGGTGGCGATCGTGCTCGCATTCACCGGCTTGGTGGCGACGGCGGCCTGGACGATCGGGAGCAACCTCAGCGGCCTGCTCTGAGCCCTTCCCCGCGAGGGTGCGCAAATGTACACCCGTGGCGGCGTGTCGCCGTACCAACACGCTCCCCCGCAAGCGGGAGGTGCCCCCAGCTCGCGGGGGTACGGGAGGGGGGAAGCTAGTCGCGCAGCATCTCGGCGACCAGGAAGGCCAACTCCAGCGACTGCTGGGTGTTCAGCCGCGGGTCGCAGGCCGTCTCGTAGCGGCCGGCCAGGTCGGTGTCCGAAATGTCTTGCGCCCCACCCAGACACTCGGTGACGTTTTCGCCGGTGATCTCGACATGGATGCCGCCGGGGTGGGTGCCCAGCGCGCGATGCACCTCGAAGAAGCCCTGCACCTCGTCGACGATGCGGTCGAAGTGGCGGGTCTTGTAGCCGTTGGACGACTCGTGGGTGTTGCCGTGCATCGGGTCGCACTGCCAGATCACCTGGTGCCCGGCGGCCTGGACCTTCTCCACGATCGGCGGCAGCAGGTCGCGCACCTTGTTGTTGCCCAGCCTGCTCACCAGTGTCAGCCGCCCGGGCTTGTTGTGCGGGTCGAGCCGCTCCACGTATTCGACGGCCAGCTCCGGCGTCATCGTCGGGCCGATCTTGACGCCGATCGGGTTGGCGATCACCTCCGCGAACGCGACGTGCGCGCCGTCGAGCTGACGGGTGCGCTCGCCGATCCACACGGTGTGCGCCGACAGGTCGTACAGCTGCGGCTCCCCGCCCTCGACATCCGACAGGCGCAGCATGGCCCGCTCGTAGTCGAGCACCAAAGCCTCGTGGCTGGCGTAGATTTCGGCGGTCTGCAGGTTGCGGTCGGCCACCCCGCAGGCGCTCATGAACCGCAGGCCCCGGTCGATCTCGGTGGCCAGCGCCTCGTAGCGCGCCCCGGCCGGCGAGGTCCGGACGAATTCGCGGTTCCAGTCGTGCACCAGGTGCAGCGACGCCAGCCCCGAGGAGGTCAGCGCCCGCACCAGGTTCATCGCGGCGCTGGCGTTGGCGTAGGCGCGCACCAGCCGCGACGGGTCGTGCTCGCGCACCGCGGCGTCCGGGGCGAAGCCGTTGATCATGTCGCCGCGGTAGGAGCGCAGGCCCAGCGCGTCGACGTCGGCCGAGCGGGGCTTGGCGTACTGGCCGGCGATGCGGGCCACCTTGACCACCGGCATGCTCGAGCCGTAGGTCAGCACGACGGCCATCTGCAGCAGGGTGCGGATGTTGCCGCGGATGTGGGGTTCGGTGTTGTCGACGAACGTCTCCGCGCAGTCGCCGCCCTGCAGGAGGAAGGCCTCGCCCCTGGCGACCTGCGCCAGCTGTTCGGACAGCCGGACGATCTCCGACGGCACCGTCACCGGCGGCACGCTCTCGAGGACCGTGCGCATCGCCGCGGCCTGCTCGCCGTCCCAGCTGGGCTGCTGGGCGGCCGGCTTGGCCAGTGCGGCGTCCAGCCGCGCGCGCAGGTCGGTCGACAGCGGCGGCAGCGACGGCAGCTGTTCGATCGGGATGTCGACGGTCCAGTTCATCGGTCCATGGTAACCGGGGTCCGCCGAACGCTGATCAGGGCGAACGCCCCTCGGGCGACGTGATCAGGCGGAACCGGCGCAGTTGGTCGCGGGCGTCCACCAGGGCGTCGTGGGCGTCCCGCGGCCGCGGGGGCATCCGGGGGGACCCGCGTTCCTCCCACAACTGCCGCAATTCCCTGGTGAACCGCGGTATCGCCGGCGGCAGCGCCGGCATCGTCCCCCACAGCTGGCACAGGGCGACGTGGTCATAGGCCCCCACCCACGCCCACAGCTCGATCGGCTCGCCGCCGCCCACCCGCAGGAACTCCTCCAGGTCCTGCCGGATCTGCTTGCGCGAACGCCACAATGGCGACGACGGCGACGGCAGCTTGGGCAGCACGTGGGCGCGCACCCAGTTGCCGGCGCGCTCGGGATCGAATTCGGTGGAGACGGCGTAGTACTCGCGGCCGTCCTCCGCGACGACCCCGATCGAGATCAGTTCGATCGTGCGGCCGTCCTCGATGAACTCGGTGTCGTAGAAATACCGCACGCTGCAGCCTATCTGCTGATCAGGATCGGCCCCGTCGGCGCAGGCGCGGCGTGCACGTCGTGGTCGAGCTGGGCGTCGACCGTGCGCTTGTCGGGCAGGCGCGGGGTGCCGGCGATCGCGCATTGAACCCACAGCTTGGCGCGCACCACCGGGCGGCGCAGCCGCCGCTCCCGTTGCAGCGCGCGACGCATCTTGTCGGGCTGGGTGGTGTAGCGCCAGCGCGCCCACGGGGCGTGCGGGCGCGACAGCCGGATCGCGCCGATGACCAGCAGCACGACGATGAACATGCCGAGCAAACCGGTCCACACCTTGCCCTTGAGCACCACCACCACGGCCAGCGGCAACGTGAACACCAGCTCGCCGGCCACCCCGGCGCGCAGCGCCATCGAATCGGCGGCGTGCCAGAACGGCAGGAAGAACATCAGCGGGTGCAGGCCCATGATCAACAGCCCCGCCACCGCCGCCGCGGCGAACACCGCGTCCACCGACGTGCGGCCGTCTTCCTCCCAGTACACGTCGGACAGGTGCAGAATCAACGCGTACTCGTCCAGCACCAGTGCGGCCCCAACCCCGAAAAGGATTGCCGCCAAGGTAAATTCGGGTTCCTGCCCGCTGACCGACAGGGTCACCAAGGTCAATCCGGAGAGCATCACCAGGACCACCCCGAACGCCACGTGGTGGATGTGCACCTCCCCGATGTGCACGTTGCGGGGATGCCACCAGCGGGTCGGGCGGCCCGCGGCGGCGCGGTGCCGGATGAGCCGCACGAAGGTCCGCGTCACGAAGAAGGTCAGGATGAAGGCGACCAGGCAACACAGCAACGGCAGCCGGCCGCGGTCAATGATGTCGTGCGCGAACCAGTGGGCCACCCCGAACACGAACCAGTGGAGCACCCTAGAAACCTACGCCTGCATTTGCAGCCAGGGCGGGAGCCGCGCTGCGACACGTAGCCCGCTGTCGCACCCATTACGCTGTTCTGCGACATGAGTAGATGGCGGGCCCCCGGCGTGGGCAGTCAACCCGGGCGGGTGGTGCTGTGGTGCCTGCTTTGGCTGGTCGCCGCCGCGGCGCTGTATCACGTGGCATCGGGCCAGTTCGGGCACACCCCATACCGCATCGACATCGACGTCTATCAGATGGGCGGCCAGGCCTGGCTGGACAACCATCCCCTCTACCGCGGCGACGTGAAGTTCCACACACCCATCGGGCTGAACCTGCCGTTCACCTATCCCCCGCTGGCGGCCATCGTGTTCTGCCCGTTTTCCTGGCTGCACATGCCGGCCGCGAGCGTGGCGATCACGGCGTTGACGCTGGTGCTGCTGATCGTCTCGACGACGATCCTGCTGACCGGCCTCGACGTGTGGAGCACGTCGGCCGCGCTGGGCGGCCCGGCGTGGCTGCGCCGGCTGTGGTTGGCGGTGCTCATCACGGCCGCCGCGGCGAACTGGCTTGAGCCGATCGTTTCCAACTTCGCTTTCGGCCAGATCAACGTCGTGCTGATGACCCTGGTGATCGCCGACTGCGTGCCGCGCCGCACGCCGTGGCCGCGCGGGGTGCTGCTGGGCCTCGGGATCGCGCTGAAACTCACCCCGGCGGTTTTTCTGCTCTATTTCCTGCTGCGCCGCGACAACCGCGCGGCGCTGACCGCCATGGCGTCGTTCGCGGCGATGACGCTGCTGGGCTTCGCGCTGGCGTGGAGCGATTCGTGGGAGTACTGGACCCACACCGTCCACCACACCGACCGCATCGGTGAGGCCGCCCTGAACACCGACCAAAACATCGCGGGCACCCTGGCCCGCCTGGGCCTCGACGAGCACCAACGCTTCCCGCTGTGGGTGATCGCCTGCCTGCTGGTGCTGGCGGCGACGATCTGGGCGATGCGGCGGGTGCTGCGCGCCGGTGAGCCCATCCTCGCGGTGATCTGCGTCGCGCTGTTCGGGTTGGTCGTCTCCCCGGTGTCGTGGTCGCACCACTGGGTCTGGGCGCTGCCGACGGTGCTGGTGACCGGGGTGCTGGCCTGGCGGCGCCGCAACGCCGCGCTGGGCGTAGTGGGCGTCGCCGGGGTGGCGCTGATGCGGTGGACGTGGACGCCGATCGACTTGCTGCCCAAGCACCACGAGACCACCGCGAACTGGTGGCGCCAACTCGTCGGCGCGTCCTACGTGTGGTGGGCGCTGGCGGTGATCGTCGTGGCGGGATTGACGGTCACCACGCGGGTCGCGTCGAAGGACTCGGCAGCGCGGCCGCTGGCGCCGGTCGCTGCTAACAGTTAGCCGACCGCGGTCTCGGGGATCCGCGCGGCCTCGTCGGTCGCCTCGGCGCCGCGTTCCTTGACGCTGGCGGCGTAGATGTCGACGTACTCCTGGCCGGAGAGGCGCATCAGCTCGTAGATCACCTCGTCGGTGACGGCGCGCTCGATGAAGCGGTTGCCGGCCATGCCCTCGAACCGGGAGAAGTCCATCGGCTTGCCGAACCGGACGGTAACCCGTCCGAAGCGCAGCATCGTGGTGCCCGGCGGGTTGACGACGTTGGTGCCGATCATCGCCACCGGGATCACCGGAACCCCGGTGTGCAGCGCCAGGCGCGCCAACCCCGTCTTGCCCTTGTACAGGCGGCCGTCGGGCGACCGGGTGCCCTCCGGATACATGCCCAGCAGCTTGCCGTCGGCCAGCACCTGCTCGGCGGTGTTGAGGGCGGCCTGCGCGGCGTCGGCGTCGGTGCGGTCGATCGGCACCTGCCCGACGGCGGTGAAAAACCACCGGCTCAACCAACCCTTGATGCCCGTGCCGGTGAAATATTCGGACTTCGCGAGGAAGGTGATCCGGCGCCGCACGACCAGCGGCAGAAAGAAGCTGTCCATGACGGCCAGGTGATTACTGGCCAGGATCACCGGACCGGAAGTCGGAACATATTGCAGCCCTTCGACTTTCGGTCGACCAAGCAGGGAGAGCAACGGGCCCAGCAAGACGTACTTGAATAGCCAGTACCACATGGCCCTCCCTCTCGCCCGCACCCGCATTGTTCTGCGCCAACTGTACCGACCCGCGGCGGCAGGGACCACCTTGCCGCGGCCGGGTCACTCCTCGATGGTGACGGGGATGGGCTGGTAACGCGTCTTCACGGTCGCCTCCCCCGCGGGCGCGCCGGAGCCGGGCTCGGGCCCGCCGCCCCCGGGCGGCCCGTCCGGCGGCGGCTTGGCCGACCGGTCGATGTCGTCGACGATGCCGCGGATGACCTCCAGCAGCGCGACGCTGTGGTCGGCGACGATGGTGAGCAACGGGTGCTGGTCGCCGGTCGCGAGCGCGGCCAGCGCGCACACCGGGCACCACACCTGTTGGCATTTGCCGGTCCCGACGCCCGCGCCCGCCGTCAGCGCGGCGGCCGTCCGCACCGCGGGGTCGATGCCGTCGAGGATCGCCTGCGCAAGCCGGCGCAGCTCGGGACCGAGCTCGGGGTGAGCCCCACTCACTTTGGCCACACCTCCGGGTCCGGTTGAAAGCGAACGGTCAGCTCGCTGCCCCGCAGGTGCGCGTCGAGCACCGTGCACCGCCGCAGCACGGACGCCAACCGAACCCGGCGCCGCAACCCTCCGGCGCTGATGATCAGGTCGTCGTCGACGCGGCCCAGCGACAGCCCGGGGGCATCGAGCTGGGGCAACGTTAGCCGCATACGGTATATCGACCCAAGCCCCGACCCGGATTCGAGGTCCACCACGGGGCGCAGCGGACCCGGTGGCGCCGCGCCGCCGCGCCGGCGGGCCCCGTCGAGCAGCGCGCCCAGCGCCTTGGGGCCGATCGGCTCCCCGGACAGGTGCGGGGTCAGCACCAGCGCCACGTCGCCGATGGTGGCGTCGAGTTCTTCGAGCACGACGCGTTGCTCGGCGATGCGTTCGGCGTACCAGTAGAACGCCGGATGCTCGGGCAGGTTGTGGTACTCGTAGGACTCGTCCTCGGCCAGAACCTGGTTGACGATCAGCTCCTCGACCCGCACGCCCATCAGCGACAGGGAACCCAGCGTGCGCACCGCCTCGGCGGCCACCACACGCTCGGGGGTCAACACCAGGTGCGCGGTCACCAGCTCGCCGTCGGTCAGCAACGCGCTCAGCTTCTCGACGCTGCCGCTGATGCGCTCCAGCAGTTCCACCATCGCGGCCGAGCGGGCGTCGTCGCCGGCGACGGACAGCCTGCGATGGCGCGGCCACGCGCGCTCCACGTAGAGCCCAAAGGTGGCCGGCAGGGTCAACATTCGCAACGCGTCCGCGGTCGAGGCGCAATCGACGACGATGCGATCCCATCGCCCGGAGGCGGCGAGCTCGCCGACGGCATGCAGCCCCAACACCTCCTGAACGCCCGGCAACGCCGAAAGTTCTTCGGGCGCAATGGTGCTCAGCTCGGAATCGGGAAACCGCCGATCCAGCGTGTCGACCACGCCGCGCCACCGGGCCTCGAGCAGGGCCAGGGTGTCCAGCGCCAGCGCGTCGAGGAAGCCGCCGCCGGCCTCCGCTCCCCCAGTTTCGAGGTCGGCGAGCACCCGAACCGGTTCGCCCTGGCCGTTCGGCGGCACGGGGACACCCAGCACGTCACCCAGCGAGTGCGCCTGGTCGGTGGACACAACCAGAACCCGCCGGCCCGAGCCCGCGTCGCAGACCGCGGTGGCGGAGGCGAGCGTGGACTTTCCTACCCCGCCCTTCCCGACGAAAAGACTGATCCGGGCCGGGGTGGGCGCCCGGAATTCACTGGACTCACTCAGCCTCGACTCGTTTCTTCAGATCCTTCAAAGCGGTGTCGGTCAGCCTGCGCTCGGCCTTGCGCTTGAGCATCCCGATCATCGGGATGGCGAGATCGACCGAGAGTTCATAGGTGACGTCGGTGCCGGATCCCTTCGGCGCCAAGCGATACGAGCCTTCGAGCGAGCGCAGCAGTGAGCTGGAGACCAGGGTCCAGCTGAGCGACTGGCGGTCTTTGGGCCACTGGTAGGACATGACCATGGTGTCTTTGATGACGCCCGCGTCCATCACGAAGCGCACGACCTTCGGGTAGCCGTCGGCGCCCCGCTCCTGCACCTCGGCTTCCTTATATTCCGAGATCCATTCCGGATAGGAATCGATATCGGCGATCACCTCCAGCACCGTGCCGGGATCGGCCTCGATGTGAATGGTCTGCGTCGTCTTTTCCGCCACCTGGCTGCTGCCCTCTCTCCCGCGAGCGGATAGGCCCCGCGATGCGCCGGATCACCCCGGCCTCCGGGCCGAAACGGTACTCCTACCGCCGCACCTTGATCCGGCTAAACTACCGGAGAAACGCCGACCGGACGCGACCGTTCCGCCGTCCTTTTGACCTCGAACGCCATTTTCTTGCCCGCCACCCGACGGCGGTGCGTCATCTTCGCCAAATTCAACTTTGCCAGCTGCCAGGCCGCCACGCCGGTGGGCTCGGCGTGCAGGAAGTAGTGCAGCACCACCCCGTCCAGCGACGGTTCCAGCCAGATCTCCATGGTGCCGGTCAGCGCGCCGGTGACCGTCCAGCGGATCCCCTTCTCGGCGCGATCCTCGACGACCTGCAGCCGCAGGTCCGGCCACCACCGCCGCCAGCACGACGGATCGGCGACCGCAGCGCCCACCCGCGCGCCGTCGGCGGCGACGAACGTCTCGTCGGCGATCTGGATGCTGTTCATCTCCCCAGCTTCACACATGGCCGCGCGCAACCCGCAATCGCCGTGACGGCCGAGCCGACCTCGGCCGGGCTGCGCGAATGCTCGGATTAGGCTGGGCAACAGCAAGCCGACACCCCGGCAACATGACGAGCAGCCAATCGAGGTCATCACAGTGCGTGAGTACAGTGTCCCCGCCCGCTTTACCGTCGGCGAGCACGAGAACGTCGCGGCCATGGTCTTCGACCATGAGAAAGACGACCCCAGCTTCGTCATCTTCCAACGCCTGGTCGACGGCGTGTGGACGGACGTCACCTGCGCCGAGGCGGCCGACCACGTTCGCTCCGCGGCGCTGGGCCTGATCGCGCTCGGGGTGCAGGCCGGCGACCGCGTGTCGATCTTCTCGGCCACCTGCTACGAGTGGGCGATCCTCGACCTGGCCATCCTGTCGGTGGGCGCGGTCACGGTGCCGATCTACGAGACGTCGTCGGCCGAGCAGGTGCGCTGGGTGCTGCAGGATTCGGAGGCGGTGGTGGCCTTCGCCGAGACCGACGCGCACGCCGCGATGGTCACCGAGCTCACCGCCGAGCTGCCCGCGCTGCGGCGGGTGCTGCACATCGACGGTTCGGGACCCAAGGCGCTCGACCAGCTCGCGGAGGAGGCCGTCTCGGTCGAGCCGGCCGAGCTGACCGCCCGCCTCGAGGCGCTGCGCGCCGACGACCCGGCGACGCTGATCTACACGTCGGGCACCACCGGCCGGCCCAAGGGCTGCCAACTGACCCATTCCAACCTGCTCTACGAGTCGCGGGGGGCCAAGGAATGCCTGCCGACGCTGCTGGACGAGGGCCAGCGGCTGCTGGTGTTCCTGCCGCTGGCGCACGTGCTGGCCCGCTCGCTGACCCTGTCGGCGTTCGCGAACAAGGTGACCGTCGGGTTCACCAGCGACATCAAGAACCTGCTGCCGATGTTGGCGGTGTTCAAGCCGACGGTCGTGGTGTCGGTGCCGCGGGTATTCGAGAAGGTCTACAACACCGCCGAGCAGAACGCCGTCAACGACGGCAACGGGCGCATCTTCGCGATGGCCGTGCAAACCGCGGTCAACTGGAGCCAGGCCCAGGACGACGGCGGGCCCGGGCTGCTGCTGCGCGCCAAGCACGCGTTGTTCGACCGGCTGGTCTACCGCAAGCTGCGGGCGGCGCTGGGCGGCGAGTGCCACGCGTCGCTGTCGGGCGGCGCGCCGCTGGGCGCGCGACTGGGGCACTTCTACCGCGGCGTCGGCCTGACCATCCACGAGGGTTACGGCCTGACCGAGACCAGCTCGGCCATCACGGTCAACCAGGTGGGTCGGGTCAAGATCGGGACGGTCGGGACGCTGCTGCCCGGCAACAGCATGCGCATCGCCGACGACGGCGAGCTGTTGGTGCGCGGCGGCGTGGTGTTCGGCGGCTACTGGCGCAACGAGCAGGCCACCGCTGACGCGTTCACCGACGGGTGGTTCAAGACCGGCGACCTGGGCGCGCTCGACGAGGACGGCTTTTTGAAGATCACCGGCCGCAAGAAGGAGATCATCGTCACCGCCGGCGGCAAGAACGTCGCCCCCGCGGTGCTCGAGGACCAGCTGCGGGCGCACCCGCTGATCAGCCAGGCCATGGTGGTCGGCGACGCCAAGCCGTTCATCGGCGCGCTGATCACCATCGACCCCGAGGCGTTCGGTCCCTGGAAGGAGCGCAACCACAAGCCCGCCGACGCGTCGGTCGCCGACCTGTCCACCGACCCGGACCTGTTCGCCGAGGTCGACGCCGCCGTCAAACATGCCAACCTGGCGGTGTCGCACGCGGAGTCGATCCGCAAGTTCCGCATCCTGCCGGTCGACTTCACCGAGGACACCGGTGAGCTGACGCCGACGATGAAGGTCAAGCGCAATGTGGTGGCCGAGAAGTTCGCCGCCGACATCGAATCGATCTACGAGAAGGACTGACCGGCTCGGCGCGCCTAACAGGCCAGCAGTTCGCCCAGCCGGGCGGCCAGCGTGTCCCAGCGCCACTGGGAGGTCACCCAGTCGCGCCCGGCTGCGCCCATCGCCGCGGCCCGGTCGGGATCGGCGAGCAGCCCGGTGACGGCCTCGGCGACCTCGTCCACCGAGCGACCGTCGACCACCAGCCCGGTCTTGTTGTGCCGCACCGTTTCCGGGGCCCCACCCGACAGGCCCGCGACGACCGGCACGCCCGTCGCCGAGGCCTCCAGGAAGACGATGCCCAGGCCCTCGACGTCCATGCCGGCGCCGCGGGTGCGGCACGGCATCGCGAACACATCGGCCAGCGCGTGGTGGGCCGGCAGCTCCTCGGCGCGCACGCCCCCGGTGAACGTGACGTGCTCGGCCACGCCGCGGTCGGTGGCCAGCTTGCGCAACGCGTCGGAGTACGGACCGCCGCCGACGACGACCAACGCCGCCCCGTCGACGTGGCGCCGGATCGACGGCAGCGCCTTGATCAGCGTGTCCTGGCCCTTGCGCGGCACCAGCCGCGACAGGCACACGACGACGGGCCGCTCGCCCAGCCGGTAGCGGGTGCGCAACTCGGCCCGCGCCGCCGGGTCGGGCCGGAACCGCTCGGTGTCCACCCCGGGCGGCAGGTACTCGAGCCTCGCCGCGGGGCCGAAGGCCGAGGCGAACCGCGACCGCGTGTAGCGGCTGACGAAGGTCACGACGTCGGTGCCGTCGCCGATGCGGCGCAGCACCGACCGCGCGACCGGCAGCATCGACCAGCCCACCTCGTGGCCGTGCGTGCTGGCCAGGACGCGGGTCGCCCCGGCCTGCCGGGCGCGCGGCGCCAGCAGCGCCAGCGGTGCGGCCGCGCCGAACCACACGGTGTCGATGCCGTGCTCGCCGATCAGCCGGCGCATCCGCGCGTCCACCGCCGGGCCGGGCAACATCAGCGTGCCCGGGTGGCGCACCACGCGATAGCCGGCCGCCGCGTCGTACGCGTCGGCCCCCTTCCATTGCGGCGCGTACACCGTCACCGAATGCGGCCCGGCGTCCGCCAGCCGGCCGACGAATTCGCCCAGGTAGGACTGGATGCCGCCCGGGCGGGGCGGAAAGTCGTTGGTTACCAGCAGGACCCGGCTCACCTGCGTCAGGCTAGCGGGGCAGCCATTGGTGCCAGTGCACCAGCAGCCCGGCAATGTCGGTGCCCAGGACGTCGTGGACGGCGGTGGACACGTCGGTGTGCCCGACACCGCAGGTCGCCACGTACAGGTCGTGCAACTTCGGCGTCCCGTAGGTGTCGGCGACGAAGCGGGCAAACCACCAGACGCGGTCGTACGCCAGCGAGCGCTGCGGCCCGGGGGCGTCCAGGTCGCTGTCGGCCGGCAGCGTCAGCGGCACCGGCAGCGCGTCGGCGGGCACTGGGGTCTGCGGCCGGGCGACGAAATCGGCGACCCCTTCGGTGAGCCATTCGGGCGCGTCCGCGGCGGTGTCGGCGCGCGCGGCGTAGTGAAAAAGCTCGTGCGTCAACACAATTCGTAACGAACCGTCGTTCATGGTGGCGGCGCCCGGCGCGAACACGATCCGTTGGCCGAACGCCGCGTGCAGCGCGGGATCGACGCGGTCGGCCACCGTCACGGCCGCGATGTCGGCCCACCGCGATGCCGGTCCACCGCCGGCGGCGGCTCGAAACTGCTCGTCGGAGCCGGTCGCCAGGATCGAGATGTCACGCGGCCAATTGCCGCCCCAGAACGCCGTCACCGCGTTGATCGCGCCACCCATGTCGGATGCCACCCTGGACAGCAACCGGTCGCTGATGGCGCCGCCCAACCCCACCAGCCGGACGGTGCGGTCACCGACGACCAGCGACCTCGTCGCGGCTTTGGCCGGGCTGGGAGCGGGCGTGACCACCTGGGCGTGGCTGGCCCTGGCGTCGCCGACGTCGAACGGCACGGCCGCCGCCACGATCAGCTCGAGGGCGAATACCCATGCCAGCAGGATCGGCAGTTGCCGACGCCGCCGGCCAAGATGCTCAGTAGCGACGGGCGTCGTGGATCGGGCCCGCGGCGCCCATCGGCACCACCCGCACCGGCACGCCGTAGGTGGAGGAATGGATCACCATGCCGTCGCCGACGTAGATGCCGCTATGCGACGCGTCGTTGTAGAAGGTCACCACGTCGCCGGGCTGCAGGTCCGACAGCGCCACCGGCTGACCGCCTTGGGCCTGCGCCTGGCTGGAGTGCGGCAGCGAGATGCCGGCCTGCTGGAACGCCCACATCACCAACCCGGAGCAGTCGAACGCGCCGGGTGAGGCGCCGCCCCACACATAGGACGAACCGACCTGGGTCAGCGCCGCCTGAACGACGGTCGCGCGGTCGCCGCCCACACCGCCGGGAGGCTGCATGCCGGGCACCCCTGGCCCGGGCATTCCCGGGATCATTCCAGCGGGTTGTGGGGCGTCAGCGGGCGCCGGTCCGCCCGGCGGCGGCACCGCGTCGGGGGCCGGCGCGCCGGGCGCCGGGGCGCCCGCCGGGACCTGGCCGGGGTCGGCCAGCGCGGTGCGCTGCTGCGGCGTCAGGGACACGTACTGCGATTTGACGACCGCGATCTGCACCTGCAGCTGGCTCTGCTTGGACTGCAGGCTGGCCCGGACCGCCGCGGCCTGCTCGGCCGCGCTCTTGGCGTCGGCCGCGGACTTGGCGGATTCCTGCTCGGCCCTGGCGGCCTGCGCACCGGCGATGCGGTAGTTCGCCATCTGCGTGCGCATCTGCGTCGCCATCAGCCGCTGCACGGCCAGCTTGTCGATCAGGCCCTGCGGCGACCCGGCGGTGAGCATCGCCTCCATGCCGTCGACGCGGCCGCCCATGTATTGCGCCGCGGCGAGCTTGTTGACCGCGCCCTGGAAAGCGGCCAGGCGAGCCTTCGCCGAGTCCACGGCGGCCTGGTCGTCGGCGTGCTTCTTTTCCGCCGCCTGCTGCACCGCCAGCTTCTTGTTCAGGTCGAGCTGCGCGCTGTGCATCGCCTCGGTGGTCTGTTCGGCTTGGCGGGACAGCTGGTTCAGTTTGGCCAGCGCGTCCTGGGCCGGATCGGCCACGGAATTCGCGGCGAAACCACCCGCGAAGACGACCAAGCCCGCTAACGTACCTAGGGCAGAACGTGTAATGACACGCGCACAGGGGTACCTAGAGTCGAGCCTCAAAATTTGCATCCTTAAACGGCCTGGACTGGCACTGCCGGAGCGCCGTCGGACTAGTTTAGGTCTCAAACAGGTTACGAAACGATATCGACGTTTGTCCAAACCGGCCCGTTAAGAAATCAGGAAGATTTCTGTCATTACGTTGTGAATGATGGCAATCCCCTAAGACGATCGAGCGGTTTTGGCGCACAAGGCAATTAGGCTACACCGGCCCCTCGGTCCCGACGAATCGGCACCAACCGCAGCCTCGGGGCAAGCCCCACGTCGGCGAGCACCTCGAGCGCGGCCCGTTCGTCCTGCAGCAGGGTCTCGGGGACCCCGAGCAGCACGCTGACCACGCAGTCGCGGCATCCGGGGCCGCGTGCCGCGCACTCGTCGCAGTCGATCACCACCGGTGCCTCCGAACCGGGCGGCGGTTCGCCTTTGCCACTTCCGTATGCCATCTTCGGGCCGTCCTCTCGGTCATCCGAGCGCTGAAGTTCGCGCGCTTACCGCACGCTAACCGGGGCCACCGACAGCAATCCGACAGAGATCCGCCCGGCGTGGGAACCGGGCCTCTGTCGGTGCGGGTGCTTAACGTCTTCGGCCATGAGTGGTGCGACTCAGCTGAGTTTCGCCGACTTGGGACCACGCTGGGACCCGGCCGCCTCCCCGATCGACGAAACCTCGTTGCGCGAAACCACTTTCGTCGTGGTGGACCTGGAAACCACCGGCGGACGCACCAAGAGCGCCGACGGCGCGCCCTGCGACGCCATCACCGAGATCGGGGCGGTCAAGGTGCGCGGTGGCGTCGTGCTCGGCGAGTTCGCCACCCTGGTGGACCCGCAGCGCAGCATCCCGCCCCAGATCGTGCAGCTCACCGGCATCACCACGGCGATGGTGTGCGACGCCCCGGCCATCGACGCCGTGCTGCCGATGTTTTTCGAGTTCGCCGGCCTGGACCAGGGGGCGGTGCTGGTCGCCCACAATGCCGGATTCGACGTGGGCTTCCTGCGGGCCGCCGCGCAGCGATGCGGCCTGGATTGGCCGCGGCCCCGGGTCCTGTGCACGGTCCGGCTGGCCCGCCGGGTGCTCAGCCGCGAGGAGGCCCCCAGCGTGCGGCTGGCCGCCCTGGCGCGGCTGTTCGCGGTGGCGGCCCAACCGACCCACCGCGCCCTCGACGACGCCCGCGCCACCGTCGACGTGTTGCACGCGCTCATCGAGCGGGTCGGCAACCAGGGCGTGCACACCTACGCCGACCTGCGCGCGTATTTGCCCGACGTGACGCCGGCCCAGCGCCGCAAACGCGTTCTCGCAGAAGGCCTTCCGCGCCGGCCGGGTGTCTACCTGTTCCGCGGGCCGGCGGGCGAGACGCTCTACATCGGGACCGCCGTCGACCTGCGCCGCCGGGTGGCCCAGTACTTCACCGGCGCGGACCCCCGCGGCCGGATGAAGGAGATGGTCGCGCTGGCCCACGCCGTCGACCACGTCGAGTGCGCGCATGCGCTGGAGGCCGGGGTGCGCGAGTTGCGGCTGCTGGCCGCGCACGCCCCGCCCTACAACCGGCGGTCGCGCTTCCCGCAACGGTGGTGGTGGCTGGCGCTCACCGACGAGGCGTTTCCGCGGCTCGCGGCGATCCGGGCGCCCGGGCACGACCGCGCCGTCGGGCCGTTCCGGTCCCGCACCGACGCCACCGACACCGCGGCGCTGCTGGCACGGTTCACCGGGCTGCGCACCTGCACCGCGCGGCTCGGCCGCTCGGCGCTGCACGGGCCCGCCTGCCCGGAGGTCCAGGTGTCACCCTGCCCGGCCGCCCGGGGCGTGACCGCCACCCAGTACGCCGCGGCCGTGGCGCGGGCGGCGGCCCTGATCGACGGGCTGGACAACACCGCCCTGGACGCCGCCGTGCGCCACGTCACCGCGCTTGCCGAGCAACGTCACTTCGAGAGCGCCGCGCGGCTGCGCGACCGCACCGCCGCCGCGATCGAGGCGCTGTGGCGCGGCCAGCGGCTGCGGGCGCTGGCCGCGCTGCCCGAGCTGATCGCCGCGGCGCCGGACGGTCCCGACGGCCGGGGCGGCTACCACCTGGCCGTGATCCGCTACGGCCAGCTCGCCGCGGCCGGTACGGCCGGGCGCGGGGTGCCCCCGATGCCGGTGATCGAGGCCATTCACGCCGGCGCTCAGGCGATCCTGCCGACCGCGTCCCCGCTCGGGGGCGCGCTGCTCGAGGAGACCGCGCTCATCGCGCGGTGGCTGGCCGGTCCGGGGGTGCGCGTCGTGCGGGTCACGGCCGAGGCCGACGAGGGGTGGGCCTCGCCGCTGCGGTCGGCCGGCCCCTGGTCGGCGTGGGCGGCGTCCGCGCGTTCGGCGCGGCTGGCCTGGCAACAGGATCCGGCGCACGCCCTGCGGGGCCGGGATTCAGAGCTGCTGACCGAACCGCACCCATCGCGCGAGCAGCTGTTCGGCCGCCCCCGAGTCGATGGCGGCGCCGGCCCGCCGCAACCCGTCCTCCCAGGCCGGCAGCCATTCAGCGCGGCTGGATAGCCCGGCGTGCGCGACGATCGCCCCGGCGGCGTTGAGCACGACGGCGTCGCGGACCGGGCCCGTCGCGCCGGCCAGCACCGCGCGCGCCTCGGCCGCATTGGCCTGCGCGTCGCCGCCCAGCAGCTCGTGCAGCTCGGCCCGCGCGAACCCGAACCCGGCCGGATCGAACGTCAGCCGGTCCACGGTGCCGGCCTGCACGCGCCAGATGGTGCTGGTGGTCGTGGTGGTCAGCTCGTCGAGCCCGTCGTCGCCGTGCACGACGAGCACGCTGGACCGGCGCGCCGCGAACACCCCGGCCATCACCTCGGCGAGGTCCGCGAACGCGCATCCGATCAAACCCGCCCGCGGGCGCGCTGGATTGGTAAGCGGCCCAAGCAGGTTGAACACCGTCGGCACCCCGATCTCGCGCCGCATCGCCGACGCGTGCCGGTACGACGGGTGAAACAGCGGCGCGAAGCAGAACCCGATCCCGAGCTCCTCGAGGCTTCGCGCGACCTGGTCGGGCTCCAGGTCGATCCGCACCCCGAGCGCCTCCAGCGTGTCGGCTCCCCCGGACAGCGACGAGGCCGCGCGGTTGCCGTGCTTGACCACCGGCACCCCCGCGGCGGCCACCACGATCGACGCCATGGTGGACAGGTTGACCGTGTTGACGCCGTCGCCCCCGGTGCCGACGATGTCGACGGCGTCCTCGGGGATCGCGCCGGCGGGCATCGGGCGGGCGTGGCGCAGCATGACGTCGGCCAGCTCGCTCACCTCGGCTGCGGTGGGCGCCTTCATCGTCATCGCCACCGCGAAGGCGGCGATCTGGGCCGGGCTCGCGGCCCCGGACATGACCTCGTCCATGGCCCAGGCGGCCTCGCCCCGCGCCAGTTCGTGACCGCCCGTCAGCCGGCCGAGGACCCCCGGCCACGACGGCGCCGCCCCGGGGGCGCCCCGGGGCGGGAGGGCTTCAGGTGACGCGGGCACGCGCCGATGGTCCCACGAGGATCAGCCGGCCCCCAACCGTTGCCACGGGCGCGCCGGTGCGGGCCCGGTCGCGCCCGGCAAAACGCGGATCGCCGAAATTTCGGACCCGGGTAGAGTTCGACAACTACAAAGCGTCATACTTGCGGATGTGACCAGCGCTGTGGGGACCTCGGGTACTGCGATCACGTCGCGGGTGCATTCGCTGAATCGGCCGAACATGGTCGCTGTCGGCACCATCGTGTGGCTGTCCAGCGAACTCATGTTCTTTGCTGGCCTGTTCGCGATGTATTTCACCGCGCGGGCTCAGGCGGGCGGGAAATGGCCGCCGCCGCCGACCGAGCTGAACCTGTACCAGGCCGTGCCGGTGACGCTGGTGCTGATCGCGTCGTCGTTCACCTGCCAGATGGGCGTGTTCGCGGCCGAGCGCGGCGACGTGTTCGGGCTGCGCCGCTGGTACGTGATCACGTTCCTGATGGGCCTGTTCTTCGTCCTCGGCCAGGGCTACGAGTACTACCACCTGATGACGCACGGGACGACGATCCCGGGCAGCGCCTACGGCACGGTGTTCTACCTGGCCACCGGCTTCCACGGCCTGCACGTCACCGGCGGGCTGATCGCCTTCATATTCCTGCTGGCCCGCACCGCGATGAGCAAGTTCACGCCCGCGCAGGCGACGGCCAGCATCGTCGTCTCCTACTACTGGCATTTCGTCGACATCGTGTGGATCGCGCTATTCACCGTGATCTATTTCATCCGATGAACCGGCGCTAGACGGACGGACAGGAGTGCTCGGTTGAAGAAACTGGGGTCTACCCGAATCGGTGCGCGGCGGGGCGAACCGCGAAAAGGGCTGAGCGATCGCTCACGGCGGCGGCTGCGCCGCCGTCTGTCGGGCGGGTTGCTGCTGCTCATCGCGCTGACCGTGTCGGGCGGAGTGGCGGCGGTCCTTACCCCCACCCCGCAGGTGGCGGTCGCCGACGAGTCCGGGTCGGCGCTGCTGCGCAACGGCAAGCAGCTGTTCGACACGTCCTGCGTGTCCTGCCACGGCGCCAACCTGCAAGGCGTGCCCGACCGCGGGCCCAGCCTGATCGGCGTGGGCGAGGCGGCCGTCTACTTCCAGGTCTCCACCGGCCGGATGCCGCTGATGGCCGCCGCGGCTCAGGCTCCCCGCAAGGAGCCGATCTTCGACGAGGCGCAGATCGACGCGATCGGCGCCTACGTGCAGGCCAACGGGGGCGGCCCCACGGTGACCCGCAATCCCGACGGCAGCGTCGCCATGCGGTCGCTGCGCGGCGATGACGTCGGCCGCGGCGGCGACCTGTTCCGGCTCAACTGCTCCTCGTGCCACAACTTCACCGGGAAGGGCGGCGCCCTGTCCTCGGGCAAGTACGCGCCCGACCTGGGTGGGGCCAACGAACAGCAAATCCTGGACGCGATGCTGACCGGCCCGGAGAGCATGCCGAAGTTCTCCGACCGCCAGCTGTCCTTCGACGCCAAGAAGGACATCATCGCCTACGTGAGGACCGTGAGCGAGGAGCGGCAGCCCGGCGGCTACGGCCTCGGTGGCTTCGGACCCGCACCCGAGGGCATGGCCGCGTGGATCATCGGAATGGTCGCCGCCATCGGGTTGGCACTGTGGATTGGGGCGCGTGCATCATGAGCGACACCGACAAGGCCGGACCGGGGACCCCGCAGGAGCCCAGCGACGCCGCGTTGGCCGCGATGTCGCAACAGGAACTGGTGGCCCTGGGCGGCAAGATCGACGGCGTCGAGACCGTCTTCAAAGAGCCGCGCTGGCCGGCCGACGGCACCAAAGCCGAGAAGCGCGCCGAACGCTCGGTGGCCCGCTGGCTTTTGCTGGGCGGCTTCTTCGGGGTCGCGCTGCTGCTGATCTTCTTGTTCTGGCCGTGGGAGTACAAGCCGAAGGACGCCCCGGGCAGCCTGTTCTACACCCTGGCCACCCCGCTGTACGGCCTGACCTTCGGGATGTCGATCCTGTGCATCGCGATCGGCGCCATCCTGTACCAGAAAAAGTTTATCCCCGAAGAGCTTTCGATCCAGGAGCGCCATGACGGCGCCTCGCGCGAGATCGACCGCAAGACTGTGGTGGCCAACCTGGCCGAGACGTACCAGAGTTCGACGATCGGGCGGCGCAAGCTGGTCGGCCTGTCCCTGGGCGTCGGGCTCGGCGCCTTCGGGCTCTCGACCCTGGTGGCGTTTGCCGGTGGCCTGATCAAGAACCCGTGGAAGCCGGTGGTGCCGACGGCCGACGGCAAGAAGGCCGTGCTGTGGACGTCGGGGTGGACCCCGCGCTACAAGGGCGAGACCATCTTCCTGGCGCGCGCCACCGGCTCGGCCGGCGCGTCACCGTTCATCAAGATGCGCCCGGAGGACCTCGACGCCGGCGGCATGGAAACCGTCTTCCCGTGGCGGGAATCCGACGGGGACGGCACCACCCCGGAATCGCAGGAGAAGCTCCGCGCGATCAACCAGGGCGTCCGCAACCCCGTGATGCTCATCCGGATCCGCCCGTCCGACATGTCCCGGATGGTCAAGCGCCAAGGCCAGGAGAGCTTCAACTGGGGCGAGTTCTTCGCCTACACGAAGGTGTGCTCGCACCTGGGTTGCCCGGCGTCGCTGTACGAACAGCAGACCTACCGGATCCTGTGCCCCTGCCACCAGTCGCAGTTCGATGCCCTGCACTTCGCCAAGCCGATCTTCGGCCCGGCGGCGCGCGCGCTGGCGCAACTGCCCATCACGATCGACACCAACGGGTACCTGGTCGCCAACGGTGACTTCATCGAGCCCGTCGGACCGGCATTCTGGGAGAGGACGACGACATGAGCCCCAAACTGAGTCCCCCGAAGATCGGTGATGTCCTGGCCCGCCAAGGCGAGGACATCGACACGCGTTATCACCCGTCGGCGGCGGTGCGCAGGCAGCTCAACAAGGTGTTTCCGACGCACTGGTCGTTTTTACTGGGCGAGATCGCGATGTACAGCTTCATCGTGCTGCTGCTCACCGGCGTGTATCTGACGCTGTTCTTCGACCCGCACATGGGCGAGATCACCTACCAGGGCGCCTACCAACCGCTGCGCGGCGTGGACATGTCCAAGGCCTTCGCCTCGACGCTCGACATCTCGTTCGAGGTGCGGGGCGGGTTGTTCGTACGCCAGGTCCACCACTGGGCCGCGTTGCTTTTCGCCGCGGCGATCATGGTGCACCTGGCGCGCATCTTCTTCACCGGCGCGTTCCGGCGGCCCCGCGAGGCGAACTGGGTGATCGGTTCGCTGCTGCTGATCCTGGCCATGTTCGAGGGTTACTTCGGCTACTCGCTGCCCGACGACCTGCTGTCGGGCATCGGACTGCGCGCCGCTCTGTCCTCGATCACGTTGGGGATGCCCGTGATTGGCACGTGGCTGCACTGGGCGCTGTTCAGCGGCGACTTCCCCTGCGGGGGCACCGGCAACGAGTGCGCGACGGTGGGCGCGATCATCCCGCGCATGTACGCCCTGCACATCCTGCTGTTGCCGGGCATCATCCTGGCGCTGATCGGGCTGCACCTGGCCATGGTGTGGTTCCAGAAGCACACCCAGTTCCCCGGGCCCGGCCGCACCGAGCAGAACGTGGTCGGCGTGCGGGTGATGCCGATCTTCGCCGTCAAATCCGGCGCGTTCTTCGCGGCGATCGTCGGGGTGCTCGGCCTGATGGGCGGGCTGCTGCAGATCAACCCGATCTGGAACCTGGGGCCCTACAAGCCCTCTCACGTCTCGGCGGGCTCGCAGCCGGACTTCTACATGATGTGGACCGAGGGTCTAGCCCGTATCTGGCCGCCGTGGGAGTTCTACTTCTGGCACCACACGATCCCGGCCCCGGTCTGGGTGGCGCTGCTGATGGGCCTGATCTTCATCCTGCTGATCATCTACCCGTTCCTGGAGAAGCGGTTCTCCGGCGACTACGCGCACCACAACCTGCTGCAGCGGCCGCGCGACGCCCCGGTGCGCACGTCGATCGGCGCGATGGCGATCTCCTTCTACATGGTGCTCACCCTGGCGGCGATGAACGACATCATCGCGTACAAGTTCCACATCTCGCTGAACGCGACGACGTGGATCGGGCGCATCGGGATGGTGATCCTGCCGCCGTTCGTCTACTTCATCGCCTACCGGTGGTGCGTCGGGCTGCAGCGCAGCGACCGCGAGGTACTCGAGCACGGCATCGAGACGGGCATCATCAAGCGGCTGCCGCACGGCGCGTACATCGAGCTGCACCAGCCGCTGGGCCCCGTCGACGACCACGGGCACCCGATACCGCTCGAGTACCAGGGCGCGGCGTTGCCCAAGCGCATGAACAAGCTCGGCTCGGCCGGCTCGCCGGGTAGCGGCAGCTTCCTGCGCGCCGACCCGGCGTCCGAGGATGCCGCGCTGCGCGAGGCGGCGCATTCCGCCGAGCAGGGCGCGCTGACCGCGCTGCGCGAGCACCAGGAGAGCATCGTCGGCTCCCCCAACGGCGAGCACGGCGAGCACTAAACCGCACCGACCGGGAATGCGCCGCGAGACATCAACCCTCGCGGCGCATTCCGGGGCATTGTCAATCGGTTAGTGCAACATCTGGTCAGGCTGCTTGCTTGAGGAGTTTGGCGAGTCGTTGGGCGGGG
>NZ_LZIS01000137.1 GCF_001667015.1 Mycobacterium sp. E3198 | reverse complement strand
ATCGGGGCCGCGCCGGGCTCGGTGGGTTGGATCCCGGTCGCGGTCGCGCCCGCGCCGGGCCCGAACAGCCCGTTGAGGGCGTCACTGACCGTCGGGCCGTAGCCGATCTTGTCGTTGTACATCATCGCCACCCGGATCAGCCGCGGATACGACGACGCGGCGTCGCTGGCCCCCGGCGAGGCGTAGACCGGTTCGACGTACAGCAGGCCGCCCTGGCCCACCGGCAGGGTGAGCAGGTTGCCCCATCGGATCCGGTTCTGGTTGTCGCGGCCGATCACGCCGAGGTCCTGGGACACCGCCGGGTCGGTGGTGATCGCGTTGTTGGCCAGCTTCGGGCCGTTCACCTGACCCGGGATGGTCAGCACGGTGATCCTGCCGTACGTCGCGGGGTCCGAGCTGGCGCTGATGTAGGCCGCCAGGTAGTCGCGCTTGAACCGGTTCATCGCGCTGATCAACTGGTATGACGCCGAATTGTCGTTCTTAGCAATGTTTTTCGCGACGATGTAGTAGGGCGGCTGATAGCTGCTGGCGGTGGGGTTGGGGTCCAGCGGCACGTCCCAGAAGTCCGACGTGGAGAAGAACGTCACCGGGTCGTTGACGTGGTACTTGGCCAGCAGCATCCGCTGCACCTTGAACAGGTCCTCGGGGTAACGCAGGTGCTCGGCGAGCTCGGGGGTGATGTCGCTCTTCGGCTTGACCGTGCCGGGGAACACCTGCATCCACGCCTTCAGCACCGGGTCCTGTTCGTCCTGCTGATACAGCGTGACGGTGCCGTCATAGGCATCCACGGTGGCCTTCACCGAGTTTCGGATGTAGGACACCTTCTTGTCGGGCGCCAGCCGGTTGAACGCCACCTCGGTGGAGTCGGCGGTGGCCGACTCCAGGGACGTCAACTCCGAGTACGGGTAGTTGTCCAGGGTGGTGTAGCCGTCGATGATCCACACCAGCCGCTTGTTGACGATCGCCGGGTACACGGCGCTGTCGGTCGTCAGCCACGGCGCCACCGCCTCCACCCGCCGCGCCGGATCGCGGTTGAACAGGATCTTGCTGTTGGAACCGATGACGCTGGAGAACAAGAAGTTCCGCTCGGCGAACTTGGCGGCGAACACGCTGCGGGACAACCAGTCTCCGATCGGCACTCCCCCGAG
>NZ_LZIS01000136.1 GCF_001667015.1 Mycobacterium sp. E3198 | reverse complement strand
GTTTCCTCGGCTGCGTCCCGGACGGTGGACGCGCGGGTGGCCCAGGGCAGTTGTCGGGCGCCGGCGTTCGGCGCGGCTCCCGCGGGGCGCACCGTGCCGGCCGCGGGGGCCTTGGGGCCCGGCAGGGCCAGGGCGGGGTCGGCACCTCGGACGCCGTCGGGCCGGGCCGCGCCGAACGCCGCCTCGAAGACGGCGTCGAAGGCGCCGAGGTCTTCCATCCGGTTGACCAGGGTGAGCCGCGCCGCCCAATACAGCGCCGGCTTCGTGTCGGGCACCAGCAGCCGCAGTGCCTGCACGAAGCCGGCCGGGCCGTTGGCGGACACCTGCACCCCCGCGCCGCGCAGGCGCGCCACCAGGGCGGCCGCGAACGCCGCCAGGTCGACGCCCCGCAACAGCAGTGGGGTGCTCACGGGCGCTAACGCCTCCGGCGCCACACCCAGATCAGCACCAGCACGACGAGCACCGCGGCCGCCGCCGCGCCGTACTTCTTGAGCTGGTCGCCGCCGGCCAGGTCGAGCAGATCGATGGGCTCGGGCTCGGGGGCCGCGTGGCGCGGACCGGGAGCGGAGTCGGTCGCCGCCGGGCCCGCGGGGCTCGCCGGCACCGGTGCGTTCTTCGCCGCCAGCTCCGCCTCCAGCGATTCCACGAACTGGCCCAGCAGCTTCTCCGAAACCTGTTGCAGCATGCCGCTGCCGAACTGGGCCAGCTTGCCGACGATTTTCAGGTCGGTGTCGACCGTGACGCTGGTGCGGTCCCCGTCCGCCTGCAATTGGGCGGTGACCGTGGCGGCCGCGTTGCCGGTCCCGCGCGATTCCTTGCCCTTGCCGTCGATGACCGCGCGATACTGGTCGCGGTCCAGCTCGACGAAGTGCACCTTGCCGCTGAACTCGCTGGTCACCGGCCCAACCTTGACCTTGACCTTGCCGAGGTAGTCGTCGCCCTCGTGGCCAGTCAGCTGGGCCCCGGGCATCAGCGGGATCACCTGTTCCAGGTCGCACAGCACGTCCCAGGCCTGATCGATGGGCGCGCTGACGGTGAACTGGTTGGCGATCTTCATGCGGTGGTCCTCTCAGGTGCGGCTGTATTCGGTGTACGCGTCGCGAATCAGACTACGGTCGTCCGGCGTCTTGGCCAGCGCCCCCAGGCTGGTCACGGCATTTCGGTCGACCAGATCGGCGACGCCCAGCGACACCAGCGCGGCGACCCAGTCGATCGTCTCGGCGACGCCCGGCGGCTTGTCCAGGTCGAGGTCGCGGACGCGGCCGATGAACTGCGTCGCGTGCTCGATCAGCGGCGCCGTCGCGCCGGGCACGGTCCGGCGGACGATCGCGGCGGCCCGGGCCGGCTCCGGGTAGTCGATCCAGTGATACAGGCAGCGGCGGCGCAGCGCGTCGTGCAGGTCGCGGCTGCGGTTGGAGGTCAGCACCGCGATCGGCGGGCGTTCGGCGACGAAGGTGCCCAGCTCGGGAACGGTCACCGCGGACTCCCCAAGGAACTCCAGCAGCAGCGCCTCGAATTCGTCGTCGGCGCGGTCGATTTCGTCGACCAGCAGCACCGGCGGGGTCGGGCCGCGGTGCCGTACGCACCGCAGGATGGGGCGGTCGACCAGGTATTTCTCGGTGTAGAGGTCCGCCTCCTCGATGCCCCGACCGCCGGCCTCGGCCAGCCGGATGGACAGCAGCTGGCGCTGGTAGTTCCAGTCGTACAGCGCCTCGCTGGCGGTCAGGCCCTCGTAGCACTGCAGCCGCACCAGCTCGGTCTCCAGCACCGCCGCAAGGGTTTTCGCGGCCGTGGTCTTGCCGACCCCGGGTTCACCCTCCAGCAGCAGCGGGCGGTGAAGCGTCACCGCCAGGAAGATCGCCGACGCGGTTCCCGTGTCGAGCAGGTAGTCGTGGGCGTCGAAGCGGGCGACGACGTCGTCGACATCGGTGAACATCAGGACTTCACCACGCGCTCGTAGTCGTCCCAGGTGTCGACGTCGGGCGGGATGGGGCCGTCTATCGCGAGCTCGCGCACCTCGCACCGGCCCGCTTCCATCAGTTTCCACACCGCCTTGTCCCCGCGCAGTGCGCGGAGTTCACGAAACACGCCGCGGCCCAACCACAACGGATGCCCGACGCCGTCGGCGTAGCGGCACACCGCGATGTCGGCGCCCGGTCCCTCGGCGAGCATTCGCCGCAGGGTGGCCGGCCGCACGCCGGGCTGATCGCCGAGCATCAGCACGATCCCGTCGGCCCGCGGATCGACCCGGTCCAGCGCGGCCCGCAGCGAGGCCGCGCACCCGGCGCCGGGGTCGGCGACGGTCACCACGTCGGTCCCGTCAAGGCGCACCGCGGCGCGCACCGCCCGGGCCGCGCCGCCGAGCGTGACGACGAGCTGGTCGAACCCCGCGCCGCGGGCGGTCTCGAGGGTGGCGTCCAACAGGGTCGTATCCCGGTAGGGCAGCAGCTGTTTGGGGGTCCCGAGCCGGCGCGAACTGCCGGCCGCCAGCACGACACCGGTGACGGTCATGCTTTCCCGGCGGCGAACGCCGCGCGGCAGCCGGGGCCGCAGAACCAGTGATCCGCGCCGGCGAGCCGCAGGCGCTCGGTGTCGGGCCCGATGGTCACCGTCATGCCGCACACTGGATCGACAGCCTCCGCAGGCGGCGGCGGTGCGTCGGCGCGGCGCAGGCCGCCGCCGCGGACGCCGGCGACCAGTTCGGCGGCGATCGAGACCGCGATCTCCGCGGGTGTCTTGGCCCCGATGCCCAGCCCGACCGGGGTATGCACCCGGGCCCGTTCGGCGTCGGAAAGGTCGAGCTGGCCGAGGATGGCCGCCCCGCGCACCTTGCTGGCCACCAGGCCGACGTACCCGACGCCGTGATCCAGTGCCGCGCGGATGATTTCGGCTTCCGGCCCGCCGTGGCTGGCGATCACCACCGCCGTCGCCTCGCCGACGTCGGCGCCGCGGCGGACGTCGTAGCCGAGCACCCCGCACACCTGGGCCAGCGCCTCGGCGATCGGGGTGGCCCCGTGGATCTCGATCAGCGGCGCCGGCAGCTGCGGGGTCAAGAAGATCTCCAGCGATCCGCCGGACAGGCACGGGTTGACGACGACGCACGCGCCCGGCGCCTCGGGGAAGTGCACGTCGCCGTCGGGAAGCACCCGCAGCAACACGCTCTCGCCGGCCTGCAGCGCGCCCAGCGCCGCCTTGCGGACGGAGTTCTGGGCGCACTGTCCGCCGACGAAGCCCTCGATGGTGCCGTCCGCCAACAGGATTGCCTCGTCGCCCGGGTAGGACGAGGTGGGCGGCTGGGCGCGCACCACGGTCGCGTGCACGAACGGTGTCCGTGCCGCCAACAGCTCCTGAGCGCGCTCACTGATCGTCATCTAAATCGGTGGTTTCGCTCTGCCCTGCATGGCCTCCCACACCCGCGACGGCGTCAGCGGCATGTCGGCGTGCCGAACCCCGAACGGCGCCAACGCGTCCACCACCGCGTTCACCACGGCCGGGGGCGAACCCACGGTGGCCGATTCGCCGATGCCCTTGGCGCCGATCGGGTGATGCGGCGACGGCGTCACCGTGTGGCCCGTCTCCAGGTGCGGCACCTCGACCGCGGTCGGGATGAGGTAATCCATCAGCGACCCGCCCAGGCAGTTGCCCTCCTCGTCGAACGCGATCATCTCCATCAACGCCATCCCGATCCCGTCGACGATGCCGCCGTGCACCTGGCCCTCGATGATCATCGGGTTGATCCGCGTGCCGCAGTCGTCGACGGCCAGGAAGCGTCGCACCTTGACCACCGCGGTGCCCGGATCCACGTCCACCACACAGAAATACGCGCCGTAGGGATAGGTGAGGTTCGACGGGTTGTAGCAGACCTCGGCGTCCAGCCCGCCCTCGATGCCGTCGGGCAGGTCACCGGCCCCGTGCGCGCGCATCGCGATGTCCCGGATCGTCACCGACGCCGACGGGTCGCCCTTGACGTGGAAAGAGCCCTTCTCCCACTCCAGGTCGGCGACCGACACCTCGAGCATGCCCGAGGCGATGATCTTCGCCTTGTCGCGCACCTTGCGGGCCACCAGCGCCGCGGCCCCACCCGACACCGGGGTGGACCGGCTGCCGTAGGTGCCCAGCCCGAACGGCGTCTGGTCGGTGTCGCCGTGCACCACCTCGATGTCGTCGGGCGGGATGCCCAGCTCCTCGGCGACGATCTGCGCGAACGTCGTCTCGTGGCCCTGACCCTGGGTCTGAACCGAAAGCCGCACAACGGCTTTCCCGGTCGGGTGCACGCGCAGCTCGCAGCCGTCGGCCATGCCGAGGCCGAGGATGTCCATGTCCTTGCGCGGGCCGGCGCCGACGGCCTCGGTGAAGAAGGCCATCCCGATGCCCATCAGCTCGCCGCGCGCGCGGCGCTCCTTTTGTTCGGCGCGCAGCGCGTCGTAGCCGATCATGTCCATGGCCTTGCGCATGGTGGTCTCGTAGTCGCCCGAGTCGTACGTCCAGCCGGTCTTGCTCTGGTACGGGAACTGCTCGGGCCGCAACAAGTTTCGCAGCCGCAGCTCGGCCGGGTCCATCTTGAGCTCGAAGGCCAGGCAGTCCACCAGCCGCTCGACGAAGTACACCGCCTCGGTGATCCGGAACGAACACGCGTAGGCCACCCCGCCGGGCGCCTTGTTGGTGTACACGGCGGTCATGTGGCAGTAGGCGGCCTCCAGGTCGTAGCTGCCGGTGAACACGCCGAAGAAGCCGGCCGGGTATTTCGTCGGCGCCGCCTGGCCGTTGAACGCGCCGTGGTCGGCCAGCACGTTCGAGCGCAGCGCCAGGATCTTGCCGTCGCCCGTCGCGGCGATCTCGCCGACCATGATGTAGTCGCGGGCGAAGCTGGTGGACGTCAGGTTCTCGCTGCGGTCCTCCATCCATTTGACCGGCTTGCCCAGCAGCAGCGAGCCGACGATCGCGCACACGTAGCCGGGGTAGATCGGCACCTTGTTGCCGAACCCGCCGCCGATGTCCGGCGAGATCACCCGGATCTTGTGCTCGGGCAGGCCGGCGACCAACGCGTACAGGGTGCGGTGCGCGTGCGGCGCCTGCGAGGTGGTCCACAGCGTCAGCTTGCCGGTCACCGGGTCCAAATCGGCGACCGCGCCACAGGTTTCCATCGGCGCGGGGTGCACCCGCGGGTACACGATCTCCTGCTTGACGACCACGTCGGCGTGCGCGAACGCCGCCTCGGTGGCGGCCGCGTCGCCGGTCTCCCAGTCGAAGATGTGGTTGTCGTTTTTGTTCTCCAGATCCGTGCGGATCACCGGGGCCGACGGGTCGAGCGCCTTGCGCACGTCGACAACCGGATCCAGCGGGTCGTAGTCGACGTCGATCAGCTCCAGCGCATCGCGCGCGGAATACCGGTCCTCGGCGACGACGAACGCCACCTCCTGGCCCTGGAACCGCACCTTGTCGGTGGCCAGCACGGCCTGCACGTCGTTGGACAGCGTCGGCATCCAGGCCAGGCCCTTCTCGGCCAGGTCCGCGCCCGTCACCACCGCCTTGACCTTCGGATGCGCAAGCGCCGCAGTCACATCGATGCCGGCGATGCGGGCGTGCGCGTACGGCGAACGCAGGATCGCCAGGTGCAGCATGCCGGGCAGCGCGACGTCGTCGACGTAGGTGCCGCGGCCGCGGATGAAGCGCGGGTCCTCCTTGCGCAGCATCCGGCCGTGGCCGCACGGCTTCTGGTCGTTGTCCGCCGTGTCTTCGGGTGAGGGCGGTCGGGACTCGATGGTGGTCATGACTCGGCCTTCACGGTGGAGTGGTTCGCCGCCCACTGGATGGAGCGCACGATCGTGGTGTAGCCGGTGCAGCGGCAGATCTGCCCGGAGATCGCCTCGCGGATGGTCTCCTCGTCCGGGTTGGGGTCGCGGTCCAGCAGGGCCCGCGCGGTGATCATCATTCCCGGCGTGCAGAAGCCGCATTGCAGCCCGTGGCAGCGCATGAACCCTTCCTGTATTGGATCCAGGGCGCCATCTGGCCCCGCTAGTCCTTCTACGGTCCGCACGCTGTGGCCCGACGCCATCACGGCCAGCATCGTGCAGGACTTCACCGGCACGCCGTCTACGTCGACCACGCACGTGCCGCAGTTGCTGGTGTCGCAGCCCCAGTGGGTTCCGGTGAGCCGCAACTGATCCCGCAGGAAGTGCACCAGCAGCGTCCGGGGTTCGACCTCGGCGGTCACCTGCTCGCCGTTGACGGTCATGGTGACTTGCATGGCTAGCTCCCCTCTGCGCGCACGCGCGCCGCGGCGGTGCGCAACGTGCGGGTTGTCAGTTCGGAGGCCAGGTGCCGCTTGTACTTCGCGGTGCCGCGCACGTCGGTCGCCGGGTCGCAGGCCGCGGCGGCGCGGCGGCCCGCCTCGGCGAAGGTCTCCTCGGTGGCGGGCCGGCCGACCAGCGCCGCCGCGAGCTCGGCGAGCGCGCCGGGGTCGGGGTTGACCGCCGTCAGGCCCACGCGCGCGGCGGCGATCGACTCGCCGTCCAGGGTGACGGACGCCCCGGCCGCCGTCACCGCCCAGTCCCCCACGCGCCGCTCCACCTTGGCGTAGGCGCTGGACGTATTGAGCCGCACCGGGATTCGGGCCTCAACCAGGATCTCGTTGTGCGCCAGGGTGGTCTCGTAGGGCCCGGCGACGAACTCGTCGATCGGTATTTCCCGTTCGCCCGACGGCCCGCGGGCCAGGCACACGGCGTCCAGCGCGCTGCAGACCGTCACCAGGTCCTCGGCGGGATCCGCCTGGCACAGCGAGCCACCCAGGGTGCCGCGATTGCGGACCACCGGGTCGGCGATCACCCGCTCGGCGTCCCGGAAGATCGGGCACACCGCGGCCAGGGTGTCGGACTCCAGGATCTCGCGGTGGCGGGTCATGGCGCCGATGCGCACGAGGGTCGGATCGGTGATCACGTAGCCGAGCTCGGGCGCCAGGTCATTGATGTCGACCAGGTACTCCGGGTTGGCGATGCGCAGCTTCATCATGGGCAGGAGGCTGTGCCCGCCCGCGATCACCCGCGCCCCCTCCCCCAGCCGATCCAGCAGCCCGACGGCGTGGTCGACGCTGGTTGCACGTTCGTATTCGAAGGGTCCCGGTACTTGCATTGCAGCAGTGTCAGCCCCGCTGACAGGGGCGTCAATAGCGAGTTAAGTGATCGTTTAACTCGTCTGGAACCTGCGCGTCGTGGTGGATGCGCCCGGTGGTCTCGGTCAGCGGGCGACCCCCGCCGCCCCAGCGCTTGGCGATGATGTCGGCGGCGATCGACACCGCGGTCTCCTCCGGCGTGCGGGCGCCCAGGTCCAGCCCGATCGGGCTGGACAGCCGGTCCAGTTCGGCGTCGGTCAGCCCCGCGGCGCGCAGCCGGCCCATCCGGTCGTCGTGGGTGCGGCGCGATCCCATCGCCCCGACGTATCCGACCCGGGGCAGCCGCAGCGCCACCTCCAGCACGGGGACGTCGAACTTCGGGTCGTGGGTGAGCACGCAGATCACCGTGTTCTCGTCAATGGCGCCCGCCTGCGCCTGCGCGTTGAGGTAGCGGTGCGGCCAGTCGACGACGACGTGGTCGGCCGTCGGGAACCGCGCCGGCGTGGCGAACACCTCGCGGGCGTCGCAGACGGTGACCCGGTAGCCGAGGAAGGAGCCCTGCTGCGCGAGGGCGGCCGCGAAGTCGATGGCGCCGAACACCAGCATCCGCGGGCGCGGGGCGAAGCTGGACACGAACACCTCCATGCCGTCGCCGAGGCGCTGCCCGTCGGGCCCGTACTTGAGGACCTCGCTGCGGCCGACCGCCAGCAGGCCGCGGGCGTCGTCGGCGACCGCCGCGTCGGCGCGCGCCGAACCCAACGATCCCGCGACGGGGCTGCTCGGGTCGGGCCGGACCACCACCCGCCGCCCCACCCACCGCGCGTCGGGGTGGCCGATGACGGTCGCGGTCGCGACGGGGCGGTTCTCGGCGATGTCGTCGGCGACGGCGCCGAGCTCGGGGAACGTTGCCCGCGAAACCGGCTCGACGAAGACGTCGATGATCCCGCCGCACGTCAGCCCGACGGCGAACGCGTCGCCGTCGCTCACCCCGTAGCGCTCCAGCCGCGGCGCGCCCGTCGTCGCCACCTCGGTCGCGACGTCGTAGACCGCGCCCTCCACGCAGCCGCCCGACACCGAGCCCGCCACCGTGCCGTCGGGCGCCACCACCAGCGAGGCCCCCGCCGGCCGCGGCGCGGACCGAAAGGTCCGCACCACCGTCCCGAGTCCCGCGGTGTCGCCGGCACGCCAGATCGACACCAGCTGGGCAAGCACGTCACGCACGCATCCAAAGTAGGCTCATGGCGTGACTCCGGCTCAACTTCGGGCCTATTCGGCGGTGGTCCGCCTCGGCTCGGTGCGGGCCGCCGCGGCGGAGCTGGGTGTTTCCGACGCCGGCATCTCGATGCTGGTGACCGCCCTGCGCAAGGAGCTCGACGACCCCCTGTTCACCCGGACCGGCGCCGGGCTGGCGTTCACGCCCGGCGGGCTGCGCCTGGCCAGCCGCGCGGTCGAAATCCTCGGGCTGCAGCAACAAACCGCGATCGAGGTCACCGAGGCCGCCCACGGGCGGCGGCTGCTGCGGATCGCGGCGTCCACCGCGTTCGCCGAACACGCCGCGCCCGGGCTGATCGAGCTGTTCTCGTCGCGCGCCAACGACCTGTCGGTGGAGCTGAGCGTGCATCCGACGAGCCGGTTCCGCGACCTGATCTGCTCGCGCGCCGTCGACATCGCGATCGGCCCGGTGAGCGAGAGTTCGCTCGCGCCCGACGACACGATCTTCGTGCGCCCCTTCCTCAAGTATCAGATCATCGCCGTCGCGGCGCCGAACAGCCCAGTGGCGGCGGGCATTCCGGCGCCGGCGCTGCTGCGCCAGCAACAGTGGATGCTGGGCCCGTCGGCGGGCGGCGTCGACGGCGAGATCGCAAACATGTTGCGCGCCTTGGCGGTTCCGGAGTCACAGCAGCGCATCTTCCAGAGCGACGCCGCCGCGCTCGAGGAGGTGCAGCGGGTCGGCGGTGTCAGCTTGACGATCGGTTTCGCCGTCGCGAAGGATCTGGCCGCCGGTCGGTTGACCCACGTGTCCGGCCCCGGCCTGGACCGGTCCGGCGAGTGGGGCGCGGCGACGCTGGCACCGGCGGTGCGCCAGCCCGCCGTGTCCGAGCTGGTCCGCTTCATCACCACCCCGAGGTGCACCCAGGCGATGATCCGCGGCTCCGGCGTCGGCGTGACGCGCTTCCGCCCGAAAGTGCATGTGACGCTGTGGAGTTGAGGGGCTTCGGCTGTGCACCTACGGCTTTCCGTGTGAATCCAGGGCGGAAAAGTCGCCGAAATCCCGCCGCTACTTCACACGCGAAGCGTTAGGCGCACAATCAAAGCCGGGGCTTCACACTCGATGCGGGCGGGCTCGATGCGGCAACGGGGGCGCTACCAGGCGCGCGACAGGTCCGCGTGCTGGCGGATCCAGGCGTGCATCGCGATTCCGGCGGCCACCCCGGCGTTGATGCTGCGCGTGGAGCCGAACTGGGCGATCGACACCGTCAGCGCCGACCCGGCCCGGAGGTCGTCGGTGATGCCCGGGCCCTCCTGACCGAACACCAGCACGCAGTCCCGCGGCAGCGCCGTCTGTTCCAGCCGCGCCGCACCGGGGACGTTGTCCACCGCGACGACGGTCAGGCCGGCGGTCGCGGCGAAGTCCAGCAACGCGGCGGTGCTGTCGTGGTGGCACAGCCGTTGATAGCGGTCGGTCACCATGGCGCCGCGGCGATTCCAGCGCCGGCGCCCGACGATGTGCACGGTGTGGACCGCGAAGGCGTTGGCGGTGCGCACCACCGAGCCGATGTTGGCGTCGTGGCCGAAGTTCTCAATCGCCACGTGCAACCGGTGGCGGCGCCGGTCGATGTCGGCGATCACCGCTTCCCGGGTCCAGTACCGGTAGGCGTCGACGACGTTGCGAGTGTCGCCGTCGCGCAACAGGTTCGGGTCGTAGCGCGGGTCGTCGGGGTGTTCACCCGGCCAGGGCCCGACACCACCGGCCGTCGTTCCCCATTCGGTGGGCCCGGCTCCGCTCATCGCTGCGTCCACACCCCGGCATGCGTGCCGTCGACCGCGACCGTCGCGTACAGCAGCGCCTCGTTGATCTCGCCCTGGGTGCACAGCGACGCGTTGACGTGCACCGAATCCAGCGACGCGTCGGGCAGGATCAGCACCGACGACCCGTACGCCGCGCAGGCCGGGTTCAAACCGCGGCCGGGCAGGGTCGGCGATGCGAGCAGCATCAGCGGGCCGCCGCGCTTGGCGGAGTCGTCGCGATACCGGTCGGCGAGGCCGGTGGCCTCCAGCCCGAGCAGCATGAAGCCGTTGCCGTTGAACGCGGCCGGGTCGCCGAGCTGAGCCTTGGTCACCGGGGCGCCGTCGGCGCGCCACGCCGACAGGCTGACGGTCTTGACCACCAGGCCGGTGTCATTGCCGTTCGTCGGCGGCAGCCCGACCGGAAACGCCGCCGGGTACGCCGCCGAGGTGTTCGGGATCCGGTCGCGCGGCGAGTAGCCGTACACCCCGCGGACCTGGCTCCGATCCTTCAGGGGCCCAAGGCAAACCGTCCCCGTGAGCCGGTCGGGCGGCGCGGCAAGCGCGTGCTGGATGTCGTGCACATTGGCCATGGCGTCGTCGCAGCTGCCCAGGCCGGTCGCCTCCATCGGGTGCGCCAGCGCGCCGTAGAGCCCGAAGCGGATGTCCTCGGGTTTGGCGTGCGGCGCCTTGGGGTCGGTGGGCGAGGCGTCCACGTCGACCAACACGTAGTCGCCGTCCCAGCGCAGGTTGGACACCGCCATGTTCCAGCCGAGCAGCGCCAGCGATTCGCCGAACCGCGCGCCCTGTGCGCCGTAGGGCCGCACGGGTTGGTTGGAGCCCGAACAGCCCGCCAGGCAGGCGGCGATGGCGAGGAACGCGATGAAACTGCGCATACCGCCCGGGGCCTAACCCAGCCCCAGATCGGCCAGGCCCAGCAGGCTGCGGTACGAAAAGCCCTCGGCCTCAATGGCCTCGGCCGCTCCGGTGGCGCGGTCCACCACGGTCGCCACGCCGATCACCTCACCGCCCGCTTCCTGAACCGCGCGCGCCGCCGTCAGCGCCGAGTTGCCCGTGGTGCTGGTGTCCTCCACCACCAGAGCCCGCCGGCCGGTGACCTCGGATCCCTCGATCAGGCGTTGCAGCCCATGCGCTTTCGCCGACTTGCGCACGACGAACGCGTCGATCGGGCGCCCGGGCGCGTGCATGATGGCGGTCGCGACGGGATCGGCGCCCAGGGTCAGGCCGCCGACGATCGCGTAGTCCCAGTCGGCGGTGAGCTCGCGCATCAGCACGCCGATCAGCGCGGCGGCCCGGTGGTGCAGGGTGGCGCGACGCAGGTCGACGTAGTAGTCGGCCTCCTTGCCCGACGACAGCGTCACCCGGCCGTGCACCACCGACAGCCGGCGCACGAGCTCGGCCAGCTCGGCGCGCGGTTCATGTTCGCCCACGACCGCCCCCTACCCGTCGCGTCGCGGCCCGGGCCAGCCCCCGCGGGATCAGCCGCCCGGCGGTGACGATCGCCTTGTACTGCAGGCCCGGAACGCTGATCACCTTGCCGCCCGCGATGTCGGCCAGGCTCCTGGTGACGACGTCGTCGACCTCGAGCCACAAAAACGACGGCAACTTGGACATCTCGATGCCGGCCCTGTCGTGAAATTCGGTGTGCACGTACCCCGGGCACACGGCGTGCACGCCGACGCCGGTGCCCTGCAGGCCCACGGCCAGGCCCTCGCTGAACGAGATCACCCACGCCTTGGAGGCCGAGTAGGTCGACCCGCGCCCCGGCACCAGCCCGGCGACGCTGGCGATGTTGATGACGGTGCCCGCACCGGCGTCGAGCATGGCCGGCAGGGCCGCGCGGGTGAGGTGCATGACCGCGGTGACGTTGACGTCGAGCTGCGACTGCAGCAGCGCGGGGTCGGTGCTCCAGAAGTCGCCCGAGGTGCCAAAGCCGGCGTTGTTCACGAGCACCCGGACCCCGGCGGCGAGACGGTCGCAGACCTTGCCCCGGCCGGCGGGATCGGCCAGGTCCGCGGGCAGGATCTCGATTCCGCCGGCCTCGCCCTCCAGCTCCCCCGCCAGCCGGGTCAGCCGGTCGACATCGCGGGCCACCAGCACCAGGTCGTAGCCGTCGCGCGCGTAGCGTCGCGCGTAGCCGGCGCCGATGCCGGACGTAGGCCCGGTGATCAGGGCTACGGGGCGAGGCATGAGCGACAGTGTAGTGACGGGGAACCAGCGATCATGGGGGCGTCCCCGGACCGCCCCACGCGCAGTCAGCGCTGGTAGTTGGAGGCCTGATGGCCGTTGCGGCCGGTGGGCGGCGGGCGGCGCAGGGATTCCGTGCGAGCCTCGTCCCGGCGCGCCGGCTCGGGGGAGCGGCGGCCCGCGTCACCAAGCAGCCCGGACACGTCCTGCCCGGAGCGCCGGGCCGGTAACTCCGCCCGGGCGGCGGGCGCCAGCGGGCGGCTCGGCGCCGCATTGCGAAGTCCCGCAGGCGATCCCGCGTCGGCGGGAGCCTCCTGCTGCACCGGCGGCAACACCCGCAGCAGGTCGTTGAACTGGCGGACCGTGCGCAGCCCCTCGTCCCACTGGGTGCGCGTGCTGGCGATCGGCATCGCGACCAGCGTCCAGTTCTGCTCGTTCCACATGATCTCGGCGCAGTCGGGCGCGGTGTGCGCGAAGGTGACCATCCGGCGGTCGCAGGCCCGCCGGGCGGCGTCGAGGTTGGTGGAGTACACCATCCGCGGGCCGATGGCACCGAGCAGCCAAATGTCGCTCTCCCGGGGCTCTTTGAGCCCCTTGAGCCGCAGATCCACCACGACGTTGGTGCCCACCTTGCGGTGCAGCGCGATCACGGTGGCGACCTCCTCGAGGTCGAAGATGTACACCGCCTCGCCACGGATCTGGCCGAGCACGACGTTGTGGGCCGGGACGTCGCCGACCGTGGAGATCACGCCGCGCTTCCAGCGCTTGAGGATGTCGGATGATTCCCGCTCGTAGTCGAAGCCGTGCGAGCGCGCCCACGACTTTCGGCGCCTGCTGCGGCCGCGGCGTCGATCGATGTCGACGTACAGCAGCACGCCCGCACCGACAAAGCACAGTGCGGACAGCGTGAACCAAAGGGGGACCATCCCACACAGGGTATCTGCTGTTGGGCCGGAACACAGAATCCGACCAGGTCACAACCCCATCACAGGTCGTGGCGATCGCGGGTGCGCCGAAGCCGGGCGAAGCGGGTCGCCAGGTCCCCTCGAGCCGTGTGCGCTGAGGGCTTTGAGTGTGAGGCAGCGGCGGGATTCTGGCGACTTTCCCGCCCTGCACTCACACTCAAAGCCCAGGATTCACACGTGAGGCGGTTAAGTTAGCCCAGCACCAGCGAGTCGCCGTCCGGGCTGACGTTGACGGGCACCACGTCGCCGTCGTGCACCTCGCCGGCCAGCAGCATCTTGGCGAGCTGGTCGCCGATCGCCTGCTGGACGAGCCGGCGCAACGGCCGTGCCCCGTAGACCGGGTCGAAGCCGCGCTGCGCCAGCCAGCGCTTGGCCGGCAGCGACACCTCGAGCTGCAGCCGCCGCTGCGCCAGCCGCTTGGCCAGCTGCTCGAGCTGGATGTCGACGATCTCCACCAGCTCCTCGGGGTTGAGGCCCTCGAAGATCAGCACGTCGTCGAGGCGGTTGATGAACTCCGGCTTGAACGCCGCGCGCACCGCCGCCATCACCTGCTCCTCGTTGCCGCCCGACCCGAGGTTGGACGTCAGGATGAGGATGGTGTTGCGGAAGTCGACCGTGCGGCCCTGCCCGTCGGTGAGCCGGCCCTCGTCGAGCACCTGCAGCAGCACGTCGAACACGTCCGGGTGCGCCTTTTCGACCTCGTCGAACAGCACCACGGTGTAGGGCCGGCGGCGCACCGCCTCGGTCAGCTGACCGCCCTGGTCGTAGCCGATGTAGCCCGGGGGCGCACCGACCAGCCGGGCCACCGAGTGCTTCTCGCCGTACTCGCTCATGTCGATGCGGACCATGGCCCGGTCGTCGTCGAACAGGAAGTCGGCCAGCGCCTTGGCCAGCTCGGTCTTGCCGACGCCGGTGGGCCCCAGGAACATGAACGAACCGGTGGGCCGGTTGGGGTCGGCGACCCCGGCGCGGCTGCGGCGGACCGCGTCGGACACGGCCTGCACGGCCTTGCGCTGCCCGACGACGCGCTTGCCCAGCTCGTCTTCCATCCGCAGCAGCTTGGCGGTCTCACCCTCCAGCAGCCGTCCGGCCGGGATGCCCGTCCACGCCGACACCACGTCGGCGATGTCGTCGGGACCGACCTCCTCCTTGAGCATCACGTTCTCGCGGGCCTCGGCCTGCGGCAGCGCGGCCTCGAGCTTCTTCTCCACCTCGGGGATGCGCCCGTACCGCAACTCGGCGGCCTTGGCCAGGTCGCCGTCGCGCTCGGCGCGCTCGGACTCCCCGCGCAACGCCTCCAGCTGTTCCTTGAGCTCGCGGACGATGTCGATCGCGCTCTTCTCGTTCTGCCAGCGGGTGGTCAGCTCGGCCAGCTTTTCCTTCTGGTCGGCCAGCTCGGCACGCAGCTTGTCCAGGCGCTCCTTGGACGCCTCGTCCTCCTCCTTCTCCAGCGCCATCTCCTCGATCTCGAGGCGGCGCACCAGGCGCTCGACCTCGTCGATCTCGACGGGCCGCGAGTCGATCTCCATCTTCAAGCGCGAAGCCGCCTCGTCGACCAGGTCGATGGCCTTGTCCGGCAGGAAGCGGGCGGTGATGTAGCGGTCGGACAGCGTGGCCGCGGCGACCAGCGCCGAGTCGGTGATGCGCACGCCGTGGTGCACCTCGTAGCGGTCCTTGAGCCCGCGCAGGATGCCGACGGTGTCCTCCACCGACGGCTCGCCGACGAACACCTGCTGGAAGCGCCGCTCCAGCGCGGCGTCCTTCTCGATGTACTTGCGGTACTCGTCGAGCGTGGTCGCGCCGACCAGCCGCAGTTCGCCGCGGGCCAGCATCGGCTTGATCATGTTGCCGGCGTCCATCGCGCCCTCGCCGGTCGCGCCGGCCCCGACGATGGTGTGCAGCTCGTCGATGAACGTGATGATCTGCCCGGCCGAGTTCTTGATGTCGTCCAGGACGGCCTTGAGCCGTTCCTCGAACTCGCCGCGGTACTTCGCGCCGGCCACCATCGAGCCCAGGTCCAGGCTGATGACGGTCTTGTCGCGCAGGCTTTCGGGCACGTCGCCGGCGACGATGCGCTGCGCCAGGCCCTCCACGATCGCGGTCTTGCCGACGCCGGGCTCACCGATGAGCACCGGGTTGTTCTTGGTGCGACGGCTCAATACCTGCACGACGCGGCGGATCTCGTTATCGCGGCCGATGACCGGGTCGAGTTTGCCCTCGCGGGCCCGGCCGGTCAGGTCGGTGGAGTACTTCTCCAGCGCCTGGTAGGTGGCCTCCGGGTCGGCGCTGGTGACCCGCGTGCTGCCCCGGACCTTGACGAACGCCTCGCGCAGCGCCTGCGGGGACGCGCCATGGCCGGTCAGCAGCTTGGCGACGTCGGAGTCGCCCGTGGCAAGCCCGACCATCAGGTGCTCGGTCGAGACGAACTCGTCGTCCATCTCGGTGGCCAGCTGCTGGGCGGTGGTGATGGCGGCCAGCGATTCGCGCGACAGCTGGGGTTGCGAGCTGGCGCCGCTGGCCTGCGGCAGTTGATCCAGAATCCGCTGCGCTTCGGCGCGGATGGTGGCGGGCTCGACGCCGACGGCCTCCAGCAGCGGCGCGGCGATCCCGTCGTTCTGCGTCAGCAGCGCCAACAGCAGGTGGGCGGGCCTGATCTCGGGGTTGCCCGCGGCCGAGGCCGCCTGCAGGGCCGACGTCAGGGCCGCCTGCGCTTTGGTGGTCGGGTTGAAAGAGTCCACGACGATCTCCGTTTGGGGTCAGAAGGTGGTGTAGAAAAATGCTTGTCGCGTTGTTCAACGCAGTCAAGGTTGAGTCTGTTCCGCTCAACTCTAGTAAATTTTGCTTACCTCTGGGTAGAGGCTTAAGCCACCCCGTTCGTCCCGTTCGTCCCGAACAGCAGCCCGCCGGTGCCGCCGGTGCCGCCGGGGCCCCCGCCCGAGCCGTTTCCGCCGTTACCGCCGTTGCCGATGACGCTGGCGCTGCCGCCGTTGCCGCCGGCGGCGGGCGCTCCGCCGGTGCCGGCGTCGCCACCGCGACCCCCGGCGCCGATCAGGCCGCCGGCCCCGCCGGCCCCGCCGTTGCCGCCGGCGAACATGCCGCCTCCCGCGCCGCCGGCACCGCCAACTCCGCCGTCGCCGAACAGCCCGATGGCCGCCCCGCCGTTCCCGCCGGCGAAGCCGGGTCCGGTCCCGAAGCCGTTGTTGGCGGCGCCGGTGCCGCCGACGCCGCCATTGCCGAACAGCATTCCGCCGGTGCCGCCGTCGCCGCCGCCCGCTCCCGTAATGCCGCTGCCCCCGACGCCGCCGTTGCCGAACAGTCCGGCATTGCCGCCGCGACCGCCGGCGATGATCACAGCGGCGCTGTTGCCCCCGTTGCCACCATTGCCCGGGCTGCCATAGAACAAGCCGGCATCGGCGCCTGCCTGGCCGGTTCCCCCGTTGCCGCCGCTGCCGATGAGTAGCCCCGCCCTGCCCGCGGTGCCGCCGAGTGCGGCGGTGGTACCGGTGCCGTCGACACCGGCGTTACCGCCGTTGCCGACCAGACCGGCGTTGCCGCCGGCCCCTCCGGCCCCCGCGTTGCTGCCCAGGCCGATCCCATTGCCGCCGTGACCGCCGGTGCCGCCGTTGCCCCACATCCCGCCGTCTCCGCCGGCACCGCCGGCGCCGCCCGCCGACCCGGCGTTGCCGTTACCGCCGTTGCCGCCGCTGCCCGCCAACATCCCGCCGTCCCACCACGCGGGCCCCGCGTCGGCGTCGGCGGCCCCACGCATCACCCCGGTGATCAGGTTGAGCGACTGGT
>NZ_LZIS01000135.1 GCF_001667015.1 Mycobacterium sp. E3198 | reverse complement strand
AGCGTGGACTGCTCCGCGCGACGCAGTGGAGCCTGGCTGCCATCTCCTCGATATCGGCGCTCGTCCCGGTGACCACCATGCTCAGCACCCATCCGCCGACGGCCGAGGTGGTGCTCGTCGACGCGGTCGCCGCGGTCTTCGTCGTCGCGGTCAGTGTCTTCTGGTTGACGCGGTGGCCGACGCGGGTCCAATCCGAGATTTTCGGGGTGGTCGCCGGGACGTGCATCGCGGCGTGGAGCCTGACCCAGCCGACCGCCGCGCTGGCGGCCGTGGGGTGCTGCGCCATGGCCACCAACAGCGGCTATGTCGCGCTCTTCCACAGCAACAAATTCCTGGTGTTCAGCGCCGCCCTGGCGGCCATGGTCTCCGTCGCGACCGGGGTGCACCTGGCTCGTGAGTCCGACATCGGGACCGGGCTTGCCGCGTTCTGGGTGGTCTCGATGCTCAACCTGTCGTTCCCCCTGGCAATGCGGGGGATGTCGCGGGCCATGGGCACCTACGCCGAGCGCGCCGACGAGGACGCGCTGACGGGGTTGTTCAACCGCCGCGGGTTCATCGCCGCGCTCACCCGGAGGCTGGGCGACCCCCGCGCCGACGACACCCACCTGACCATGGTCATGATCGACCTCGACGCGTTCAAGCGCATCAACGACAGCTTCGGCCATGCGGCGGGCGACCGCGCGCTGATCGCGGTCGCCGACGTGCTGCGGCAACAGGTGGCACCGACGGCGGTGTTGTGCCGCGCCGGCGGCGAAGAGTTTCTCATCGCCGCCACCGGCTCGTCGCCGAGCGCCGAGCCGATCGCCGCGCAATTGGGCGCGGCCATCGCGGCGCTTCCTCAGGGACTGACCGCCAGCATCGGCACGGCCACCGCCGAACTGTCCCCGATGGGCGTCTCCGACGTCCCCGGGCTCATCGAAAAGCTCATCGACGTCGCGGACAGCGCGATGTACACCGCCAAACGCCGCGGCGGCAATCAGGCCCACCACCTTTGACCCCTCGCGCCAACGGGTTTGAATTCCGCGGGCAATCCGGGTGAACACGCTACTGCCGGTCTTGCGATCGGTGTAGTTTGCTGCTGGGGCGGACTAGGTGAAGGAGCCAGTCGTGTCGGATGTCGATTACTGCGTGGTCGGGGCCGGGTTCGCGGGTCTGACGGCCGCCCTGAGGTTGAAGCAGGCGGGTCGCTCGGTGGCCTTGCTGGAGGCGCGCGACCGGATCGGCGGTCGCACGTTCACCGTCACTCGCGACGACGGCACCTGGATCGACCGCGGCGGTGCCTGGGTCGGGCCGGGCCAGGATCGCATCTACGCGATGATGGACGAGTTCGGCGTGCCGGAATACAAGCAGCACAACGACGGCGACGCGATGATGGTCCTCGACGGCAAGAAGCACCGCTACGGTGGCACCATTCCCTGGTCGATGAGCCCGTGGGCGGTCACCAACCTCGGGATCGGCTTGCTGTCGATCGAGAAGATGTGCAAATCGATTCCGCGCGAGGCGCCGTGGGAGGCGAAGCGCGCCGCCGAGTGGGACCGCATCAGCCTCGGGGAATGGATCGAGAACAACACCATGTCCAAGGCCGCCCGCGAGATGCTGGACATGGCCCTGTCGGGCGTCTACACCTCGGCCGGGTCGGAGACGTCGCTGCTGTGGGCGCTGACGCAGATGGGCTCGGGCGGCGGCCCCACGTTCGTCATCTCCGGCAAGGGCGGCGCCCAGGACGCCCGACCCGTCGGAGGGATGGGCGCCATCTATCGGTCGATCGCCGCGGAACTCGGTGACGCGCTGCATCTTTCGCGGCCCGTCCGCCAGATCACCCAGGACGTCGGCGGCGTCACGGTCGCCGCCGACGGCTTGACGGTGCGGGCGCGGCGGGCCATAGTGGCGATCCCGCTCGCGATCGCCAGTTCGATTGCGTACGAACCGCTTTTGCCGGTGGATCGTGCGCTGCTGCATCAGCGCATGCCAAGCGGTTCGGTCATCAAGATCTCGATCATTTACGACGAGCCGTTTTGGCGCGCGGACGGATTGTGCGGTCAGTCGGCCGCGCCGGGAACCCCGGCGACGCTGACCATCGACGCCTGCACGAACACCGCGGACCCCGGGATCATGTGCGTGATCACCGAGGGACCGGCCGCGCGCCGGCTGACAAGAATGGACGAGGCCGATCGGAAAGCGGCGGTCATCGGCGAACTCGTCGATCGGTTCGGCAGCAGGGCAAACTCACCGCTGGAATTCCACGAGCAGAACTGGACTACCGAGCGCTACTCCGGTGGCGGCATGATCAGCCACGCCCCGCCCGGCGTGCTGACGGAATTCGGATACACCCTGCGCGAACCCTGCGGCCGGGTGCACTGGGCCGGCACGGAGAGCTCGGCGATCATGTGCGGGTGGGTAGACGGTGCGATCCGCTCCGGCGAGCGGGCGGCCACCGAAGTGATGACGGCGGACGCCGCCGCGGCGGCGACGGCGCAGGTTTGAGCGGGGCCCCCGGGAAGACCGTCGCCCGCCGCAGCGCCGGAAACGCGGTGCCGGACAGTTCGGCGATAACCGTGGCGGCGAGCGCCGTCCGTCGCCGCGAGCCGTGTTCTTCCCCGCGCACCACCGCCACGGTGAATGCGGTGGCGGCGACCGCGACGAGCAGGTGCCCGGCCGTCATCACCGGCGTGGCCCACATCGCGACGACGAAGCCGGACACGACCGGGTGCCGAGCCGGCCAGCGCAGTAGCCGGGAGCCGAATCCCGTCCGACCGTAGCGCTTTTCACGCCACATGCAATATTTGACCCGGAGCTCGAACCGGTCGAGGCGCCGAATGCCGTTCGCCCGGAACCCGACGATCGCGTATCCCAGCCAGAACAAGACGTGCGGCCCCAACCGGCCCGCCGGTGACGGCACAGCCCAGACCACCGTGGGCAGCACGCGCCATTGCCAGTACAGCAGGAACACCGCAAGGCTCCCGAACAGCGCGTCGGTGTCCCGTTCGAACGGCCGCGGCACGACGCGGTACCCCACCACGAACAGGCCAAGCAGCATCAGATCGACCGCGATCGCTTGGCCAAGCGGCGCCCCCACCGCATCGTCGACACTTCGCGGAACCGCGACGTTCCCGACAAAGCCGATCCCGTAGAGCAACGCCACGCGAGACAACGCGTAACACGCGGCGCCGTACCCCCGCGCAAGGATTGGCGACCCGCCGAAGAACGGATCGCCAAATCCCTTGTGCCGCAGCATCGGGTTAGGCCCAGCCGGAGCCCACCGCCGAATCGGTGCTAGCCATGTTGCTGCCCGCGGACTGCACCTTGGCCCCGTGCGCGTTGGCCTGCTCGTAGATCAGCTGGAAGTTGCGGCCCAGCGCCGTGATGAACTCCTGGCAGGCCACCGAGCCGGCGCCTCCCCAGAAATCCCCCGCCGCCAACACATCCCGCACGATGGCCTGGTGTTCGGCCTCCAGTGACGCCGCCTGGGCCCGGATCAGCGCGCCATGAGCGTCGACGTCACCGAATTGGTAGTTGATCGTCATCGCGAAATCTCCTAACTGCCCAGTGCCTGCTGCGAAGCCTGCTCTTGCTGCTCGTAGTTGTTGGCGTCGCGAACCAGCCCGTCGCGAACGCCGTGCAACATGCCGACGATGTTGCGAAACGCCTGATTCATCTGCCCCATCGTGTCGTGGGACGTCGCCTGGGCCGCCCCGCTCCAGCCCGCGCCCGAAATGTTCTGCGACGACGCCCACATCCGGCGCGCCTCGTCCTCGACCGTCTGCGCATGCACCTCAAACCGGCCCGCCGTGGCCCGCATCGCGTCCGGGTCCGTCATGAACCGTGTGGTCACCACGGTCTCCTTTCAACAAGTGAATTTCTGTCCAATCACAAGCCGCCACAACATGTTCGGCGGCGCGTCCGAAAGGCCTGATTGCTCACCTCCGCCCTATCCGACCCCGACGCGCGGCACCACGCTGGGCCGCGACTGCAGCACATGCGGACTCGCCCCGCCGCGGCCCAGCATCCCGCCGGGCGTTCCGGCGCCCATGCCACCCATCGGCATCGGCATCATCGGCATGCCGCCCATGCCGGCGCCGACTCCCGCTGCGCCGCTGGGCGTTTCGCCGCCGAGCCCGGACAGGGCCGCACTGACCATGCGGGCGGGCATCGAGCCCTGCCACGTCGGGGGCACCGACATCGATCCCACCAACCGGGCCTGGCCCAGGCCCTCCGACGCGGCCGGCCCCAGGCCCGCCGCCCCGCCCAGCGGCTTCATCGCCGGGGCGGTGCTATCGACAAACTTCGGAACGTCAGCCCCGACCGCGGCGGCGTTGGCCAGGCCCGCGGTGCCGGCGTTCGCGCCCTGCGCCAGCGACATGATCGGCGACATCAGCATGCTGATCGGGAGCGTCGCGACTTGCGCCAGCGATGAGAGCGACTGCAGGGGCGCCCCGGAAACCAGCGACTGCAGGAGGTCCGCCAGGGGCGAGGCGGCGTCCGCGGCCTGGGAGACTACGCCCGCCAGGCTGATTGGCGGCGCAGCGAATGGCGGCAGCGCCGCGGCCACCGACATCGCACCGGCGTGGTAGCCGACCATCGCGGCGACGTCCTGGGCCCACATCTCGACGTAACCGAACTCGGTGGCCGCGATCGCCGGCGTGTTCTGGCCCAGAAAGTTGGTCGACACCAACGCCATCAGTTGCGTGCGATTGGCCGCGACGGCGGCCGGGTGCACGGTCAAGGTCTGCGCCGCCTCGAACGCCGTCGCCGCCGCCCGCGCCTGCGCCGCCGCGGCCTCGGCCTGCGCGGCCGAACCCGACAGCCACGACGCGTACGGCGCCGCCGCGCCGGCCATCGCCTCCGACGCCGGGCCCGACCACGGGCCGCCGATCAGACCCGAGATCACCGAGTGAAACGACGCCGCCGACGCTCGCAGCTCGGCGGCCAGCCCGTCCCACGCCGCCGCTGCCGTGAACAACGGTCCGGCCCCGGCACCGGCGTACATCCGCGCCGAGTTGATCTCCGGCGGCAACAACGAAAAGTCTGGCATCACAGTCTCAACGGTGCGATGTGGCGGCGCCAACTACGTCGGCCAGAGCTCGTAGATCGGCGCAGCAGGGGTCGTAGATCGTCATCACCGGAAGAAACCCGCCAGCGAGCTTGCATGGTTGAAGAATCCCGAGCTGAAGTTGCCCACGTTCGCGATGCCCGAGGCGAGCAGGCCGGCGAGCATGATGCCGGTGACATCGCTGCCGCTGTTGGCGAAGCCGGTGTCGAAGACGCCGGTGTTGTTGATGCCCACGTCGACGCCACCGCCCGTGTTGTGGATGCCGGAATTGAACCCGCCGATACCGGCGTTCATGAAGCCCGAGTCGTTGAAGCCCGAGTTGAAGAATCCCGAGCTCGCCGTGCCGGTGTTGCCGAACCCGGAGTTCACCACGCCGGCCGGGGTGATCGCGCTGAAGAAGCCGGTGTTGAGGTTGCCCGTGTTGAACCCGCCGGTGTTGGTGTCGCCCGAGTTCGCCCAGCCGGTGTTGAAGTCGCCAGTGTTGAGGTCGCCGGTGTTGGACGTCCCCGCGTTGAAGCTGCCCGTGTTGAAGCCGCCGGAGTTCCCGAAGCCCATGTTGTCGGTCCCCGAATTGCCGCCGCCGAAATTGCCGGAGGCCGCGTTTCCGA
>NZ_LZIS01000134.1 GCF_001667015.1 Mycobacterium sp. E3198 | reverse complement strand
GTGCACGAGCTCGACCCCGAACGCGCGCCTAAGGCTCGTTCGCTGGATTCGGCCAAGCATCGTCGTAGTCTCGGTGACTGGTTGGCCACGGTGCCCGGGCTGGTCGCTGAGTTGGCTCGCGAGGAGTTGGCCGACATCACTCGACTCACCGAGACTATCGACACCTTGGCCCAGCGCATCGGACAGCGAGTACGCCTCGTCGCCCCGGCCTTGCTCGCTCTTCCGGGCTGCGCGGAGCTGACGGCGGCCAAACTGGTCGGCGAAACCGCCGGAGCGATCCGCTTCAAAAGCGCTGCCGCCTATGCCCGCCATGCCGGGGTGGCGCCTGTCCCGGTGTGGTCGGGGAACACCGCAGGCCGCGTGCGGATGACCCGCTCGGGCAACCGCCAACTCAACGCCGCCCTGCACCGCATCGCAGTCACCCAGATCCGCCTAGAGGGACTGGGGCAGGTCTACTACCGACGCCGCATCGCCGCGGGCGATTCCAAGACCGAGGCGCTGCGCTGCCTCAAACGCCGCTTAGCCCGCATTGTCTTCGGCCACCTTCAAACCGACGAACAAACCCGCCAAAAGCCTTGCCAACCGGCAGCGGCTTGACATAGGAGAAACGCATGCGTCCGATGCGGGCCGCGCTGGCCGTCCTCGCCGCCGGGACGCTGGCGGCCGGGTCGCTGTCCGGTTGCGGCGGCGGCGTCTTGAGCCCCGATCTGGTGCTGGTCAATGGCGGGGAACCGCCCTACCCACTGGTCCCGACCAGCACCAACGACAGCAACGGCGGCCGGATCATCGACCGGCTCTTCGCCGGCCTGGTGTCCTACGACGCCGCCGGGCATCCCGCAAACGAGGTGGCCCAGTCGATCGAGACGACCGACAACGTCAACTACCGCGTCGTCCTCAAACCCGGCTGGAAGTTCACCGACGGCTCCCCGGTGACGGCCCACTCGTTCGTCGACGCATGGAACTACGGTGCCATGAGCGCCAACGCCCAACTGCAGCAAAGCTTTTTCAGCCCGATCGACGGGTTCGACGAGGTCGCCGGCAGTGACGCGAAGCGAAGCACCATGTCCGGGCTGCGGGTGGTCAACGATCTCGAGTTCAGCGTGCGCCTGGCGGCGCCGACCATCGACTTCGTGTTGCGGCTGGGCCACAGCGCGTTCTATCCGTTGCCGGACGCCGCATTTCGCGACATGGCCGCGTTCGGCCGCAACCCTTTTGGTGACGGCCCGTACCGGCTCGCCGACAGCGCCGACGGGCCGGCGTGGGAGCACAATGTCAAGATCGACCTGCGGCCCAACCCGGACTACCACGGCAACCGGAAACCGCACAACAAGGGCTTGCGGTTCGAGTTCTATGCCAACCTCGACACCGCCTACGCCGACCTGCTCTCGGGCAATCTCGATGTGCTGGATACGATTCCGCCGAGCGCGCTGCCGGTCTACAAACGCGATCTCGGGGACAATGTCACCAGCGGGCCCGTGGCCGTCAAGCACAGCCTCGACACGCCGCTGCGGTTGCCGCACTTCGGCGGCGAGGAAGGGCGCCTGCGCAGGCTCGCGCTGTCGGCTGCCGTCAACCGTGAGCAGATCTGCCGGAGGATCTTCATGGGCACCCGCACACCGTCGCGCGATTTCACCGCCCGGTCGTTGCCGGGCTTCGAGCCGAACCTGCCGGGCAACGATGTCCTGAATTTCGATCCCGAACGCGCGCGGCAACTCTGGGCGCAAGCCAACGCCATCTCGGCGTGGGGTGGCCAGTACGCCATCGCCTACAACGCCGACGCCGGAAACCAGGAATGGGTGGACGCGGTGGCCAACAGCATCAAGAACGTGCTGGGCATCGACGCCGTCGGCGCTCCGCAGCCGACCTTCGCCGGGTTTCGCACCCAGATCACCAACCACACCATCGCGACCGCGTTCCGCGCCGCGTGGCAGGGGGACTACCCGTCCATGATCGAGTTCCTCGCCCCGCTGTTCGCCACCGGCGCGGGATCCAACGACGTCGGCTACGCCAATCCCGAATTCGACGCGGCGCTGGCGGCGGCCGAGTCCGCCCCCACCATTGCGCAGTCAGATACTTTGGCGAACGCCGCGCAGCGAATCCTGTTCCACGACATGCCCGTAGTCCCGCTGTGGGACAACATCGGCGTGGTGGGGTGGTCGGCGGAGGTCAAGAACGTCACGGTCACCTGGAACGGTCTGCCCGACTACGAGAACATCGTGAAGGGCTGAGATGGGCTGGTACATCGCGCGGCGAATCGCCATCATGGTGCCGGTCTTCCTCGGCGCCACGCTGCTGATCTACGGCATGGTCTTCCTGCTGCCCGGCGACCCGGTCGCGGCGATGGCCGGGGACCGGCCGCTGACCCCCGCGGTGGCCGCCGCGCTGCGCGCCCGCTACCACCTCGACGATCCGTTCATCCTGCAGTACCTGCGCTATTTGGGTGGCATCCTGCACGGCGACCTGGGCCGCTCCTATTCCGGACTGCCGGTCAGTGCCGTTCTGGCCCACGCCTTTCCCGTGACCGTGCGGCTGGCGCTGATCGCGGTGGCGGTGGAAACGGTGTTCGGGATCGGCTTCGGGGTGGTGGCGGGCCTGCGCGAGGGCGGCATCTTCGATGCCACGGTGCTGATCGCCGGCCTCGTCATCATCGCCATCCCGATATTCGTTCTGGGCTTTGTCGCGCAATTCGTGTTCGGCGTCCGGCTGGGAATCGCGCCCGTCACCGTGGGCGAGCGGGCGACCTTCGCGCGGTTGCTGCTGCCCGGGATCGTGCTGGGCGCAGTGTCATTCGCGTATGTGGTCCGGCTGACCCGATCCGCGGTCGCCGCCAACGCCCACGCCGACTACGTCCGCACCGCGACCGCGAAGGGGCTCTCGCGGCGACGGGTCGTGACGGTGCACATCCTGCGGAACTCGCTGATCCCGGTGGTGACTTTCCTCGGCGCCGACCTGGGGTCGCTGATGGGCGGGGCCATCGTGACCGAGGGCATCTTCAACATCCACGGTGTCGGCGGCGTCTTGTATCAGGCCGTCACCAGGCAGGAGGCGCCCACCGTCGTCTCGATCGTCACGGTGCTGGTGGTCGTCTACCTGGTCGCCAACCTGGCGGTGGACCTGCTGTACGCCGCCCTCGACCCCCGGATCCGTTATGGCTGAACGCAGCACCGTTCGGCACGGTTTCTGGCGGGATACCTGGCGCACGCTGCGCCGGCGTCCCAAGTTCGTCGTCGCCGCCGCGCTGATCGCGCTGATCGTGGTCGTCGCGTTGGTCCCCGGGCTGTTCACCGGCATCGACCCCAACTACGCCGATCCGAGCCAGAGCCTGCTTCCGCCGTCGGCCCCGCACTGGTTTGGCACCGACCTGCAGGGCCACGACATCTACGCGCGAACCGTGTACGGGGCGCGGGCCTCGCTGACCGTCGGGCTCGGGGCAACCCTGCTCGTGTTCGTCGTCGGCGGCGCGCTGGGCGCACTGGCCGGCTTCTACGGCGGCTGGGTCGACGCCGTGGTCTCGCGCATCACCGACGTGTTTTTCGGCCTGCCCCTGCTGCTGGCCGCCATCGTGATCATGGGCGTGATGCACCATCGACGGGTGTGGACGGTGGTCGCCATCCTCGCGCTGTTCGGCTGGCCGCAGGTGGCCAGGGTTGCCCGAGGTGCGGTGCTCGGGGTGCGGGCCACCGACTATGTGCTCGCCGCGAAAGCCCTGGGGCTGAACAGCTTCCAGAACCTGGTTCGGCATGTGCTGCCCAACGCCCTGGGCCCGGTCTTCGCGGTGTGCACCCTGGCCTTCGGCGTGTTCATCGTCACCGAGGCGTCGCTGTCCTACCTCGGCGTCGGACTGCCGCCGTCGGTGGTGTCCTGGGGTGGCGACATCAACCTGGCGCAGAGCCGGCTGCGGTCGGGCTCGCCCATCCTGTTCTACCCGGCCGGCGCGCTGGCGCTTACGGTGCTCGCGTTCATGATGATGGGTGACGCCCTGCGTGACGCCTTGGACCCCGGCTCGCGGGCGCGGCGCGCATGAGTGCCCCGGACCCGCCGCTGCTGTCGGTCGAGGGCCTGGAGGTCAGGTTCGGCGGCGATCCGCCCGTGGTGTGCGGCGTGGATCTGACGGTGCGTCCCGGGCAGACCGTCGCGGTGGTCGGCGAATCGGGATCGGGAAAATCGACGACGGCCGCCGCGATCCTCGGGCTGCTGCAGCCCGGTGGGCGAATTTCCGCCGGGCGCATCGCGTTCGACGGGCGAGACATCACCCGCGCCGGCCGCCGGCAGCTGCGGTCGATCCGGGGGCGCGGCATCGGCTACGTCCCCCAGGATCCGATGACCAACCTCAACCCGGTCTGGAAGGTCGGGTTTCAGATCCGGGAAGCGTTGCGGGCCAACACCGATACCCGCGACGCGCGACGGCGGGCGCTCCAGCTGCTCGCCGAGGCGGGCATGCCGGATCCGGTCCAACAGGCCGCCCGGTATCCCCATCAGCTCTCCGGGGGCATGTGCCAACGCGCGCTGATCGCCATCGGCCTGGCCGGGCGGCCGAAGCTGCTCATCGCCGACGAGCCGACCTCCGCCCTCGACGTCACCGTGCAACGGCAGGTGCTGGATCATCTGCAGGCGCTGACGGCCGAACTCGGAACCGCGCTGCTGTTGATCACCCACGACCTGGCGTTGGCCGCCGAACGGGCCGAGTCCCTGATCGTCGTCCATCGCGGACTGGTGGTGGAATCCGGTGCGGCGCAGTCGATCCTGCGGCAGCCGCAACACGAGTACACCCAACGATTGGTGGCCGCCGCCCCGTCGTTGACGCCGAGTCCGTCCGGGCCCCGGACGCGCACCCCGAACGAGCCGTCCGACGACCTCCTCGTCGCCTCCGGGCTGACCAAGGTCTACCGCGAGTCGCGCGGAGCGCCTTGGCGCCGCACCGAATTCCGCGCCGTCGATGACGTGTCGTTTCGGCTGCGACGGGCGAGCACGTTGGCGATCGCGGGAGAGTCGGGGTCGGGAAAATCGACGTTGGCGCGGATGGTGCTGGGTCTGCTGTCAGCCACGTCGGGCACCGTGGTCTTCGACGGGACCCCCATCAACGACTCGATGGACCGCGAGCGGGCGCTGGCGTTTCGGCGGCGCGTGCAGCCGGTGTTCCAGAACCCTTACAGCAGTTTGGATCCCAGGTATTCGGTTTTCCGGGCCGTCGAGGAGCCGTTGCGCATCCACCGGGTGGGCGACCGCTCGCAGCGCGAGCGCGCCGTGCGCGAGCTCGTCGAGCACGTGGCGCTGTCGTCCTCGGTGCTGGGGCGGCTGCCGCGCGAACTGTCGGGCGGTCAACGGCAACGGGTCGCGATCGCGCGGGCGCTGGCGCTGCGGCCCGACGTCCTGGTGTGCGACGAGGCCGTCTCGGCGCTCGACGTGCTGGTGCAGGCGCAGATACTGGACCTGCTGGCCGACCTGCAGGCCGAACTGGGGCTGACGTACCTGTTCATCAGCCATGACCTGGCGGTGATCCGGCAGATCGCCGACGACGTCCTGGTGATGCGCGCCGGTCGGGTGATCGAGCAGGCGCCCACCGAGGAACTGTTCACCCGGCCCACCCACGACTACACGCGCCGGTTGTTGGAGGCCATTCCCCGGCCGTCCTGAGGCCAGCGGGATGCCGTCGGCGCCGCCCCGATAGGTTGCAAGCCGTGACGTCTGACCCGCTGGCCCCGCTGCTGGATCTCCCCGGCGTCGCCGAGGCCAGCGACCGGGCCCGCGACGCGCTGGGTCGCGCCCACCGCCATCCGGCCAACCTGCGGCGGTGGCCGGTGACCGCCGCCGAAGCGGCGCTGCGGGCGGCGCGCGCGTCGTCGGTGCTCGACGGCGGTCCCGTGCGGCTGGACGACCTCGCCGAGGCCGACTTGCCGAACAAGGGGGTCAGCGACCCGGTGTTCGGCGGGGCGCTGCGCGTGGCCCAGGAACTCGAGGGCGGGGGAGGGCCCCTGGTCGGAATATGGCGGCGGGCACCGTTGCAGGCGCTGGCCCGTCTGCACGCGCTCGCAGCGGCCGATCAGGTCGATGACGATCGGCTGGGCCGCCCGCGGGCCGACGCCGAAGTGGGGCCGCGGCTGGAGTTGCTGGCCGAGTTGGTGACCGGCCGCACGTCGGCGCCGGCGCCGGTGGTGGCCGCGGTCGCGCACGGGGAGTTGCTGACGCTCAGGCCATTTGGTAGCGCGGACGGCGTCGTCGCGCGCGCGGTGTCGCGGCTGGTGACGATCGCCAGCGGGTTGGACCCGCACGGATTGGGGGTGCCCGAGGTGAGTTGGATGCGGCAGCCCGCCGACTACCGCGGTGCCGCGGAGGGATTCGCCGAGGGCACACCCGACGGCGTCGGTGCCTGGTTGGTGCTGTGCTGCCGGGCGCTGCAAGCCGGTGCGCAGGAGGCTCTGTCGATAGCCGAGACGCTCGCGAATCGGTAGCCGACGGGCCTCGAACCGGCGCAAAAGAATTTGTTTCACAAATGTAAAGCGGGCGACGTTCCGAAATATTCGGTCCGCCGCCCGCTAGCACGGAACTCGGTTACCAAGCGTGCATTTCTGGGCTGCGTGGGTTGGCCTCGGCGATCTTGCGACGCTTCCGGTTGCAACCCCACCCAAAGGGCCGTCGATACCATCCACTTTTCGCAATTACGCAGGCCCGCAACACTTCTGCCATTATCGCGGCTATGACTCCGCGTGGGTGCCGGGTTCCATGCTGGGCGCCCGACTCGGGAGAACGATCCTTCTCTTCCGGATCGACCTAGGCCTCACCGGGCTTCCGTGGTTCCTTTGTACTACTAGACCCGAACCACATCAAGGCCCAAATGCGAAGCAAAAATTTAACGCGCGAATGGCATGTTTGCTGCCACGCCTAAAACGCGTAGCGGCGCAGCAATGAGTAGGTGACCGCGCCGGCGGCGAGCGCCGTGACGCCCACCGCGGCGGTGGTCGCGATCGCCGCGCCCGACGGCGCGGGAAGCCGGTCGCGCAGCGACACCGGGCGGGAAAACATCAGCACGGGCCAGCCCCGCTCGACCGCTTCTTTACGCAAAGCGCGGTCCGGATTGACCACGCTCGGGTGGCCGACGGTCTCGAGCATCGGCAGATCCGTGATCGAGTCGGAGTAGGCGTAGCAGTGTTCGAGGGGATAGCCCTCGCGCGCGGCCAGCTCGCGGATCGCTTGCACCTTGCCCTCGCCGTAGCAGTAGAACGCGATCTCGCCGGTGTACTTGCCGTTGTCGACGACCATCCGGGTCGCCATCGCGTGCGTGGCCCCGAGCGCCCGGGCGATGGGCGCCACGATTTCCTCGCCGGACGCCGAGACCACGACGACGTCGCGGCCGCACAACTTGTGGGCGGCGATGAGGTCCGCGGCTTCGGCGAACACCAGCGGGGTCACGATGTCGTGCAGCGTTTCGTTGACGATCGACTTGACCTGTTCCACGTCCCAGCCGGCGACCATGTTCGTCATGTGGATGCGCATCCGGTCCATCTGGTCATGATCAGCACCGGAGAGCAGATAGATGAACTGCGCGTAGCTGGACTTGAGCACGGTGCGGCGGTTGAGCAGTCCCTGGTTGAAAAAGGGTTTGCTGAAAGCCAGCGTGCTGGACTTGGCGATGATGGTCTTGTCGAGGTCGAAGAAGGCGGCGGTGCGGGCGCTGGGACCGGTAGTTGCAGCTGTTTCCTGTGAGGTTTGCTGCCGTGCGGCCGAGTCGAATACGGTCACCGACCCAGCATAGGTCGGCCGTCCGGCGGCGCCGTGGAGTTAGGCCGAAAACAGCCGCTCATCGCGCCCGAAAGAACATACCGTCGGTATTTTTGCGGCTCAACGCACCTTTCGCCAGAACAACTACTTGCGTTAGTGCGGACTGTCATGTGTATAGTAAGCATTACTCGGCCTGAGCCGAGGGTGCATCAGCCCGACCCCCCGGGGCTGATACACGACGACCCTCGCCTCCTCCCCCCCTGGCGGGGGTCGTCCCTTTTCTGGGGTAAGTTTTCCGGCCCGGTCGGGCATCGTCCCGTCGGCCGCCGCGCGTTGCGGGAATCGCGTTTCCGGACCCGCCCGCTAGCTTGGCGGCGGGGCGTTTGTACACACCGGCGTCTCTATCCACAAATCCGGCTTTGGGACTGGTGTGCCAAGGTCACGGCCCCGCAGGGTGGGTGGATGACCAGCACCACGGGCACCACAGCGGCGGGGTCCGCGGCCGTATTGGCGATGGTGACCGGCCCGCAACTGCGCGACGAGACGGACCGGGTGGCCGCGGCGGTCGGCGTTCGGGTGGTGCACGTCGGTGCCTCCGCGGTGAGCCGCAAGACGTGGTCGGCGGCCGCGGCGGTGGTGCTGGACGAGGCGGCGGCCCAGCGATGCGGGCAGCTGGCGCTGCCGCGGCGGGCCCACGTCAGCGTCGTGACCCTCGCCCACCCCGCGACACCGACCTGGGCGGCGGCCGTCGCCGTCGGCGCCCAGCGCGTGTTGACGCTGCCCGAGCACGAGCGTGAATTGGTCCGCGAGCTCGCCGAGGCCGGTGAATCGGCGCGTGACGACGGGCCGCGTGGCCAGGTCGTGGCCGTGGTCGGTGGTTGCGGCGGGGCCGGCGCGTCTTCTTTCGCGATCGCCGTGGCGCAAGCCGCCGGCGACGCGCTCCTGGTCGACCTCGACCCGTGGGGCGGCGGCATCGATTTGCTGGTGGGCGGTGAGGGTGCGCCCGGCCTGCGTTGGCCCGAGCTGGCGTTGGAGGGCGGCCGGCTGAACTGGCCGGCGGTGCGCGAGGCGTTGCCCCGACACCGCGGGATCAGCTTTCTGTCCGGGACCCGCCACGGCTACGAGCCGGGCGGCGCGCCGGTCGACGCCGTGGTCGACGCCGGCCGCCGCGGTGGAGTCGCCGTCGTCTGCGACCTTCCGCGGCGCCTCACCGATGCGACCCACGCGGCGCTGGACGCGGCCGATCTCGTCGTGGTGGTCAGCCGCTGTGACGTGCGGGCGTGCGCGGCGACCGCGGCCATGGCTCCCGTGCTGGCCGCGGTCAATCCCAATCTCGGGCTCGTCGTGCGCGGCCCCTCGCCCGGGGGTCTGCGGGCGACCGAGGTCGCCGACATCGCCGGCCTGCCGCTCGTCGCGTCCGTCAGAGCCCAGCCGCAACTCGCCCGGCAGTCCGAACACGGTGGCCTGCGGCTGGGGCGGCGCTGTCCCCTCATGGTGGCCGCCCGCCGGGTGCTGGCGGTGCTGCCGTCGGCCGGGTCGGCGCGAAACGGCAGGGCGGCGTGAGCGGCTCGCTGATCGACCGGGTGCGCGAGCGGCTGGCATCAGAAGCCGCCCCGCTGCGTCCCGGCGTGGTGGCCGCCGCGATCCGTGCCGAGTCCGGCGGAATGCTCGGCGATACCGAGGTCCTCGCCAATCTTCGGGTGTTGGAAACCGAGTTGACCGGCGCCGGCATCCTCGAACCGTTGTTGTGCGCGGACGGCACCACCGACGTGTTGGTCACGGCGCCCGACGCCGTGTGGGTCGACGACGGAAACGGATTGCGGCGCAGCAGCGTTCGATTCGCCGACGAGGCGGCGGTGCGGCGGTTGGCGCAGCGGCTGGCCTTGGCCGCCGGTCGGCGTCTTGACGACGCGCAGCCCTGGGTGGACGGCCAGCTGACCGGCATCGGTTCCGGGGGTTTCGCGGTGCGGCTGCACGCGGTGCTGCCGCCCATCGCGGCCGGCGGCACCTGCCTGTCGCTGCGCGTATTGCGGCCGGCCACGCAGGATTTGGCCGCCCTCACCGCGGCCGGCGCGATCGACCCGCGAGCCGGCGCGTTGATCGCCGACATCATCGCCGCCCGGCTGGCCTTCCTCGTGTGCGGCGGCACCGGGGCCGGCAAGACGACCTTGCTGGCGGCGATGCTGGGCGCCGTGGCCCCTGCCGAGCGGATCGTGTGCGTCGAGGATGCCGCCGAGCTGGACCCCCGGCACCCGCATCTGGTCAAGCTCGTCGCACGGCGCGCCAACGTCGAAGGCGTCGGCGAGGTTGCGCTGCGCGAACTCGTCCGGCAGGCGTTGCGGATGCGACCCGACCGCATCGTCGTCGGGGAGGTCAGGGGCGCCGAGGTGGTCGACCTGCTGGCCGCGCTGAACACCGGCCACGACGGCGGCGCGGGCACGGTGCATGCCAACAGTCCCGGCGAGGTTCCCGCCCGGCTGGAGGCGCTGGGCGCCCTCGGCGGCCTCGGCCGCGCGGCATTGCACAGCCAGCTCGCCGCGGCGGTTCAGGTGCTCCTGCACGTCGCACGGGACCGGACCGGCCGGCGCCGGCTCGCCGAGCTTGCCGTGTTGCGCCACGTCGACGGGCAGGTCCGCGCGGTCACGGTGTGGCACGCGGGCCGAGGCCTGACCGACGATGCGGGTGATCTGCATCGGCTGCTGCGAAGCCGGAGCTCGGCATGACTGCCTTCACGATCGCCGCCCTGCTGTTATCCCTGGCGTTGCTGGCTCTTCCGCCGCCACCGCGGCACCGGGTGGCCGGCCCGGCGCGCGCTCGCCGGACGCCCGTCGTCGGTCGCGGCGGATCGGCTTGCTTCGCCGCGTGCGCCGTCGTGGCCGTCGCCGCCCTGCTGCCTGCGACGGCGGTGCTTGCGATTGGGGTGGTGGGCGCGACCACGAGCCTGCGCTACCGCCGTCGCCGACGCGCCCGGCGCGCCGCGGCTGAGGGTGCGACCCTGGAAGCGGCCCTCGAGGTCCTGGTCGGCGAGCTGCGCGTGGGCGCTCATCCGGTGCGCGCGTTTCACGTCGCCGCGGGGGAAAGCGATGGGGCGGTCGCCGGGTCGCTGCGCGCGGTCGCGTCGCGGGCCAGGTTGGGCGCCGACGTCGCGGGCGGCCTGCGCGCCGCGGCGCGCTCGTCGACCCTGCCCGAGCAGTGGGAGCGACTGGCGGTGTGCTGGCAACTGGCCGGCGACCACGGGCTGGCGATAGCCACGCTGATGCGTGCCGCGCAGCGCGATATCGCGGAGCGGCAACGCTTTTCGGCGCGCGTGACGTCGAGCATGGCCGGGGCACGCGCCACCGCGACGATACTGGCCGGCCTGCCGGCGCTCGGCATGTTGCTGGGCCAGCTGATCGGGGCTCGGCCGCTGAGCCTTTTGCTCGGCGGGCACACCGGCGGCTGGCTGCTGGTCGTCGGGTCCACACTGGCCTGCGGCGGGCTGTTGTGGTCGGACCGCATCACCGACCGGCTCGCGACGTGAATACCGCTGCGGCGCTGCTGGCCGCCGCGGTATGGGTCAGCCCAGGACCGTCGCTGGTGCGGGCGCGCGCGGGAGTGCCTCACCGGCGGCGGCAGGCGGCGTCTGCGAGGCCGCGAAATAGTCGGGATCCGCTGGCGGCTGCAGCCGCCCTCGATGTGCTGGCCGTGTGCCTGGAGGCCGGCATGGCGGTATCGACGGCCGCGGCGGCGACCGCCCCCTCCGCACCACCGCAGCTGGCCGCGGTGTTGCGCCGCGCCGCCGACCTGCTGGCGCTGGGTGCGGATCCCGCTGTGGCATGGTCGATTCCGGCGGATCATGTAACCGGCGCGCCCGGGGCGCACATCGATGCGCTGCTGCGGCTGGCGCGGCGCTCGGCGTCCTCGGGCTCGGCCCTGGCCCGCGGTGTCGCCGAACTGGCAGACCAATCCCGCCAGGACGCCGCGCATGCCGCCACGGCGGCCGCCGAGCGCGCCGGCGTTCTGATCGCCGGACCGCTGGGCCTCTGCTTCCTGCCGGCTTTCGTGTGCCTGGGCATCGTGCCGGTGGTGGTGGGGCTGGCGGGCGATGTCTTGCAATCGGGCCTGCTGTGAAACGAAGGGAAGGCATTGATGGTCAACGTGTTCCGCGTCCTGCTGGCGCGTCTCGCCGTGCTGGCGACCGACGAGTCGGGCATGTCCACCGTCGAGTACGCGATCGGCACGATAGCCGCGGCCGCGTTCGGCGCGATCCTCTACACCGTCGTCACCGGCGATTCCATCGTCTCGGCGCTGACCAACATCATCGGCCGCGCGCTCAACACGAAGGTTTAGCGGGTTGTGCCGGGTCGAGCACCGTCGAGGCGGCGCTGGCGATCGCCGCGTTGGTCGTGGTGCTGGTGCTGTGCCTGGCCGGCGTCACCGCGGTGTCGATGCAGGTGCGCTGCGTCGACGCCGCACGCGAGGTGGCCCGGCTGGCCGCCCGCGGCGACGAACGTTCGGCGCTCGAGGCCGCACGCCGCGTTGCGCCGGTCGGGGCGCGGGTGCAAGTGCGCCGGGACGGCGATTTCCTGGTGGCGACGGTCGTCGCCCGATCGAAGCTATTGCCGTCCTTGGACATTGCGGCCACGGCGGTCTCGGCGGCCGAATGACCGGGGCTCGGCGACGGTTCTCGCCGCGGCGATGGTGGTGGCGCTGCTGTCGGTCACCGGCGCGGGCGCCTATGTCGGCTCGGCGGTGCTGGCGCGTCATCGCGCGCAGGCCGCGGCCGACCTGGCCGCGCTGGCGGGCGCCGCCCGGCTGCCGGCTGGAGCCGCGGCGGCCTGCGACCGGGCGACGGCGGTGGCGCGCGAAATGCACGCGGGCACTGTCGACTGCGCGGTGGATGGTCTCGACGTCGTCGTCGCGGTCCAAGTGCCGG
>NZ_LZIS01000133.1 GCF_001667015.1 Mycobacterium sp. E3198 | reverse complement strand
CGCGCCGGTTTGGAAGCCGGGCGGTCGCGTGCCTCCGGCTGATCCGTCATGTTCGCAGCGTAGGACCGGGCGCCGACTCCCCCCGGCTGATTCCGGTGTGGATCGGCTGGCTCGAGTTCGACGTGTTGCTGGGCGACGTGCGGTCGCTCAAACAGAAGCGATCGGTGATTCGCCCCGTCGTCGCCGAGCTGCAGCGCAAGTTCAGCGTGTCGGCAGCCGAGACCGGTGCACAGGATCTGTATCGGCGGGCCGGCATCGGCGTGGGCGTGGTGTCCGGCGATCGCGGGCACGCCGTCGAGGTGCTGGACGCGGCCGAACGCCTGGTGGCGGCGCATCCGGAGTTCGAGCTGCTGTCGGTGCGGCGCGGCCTGCACCACAGCGACGATTAACCGTCGCGGCCCTCGCGTTTGCGGCCCAGCGGCGCCGGCGCGACGACGCCGGGCGCGAGCCGCCGCGCGAAGATCAGGAACGCGGTATGCCCGCGCATCGAATGCTGCGGGCGAACGGCCAGGCCGACCACGTTCCAGCCGCGCTGCATCGTTTCCCAGGACCGCGGCTCGGTCCAGCACTGCTGGTCCCGCAGGGCCTCGACGGTCCGCGACAGCTGGGTGACGGTGGCCACATAAATCATCAGCACACCGCCGGGGATCAGCAGCCGTGCCGCCGCGCCGAGCACGCGCGTCGCAACGTCACTAATTTTTACAGCGTTCACGGCGACGGGGCACCCGCCAACTGGGAGCTGATCGTCAGCGACCTCGCGGACTCGGAGTTGCCCGACGGCTCCTTCGACCGGGCCGTGCTCGACATGCTCGCGCCGTGGGAGGTGCTCGGCGCGGCGGCACGGCTGCTGATCCCCGGCGGTGTGCTGATGATTTATGTGGCCACCGTCACCCAGCTGTC
>NZ_LZIS01000132.1 GCF_001667015.1 Mycobacterium sp. E3198 | reverse complement strand
CTGCTCGACCTGGCACGCCGGCTCGGCGCCGGCACCGGGCAGCTGCAGCGCCGCGACGTGCTCGATGAGCCCGCGCAGCGACGCGCCGGGCGTGCGGGACACGTAGTGATCGGTGATGTCGAACAGGGCCGTCACCGCCTCGAGGTCCCGGGTGGCCTGGGCGCCGGCGGGGCCGCCGCGCTCGCCGGCCGACAGCCAGCGGCGCTGCAGGCCGGACCGGTGCCAGGCGGCCCACAGGGTGTAGCGCGGGTCTTGGCCGTCGCGGTCACACCTCGCGGCCGCGTCCAGCACGGCGCGCACACGCCGCAGGGCTCGCGACTGCGGCCCGGGGCAGGGCGCCTCGGCCTGCAGGGCCTCAACGAGCAGGCCGGCGAAATCCTCCGGCGCGCGATCGGGGTTGGCGCGCTGCAGCGTTCGGCGCAGCTGGCGCAGCGACACCGGATCGACGCGGCCGATCGGACCGGTCAGCAGCGCCACGGCCCGTTCGCCGTCGAGCCCGTCGGCGACGGCCGCCAGCACGGTGAGCAGCGCCCGGACCGCGGGTTCGGCGGACAGGGGTCCGCTCGCCGGGGGTGCGGCCACCGGGACGCCGGCGGCGGCCAGCGCGCGCGGCAGCCGCGCTCCGGCCCGTGGCACCGACCGGACGATCACCGCCATCTGGGACCACGGCACCCCGTCGATCAGGTGGGCGCGCCGCAACGCGTCGGCGATCAGGGCCGCCTCGGCGTGCGCCGAGGCGGCCAGGCGCGCCGTGACGGATCCGTCGTGGGCGCCGGTGCCGTCGATGCGCCGGCCGGCGCCGGCCCCGGGCAGCCGGCCCGCGATGCCGCTGACGGCGCACGCCACGGCCGGCGCGCAGCGATGCGACACGGTCAGCGTCACCGCCGGCGAATCGTCGGTCAGTAGCCCCGACGCCTGGCCGCCGCGGAAGCCGAACACCGCCTGGTTCGGATCGCCGGCGACCAGCGTCACCTCCGTGCCCGCCGCCAGCGCCCGAACCAGGGCGGCCGCCTGCGGGTCGAGCTGCTGCGCGTCGTCGACCAGCAAGAGGCGGACGCGGGCGCGTTCGGCCGCCAGCAATTCCGGGTCGACCGCGAAGGCCTCCAGCGCGGCGCCCACCAGCTCAGCGGCGCCCAGCGCCGGCGTCGTGGCCTGCGGCGCCGCCGTCCCGACCGCCGCCCGCAGCAACATCACCTGCTCGTATTGACGCGCGAATTGGCCGGCCGCCGTCCATTCGGGACGCCGGCACCGTCGGCCCAGCCGCTCCAGTTCGTGCGGGTCGACCCCGCGTTCGGCACAGCGCGCCAACAGGTTTCGCAGCTCGGCGGCGAAGCCGGCGGTGGCCAGCGCGGGCCGCAGGTGGGCCGGCCAGGCGCTGGCCGCGCGCGGACCGTCGGCCAGGTCTCCGGCCAGTAGTTCCCGGATGATGGCGTCCTGTTCGGCGCTGGTGACCAGTCGAGGGGGCGCGTCACCCGCGCGCTCGGCGGCCCGCCGCAACACCGCGTACGCGTAGCTGTGCACGGTGCGCACCAGCGGCTCGCGCACCGCACCGGTGGACCCCGACCGCAGCAACGCCGTCGTCAACGCGCTGCGCGCGCGCACCTCCATGCGGCCGGAACCCGTAAGCAGCAGAACCGATTCCGGCTCGGTGCCCGCGCCGATCCGGTCGACCGCGGCGTCGATCAGCAGGCTGCTCTTGCCGGTGCCCGGTCCCCCCAGGACACGCATCCGCCCGCGCAGGCCGGGTGCCAGCGCGGCACGAGCCTCGTCGTCCCAGATGAATGGCATGGCTGCATGCAATCACGAGGGTCTGACAAGATTGGACCGAAGGAACCGAACGCCCCCTAGGCAAGGAGGGATTGGATGGGCTCCGATTTTGGCGGCCCCGACGACGTAGTGCCCGAAGCGGACGCCGCGGAACAGCAGCAGGCTCTCGACCCCGAGAACGATGCCGGCCTGGATACCGAATACCTGGACGACGCCACCGATCGCGACGCCAACGAAGCCGATGTCATCGAGCAGGCGTTCATCGTTCCCGCCGACGACGATTGGGACGACACCGCCGGGTGAGCGCCGAGCTGCACGTGCACCGCTACGGCCCGGCCGGCCCGGCGCGGATGCTCGCCATTCACGGGCTGACAGGTTACGGGGGTCGTTGGCGGCACCTGGCCGGCCACCTGCCCCAGATCGCCGTCGCCGCACCGGATTTACTCGGCCACGGCCGGTCGTCGTGGGCCGCGCCGTGGAGCATCGACGCCAACGTCTCGGCGCTGTCCGGGCTGCTCGACGACGCCGACGCACCGGTGCTGGTGGTCGGCCACTCGTTCGGCGGAGGCTTGGCGCTGCACCTGGCCGCGGCCCGCCCGGACCGGGTGGCGGCGCTGCTGCTGCTCGATCCGGCCGTCGGCCTGGATGGCGGCTGGATGCGCCAGATCGCCGAGGCGATGCTGTCCTCCCCCGACTATCCCGACGCCGAGGAAGCCCGCCTGGAAAAGGCCACCGGCTCCTGGGCCGACGTGGACCCGGCGCTGCTGGCGTCCGAGATCGACGAGCACCTGGTCGAGTTTCCCAACGGGCGGTACGGCTGGCGGGTCAGCCTGCCGGCGATGATGTCGTATTGGAGCGAATTGGCCCGCGACGTCGTGCTGCCGCCGGCCGGGACGACCACGATCCTGGTCCGGGCCAAGCAGACCTCACCGCCGTACGTGAGCGAGCAACTGATCGAGGCGCTGCGGCAACGGCTGGGGTCCGATTTCGAGTTGTTGGATTTCGACTGCAATCACATGGTGCCGCACGCCAAGCCCACCGAAACCGCCGCGCTGATCCGCGGGCTGCTGGAAGACCGCTGACCGTGGCGCCGGTGACCGATGAGCAGGTCGAGCGGGTGCGTTCGCTGGTCGCGGCGATACCGTCCGGCCGGGTCGCCACCTACGGTGACATCGCTTCTGTCGCAGGGCTTTCCAGCCCGCGCACCGTCGGATGGATCATGCGGACCGACTCGTCGGATCTGCCCTGGCACCGGGTGATCACCGCGTCCGGGCGCCCCGCGCGGCACCTGACGTCGAAGCAGCTGGAGTTGCTGCGCGCCGAGGGGGTGCTGGCCGTCGACGGCAGGATCGCGCTGGACGAGGTGCGCTACAAGTTTCCGGCCGGCGGTTAGAGCACCGCGCCGGTGATCTCGCCGGGCAAACTTTCGCTGAGTCCAGGGTGCACCCACGGCTTTGAGTGTGAGTCCACGGTGCAGATTTCGCGGATCTACCGCCCCTCACACACACTCAGTGTGGCTAAGGCTAGAGCACCAACCGGACCAGGGCCGCGGTGCGGGCCAGGCCCGGAAACGCCTCGGCGGTCGACCGCGGATGCAGCGCGTGCACCGCAAGGCGAAACATCAACGCGCGCAACAGCATCTGCGGCCATTCGGGCAGCGCGTTCCACCGTTCGATGAGCCCGTCGTCGGCCTCGCCCCAGGACAGGGCGTCGACGACGACGACGCCCGCGGCCCACGACGCCGGCCGCCAGTAGGGCGTGATGTCGGTGATCCCCGGCGCGGCGGTACCGATGAAAAGCACTGTGCCGTAAAGGTCTCCGTGCACCAGCTGGTTGGGGCTCTTGGTCGGCCTGCGCAGGGTGGCCAGCTGGTTGATCAGCTCGACGGATCGCTCGGCGTCCGCCGACGGCGGGGCGGCGCGCGCGCCGGGCGGCACGGACGCCAGCGGCCGCTCCTCCCACGCGGCGCGGTCGGCAGCGATGAACACGTCGACGTCCGACCAGGGCGCGGTGGGCCCCTGGGTGAGGAATCGGGGGCGTTCCAGTTTGCCGGTCGCCTCGTGCAGCCGGACCGCCGCCGACACCACCTCGTCATGCCTGGGTTCCGGCGTGCCGGCGACGAACGTGTCGGCCCGCCACCCGGACACCACGTACCGCCCGTCGGTGGAGCGGACCGGCCGGGCCAGCCGGACGCCGTCCACGAACAACGTCTCCCGCACCCGCGCCGACCAGGCCGCGCGGGCGTGGTCGGCGACGATCGACAGCACCACCTCGCCGCACCGCCAGCCGCCCTCCCAGCTGGCGCCCAACGGGACGGGCTTGACGCCGGTCAAACCAAACGCCGCCAGCACATGCTCCGGCGGTGGCTCGACTGTCACACCGGTAGCGTAGACGAGCCGACCAGCGGTCTCGGGTCAGTACATGACCATGTCGGGCTGCACCTGCTGCGCCCACGCCACGATGCCGCCCTGCAAGTGGACCGCGTCGGAGAACCCGGCCTTGCGCACCACGGCCAGCGCCTCGGCCGAGCGCACGCCGGTCTTGCAGTACAGCACCGCCCTGCGGTCGTGGGGCAGCCGCGCCAGCCCCGCACCGGAGCGAAGCGACGACTGCGGGATCAGCAGGGCGCCGTCGAGGTGATTGATGTCCCACTCCACCTGCTCGCGCACGTCGATCAGGGCGAGCTTCGTGCCCGAATCCAGCAACTCGCGCAGCTCGGCCGGGGTGATGGTGGAATCGGCGGCGGCGGCAGCACCTTCCGCGGACACCACGCCGCAGAAGTCGTCGTAATCGATGAGCCCGGTGATCGGTGGCGCGGCGGGGTCCTTGCGGACCTCGATGGTGCGGTAGCTCATCTCGAGCGCGTCGTAGATCATCAGCCGGCCCAGCAGCGATTCGCCGATCCCGGTGATCAGCTTGATCGCCTCGGTGCTCATCACCGACGCGATGGAGGCGCAGATGACGCCCAGCACCCCGCCCTCGGCGCAGGACGGCGCCGTGCCGGGCGGCGGCGGCTCGGGGTAGAGGTCGCGATAGTTCAGGCCGCGTTTATTGCCGCCCTCATCGGCCGGCGCGTCCTCCCAGAACACCGACACCTGGCCCTCGAAGCGGTAGATCGACCCCCACACGTACGGCCTGCCGGCCAGCACGGCGGCGTCGTTGACCAGATAGCGGGTGGCGAAGTTGTCGGTGCCGTCGACGATCAGGTCGTATTGGCCGAACAGTTCGACGGCGTTGTGCGGCGCCAGCCGTAACTCGTGCAATCGCACCTCGACCAGGGGGTTGATGGCCGCGATTGAGTCGCGCGCGGACTGGGCCTTGGGCCGCCCGACGTCGGCGGTGCCGTGGATGATCTGGCGCTGCAGGTTGGACTCGTCGACCACGTCGAAGTCGACGATGCCGATGGTGCCGACCCCGGCCGCGGCCAGGTACAGCAGCGTCGGCGCGCCGAGGCCGCCGGCGCCGATCACCAGCACGCGAGCGTTTTTCAGCCGCTTCTGACCGTCGACACCCAGGTCGGGAATGATCAGGTGGCGGCTGTAGCGGGCCACCTCATCGCGACTCAGCTCGGCCGCGGGCTCGACCAGCGGCGGCAGTGGCGTCTGCGATGTCGACACCGAACATCTCCTCGATAGCTTTTGTCGGGCTCGAGATCGAAACTACGCCGCCGACCCTGAAACCAGATCGCCATTTCGCCGCCGATCCACGCGCTGAGCGCAGTCTCGGCGGATCCAGACTGGTCAGGCGATCGGGTACGGCCAGGGGTTGAAGCGGCAGGTCTTGCCGTCGGCCTTGACGACGTCGGAGTCGAACTTGGCGGCGTCGTCGTTCGACGTGGAGAACGTCTGCTGCATCATCACCGGCGCCAGCCCGCCCTGCTGCTCGCAGGGCTCGTGCCGCACATACCCGATGGCGTGGCCGACCTCGTGGTTGATCACGTACTGCCGATACGAGCCGACGTCGCCCTCGAACGGCACCGCCCCGCGCACCCAGCGCGCCTCGTTGATGAAGACCCGCGCCTCCCGGTTGGGCCCGTACACCGGGTTGTAGCAGGACGTCTCCAGGCGGAATTCGTAGCCACACCCGCCGCGCACCGTGACCGGCGACACGAGCGAGATGCGGAAGTCGGGCTTGCCGTTGTCGATGCGCACGAAGGCGAATTGCGGGTTGTGCGTCCAGCCCTTGGGGTTGCCCAGCGTCTGCTCGACCATCTGGGCGAAGGCCTCATCACCGCCGAACATGGTGGCGTCGATGCCGTTTTCGACCTCGACGGTGTAGTGGACAACCTTCGCGGTGCCCTGACCGATCTGCGGCGTCACGCCCGGCACGACGTGCCACGTCTTGTCGCCCGCCTCGGTGAACGGGCCGCCGTCGGGCAGCGTCCCGGCCGGCAGGTTCGCGTCGAACGCGGCCAGCCCGCGAGGCGGTGCGTCGATGATCGACGTGCCCACCGCGCCGATGTCCGGGGTGCCCTGAATCGATTGCGCCGCTGTCGGTTTCGGTGCGCTCGTGCCGGTGACGGTCTGGTAGATCACCAGCCCGGTAAGCACCACCAGCGCGGGCAGGGCGTACGCGCGCCAGCCATAGGTGGACACGAACCGTCCCAACCACGTCTGCTTACGCCACTGGCGCGGGCGCTCGCGGTCGGCGCGGGTCCGTCCGGCGTCCCGGGCGATCGGGTCGCGCAGGGCCCGCAGCGGTTCGCGCCACTCGTCGCGCAACACCGGGGCTCGACCGGTGCCACGCACGGGCCGCTGGGACGTCATTTCCCCAGGATTGCACAACCGGCATCGCGACCCCCCTTGGCGCGCCCGAATCCGCCCCACGACACCGCTTCTGCCAGCGCCGACGACCGCGATGGCAATCGAAATCGCGTCACGGGTAGTAATGTCGTTGCGACTAGCCGCGTGCGGCTGGCCCCGGCGGGCCGACGGCCAGTTGCCAACGATCAGATGAGGACTCGATGAGCGATCTCGCCAAGGCGGCACGGCGCACCGTGAAGCCGGCCGACCGCCGGCCGGGAGACGCCGTAGTGCCCGCCAACCGGCGCGGCAACCGCCTGCCGCGCGACGAGCGCCGCGGCCAACTGCTGATCGTGGCCAGCGACGTCTTCGTCAACCGTGGCTACCACGCCGCCGGCATGGACGAGATCGCCGACCGCGCCGGGGTCAGCAAACCCGTTCTGTACCAGCACTTTTCGAGCAAGCTGGAGCTGTACCTGGCGGTGCTTGCGCGGCACGTGGAAAACCTGGTCTCGGGCGTGCAACTGGCGTTGCGCACCACCACCGACAACCGGCGGCGGCTGCACGCGGCGGTGCAGGCGTTCTTCGACTTCATCGAGCACGACAGCCAGGGTTACCGGCTCATCTTCGAGAACGACTACGTCACCGAGCCCGAGGTGGCGGCGCAGGTGCGGGTGGCCACCGAATCGTGCATCGACGCCGTGTTCGACCTCATCAGCGCCGATTCCGGCCTGGACCCACACCGCGCCCGCATGATCGCGGTCGGGCTGGTCGGCATCAGCGTCGACTGCGCCAGGTACTGGCTGGACTCGGACCGCCCGATCTCGAAGGCGGACGCGGTCGACGGCACCGTCGCGTTCGCCTGGGGCGGGCTATCCCACGTGCCGCTTACTCGCCCTTAGCGGCCTTACTGGCGTGTTTGGCGGCCGATTCGGCCCCGATCCCGAAACCGACCCGGCGGGCGTCGGCGACGCCGATTTCGACATAGGCGATCTTGGAGCTCTGAATCAGAAAGCGGCGTCCCCGCTCGTCGTTGAGGCTGAGCAGACCCGAGCTGTCGCGCAGCGCGGCCGCGACAAGCTCTTCGACTTCGGATTGCGTCTGCGTACTGGACAGGACCAGCTCGCGTGGACTGTCCGTGATACCGATCTTGACCTCCACGGTGGCCCCTTCCCGTTGGCGTTGAAGTTCGCAGACGCGTCAGCAGCAGGCTAATGGACGCTCCGGCGCGACATGTCCCCCCGGGGCCCGGTTCGCGGTAAGCGAAACGCGGCCGACCGAAGATAACGATTCGCTCCCAGCTCGGCCAACATGCCGCGGACGGCCCGGGACCACCAATTCACATCGGTAACATCGGCACCATCAGACACATGGTCACCGATCGTCTCGGCCCAGTCTCTGGCCCCATCCAGGACTACCCCGACGACGACTACGACGGAGCCGACACCGACGTCCTGGACGGCTACGGCGACCTCGGCTGGCCGGCCGAAACCCGCTGGCGCCCGGCCGCCGCGATCCTCGGCGCCGTGGTGGCCGTCGGCGCCATCGCGACCGCCGTCATCATCAACAGCGGCGACAGCGCGTCGACCAAGGCGACCGTCGGGCCGCCCATGCCGCCACCGCTGACGTCCGCGGCCCCCGCGCCCAGAACGACCGCCCCGCCCAGCGCGTCACCGACTCCGCTGCCGCCCGAGACCGTGACCACCGTGACGCCGCCGCCCAGCGCGTCGCCGAGCCCGGTACCCGGCCTGGTGCCAACGCAGACGCCGACCGCCGCGCCGCTCCCGACGGGCGCCCCGCCGCCGGTCGCGCTGAACCCGCGCACCGTGGTCTACAGCGTGACCGGGACCAAACAGCTGCTGGACCTCGTCAACGTCGTCTACACCGACGCCCGGGGCGTCCCGCATTCCGAGTTCAACGTGTCGCTGCCGTGGCAGAAGGTGATCGTCCTGAATCCGGGAGTCCAGACGGTGTCGGTGGTCGCGACCAGCTTCTACGGCCAGCTCAATTGCTCGGTCGTCAATGCCGCCGGCCAGCCGGTGGCGCTGTCGGCCAACAACGGCCCCGTGGCCACCTGCAGGCGCTAGGGGTCAGCTCAAACCGAGTTCGCGCATCCGCCGGTCGTGCGTCTGCTGCAGCCGGTCGAAGAACGCGGTGAGCTGGCCCAGGCCGCCGGGCCCGGACACCACCAGGTCGACCAGCTCGTCGTGCTCGGCCAGCACGTACTGCGCCTGGGTGATCGCCTCGCCGAACAGGCGACGGGACCACAGCGCCAGCCGGCTGCGTTGTTTGCCGCTGGCGGTCACGGCGGCGCGCACCTCGGCGACCACGAACTGCGAGTGCCCGGTCTCCGACAGCGCCTCGCGCACCACGCCGGCGACCTCGTCGGGCAGCCCGTCGGCGATCTCGAGATAGAGGTCGGCGGCCAGCGCGTCCCCTACGTACGTCTTCACCAGGGCTTCCAACCACGTGCTCGGCATCGTCAGCCGGTGGTAGTTCTCCAGCGCCGAGACGTACTTCGACATCGCCGCCACCACGTCGACGCCGCGGCTTTCCAGCGCGTCGCGCAGCAGCTCGTAGTGCTGCATCTCGGCGGCGGCCATGCTGGCCATCGAGATCCGTCCGCGCAGATCGGGCGCCATCCGCGCCTCGTCGGTGAGCCGGTAGAACGCGGCGACCTCGCCGTAGGCCAACACGGCGAACAACTCGTTGACACCCGGGTGATCTGCCGACAGCCGAGAAGCGGGCGGATCGTCCAGCTGGTCGGCGTGGGACGACCCGGAAAGGGGCGGGGTCATGGCAACACTGTAGTCGGCGGGATGAGGACAAAATGGGCGCCAGCTTTCGACCAGCTATCATGGACACAGGTATTGGCTGAATTCTTCAATCTCGAACCGCCGGTACCGGCGAAATGTGCGTGCACCGCTGGCCCAGACCGTTACGGGGCCGCGACTCGGCGACGGATTCGGAGTCGGAACTCGTGCGCGCGTGACCGCGACAGAGAAACACCGACAACACCGATACCGTCACCGAAAGGCTTGTCCCCCGCGTATGACCGCACTGAACAGCACAACTGAACTGACCTTTGCCACACTCGGCGTTCGCGACGAAATCGTCCGCGCACTGGCCGAAAAGGGGATCGAAAGCCCCTTTGCCATCCAAGAGCTGACCCTGCCCATGGCGCTGGCCGGCGACGACGTCATCGGCCAGGCCCGCACCGGCATGGGCAAGACCCTGGCCTTCGGCGTGCCGCTACTGCAGCGCATCACCGACGGCGCCGCGCACCGGCCGCTGAACGGCGCCCCGCGGGCGCTGATCGTGGTGCCCACCCGCGAGCTGTGCCTGCAGGTGACCGAGGACCTGGCGTCGGCCGCCAAGTACCTGACCGCCGAGGACGGCCGAGCGCTGTCGGTGGTCTCCATCTACGGCGGGCGCGCCTACGAGCCGCAGATCGACGCGCTGCGCGCCGGCGCCGACGTCGTGGTGGGCACCCCCGGCCGGCTGCTCGACCTGTGCCAGCAGGGCCACCTGCAACTGGGCGGGCTGTCGGCCCTGGTGCTCGACGAGGCTGACGAGATGCTCGACCTGGGCTTCTTGCCCGACATCGAGCGGATCCTGCGCCAGATCCCCGCCGAACGGCAGTCGATGCTGTTCTCGGCGACCATGCCGGACCCGATCATCACGCTGGCCCGCACCTTCATGAACCAGCCCACCCACATCCGCGCGGAAGCGCCGCACTCGGCGGCCACGCACGACACCACGCAGCAGTTCGTCTACCGCGCGCACGCCCTGGACAAGGTCGAGCTGGTGAGCCGCGTGCTGCAGGCCGAGGGCCGCGGCGCGACGATGATCTTCACCCGCACCAAGCGCACCGCGCAGAAGGTTGCCGACGAGCTGGCCGAGCGGGGCTTCAAGGTGGGAGCGGTGCACGGCGACCTGGGTCAGATCGCCCGCGAGAAGGCGCTGAAGGCCTTCCGCACCGGCGACGTCGACGTGCTGGTCGCCACCGACGTCGCCGCCCGCGGCATCGACATCGACGACGTCACCCACGTCATCAACTACCAGATCCCCGAGGACGAGCAGGCCTACGTGCACCGCATCGGCCGCACCGGCCGCGCCGGTAAGACCGGCGTCGCGGTCACCCTGGTGGACTGGGACGAGCTGCCCCGCTGGACGATGATCGACAAGGCCCTGAGCCTGGAATCCCCCGACCCGGCCGAGACCTACTCGAGCTCGCCGCACCTGTACTCCGAGCTTGGCATCCCCGCCGAAGCCGGCGGCTCGGTCGGCGAACCGCGCAAATCGCCGGGCAAGCGCCGGGACGCCGAGCGCAGGGTTTCCAGTGACGGCCCGGCGCCGGAGAAGCCGGCCCGGAAGCGGTCCGGCACCCGCCGCCGCACCCGCGGCGGCCAGCCTGTCACCGGGCACCCGGCCGGCGCCAACGGCGAAGCCGCCGTGAAGACGCCGACCGAGACGGCCTCCGGTGCGCCCGCGAGCAGCGCCGGGACCCCCCGCCGCCGTCGCCGGCGCCGCAAGCCGGCGTCGCAAACGACGACAACCAGCGCCGCCACCACGAACTGAGGCCCCCGCCGCCGCATGGTCAAACCGGAACGCCGGACCAAGGGCGACGTCCTGGCCGCCGCGGCGATCGCCATCGTCATCGCCCTGGGGGCGGCGCTGATCTGGTGGACCAGCGACGCCCGGGCCACGGTCAGCCGCCCTGCCGCGATTCCGGTGCCCGCCCCGTCCCCTGCCCGGGAGGTCCCGGCCACCCTGAAGCAACTGTGGACCGCGCGCAGCCCGGGAACCACCGCGCCCGTGGTGGTCAGCGGCGCCGTCGCCACGGGGAACGGCCGCCGGGTCGACGGGCGCGACCCCGGCACGGGTCAGTCCCGCTGGAGCTACGCCCGCGACAGCGCGCTGTGCGGCGTGTCCTGGGTCTACCACTACGCCGTCGCCGTCTTCAGGGACGACCGCGGCTGCGGGCAGGTCAGCACCCTCGACGGGTCCACGGGCCGGCGCGGGGCCACCCGCAGCGGCTACGCCGACCCGAGCGTGCGGCTTTCCTCCGACGGCACCACGGTGTTGTCGACGGGCGACACGCGGCTGGAGCTGTGGCGCTCCGACATGGTCCGGGTGCTGGCCTACGGCGAGACCGACGCCCGGGTGAAACCGTCGGCGCGGGGGCTGCACTCCGGCTGCCGGCTGATCTCGGCGGCGGCCAGCTCGTCGGCGGTCTCGGTGCTGGAAAGCTGCGCGCAGCAGGCCGACCTGCGGCTGGTCCTGTTGCGCCCCGGCAAGGAGGACGACGAACCCCAGCAGCACGTCGTCGCCGAACCCGGGATCGCCGCCGATTCGGGGGCCCGGGTGCTCGCCGTCTGGGAGAACACCACGGCGGTGTACCTGCCGTCACCGCAACCCCGGGTCGAGGCGGTCGACGACACCGGCACCACGGTGGCGAGCACGCTGCTGCCCAGGGCGCCGTCGGGCGCGGCGGCGGTGTCGCAGACGGGCAACCTGGTGACCTGGTGGACCGGCGATTCCCTGATGGTCTTCGACGCGACCAACATGACCCTGCGCTACACGATCGCCAAGGGCGAGACGAAGGCCCCGCTGGGGCCGGGCGCGATGATGGCCGGTCGGCTGCTGGTGCCGGTCACCGGCGCGATCGGGGTCTACGACCCGCTCACCGGCGCGAACGAGCGCTACATCCCGGTGGACCGGGCGCCCGGCGACGCGGCGGTCGTCCCGACGGTTTCCGGATCGCGGGTGTTCGAGCAGCGCGGCGACACCGTCGTGGCCCTGGGCTGACGGGTCCGGCGACCGCGCAAAAGCTCGCGGTGGGGCTAGACCTCGACGGCGAAGGTCGGCAAGGGCTTGCCGGTCTTCCAGTGCTTGAGCAACGCCTTCGCCAGCTCGCCATACGCGACGGCGCCCTTGTTCTTGCGGCCGGCCATCACCGACGAGCCGGAGGCGCTGGCCTCGGCGAAGCGCACCGTGCGCGGGATCGGCGGGGCGAGCACCGGCATCTCGTAGCGGTCGGCGACGTCGAGCAGCACGTCGCGCGTGTGGGTGGTGCGGGCGTCGTACAGCGTCGGCAGGGCACCCAGCAGCCGCAGCTCCGGGTTGGTGATCTGCTGGACGTCGGCGACCGTGCGCAGGAACTGGCCGACGCCGCGGTGCGCGAGCGTCTCGCATTGCAGCGGGACGATGACCTCGTCGGCTGCGGTCAGCCCGTTGAGGGTGAGCACGCCCAGCGACGGCGGGCAGTCGATGACGACCACGTCGAACTGGTCGGCGAGCTTGGCCAGCGCGCGCTTCAGGGCGTATTCGCGGCCGGCCCGCATCAGCAGCATCGCCTCGGCTCCCGCGAGGTCGATGTTGGCCGGCAGCAGCGTCATTCCCTCCATCGTCGTGACCAGCGCGGCGTTCGGTTCGACCTCGCCGAGCAGGACCTCGTGCACGGACACCGGCAGCTTGTCGGGGTCCTGGCCGAGCGAAAAGGTCAAACAACCCTGCGGATCCAGGTCGACGAGCAGCACCCGCTGACCCTCGTCCGCCATCGCCGCCCCCAGCGACGCAACCGTCGTCGTCTTAGCCACGCCGCCCTTCTGATTGGCCACCGCCAGTACCCGGGTCTTACTCACGAGCGCCCGCCCCTCCTTGTTGCCGCGGTCACAGTGCCCATCCTGGCATGTTCGAACGCCGAGCGCTTCGGGCGCGCCCGTCCGGCAGAATCGGTCGGCATGGGCATCTACAACCACCGACTCGTCCTCCTGCGCCACGGTGAGACGCCGTGGTCCAAGTCGGGCCAGCACACGGGTCGGACGGACCTCGAGCTCACCGATCACGGCCGGGTCCAGGCCGAGCTCGCCGGCCGCGTGCTGCGGGAACTGAACCTTGCCGACCCGCTGGTGATCAGCAGCCCACGCATCCGGGCGCTGACCACGGCCAAGCTGGCCGGGCTGGCCATCGACGAGGTGTCTGAGCTGCTGGCCGAATGGGATTACGGTGCCTACGAGGGGCTGACGACCCCGCAGATCCGCGAAACCGACCCCGACTGGCTGGTGTGGACGCACGGCTGCCCCGGCGGCGAGAGCGTGGCGCAGGTCAGCGACCGCGCCGATAAGGCCGTCGAATTCGCGTTGGGGCACATGGGCACGCGCGACGTGGTGTTCGTGGGCCACAGCCACTTTTCCCGCGCGGTGATCACGCGCTGGGTCGAGTTGCCGCTCGTCGAGGGCAGCCGGTTCTGGATGCTCGCCGGCTCGATCGCGGTGTGCGGGTTCGAGCACGGTGTGCGCCAGCTCGCCGCGCTCGGGCTGACCGGCAACCCGCAGGCGATCGCACCCGGGTGAGCGCCACCGAGCAATTCAACCCTGAACCGCCGTTCGTGCTGTGCGGTCCACGCGGAACCCTCGTCGCCGACGGCGTGCGCGCGGCCTACCACGACATCGGCGCCGCGCAGGCCGCGCTGCGCTCGGGCGCGGCCCCAATCGTGTTGGGCGCGTTGCCTTTCGACGTGAGCCGCCCCGCGGCCTTGATGGTGCCGGACGCCCTGCGGTCCCTCGCCGGTCTGCCCGATTGGCCCACCGGCCCGCCGCCGTCGGTCCGCGTCGGCGCCGCGCTGCCGCCGCCGGACGACTACCGCGACCGGATCGGCCGCGCGCGCGAGGCGCTCGCCGCACCGGACAACCCGCTGCACAAGGTGGTGCTGGCGCGCGCGCTGCAGCTCGTGGCCGACGCGCCCCTGGACGCGCGCGTCATCCTGCGCCGGCTCGTCGCGGCCGACCCGGCCGCCTACGGCTACCTCGTCGACCTGACCGCCGCCGGCGACGACTACGCGGGCGCGACGCTGGTGGGCGCCAGCCCGGAACTTCTGGTCGCGCGCACCGGCGACCGCGTGATGTGCCAGCCGTTCGCCGGGTCGGCCCCGCGCGCCGCCGACCCCGAAGTCGACGCCGCCAACGGCGCCAGGCTGGCCGCCTCGGCCAAGGACCGCCACGAGCATCGGCTGGTCATCGACACCATGCGCGCCGCGCTGGAACCGCTGTGCGACGAACTGACCATCGCCGCCGAACCGCAACTGAGCCGCACCGCGGCGGTCTGGCACCTCTGCACGCCCATCAGCGGCCGGCTCCGCGAGAGGTCAACGACCGCAATCGATTTGGCCGTGGCGCTGCACCCCACGCCGGCGGTCGGCGGCGTCCCGACCAAGGCGGCCACCGAGGTCATCGCCGAGCTGGAGGGCGACCGCGGTTTCTATGCCGGCGCGGTGGGCTGGTGCGACGCCGGCGGCGACGGCCACTGGGTGGTGTCCATTCGGTGTGCGCAGCTGTCGGCGGACCGCCGCACCGCCCTGGCCCGCGCCGGCGGGGGGATCGTCGCCGAATCCGATCCCGACGCCGAAGTCGCGGAAACCACAACGAAATTCGCCACCATCCTCAACGCGCTGGAAGTCCGGCAATGACGGAAAGCATCCGCCGCGCCATTCCGGCAGACGCGGCCGCGATTACCGGCATGATCCACGCGCTGGCCGAATTCGAACGCGCCGGGCAGCAATGCACGGTGACCGAAACACAAATTTCCGCAGCGCTTTTCGGTGATTCACCGACCGTGCACGGGCACGTCGCCGACGTCGACGGCGAGATCGCCGCCATGGCGCTGTGGTTCCTCAACTTCTCCACCTGGGACGGTGTCGCGGGCGTCTACCTCGAGGACCTGTTCGTGCGGCCCGGTTTTCGTCGCCGCGGCCTGGCCCGCGCGCTGCTGTCGGCGTTGGCTTCCGAATGCCTCGAGCGCGGCTACACGCGGTTGACGTGGGCGGTGCTGAACTGGAACGTCGACGCGATCGCGCTGTACGACGGCGTCGGCGCCACGCCGCAGCGCGAGTGGACCACCTATCGGCTGTCCGGCCCGCGGCTGGCCGAACTGGCCGGACCACCCTGATCGCGGCCGGCGGCCCAGCGCAATGCCGGCGGGCTGAACAGCAGGACCAGCACCGCGGCCGCCAGGACGCCGAGCGGGATGCCGAAGGCCGGCCGGTGCGATCCGACCGCGAGATACCACGCGACCGGTGCCAACAGCAGCTGGGTGAACACCCCCAGGCCGCGGCCCCACCGCTTGCCGATCACCAGCGCGCGCCCGGCGGCGAGCACCACCCCGCCGACCAGGGCGAACCACAGCGCCGTACCGAGGCCGTTGACCAGCCGCTGGTCGGCGCCGGCGATGCCCCGGACCACCAGCGCCGCGGCCATGACCAGGGCGGCCACGCCCTGCACCGCGACGAGGAGCCCGGCGCCGCGCACGACCGACGGGGTGGGGGCGGGATGCACAGCGCCAGCGTAGCCAGGCCCGCTTGCCCCAAAGCGGGGCCTTAGCCGCCCCGCATAAGCTCGTGCATCATGCGCGCCGTGCTGATCGTGAACCCCACAGCCACCTCCACCACTCCAGCCGGTCGCGACCTGCTCGCCCACGCACTCAAGAGCCGCCTGCAGCTCAACGTCGAGCACACCACCCATCGCGGGCACGGGGCCGAACTCGCCCAGCGGGCCGTTGACGACGGGATCGACCTGGTCGTCGTGCACGGCGGCGACGGCACGGTCAGCGGGGTGGTCAACGGGATGCTGGGCCGCCCCGGGGCGGCGCCGGCACGGGAGGTGCCCGCGCTGGCGGTGGTCCCCGGCGGCTCGGCGAACGTGCTGGCGCGGTCGCTGGGCATTTCGCCGGATCCGGTCGCCGCCACCAACCAGCTCATCCAGCTGCTCGACGACTACCGCCGGCACCCGGCCTGGCGCCGCATCAGCCTGATCGACTGCGGCGAGCGGTGGGCGGTGATCAACGCCGGGATGGGCGTCGACGCCGAGGTCGTCGCCGCGGTGGAAGCCCAACGCAACAAAGGCGTCAGGGTCAACGCGTTGCGGTATTGGCGCGTGGCGATCCCCGTCACGTTGGCCTTCCGGCGCCGCGAACCCACCCTGACGGTCGAGCTGGCCGGCCGCGATCCCGTTCCCGGCGTGCACTTCGCCTGGGTCTCCAACACCAGCCCGTGGACCTACAGCAACAGCCGGCCGTTGGTGACCAACCCGGACTGCAGCTTCGAGTCGGGCCTCGGCTTTTTCGCGCTCACCGAGATGAGGGTGATGCCCACGCTGAGGCTCGTCAGCCAGCTCCTCGGCAAGGGGCCCAAGGGCAGCCCCCAACAGCTCATCCGCGACGACGACGCCCCGTGCGTGCGGGTGACCGCCACCGGACGCCCGGTCGCCAGCCAGTTCGACGGCGATTACCTCGGCCTGCGCGAATCGATGACGTTCAGGTCGGTTCCCGACGCGCTGCCGGTCGTCGCACCCCCCGGCAAAAACCGCCGCTGAACTGGGCAAACGAAGCGGCCCGAAAAATCGTTCGCGAGAAGCGGCCCGTCAGTGTAGTACAACGGTGTTATGGCCCGACTAAGAACTCATTGAAGTGAGATAGCCCACGAGCTTACTCACACTATTGACATCTGTTGAGCCTGTGAAACGATCGAAAGGTTGCATGCAGAAATTTATGTAGGGGTGCGGACCCTTTTCTTGTGCACGCGTTAACAGCGAAGAAAATTGGCCGTGCGCCTTGCTGCGCACTCAGTGAGGAGTAACTACTTATGGATTGGCGCCACAAGGCGGTCTGTCGCGACGAGGACCCGGAGCTGTTCTTCCCGGTTGGGAACAGCGGCCCGGCGCTCGCGCAGATCGCTGACGCGAAACTGGTCTGCAATCGGTGCTCGGTGACCACGGAATGTCTTTCCTGGGCGCTGAACACCGGCCAGGACTCGGGCGTCTGGGGGGGCATGAGCGAAGACGAGCGGCGCGCTCTCAAGCGTCGCAACGCCAGGACGAAGGCCCGCAGCGGAGTCTGACCCCAGATCGCTAACAGTGCGGCCCCGACGATCGTCGGGGCCGCACTGTTGCGTCGGCACCTAGCTACAGCAGCAACCGGGTCCGGCGGCCGATCGGGACCCGCAGCACCACGTCGGTGCCGCGGGCGGCGGCGTGACGCATCCCCAGCGTGCCGTCCAGCTCCGCCGACACCAGGGTCCGCACGATCTGCAGGCCGAGGCTGTCGGAGTTCTCCAGGCTGAACCCCTCCGGCAGCCCCCGCCCGTCGTCGTGCACGACGACGTCGAGCCAGCGGGCCGAGCGCTCGGCGCGAATGGTCACCGAGCCCTCCTGGGCCGCCGGATCGAAGGCGTGCTCGATCGCGTTCTGGACGAGTTCGGTGATCACCATGATCAGGGCCGTCGCGCGGTCGGAGTCCAGCACGCCGAGGTCGCCGACCCGGTTGATCCGGATCGGCCGGTCCACCGAGGCCACGTCGTTCATGATCGGCAGGATCCGGTCGATGACCTCGTCGAGGTTGACCTGCTCGTCCACCGACATCGACAGCGCGTCGTGCACCAAGGCGATCGACGACACCCGACGCACCGACTCGATCAGCGCCTCGCGCCCTTCGGCGTTGGCGGTGCGCCGCGCCTGCAGGCGCAGCAGCGCCGCCACCGTTTGCAGGTTGTTCTTCACCCGGTGGTGGATCTCGCGGATGGTGGCGTCCTTGGAGATCAGCGCCCGGTCGCGGCGCTTGACCTCGGTGATGTCGCGGATCAGCACCGCGGCCCCGGCGCTGGCGCCGTGCACCACCAGCGGCAGCGTTCGCAGCAGCACCGTGGCGCCGCCGGCGTCGACCTCCATCCGCATGCTGCGGCCGCCGGCCAGCAGGTCCCGGACGTGCTCGGCCACTTCCTGCGCCTCGAACGGGTCGGAGATCAGCGGCCGCGTCACGTCGACCAGATGGTGGCCCTCCAGCTCCGACGTCAGGCCCATCCGGTGGTAGGCCGACAACGCGTTGGGGCTGGCGTAGGCGACGACGCCGTCGACGTCGAGGCGGAGGAAGCCGTCGCCCGCCCGCGGGGTGGAGCGCGACATGACGACGTCGCCGGAGTCGGGGAAGGTGCCCTCCGCGAGCATGTGCACCAGATCGGTGGCGCAGTCGCGGTAGGCGGTCTCCAGCTGGCCGGGGGTGCGGTCGGCGGCTTCCGCGGTCTGATGCCGGGTCACCACCGCCACCACGTGGCCGCCATAGCGCACCGGGGACGACTCGACGTGCTGGCCGGGCAGCTGCCACGAATGTTGTTGGCCCGCATCGCTTTCCCGCGGCGCGGCAAGCGGCTCGAACGTTTCGTCGACGAGCGGCAGCCGGTCGGCGGCGACGACGGTGCCCACCGCATCGGTCTGCAGAACCGTGGGCGCGGTGTTCGGGCGGCACTGCGCCACGCACACCAGCACGCCGTCGTCGCGGCGCACCCACATCAGGTAGTCGGCGAAGGACAGGTCGGCGAGCAGCTGCCACTCCCCCACCACGGCATGCAGGTGGTCCACCGCGTTGCCCGGCAGCATCGTGTGCTCGGCAAGCAGGTCACCGAGAGTGGACATCCAATCCTTAGCTGATCACGGCGATGAGGTCACCCGCCTGGATGACGTCGCCCACCGCCACACTCACCTTGCTGACCGTGCCGTCGACCTCGGCGAGCACCGGGATCTCCATCTTCATCGATTCCAGCAGCACCACGGTGTCGCCTTTGCCGATCTGGTCGCCCTCGCTGACAACAACCTCAAGCACGCTGGCCACGATCTCGGCGCGAACATCCTCCGCCATCTTCACCCCACTCGTCCGCATGCTGGCTGCTGGTCAAGGTCATGTATATCGAACCATAGGACCGGTTCCGAGCGCGGGACGCGGGGCGTGAGAGAATGTGAGGCAAGCTAACGGGCGCGCGGCGCCCGTTTCTGACGAAGCAAGCACGGAGGATGACCATGGCCAAGCGTGGCCGGAAGAAGCGCGACCGCAAGCACAGCAAGGCCAACCACGGCAAGCGGCCCAATTCCTAGCCCCGATTAGGCGCTACTCGCCTCTGCGGATGATGGTGGTCCGGCGGATCTCCAGCCGGAGGCGCTCCTTCAGGCCCTCGGGGGCCTTCTCGCCTGTGCATTTCGTCGCGATGAGGGCCTTGAGCCGCTCCTCGATCCCGTAGTGCTGGAAGCAGCCAGGGCACGCCTCGAGGTGCTGGCGCAGCCGCTCCTTGGCCTCGGGGGTGCACTCGCCGTCGAGCAGGGTCCATACCTCGGCGATCACCTCGGCGCAGCCGATGCCGTGGGAGTGGCTGTCGTCGGCGCGCGGGTCGGTGGGACCGGCGGACTCGCTCATGACGACACCTCCTCGTGCGCTTGCTGACCGCGGGTGAAACCACGCTCCTTGGCGACGTCGGCGAGCAGGCCACGCAGTTGACGTCTGCCACGGTGCAGCCGTGACATTACCGTCCCGATCGGCGTATCCATGATCTCTGCGATTTCCTTGTAGGGAAATCCCTCGACGTCGGCGTAGTAGACGGCCATCCGGAACTCCTCCGGCAAGGCCTGCAGCGCCTCTTTGATCTCGTTGTCGGGCAGCGACTCGAGCGCCTCGACCTCCGCCGAACGTAACCCGGTCGAGGAATGTTCGGCGTTGGACGCCAGCTGCCAGTCGGTGATCTCCTCGGTCGGGTACTCGGCCGGTTGGCGCTGCCGCTTGCGGTAGCTGTTGATGTAGGTGTTGGTCAGGATCCGGTACAGCCAGGCCTTGAGGTTGGTGCCGGCCCGAAACGAGCGGAATCCCGCGTAGGCCTTGACCATCGTCTCCTGCAGCAGGTCCTCCGCGTCGGCCGGGTTGCGCGTCATGCGCAGCGCGCCGCCGTAGAGCTGGTCGAGCAGGGGAATCGCGTCGCGCTCGAAACGCGCGGTGAGTTCCTCGTCGGTCTCGGTTGCCGGTTCGGAAGCCTCGAACCCCTCCGAACCCTCTAAATGCCCAGCGCCGTCGGTATCGGCCATCTTGGTTAACACGGTCCCTTCTGCAGCGGTGTCGCCAGGCGGCGCCGGGGGCGCCGCCGGACGCTCAAGCAGGCACGTCGCCGTTGGCACCAGACTGCTCCTCCCAATCTAAAGGCTGCCCCCGACAGTGTCGGTCCTAGTCTGCCGGTGGCTGCCGCATCCGCATCAGAAACCGACTTCTTTAACAGCGCTGGGCGGCCCGCTATTTCCCGGGCCGGATCCGGCCGGTTCGGTGGTGGCGTTAATGTGACGCCATGTCCCTGAATGGCAAAACCATGTTCATCTCCGGTGCCAGCCGCGGTATCGGCCTGGCGATCGCCAAACGCGCCGCCCAGGACGGCGCCAACATCGCGCTGATCGCCAAGACCGCCGAGCCGCACCCGAAGCTGCCGGGCACCGTGTTCACCGCGGCGAAGGAGCTCGAAGAGGCGGGCGGACAGGCGCTGCCGATCGTCGGGGACGTGCGTGACCCGGACTCGGTCGAATCGGCGGTGGCCAAGACCGTCGAGCAATTCGGCGGCATCGACATCTGCGTCAACAACGCGTCGGCGATCAACCTGGGGTCGGTCACCGAGGTGCCGATGAAGCGGTTCGACCTGATGAACGGCATTCAGGTGCGCGGCACCTACGCCGTCTCGCAGGCCTGCATCCCGCACCTGAAGGGCCGCGAGAACCCGCACATCCTGACGCTGTCGCCGCCGGTGCTGCTCGGCAGCCAGTGGCTGAAGCCCACCGCGTACATGATGGCCAAGTTCGGCATGACGTTGTGCGCGTTGGGGATTGCCGAGGAGATGCGCGAGGCCGGCATCGCGTCGAACACCTTGTGGCCGCGCACCTTGGTGGCGACGGCCGCGGTGCAGAACCTGCTCGGCGGCGACGAGGCGATGGGCCGGGCCCGCAAGCCCGAGGTCTACTCCGACGCTGCCTACGTCATCCTCAACAAGCCCGCCCGCGAGTACACCGGCAACACGCTGCTGTGCGAGGACGTGCTGGTGGAATCCGGCGTCACCGACCTGTCGGTGTACGACTGCATTCCCGGTTCGAAGCTGGGCGTGGACTTCTGGGTGGACGGCGTCAACCCGCCGGGGTACACCGGCCCCTAGCTTGGCTACCCCGGCCATCGCGGCGCTGGTCAAGGCCGGCGTGCCGCACGAGGTCGTCAAGTTCTCCCACGATCCGCGCGAATCGTCGTTCGGCCTCGAGGCGGTGCACGCACTGACTCCCGGCGGCATTGCGCCGGCCCAGATCTACAAGACGCTGGTCATCGCGGTGCCCGACGGGCTGGCGGTCGCGGTGCTGCCGGCGCCGGCCCGGCTGTCGCTGAAGGCGGCCGCCGCCGCGCTCGGGGTCGCCAGGGCGGCCATGGCCGAGCCGGCGGCCGCCGAGCGGGCCACCGGTTACGTCGTCGGCGCCATCTCGCCGTTCGGGCAGCGCCGGTCGCTACCCACCGTCGTCGACGCCGGCGCGCTCGGCTGGGAGCGGGTCTACTGCAGCGCGGGCCGGCGCGGCTGGGACGTCGCGGTGTCACCCCGGGACCTGATCCGGCTGACGGGAGCGGTCACCGCGGACATTCAGGCTTAGGGGATGCGCGAGCGTAACGACACCGCGAAAGTCGCAGGGGATTTTCGCAGCGGCGTTACGCTCGCGGCCGGGAAATCGCGCCGAGCGGCGTCAGCCTGCGGCGCCGACGGACTCCGCGACGTGTTTGGCCCTGCTGCGGACCTGGAACGCCGAGACCACGTCCATCACGCCGATGACGATCAGCCACCAGCCCGCGACCAGGGCCAGGATCGCGATCGAGCGGAGCGGCGAAATGATCATGACGGCGCCGCCGATCACGATGATCAGGCCGGACAGCGCCTGCCAGCCCCGGCCGGGCATGTGGTCGAACGACAGCGCCGCGGCGAGCAGCGTCATGCCGCGGAACAGCCAGCCGATGCCGATCCAGATGGCCAGCAGCCAGACCGCCTCAAATTCTTCGCGGAAGCAGAAGAATCCCAACACCAGCGACACGACACCGGTGATGAATGTCAGCACCCTCATCGCGACACCGGCATGGGTGCCGAACGCGGCAAACATGTATCCGATTCCGGACACCACCAGGTAGATGCCGAACAGGACACCGGCTACGAACAGCGTCTTTCCTGGCCAGACCAGGATAATGACACCCAGCGCCACCGCGGCGACGCCGATGAGCAAAAGCAGCTGCCACGCGCTGCGAGCAAGCTGCTGCAGTGGACCTTCAAATACGGTCTGTTCGCGATTTGTCATGCAAATATGATTGGCCATCTCAATCGCGAAGTAACTGTCCCTAGCGACACAATTCGGTATCGCGCGCGGGTACCGCGGCTAACGTCGAGGGAAATTTCCTGTTGGATGGTGCCATGAGTACCGCGCTGGTGGTGGGGGGCGGGCCCAACGGGCTCGCCGCGGCCATCTGCCTGGCCGCCGGGGGCGTGCAGGTCACCGTGCTCGAGGCCGCCGACGAGGTGGGCGGCGGCGCCCGCAGCTCCGAGGCGATCCTCCCCGGCCTGCTGCACGACGACTGCTCGGCGATCCACCCGATGGCCGTCGGCTCGCCGTTCCTGGGCCGCTTCGAGTTGGAGCGCTACGGCCTGACCTGGCGTTGGCCGGAGATCGATTGCGTCCATCCCCTCGACGGCGGCGGCGCCGGCATGCTCCACCGCTCGGTGGAGGAGACCGCGGCCGGCCTCGGACGGGACGGATCGCGGTGGCGGCTGGCGTTCGGCTACTCGGCCGCCCGGTTCGACGCGCTGAGCGACGACATCATGGGACCGCTGCTGCGGCTGCCGCATCATCCGCTGATGCTGGCCCGATTCGGCGCGCCCACCTTGCTGCCCGGGTCGACGTTCGCGCGCTTCTTCCGCACCGACGAGGGCCGGGCGCTGTTCGGAGGCGTTGCGGCCCATGCCTTCCGGCCCCTGCACCTCCCGATGACGTCCGCGATCGGGATGGGCATCATCGCCGCGGGCCACCGCAACGGCTGGGCGGTGGCCGAGGGGGGATCGCAGTCGATCACGAACGCGATGGTGGCGCTGCTGGCCGACCTGGGCGGAAAGATCGAGACCGGCGTCTTGGTCAAGGCGGCGTCGCAGCTGCCACCCGCGGACGTCACGATGTTCGACCTGGCGCCGGGCGCGGTCGCCCGGATCCTGGGAGACCGCCTGCCGCGCCGCGTTTCCCGCGCCTTCACGAGCTTCCGCCGGGGCCCCGGCGCCTTCAAGGTCGACTTCGCCGTCGAGGGCGGCGTGCCCTGGACCAACCCGGACGCGCGCCGGGCCGGCACGGTGCACCTGGCCGGGACGTATTCCGAACTGGCCGCGACGGAGCGGGAGATCCATGCGGGGCGCATGCCCGAGCGGCCGTTCGTGCTGGTGGGTCAGCAGTACCTGGCCGATCCGCAACGCTCCGTGGGCAATACGCATCCGGTGTGGACCTACGCGCACGTCCCCCACGGGCACGCCGGCGACGCGACTGACGCGATCGTCGCGCAGGTCGAACGGTTCGCTCCCGGTTTCGCCGAACGCGTTGTCGGACAATCCGTTCGCTCGACGACGCAGATGGCCGCCTACAACCTCAACTATGTAGGGGGCGACATCATGACCGGCGCCAAGGACATCCGCCAGCTGACCTTCGGGCCACGAATCACGCTGTCGCCCTACGCCCTTGGCGTGCCCGGCATGTACATCTGCTCGGCGGCCACCCCGCCCGGGCCGGGCGCCCACGGCATGTGCGGCGCCAACGCCGCCCAGCTCGCGCTCGCCGACCTGGCCCGGCGGGCATAACAAAGTCCTTGCGCGAGTGTAGTCACCTGACTACACTCGCACTACCGCGTGGTTACACGCAGCACCACAGGAGGATTGGATCGACATGAAGCGATTTGTCGCCGCCGGCGTACTGGCACTCGCGGGGTTGATGACCACCGGCGTCGGGATCAGCCAGGCGGACACCATTCAGACCGAGGGCAGCTACCCCACTCGGGAAGCCTGTCAGGACGCCGGCCCGGGCGTAAAGGCCTCAACGCCGGGGAACTGGAACAACTTCTGGTGCGTCCCGGACCGCGCGGCCGCGGGCCAGTGGCGCCTGGTGCTCAGCAACTGAGCGCCACGTCAATACGCGGTCAATACGTGTAGAAGCCCTCGCCGGTCTTGACGCCGAGCTTGCCGGCGTCGACATAGCTCTGCAGCAATTCGCGCACGCTCTCGGGTAGGTGCGGAAACTCTGCGGCGTAATGGTTTTCGATGTCCAGCACGACATCGAGGCCGACGAGGTCCATCATCTGGAACGGCCCGGCCGGCACGCCCCAGTTGACCCTGAACATGCCGTCGACGTCCTCGGGCCGGGCCACGCCCTCCGCGACCACCGCCAGCGACTCGCGTTTGATGGCCGCCCAAATCCGGTTGAAGATGAAGCCCGTCGATTCCTTGCGCGCCTCGAAAGGAAACACCCCGAACTCGGGCAGCACGGTCAGCAGTGTGTCGAGCAGCCCGCGGTCGGTGTGCCCGTCGGACATCAGGTCGACGGCGTTGACCTCCGGCGGCATGTAGAAGTGCATGTTGCAAAGCCGCGTCTTGTCCCGAACGTGTTCGGCCATCAGGCGCGACGGGAACGAGGACGAGTTGGTCGCGAAGATGGTGTCCGGCGGGGCCGCCCGGTCGATCTGGCCCCACAGCGGGATCTTGATCTCCAGCTTCTCCGGGACGGATTCCACGGCGAGCCAGGCGCCGTCCAGCGCCTCGTCGAGCGATTCGGCGGCGGTGGCCGTGCCGACGTCCCCAAACCCCCTGTGCTGCAGCACCCTTGGCAGGGTTTCGGCGACGTAGTGCGTTGCCGCAGCGAGCTGTTCGGCGCGGCGCGCGTGGATTCGCACGGCGCCGCCGCGGCTGGCGAACATCACCGCGATGCGGCGGCCCAGCGTTCCCGCCCCGATCACCGCCACCGGGCGGTCGCGGATGTCTTCGAACGTGTAGGTGTAGGAGCCAGACACACTCGCATCATAAAGTCGCCCCTGGATGCACGGATCTGTTTCACGTGGGCCACTGTGGTTTCAGTGGTCACATCGCGGCCGTTTGTGTCGGTGGCGGTTCGTAGAGTCTGGGGCATGGGCGCGAGCAGTCGTGAGGAGATCGTGGAGGTCTTTCGCGCGCTCGATCACGAGGTGGAACGCCTGTGCGCCTTGTCGTTTGAGGTGTTCACCACCCCGGAGCGGCTGCGAGCCCTCGAGCGCCTGGAAAGCGTGGCGCGCCGGCTGCGCACACCGGGGCACGCGTTGATCAATCAGCTCGGGGCGCAGGCCAGCAAGGCCGAGCTGGGCGGCACGCTGCGCTCGGCGCTGGCCGACCGGCTGCGCCTAACCAAGACCGAGGCCGGCCGGCGCGTCGATGAGGCCGAGGATCTCGGCGAGCGCCGGGCACTGACCGGCCAGCCGCTGGCACCCAAGCTGGC
>NZ_LZIS01000131.1 GCF_001667015.1 Mycobacterium sp. E3198 | reverse complement strand
CCGCGCGCCCGGTCAAAATGGCACCGCCCGGCAAGCAGCCGCCGCCGAAGAAGCTGTCGGCCACCACGGAATCGACCACCACGTGGACCCCCGTGTTGCCGTACGAGCCTTACGGCCCGGGCTCGGCCCGTGCCACCCCGGACGGCGGCGGCCCGGCGGGATGGCTGGTGAAGGGCCGCTCAGATACCCGGCTTTACTACACGCCCGACGACGAGACCTACGACCCGACCGTCGCCCAGGTGTGGTTCAAGGACGAAGAGTCTGCGGCGCGGGCCTGTTTCACGCCGTGGCGCAAGAGTTCGAGGAAGTGACGGCGCAACGGATCGACGTTCGGCGCGGCGTCAGCTCGGCGCGGGGATGCGCAGCAGGAGGCGCGCGCCGCCCAGGGGGCTGTCCTCCAGCGAGGCCGTCCCGCCGTGCAGTTGGGCCTGCTGGGCCACCAAGGCCAGGCCCAGGCCCGAGCCCGAATGCGAGGCGGTCGACCCGCGCGAGAACCGCTCGAACACCACATGGCGTTCCGTCTCCGGAACCCCGCTGCCGTTGTCGTCGACGGCGATTTGCACCCCGGCCCGCGAACTGACCGCTGAGAGCTGGACCCGGGTCGCGCCACCGTGTTTGACGGCGTTGGCGATCGCGTTGTCGACCGCCAACCGCAATCCGGCCGGCAGCCCGACGATGATGCACGTCGGCGAAGGCGCCAGCGAGACTTCGAGTTCCGGGTAGACCCGCATCGCGTCGTGCGCGGCGCGGTCGAGCAATTCGGTGATGTCGACCGGCACCTGGTCGTCCGACGTGGACAGCTGGCCCTGGGCCAACCGCTCCAGCGCGCTCAGCGTGGCCTCGATCCGCGACTGGGTGCGGATGACGTCGTTGAGCACTTCTTTGCGTTGGTCGTCGGCCAGGTCCAGCGTGGACAGCACCTCGAGGTTGGTGCGCATCGCGGTGAGCGGGGTGCGCAGCTCGTGGGAGGACACCGCCGCGAAGTCGCGCGCCGATTCGAGCGCCTCCTTGGTCCGGTTCTGTTCGTCCCAGATGCGCTGCAACATGCCGCGCATCGCCTCGGCGATCTCGACGGCCTCGCTGGCGCCGTGCACTTCGACGCGCGGCGCCTCGTCCCCGGCGTCGATCAATCGGGTCTGCTGGGCGAGCTGTTTGAACGGGCGCACCGCGAACACGGCCAGCAGCCACGCGAACACCGCCGCCGCGCCGATGGCGAATCCGCAGATCAGCATCACGCGCCGGTGCAGGTTGTTGGTCTCGGCGATGGTGGCGTCGTACGTCGCGCCGACGGCGAGCGAACTCGGACCCGGCCCGGGAATCTCCACCGTCCGGACCCGGTAGCGCACCCCGTGGACGTAGGCATCGCCATAGTCGACGTCCAGCTTGGGCAGCGTGACGTCGGAATTCGACTTGACCAGGTTGCCGCGGCGGATCGTCATGATGGCGTCGCGGTCGTTCGGCGAACGCGGGATTTCGTCGAGTCCGCGCGGCAGGAAGGGGATCGCGAAACCGGCCGCCTCGTCGAGCCGGCGGTCGAGCCGTTCCTTGCGGTCGTTGGTGATTCCCACCCAGACGACGGCGCCGACGATGAGCACCGGAATCGCGGCGCCGATGGCCGTCGCGAGCACCACCCGGGTTCGCAGCGAGGGCGTACGGGCGAAAATCCGGGACAGGATCTTCATGACGATCTACCTGTTCAGTGCATGGCTACTGCATTCGCAGCACGAACCCGACTCCGCGGACGGTGTGCAGCAGCCGCGGGCCGCCGTTAGCCTCCAACTTGCGGCGCAGGTAGCCGATGAACACGTCGACGACGTTGGTGTCGGCGGCGAAGTCATATCCCCACACCAGTTCCAGCAGCTGCGCCCGGGACAGCACCGCGGTCTTGTGCTCGGCCAGCACCGCCAGCAGGTCGAATTCCCGCTTGGTCAAATCGACGTCGACGCCGTTCACCCGCGCGCGACGGCCGGGGATGTCAACCTCCAGGGGCCCGACGGTGATGGTTTCCGACGACGACGTCGCGGTGGCGCCGCGGCGGCGCAACAGCGCCTTTACCCGCGCGACCAGCTCGGCCAGCACGAACGGCTTGACTAGGTAATCGTCGGCGCCGGCCTCCAGCCCCGCCACCCGGTCGTCGACAGAGCTGCGCGCGGACAGCACGCAGACCGGCACGTCGTTGTCCATCGCCCGCAGCGCGGTGACCACGCTGACGCCGTCGAGCACGGGCATGTTGATGTCGAGCACGATCGCGTCCGGTCGCGTCTCGGTCGCGCTGCGCAAGGCCTCGGCGCCGTCGACCGCCGTCGACACCTCGAACCCGGACAGGCGCAGGCCACGTTCGAGCGAGGCGAGCACGTCGGAGTCGTCGTCAACGACCAACACCCGAGGCGAGGTGGCACCAGTGTCCATGCGGCCCATTGTGCCGGATCGCTGCTTTGGGCGGTGGGAGGCGCGACTTGGCGCCAGCGGACGCGAAAGCCCCCTAAAGCGGTCGCGATTAGGGACTTTTGCGTCTGCAGGCCGGTATCAACGGCGGCCCAGGCCGCTCAGCTGCACCGCCAGCTGCCGTCGCACGGCCGGGACGCGCGCGGCCAGCCGCATTGCCGAGTTGCGGACCGGGCGCAGCGGGCGAGGCAGGGTGGAGATTCGGGTCAGCCGCCCGGTCAGTTTCAGGACCTGCTCGGCCCGCCCGCGCTGGGTGGCGGCGTAGGCGTTCAGCGCGGCGTCGGAACCCCCGCGCAGGGCGTCCGCGAGCGCGCCGCCCAATGAGATGGCGTCGGCGATACCAAGGTTCATGCCCTGGCCGCCGGCGGGGCTGTGCACGTGTGCGGCGTCGCCGGCGAGCAGCAGTCGGCCGGCCCGGTAGCTGTCGGCGACGCGGTGGTGGATGTGGAACCGCGTCCCCCACAGCAACTCGGTGACCTTCAGTTCGCCGGGCCCGAAGCCCCGGGTGTCGAGCAGATTCTGGACGAATTCCACCGACGGTTCCTTCGGTGCGTCCGCGACCGGAGCGACGATGCGGAAGATGTCGCCCGGTAGCGGCGCCAGCACGTTCAGGCCTTCCCGGGCATAGAACAGGATCACCTCGGCGCGGGGCGCCTCGCCGGCCAGCCGGACGTCGGCGAGCGCGAACGATTCGGCGAATTCGCCTCCGGCGAAACCGATTCCGGCGTGCTCGCGGACCGTGCTGTGCATGCCGTCGGCCCCGACGACATAGCGGGCCCGGATGGTCTCGCCGTCCTCGAAGATGGCGGTGACGCCGTCGCTGTCCTGGGTGAGGCGGCTCAGGGTCTTCGGCCGCAGCACCTCGCCGCCCAGTTCGTGCAGGCGCTCCAACAGCAGCCGTTCGGTGTCGGCCTGCGAGAGCATCAAGGTGTACGGATGCTTCGTCGGCAGCTCGCTGAAGTCGACGGGCATGAGGATGCGCCGGCCCTGCCGGATCGTGAACCGCGGCGCGATCAGCCCCGCTTTGACCATCCGACGGGCCACGTCGAGATCCTCCAGCACCTCCAGGGTGCGGGCGTTCACCGCGGCCGCGCGGGTGGTGTTCTGCCCCTCCGCCAGCCTGTCCACCAGGACCGTACGCACCCCGCGGGCGGTCAGCGAAGCGCCGAGCGCGAGGCCGGTGGGCCCGGCGCCGACCACCAGGACGTCGGTGTCGTTCATGGTTGGCTCCTTCCGTCTTAGTCAACGCTTGTTGGCATACCTCCATGCTGGCGCGCCGGCGCGTGGATGTCAACAGTTGTTGGCCTACAATTGTTGACATGAGGAGATCGTCGGAAGAAACCAAGGCCGCCATCCTGACGGCGGCGCGCGAGCGGTTCGGCGCCTCCGGGTTCCAGGCCGCCACCATCCGGGCCATCGCCGCCGACGCGGGGGTCGACCCCGCGATGGTGATGCGGTACTACGGCAGCAAGGACAAGCTGTTCGCGGCGGCGGCCGATTTTGACCTGAGGTTTCCGGACCTGGGCTCGGCCGACCCGACGCAGGTCGGGCGGTCGGTGGTTCGCCACTTCCTCGAACGCTGGGAGGGCGACGAGGCGTTGGTCATCCTGCTGCGCTCCAGCGCCACCAACGGCGAAGCCGCCCAACGGATGCACGAGATCTTCGGGGCCCAGCTGCAGCCGCTGGTCGCCACTCTGGCGCCCGCCGGGGAATCCGGAGTGCGGGCCGGGCTGATCGCCACGCAGATCCTCGGTATGGCGTTGTGCCGCTTCGTGTTACGGCTGCCTCCGGTCGTGGAGATGACGCGCGATGAGATCGTCGAATGGCTCGGGCCGACGATCCAGCGCTACCTCACCGAGCCGGCGCGCGCAGACACAAAATCGCCCTAAATCGCGTCCGTTGAGGGGATTTTGTGTCTGCTCGCGGTGGCTAGGCCGATGCGGCGGTAGCGCCGCAGGCGCGCGTCCAGACGCTCGGCCGGGGGCGTCTCGCGCAGCGCCCGCACCTCCGCGGCGATGGCGCGCGACAGGCGTTGGCTGAACTCGACCGGCTCGTCGGCGGCGTCGGGATGCTCGGGCACGATGGCGTCGACGATTCCGGACGCCAGCAGGTCGGCCGACCGAATCCCTTGTGCGGCAGCAAGTTCGGGAGCGTGTGCGGTGTCGCGGAAGACGATCGCGCTGGCCCCCTCGGGCGGCAGCGGGGCCAGCCAGCCGTGCAGTGCGGCCAGCACCCGGTCGGCGGGCACCATCGCCAGCGCCGGTCCGCCGCTGCCCTGACCCAGCAGGACTGACACCGTCGGCGTCTCCAGCGTGACGAGCTCGGCCACGCACTGGGCGATCTGGCCGGCCAGCCCGCCCTCCTCGGCCTCGGCCGACAGCGCCGGTCCGGCGGCGTCAATCAGCAGCACCAGCGGCAGGCACAGCTCGGCGGCCAGGGCCATGCCGCGCCGGGCCTCGCGCAGCGCCGCGGGCCCGACGAGCCCTCCGGCGATCCGCTGCTGGCCTAGGACCACGGCGGGCTGGCCGTTGAAGCGGGCCAGCGCCAGCACGGTGGTCGCCGCCTCGCCGCCGCCCGTGCCGGACAACAGCACGCTGTCGGTGGCGCCGTGCCGCAGCAGAACCGCGACACCCGGCCGGTCGGGCCGTCGCGACGCCACGACGGAGTCCCACGCCGGCACGTCGGGGGTCGGCTCGGGAGGCGCCGGGTCGGGCAGCGGCTCGGGCGGATCGGCGATCACCCGCAGCGCGCGATCCACCGTGCGGCGCAGCTCCTGGAGCGGCACGACGCCGTCGATCACCCCGTGGCGCTGGAGGTTGTCCGCGGTCTGGATGCCCGCCGGGAAGGGTTCGCCGTAGAGCAGCTCGTACACCCGGGGCCCCAGAAAGCCGATCAGGGCGCCCGGCTCGGCGACGGTGATGTGGCCCAGCGACCCCCACGAGGCGAACACCCCGCCGGTGGTCGGGTGGCGCAGATAGACCAGGTAGGGCAGGTGCGCGCGCTTGTGCAGCGTGACGGCCGCCGCGATCTTCACCATCTGCAAGAACGCGATCGTGCCCTCCTGCATGCGGGTGCCGCCGGAGCTCGGCGACGCCAGCAGCGGCAGGCGCTCGGCGGTCGCCCGTTCCACGGCCGCGGTGATGCGTTCCGCCGCGGCCACCCCGATCGAGCCACCGAGGAAGTCGAACTCGCACACCACCACCGCCACGCGGCGCCCGGAGATGCGGCCCTCGCCGGTGAGCACCGCCTCGTCCAGGCCGGTGGCGGCGCGCGCGTCGGCGAGCTCCCGCGCATAGGACTCCGAGACGGGAACGGCCATCGGCTCGCTATCCCAGCTGACGAACGAGCGCTCGTCGAGCACGGCGTCCAGGAGCTGTCCGGTCGTGGTGCGGGTCACCAGACGAGGCTATATAGGGTGGGTTAATGATCGGCGTGACCCAGACCGAAGCCGTTATGACCATCGAGCTGCAGCGCCCCGAGCGTCGCAATGCCCTGAATTCCCAGCTCGTCGATGAACTGCGGGAGGCCATGCAGAAGGCCGGCGGCGACGGGTCAACGCGAGTGATCGTGCTGACCGGCCAGGGCACCGTCTTCTGTGCGGGCGCGGATCTTTCCGGGGACGTATTCGCGGCCGACTACCCCGACCGGCTCATCGAGCTGCACAAGGTGATGGACGCGGCTCCGATTCCGGTGATCGGGGCGATCAATGGCCCCGCGATCGGCGCCGGCCTGCAGCTGGCCATGCGATGCGACCTGCGGGTCGCCGCGCCCGACGCGTTCTTCCAGTTCCCGACCTCGAAATACGGCCTGGCCCTGGACAACTGGAGCATCCGCCGGCTGACCTCGCTGGTCGGTCACGGGCGGGCCAGCGCGATGCTGCTGACCGCGGAGAAGCTCACCACCGAGGCGGGCCTGCTGACGGGCATGGTCAACCGCACCGGGACGCTGGTCGACGCCCAGGCCTGGGCCGCCGAGGTCGCCGGCCTGGCGCCGCTGGCGATCCAGCACGCCAAGCGGGTGCTCAACGATGACGGCTCGATGGAAGAAGCCTGGCCGGAGCACAAGGAGCTCTTCGACCGCGCGTGGGCCAGCCAGGACGTCATCGAGGCGCAGGTGGCGCGCATCGAGAAGCGACCACCGAAGTTCCAGGGGGCCTGACAGTCATGCCGCGGGGGGCGCTGCGACTGGCCGCCGGCACGGCCTCGCTGGCGGTCGGCGGTTGGCTGGTGCGCGCGCTGCACGGCGCGCCGGCCGCCCTCGGCGCGTCACCCGCGGCGATCCGGGCGATTGCGGAGGCGTCGCCCCATTACTCCGACGGCCAGTTCGTCAATCTCGACCCCGCCTCGATCTACCAGATGGACCGCGAGGAGTTGCGGCTCATCGTGTGGGAGCTGCTGGCCGGGCGCGCCGGCAGCCGGCCGAAAGCGCCGATCCCGTTGGCCGCGCCGGAAATCTTCGACGGCGCCGCCAGCCGGCTGGCCGTCAGCTGGTTCGGCCACTCGACGGCGCTGCTGGAGATCGACGGTTACCGGGTGCTCACCGACCCGGTCTGGAGCGACCGATGCTCGCCGTCGGACATCGTCGGGCCGCAGCGGCTGCACCCGCCGCCGGTGCAATTGGAGGGACTGCCCGCCGTCGACGCGGTGGTGATCAGCCACGACCACTACGACCACCTCGACATCGACACGGTCATCGCGCTCGCACACACCCAGCGGGCCCCGTTTTTCGTGCCGCTCGGCGTCGGCGCCCACCTGCGCGCGTGGGGGATTCCCGAGCACCGCATCGTCGAACTCGACTGGCATCAGGGCACCAAGCTCGACCAGCTCACCGTGATTTGCATGCCGGCACGGCACTTTTCGGGCCGCTTCCTCGACCGCAACACCACGCTGTGGGCGTCCTGGGCGTTCATCGGCCCGAGCCATCGCGCGTATTTCGGCGGCGACACCGGCTACACCAAGAGCTTCGCGCAGATCGGGGCCGACCACGGACCGTTCGACCTGACCCTGCTGCCCATCGGGGCATACAACACGGCATGGCCGGACATCCACATGAACCCCGAGGAAGCGGTTCGAGCTCACCTGGACGTGACCGACGCGGGCTCGGGGCTGCTGGTCCCCATCCATTGGGGGACTTTCCGGCTGGCCCCCCACCCCTGGGCCGAGCCCGTCGAGCGGGTGCTGAAGGCGGCCGAGCCGGTGCACGTAGAGGTGGCGGTGCCCGTACCGGGCCAGCGCATCGATCCCGCCGCGCCCCGCAGATTCAACCCGTGGTGGCGGCTCTAACCCACGTTAGAGTTCCGCCATGACGAAACGCGCGGCGACGGCCGCTGTGGTGCTGGCCTTCCTCGCGTTGACGGGGTGCCGGCCCGCGCCACCGGCATCCGCGCCGCCGCCCTCGCCGTCCGGCGCGCCGCCCAACGAGGTGTCGGGCGTCGAGATTCCCGCCGGCCGCATCGACGACGCCATAGCGAAGGTCGACGGCCTGGTCGGCGAGCTGATGAAGAGCACCGGCATCCCCGGCATGGCCGTCGCCATCGTGCATGGCGGAAAGACCGTATATGCCAAGGGCTTTGGGCTCAGGGATGCGGGCAAGGGGGACGCGCAAGACAACAAGGTCGACGCCGACACCGTCTTCCAGTTGGCGTCGGTGTCGAAATCGGTCGGCGCGACGGTGGTCGCACACGAAGTCAGCGGAAACGTCGTCGCCTGGGACACACCCGTGGTGTCGAAGCTGCCGTGGTTCGCGCTGAGCGATCCCTACGTCACCGGCCACGCGACGGTCGCCGACCTGTATTCGCATCGTTCCGGGTTGCCCGACCATGCCGGTGACAAGCTGGAGGAGCTTGGCTACGACCGCCGCCAGGTGCTCGAGCGCCTGAAATACCTGCCGCTCGCGCCGTTTCGGAACAGCTACGCCTACACCAACTTCGGCGTGACTGCCGCGGCCGAGGCGGTGGCGGCCGCGGCGGGTAAACCGTGGGAAGACCTCTCCGACGAGGCGTTGTACCGCCCGCTGGGTATGGCGGCCACGAGTTCGCGCTTCGCCGACTTCATCGCCCGGCCGAATCGCGCCGCCAACCACGTCAAGGCCGGCGACAAGTGGGAGCCGCGCTTCCAGCGCGATCCGGATCCGCAGTCGGCCGCGGGCGGGGTGAGCTCCTCGGTCAATGACATGGCGCGCTGGCTGATCATGTTGCTGGGCAACGGAACCTATCAGGGTCGGCGCATCGCGTCACCCGAGGCGCTGCTGCCCGCTACCACCGCGCAGGTCGTGTCGGTTCCCGCGACCACGCCCAAGGCGCGCTCCGGGTTTTATGGCTACGGCTTCAACGTCTCGGTGGCCTCGTCGGGACGCACGGAGTACAGCCATTCCGGCGCTTTCACGTTGGGAGAGGCGACGAACTTCGTGGTGCTGCCGTCCGAGGACCTGGGCATCATCGCGCTCACCAACGCCGCACCGATCGGCGTGCCCGAGACGCTGACCGCCGAATTCATGGATCTGGTGCAGTATGGCCAGGTTCGCGAGAACTGGGCAGACCTATACCGGCAGGCGATCGGTTGGATGAACAACCCCGAAGGCTCGCTGGTCGGCAAGCAGCCCCCGGCCAACCCCGCGCCGCCACGACCGCTGCGCGACTACGCCGGCGTCTACGCCAACGACTATTGGGGCCCGGCCGTCGTGACCGAACGCGACGGTGCGCTGCAGTTGTCGCTGGGGCCGAAGAACCGGACGTTCACGCTGGCGCACTGGGACGGCGACACGTTCACCTTCCCCGTGCTCGACGAAAACGCCCCGCCCGGAACCATTTCCAAAGCCGCCTTCGCGGGCAACACGCTGAACCTCGAGTATTTCGACTCCGGCAAGCTGGGAACCTTCACCCGATGATCGCGGGCCTGACCGATGCCGAGGTGGCACAGCGGGTCGCCGCGGGCCAAAGCAACGCCGTCCCGGAACGCGCCACCCGCAGCGTCGCGGCGATCGTTCGGGCCAACGTCTTCACCCGGATCAATGCGATCCTGGGCGTGCTGCTGGCGATCGTGCTCGTGACGGGCTCCGTCATCAACGGCCTGTTCGGCCTGCTCATCGTCGCCAACAGCGTCATCGGCATGGTCCAGGAGATCCGCGCCAAGCAGACGCTGGACAAGCTCGCGATCGTGGGGCAGGCGAAACCGTTGGTGCGCAGGCAGTCCGGCACTCAAACGCTGCCGCCGGGCGAGGTCGTGCTCGACGACATCATCGAGCTGGGCCCCGGGGATCAGGTCGTCGTCGACGGTGAGATCGTCGAGGGGGAGAACCTCGAGGTCGACGAGTCGCTGTTGACCGGCGAAGCGGACCCGATCGCCAAGGCGCCGACCGACGCGGTGATGTCGGGCAGCTTCGTCGTCACCGGCGTCGGCGCCTACCGCGCCACCAAGGTCGGCGCGCAGGCCTACGCCGCCAAGCTCGCCGAGGAGGCCAAGAAGTTCAGCCTGGTGAAATCCGAACTGCGCAACGGGATTAACCGCATTCTGCAGTTCGTCACCTACCTGTTGGTGCCGGCCGGTCTGCTGACGATCTACACGCAGTTCTTCACCACGCACGCCGGCTGGCGGCAGTCGGTGCTGCGGACGGTCGGCGCGCTGGTGCCCATGGTGCCCGAGGGCCTGGTGCTGCTGACGTCGGTGGCGTTCGCGGTCGGTGTCGTCCGGCTGGGGCAACGACAATGCCTGGTGCAGGAACTGCCGGCCATCGAGGGCCTGGCGCGGGTCGACGTGGTGTGCGCCGACAAAACCGGCACCCTCACCGAAAGCGGTATGAGGGTCGCCGAGGTCATCGAGGTTGGCGCCGCGGGCTCCGAAGCGGTCGCCGACGCGCTGGCCGCCCTCGCCGCGCAAGACGCCCGCCCCAACGCGAGCATGCAGGCCATCGCCGCGACGTATGACCGGCCACCCGACTGGACGCCCACCGCCACTGCGCCGTTCAAGTCGGCGACCAAGTGGAGCGGCGTGTCCTTCCGCGAGCACGGCGACTGGGTGATTGGGGCGCCCGACGTGCTGCTCGATCCCGCGTCGGCCGAGGCCGAACGGGCCGAGAGGATCGGGGCGCAAGGGCTGCGCGTCCTGCTGTTGGGTCGATCCGAGTCGACGGTGGATGATCCGGCGGCGCCGGGCCGGGTCACGCCGGTCGCGCTGGTGGTGCTCGAGCAGAAGGTGCGGTCAGATGCCCGCGAAACGCTGGACTACTTTGCGGCCCAAGATGTTTCGGTCAAGGTGATCTCCGGCGACAACGCGGTGTCGGTGGGCGCCGTGGCGGGCAAGCTCGGGCTGCGCGGCGACGCGATGGACGCGCGCCGATTGCCCACCGCACCGGCGGAACTGGCCGACGCGCTGGACAACCACACCACCTTCGGCCGGGTGCGGCCCGACCAGAAGCGCGCCATCGTGCGCGCCCTGCAGTCGCACGGCCACACCGTCGCGATGACCGGCGACGGCGTCAACGACGTGCTGGCCCTCAAGGACGCCGACATCGGTGTCGCGATGGGCGCCGGCAGCCCGGCGTCGCGCGCGGTGGCGCAGATCGTCTTGCTGGACAACAGGTTTGCCACGCTGCCGTATGTGGTCGGCGAGGGCCGGCGGGTGATCGGCAACATCGAGCGGGTCGCCACCCTGTTCCTCACCAAGACGGTGTACTCGGTGCTGCTGGCGCTGCTGGTGGGCATCGAATGCCTGCTCGCCAAACCCCTGCACGCCGACCCGCTGCTGTACCCCTTCCAGCCGATCCACGTCACCATCGCAGCGTGGTTCACGATCGGGATCCCGTCGTTCATCCTGTCGTTGGCGCCCAACAACGAACGCGCCTACCCGGGCTTCGTCCGCCGCGTGCTGTCCTCGGCGCTGCCGTCCGGGCTTGTCGTCGGCGTCGCGACGTTCGCCTCCTACCTGGTGGCCTACCACGGTCGCCACGCCACCTTCCGGGAGCAGGACCAGGCGTCGACCGCCGCGCTGATCACGTTGCTGGTGAGCGCGCTCTGGGTGCTCGCGGTGGCGGCGCGCCCCTATCAATGGTGGCGGGTGGCCCTGGTCGTCTTCTCCGCCCTGGCCTACGTGGTGATCTTCAGCATCCCGCTGGCCCAGCAGAAGTTCCTGCTCGACCCGTCCAATCTCCCGGTGACCGCGACCGCGCTGGGGATCGGGGTGCTGGGCGCCGCCGCGATCGAGGCGACGTGGTGGATCCGGGCCAGGATGCTGGGGGTGCAGCCGCGGCTGTGGCGCGAGCCGGTGCGGGCAGCCAAGTAAAATTCCGGGCGAATCCTCGGGGAAGGGACACACAGATGGGATTCCTGGACAAGGCCAAGGACCTGTTGTCGCAAAACGCCGACAAGGTCGACATGGCGATCGACAAGGCCGGCGAATTCGTCGACGACAAGACGCAGGGCAAGTACTCCGACACCATCCACAAGGTGGCCGACGAGGCCAAGAAGGCGGCCGATTCTGCCGCCGGCAGCGACCCGCAGAACTGAGCCCATGGCGAAATTATCGGGGTCCATCGACGTACCGCTGCCACCCGAGGTGGCCTGGAAGCACGCCTCCGACCTGTCGCGGTACAAGGACTGGTTGACCATCCATCGGGTGTGGCGCAGCACGTTGCCCGACGACATCGACAAGGGGACGGTTGTCGAGTCGATCGTCGAGGTCAAGGGCATGTACAACCGGATCAAGTGGACGGTCGTGCGCTACAAGCCCCCGGAAGGCATGACCCTGAACGGGGATGGCGTCGGCGGCGTCAAGGTCAAGCTGATGGCCAAAGTGCGGCCCACCGACGAAGGCTCCATCGTCGGATTCGACGTGCACCTCGGCGGGCCGGCGCTGTTCGGGCCGATCGGCATGATCGTCGCGGCCGCGCTGCGCAGCGACATCAACCAATCGCTGCGCAACTTCGTCACGGTGTTCACGAGGCCCGATCCGGGCATGAACGGACACGGCGGCGCGCGCCGCTGACCTCCGTGCCGATGAGTTTTCGCGTCGGCGCCAGTCGATATGTGCGAACCCCGCTGACGGGGCCAGGAGACACGACAACGAGGAGAGGTCATCGTGCCCATCCGTGACGACGCGCCGCTGGGCGCGCCCTGCTGGATCGATTTGACGACGTCGGACCTTGACCGCGCCCAGGACTTCTACGGCACGGTCTTCGGCTGGACGTTCGAGTCCGCCGGGCCCGAGTACGGCGGATACATCAACGCCACCAAGGACGGCCACCAGGTCGCCGGCCTGATGGCCAACCGGCCCGAGTTCGGCTCGCCGGACAGATGGGTGACCTACTTGCACACCGCCGACATCGACGCGACCGTGTCGGCGGCGACCTCGGCGGGTGGCCAGTCGTGCATGGGGCCGATGGAGATCCCGGCCAAGGGTCACATGGGCCTGGTGACAGACCCTTCGGGCGCGCTCTTCGGGCTGTGGCAGCCGTTGGAGCACCGCGGCTTCGAGGTGATCGGCGAGGCCGGCTCGCCGGTGTGGCACCAGTTGACCACCCGCGAGTTCGCCGCCGCGGTCGATTTCTACCGTGCGGTGTTCGGGTGGCACACCGAGCAGGTTTCGGACACGGACGAATTCCGTTATGCCACGGCGTGGTTCGGCGACCAGCAATTGCTCGGCGTGATGGACGGCGCGCGCTGCCTGCCGGACGGCGTCCCGTCGAATTGGACGATTTTCTTCGGCGCCGAGGACGTCGACAAGACGCTGCGGGTGATCGCCGACAACGGCGGCGCGGTGGTGCAGGCGGCCGAGGACACCCCCTACGGCCGGTTGGCCGCGGCGACCGACCCGACGGGCGTCATCCTCAACCTGTCCTCGCTGCAGGGCTAGCGCGGCCGGGCGTTGGTCACACCGGCGCGGCGGCGGGTCAGCTAATCTCCCAACCATGACTCGCCGCCTGCGCCCTGGTTGGCTGGTGGCGTTTTTCGCCCTGCTCATTTCGGCCAGCACGTGGATGCCATGGCTGACGACGGCGACGGGCGGCGGCGGCTGGGCCAACGCCATCGGGGGCACCCATGGGAACCTGGAGCTGCCGAGGGGCTTCGGTGCGGGACAGCTCATCGTGTTGCTGTCCTCGACGCTGCTGGTCGCCGGGGCGATGGTGGGCCGCGGCCTGTCGGTGAAGCTGGCTTCGGTTGCCGCGCTCGTGATTTCGCTGCTCATCGTGGCGTTGACGGTCTGGTACTACAAGCTCAACGTCAATCCGCCGGTGTCGGCCGAGTACGGGCTCTACGTGGGCGCCGCCGGTGCCGGCTTTGCGGTGGCGTGCTCCCTCTTGGCGGTGATCACGGCGTTGGCCTCCGGCCGGTCGACCCGCTGAGTTTTCAGTCCGACGGGAACTCGTGCTTGCCCGACGTGGCGCTGTCCGCGGGCTCGTTGACACCGAACACGAAGGGCGCGAACACGACTTCTCGTCCGTCGGGGTCGCGGTAGGTGACCGCACCCGTCGCCTCCCAGTACGGGTGCTGCTCCACCGGTTCCTGCCCGGCCGCACGCAGGGACGCGACCGCGGCCTGCTGCGACTCCCGGTCGGGGAAGTACAGGCACAGCTGTTCACCGGCGTCGCCGGCGACGGGCTCGGCCGACTCGACGATTTCCAAGGTCAGGTTCCAGCTGGGCAGGCCGAAGATGGCGCCGTTGCTGCCGTAGCTGGCCTCGAACGTTTCGTAGAGCGGCAGGCCCACCAGCTCACGGTAAAACCGCACCGTTTCTTCGAAGTTCGACGAGCGCCGGGCGAAGCGAATGGCGCCGAGCGGCGCCAGGTGCGGGGGCCAGTGGGTTGCCCGATGGTTGGATGCGGGATACATCGTTACAGCCCCAGCCCGCTTGCCGCCGACTCCGCCGTGTGCCACCGCCGCAGCTGATCGCCGGGCGCCCACGTCGAATGCGTGCCGCTGGAGATGCGTTCCGGCAGCTGAAGTTTGCACACGGGGCCGTCGGCGATGCGGGCGGCGTCGAAGACGACGCAGTACGAGGCGTCGGCATTCATGTCGGTGGTCAAGGTGACCAGGTAGCCGTCGTCCTCGCCGGTGGCGCCGACCCGCGGCGCCATGGCGGTCTCGCTGCCATAGACACCGTCGCCGAAGGAGATGCCCTCCTGGTTTCCGGTGAGCAGATCGTGTTTGACCAGGCCGTCGAACAGGAACCAGCCCGGTTTGCCCGTGGCGGCGTAGGTGTACCGGTAGTCGCGCGCGGCGTAGTCGGGATTGATGGTGCCGAACTCGGTGATCGATTCCGACAGTTGCTGTTCTTTCACCGCGCCGGTCACCAGGTTGAAGCGCCAGCGGTGCAGCCGGGCTTGCAGGCGATCGAGCGCCAGGAAGCGAAAGAGCTTGTCCCACTTGGTTCCGCCGGTGTCGAGCGGTTGCGGATCGCCCTCGTAGAAGCCGTCGAGCACGATCTCGTCGCCCTCCTCGTAGGCGTTGACGAAGTGCAGCACGAAGGTCGGGTCCGCCTCGAACCAGCGGATGTCGTCCGTCGTGCCCCGGCGGGGGAGCACGGCGAAGCGCGACGGAATGTCGGGGTAGAAGCGGGGCAGGTGCACGTCGTGCTCGAGCAGCCGCGGATCCCAGAACAGCGGGAAATCGTTGAGTATCACGTAATTTTCAGTGAAGGCCATGTCGTGGGGCAGCCGCGGCCCGGGCAGCGGGATGTCGACGTAGTGGACCAGTTGGTCGCTGTCGTCGACCACGCCGTAGCGCATGTAGGGCTCTTGCTTGCTGTAGTTGAAGAACAGCAACTCGCCGGTCCTGCCGTCCACCTTCGGATGCGCCGACACGCCCCAGTCGGTGGGGAAGCGCCCGTTCCAGGTCTCCTTGCCGAGGGTGTCGGCGGAGTACGGGTCGAGCCGGTACAGGTCGCCGCACTGGTAGAAGCTGGTCAGCGCGATACCGCGGTGGACGATCACGTCGGTGCTCGACGCGTCCTTCATCCGGGTGCGAGCCCCCCAGCCGTCCTCCCGCTTGGTCAGTTGCACCGCCTCGGCCAGGCCCGGCCACAGCGGCTCGCCGGCCTCGTTCTCGGCCAGGAACCCGTCGGTGCGGACAAAGCGATTGCGGTAGAAGGCCTTTCCGTCGCGGAAGCCGACCACGTGCAGCATGCCGTCGCCGTCGAAGGGGTGATAGGTCTTCAGCGCCGGGTGCAGCGGGTTCTCGGTGTTGCGCAGGTAGATGCCGTCCAGGTCGTGCGGGATTTGACCCTCCACGGCGAGGAGGTCGTCGGCGTCCCACTCCGTTGTCTGCGGGCGCCACGGCCCGGTCCGGTAGGGGTGGTCGTCGTCGTCGGGCAGGGTCGACAAAAACTTGCCGACGATCTCAACATCCATGGTCACCAGCCCTTGGTTGCGCTCACGACGAAGCTGACGGTGGTGGCGGTGCTGCCGCCGAAGTTCAGGGTGCCGAAGGTCGTCGCGCCCTCGACCTGGTAGTCGCCGGCCGCGCCGCTGACCTGCTTGGCCGCGTCGAGCAGCATCCGAACGCCGGACGCCCCGACGGGATGGCCACCACCGATGAGTCCGCCGCTGGGGTTGATGGGCAGCCGGCCGCCGATCTCGATCTCGCCGTTTTCGATGGCCTTCCACGACTCGCCCGGCCCGGTCAGCCCGATGTGGTCAATGGCGAGGTATTCGCTGGGTGTGAAGCAGTCGTGCACCTCGAACCCGTCGAGATCGTCGAGCGCCACCCGCGCGCGCCGCAGCGCATCCCGGACCGCCGCGCGCACATGGGGCAGCACGTACGGATCGTCGGCGGCACGGTCGAGTTTTTGGCGCAGGCCCAGCCCGACCGTGCGGTGTCCCCAGCCGTCGATGCGGCCGATCGGGCGCGCGTCCGGGTGGTCGCGCAGATACGCGTCGTTGACCAGGACCACCCCCGCGCCGCCGTCGGTCATCTGGCTGCAGTCGAATCGGCGCAGCCGGCCCTCGGTGATCGGGTTGGTCGCATCGTCGTCGGTGAGGGGGTCGGGAACCGTCCATCCGCGCGTTTGGGCGTTGGGGTTGCGCCGCGCGTTGGCGAAGTTGAGCTGCGCGATGGCGCGCAGATGCGCGTCGTCCAGGCCGTAGCGCCGGTCGTACTCGTCGGCGACCTCGGCGAACATCGACGGCCACAGGTAGCGGGCGCCGGCCCCTTCGTGACCGGTCCAGGCGGCGGCGCCGAGGTGCTGGGCGGCCGTGTCACCCGGCACCGTCTTTTCCAGCTCGATGCCCAACACCAGTGCGGTGTCGTAGGCGCCCGACCGCAGATCGGCCTGCGCCGCCAGCGCCGCCACGCTGCCCGACGCGCACGCGGCTTCGTGCCGGGAGGCGGGCGTGTCCCAGAGTCCGTCGCACACCGTGGCCGGCATCGTCCCGAGGTGGCCCTGGCTCGCGAACATCTCGCCGAAGGCGTTGCCGACGTGGACGACGCCGACGTCGGCGGCGTCGAGTTTCGCGGCGGCGAGTGTGCCGTCGACGACCTCGGCGGTCAGCGAGGCGAAGTCGCGGCCTTCCCGGGTGAGGTTGCGGGCGAAATCGCTTTGGTAGCCGCCCAGGATCCACACGTTCGCCGAGCCGTCCATAGGCGGAACGCTACTCCGCCAGACCCGTAAACGAGGGCGGCCCCGTCGGCTCTCGGGCTGAACCGACGGGACCTAGACGGGCGCGAAGGCCGGCCGACGCGCACGCCTCTGTTGGATCATTACCGTCCGGGGCGGATGACAAACATTACGAAATAACGGGACGGTCGGCCCGAGAACGCCTGCTGAGCAGGTCGAATTCGCCTTTGCGCTGTTCAGGGCGGCGCCAGGGCTATGCGGGGCCCTCGACAAGCTCCCTCGGTTCCGGTCCATCCGCGTGCGGCGCGGGTATGGTCGCGCGGCCCCCGACGGCCTCGGCGTCGGCGAGGTCGACGGCCGCCAAGTCGATGCCGTTGGTTTCGCGGGCCGCCAGGGCGGCCACCGCGCTCACCGCCGCGGTGGCCGCGAGGTACCACGAGATCGGCACCGAGGACTTGTAGGTTTCGAGCAGGCGGACGGCGATGATCGGCGCAAGCGAACCGGCCACGATCGAGGTGACCTGATAGCCGAGCGACACCCCGGAGTAGCGCATCCGGGTCGGGAACATCTCGGCCATGGCCGCCGGCTGCACCGCGTACATCAGACCGTGGAACACCAGACCGATGACGATCGCCGCCATGATGACCGCGTTGCGCCGGCTGTCCATCATCGGGAAGGCGAAAAAGCCCCAGGTGCAGGCGCACAGCGCACCAACGAAATAGATTGGGCGCCTGCCGAATCGGTCGCTGAGCCGCCCGACCAGCGGGATGACCACGAAGTGCACGGCGTGGGCGGCCAGCAGCCACCACAGGATGACCTTGGTGTTGGCGTGCACCTGCACTTTGAGGTACGTGATGGAGAAGGTGACCACGAGGTAGTACATCGTGTTCTCACCGAAGCGCAAGCCCATCGCGGTGAAAACGCCACGCGGATAACGCTTTACCACCTCGAGGGCGCCGAGCCGGCTGGTCTTGGAGCGCTCGGTTTCCTGCTGGGCCGCCAGGAAGATGGGCGCGTCCGTCACCTTCGTGCGGATGTAGTAGCCGACCAGCACGACGACCGCGGACAACCAGAACGCGACGCGCCAGCCCCAGCTCAGGAACGCCGCGTCCGACAGCGCCGAGGTGAGAGCCAGCAGGACGACGGTGGCCAGCATGTTGCCCCCGGGCACCGCCGCCTGCGGCCAGCTCGCCCAGAACCCGCGGGTGAGCTTGGGGCTGTGCTCGGCGACGAGCAGCACGGCGCCGCCCCACTCGCCGCCGACGGCGAAGCCCTGGAAGAAGCGCAGCACCACCAGCAGCGCTGGGGCCCAGTAGCCGATCTGGGCGAACGTGGGCAGGCAGCCCATCAGGACGGTCGCGGCGCCCACCAAGAGCAGGCTGAACTGCAGCAGCGTCTTGCGGCCATACCGGTCCCCGAAGTGGCCGAAGACGACGCCGCCCAGCGGTCGGGCGGCGAAGCCGACGGCGTAGGTCACGAAGGCGGCGAGGATGGCGTCGAGCTCATTGCCTCCGCGTGGGAAGAACACCTTGCTGAACACCAGCGTGGCGGCGGTGCCGTAGAGAAAGAACTCATACCATTCGACGACGGTGCCGGCCATCGACGCGGCGACCACCCGCCGAAGAAAAGCGGGCCGCTGGAATGGGTCCGGCTGTAACTGATTAGAGACACTCACCGGATGCCCTCCTTGGTGGACCGCCCAAGCGGGGCGCCGACGGGGGTCTGCTAGCGCATGGGAGCGTACCGCGGCCGGGCCGGCTTCGCCGCTTGACCTCGGTGCCTCGTAGCGACAACCGCTCTGCCGTCGGCAGCCACGGGAGCGGTGGCGCCGGGGGTGCCGAAGGAGCCGGAGGCGCGGAGAGCCGCGCGATCACACCGATAGGCACGCAGCAACAGGCCGGGCGCCGAAAAAATGGGCGTTCCCGCGGGCTTTAGCGGGACTGGGCAGACCGCCTCGGCGACGTGCGCGTTTTCCGATCAAGCGCGGGGCGATCAGCGTTCGTTGTGCCCGTTTGGCGTGAAACCGAAGCGTTGCGACACGGTCACGGATGCATACCTATCAGCAAATCACTGGTCACATAAGCCACGCTGATCACTATCGTCACATGAGCCAACTGCGGACGTCAATGCGACGGCCTGCTTCTGGGAAGGTGTGACCTTGACGGCGATTCCTCGAGTCCTATCGCTATCGGTGGCGTCGATGACCGCCATCGGTTTCTTCGTGGCGGTAGGCCCGGCGCCGTCGGCGAACGCCACACCCTGTAGCGCGCCGGAAGCCAACGTCGATCCCCCGGCCGCGCCCCCGGCGATGCCCGCGCCCCAGCCGGTCGTCCAACCGCCGACGGGACGCAGGCCCTCGCATACCAACGACCAGGCGCCGTTGCCGAAGTTGGGTCCGCTGATCTCGTCCTTCCTCAAGCCGGGAGCCGGGGGCCAGCGATACTCGGCGCCGATCCAACCGCAAGCCGGGGTGGTGCCGCCGCCCGGACCGAATCCGCCCGCGCCGGGCGTCCCGCAGCCGCCGAACGCCAACCAGCTGCAGCCCAACGCCGCCCCGGTTCCGCCGCAGCCCGCACCGCCGGCGCCTCCCGCGAACATCGCGGGCGCGCCGACGTCGCTCGTCGACTGGGTGACCGGAACGGACGGCCCCAACAAGACCCTGCAACGTTTCGGCATATCGGGGACCGACCTCGGAATCGCTTGGGACAACGGCGATCCCGCCAACCGCCAGGTCCTGATGGCGTTCGGTGACACCTTCGGCTACTGCAAGGTGCACGGCCAGCAATGGCGGTACAACGTGCTGTTCCGCAGCTCGGACCGCGACCTGTCGCACGGAATCCACATCGCCGACGGCGTTCCCAACGACCGATACTCCGGCTCGCCGGTGTGGACGACCGGCCTGTCCAAGCAGGTCGTCAACACCATCCACAAAGCGCCGCACGAGACGGGCATCATTCCGACCGCCGCCATCTCCCTGGGGCGAACCCAGTACATGAGCTACATGTCCATCAGGCAGTGGGGCCGCGACGGGGAATGGAGCACCAACTACTCGGCGATCGCCAGATCCCTTGACAACGGCCAGAATTGGGGGATTTTTCCGAGCACCATCCGCACGGCCTCGCCCGATGCGATCCCGGGGATCGGGTTCACGCCCGGGAACGAGAACTTCCAGATGGGCGCCTTCATGAAAGGCAACGACGGCTACCTCTATCAGTTCGGCACCCCGTCGGGGCGCGGCGGTGCCGCGTTTCTGTCGCGGGTTCCCCCGAACTACCTGCCGGACCTGAGCAAGTACCAGTACTGGAACGGCGACAACGGCGGGCACTGGGTGGCGGCCAACCCGGGTGCGGCGACGCCGCTGTGGCCCGGGCCCGTGGGTGAGATGTCGGCGCAGTACAACAGCTATCTCAAGCAGTACCTGGTGCTGTACACCAACGGCGGCAGCAACGACGTGGTGGCGCGGACCGCGCCGACGCCCACGGGACCGTGGAGCGGGGAGCAACCGCTGGTGTCGGCGTTCTCGATGCCCGGCGGCATCTACGCGCCGATGATCCACCCCTGGTCGTCGGGGCGGGACCTGTACTTCAACCTGTCGCTGTGGTCGGCGTACGACGTGATGCTGATGCATACCGTCTTGCCGTAGCCGTCGCGTGCCGCCAGGCGCGGACCGACTGGCGTAGTGGACTACTCGTGCCCGCGGGGGGAATCGCGGAAAGGATCTAGCCATGAAACCCAACCTTGCCCCGCCCGCCCGGGCGACGTGTGTCGACGAATGGGACTACCTCGAAGGCGGCTTCCGGGCGTTCGACGGCCCCGAGTGGAAAATCAAGCACACCACCAACGACGGCCGGCGCGCCGACGTCGTGGTCTCGGTGATCGGCCTGCAATACGCGGACGGGCACGCGCTGCGCGAGATCATCATCGACTGCCCCGATACCCCGATCATCACGCCGGCCGAGGCGCGAAAGCTGGCGGGGGCGTTGATCGCGGCGGCCGACTCGGCCGAAGGGTAGGTTACGCGCCGTACTCGCAGTGAGCTGGGCGGAACATGCACCATGTGGGCTCTTCGCATCCTCTCATGGCGAATCGACATTCGCGTCGTGACGGAGCGCGTAAGTTTCCGTTTGCACAGAGCCGGCGCAGCTAGCGAAAGAAGTGTGAGGTACGCAGATGAAGTTCGACGCACTGGTTATCACAGCGCTGGATGAGGAGCTGGACGCAGTCCTATCGTTGACCGAGGTTGATGGAAGTTTAGCGTTCGCCGATCCAAAGAAGGCGAAGTGGGTCAAAACAAAAGACTCGACGGGATTCCCGTACTACTACCGTGAATTCACGACTGAATCTAACGGCGCCCTTGCCGTAGGAGCGGCTTGGACAGGCGCGATGGGCGAAACTGCGACCGCCGATCGGTGCCGTGCGCTGGTCGCGGACCTGAACCCGTTGTGCGTCGCGATGACGGGGATCTGTGCAGGCCGCAAAGGTGAAGTTTTCCTGGGCGATGTGATTCTTGCGGATAAGCTATTCAGCTACGACCACGGTAAATTGATTGCCACTACGAATGCCGATGGAAGGCCTGGCCGCCGACTGCTTCGTGAACTCGAAACGTATAATTTGCAAAATATTTGGGCAATGGAGGCCGCGGGTTTCGTCAAAGACTTGAACTGGCTGAACAAGCTCCTTGGCAGTCGACCGCTTTCACTCGACGTGCAGCGGGGGTGGGTTCTTCAGACACTTCTCTTGCACGAGACAGAAAACGGCGCGAAACCCTGGGAACATCCGGATTTCAAAGTTCGCTGCCCACGCTGGCAGGTCGTGGTAGACAGGTTGCAGAGGGATAAATTAGTACGTGTGAAGAATGGCGTTATGACGTTCACTTCAAAGGGCAAGAATTTTGCGCTCAACCAGCGCCTTCGCTTTCCAGACGGGCCCGAGCCCGATCCGACGTTTAGAGTGCACGTCGGCCCGATCGGGACCGGCAAGACTGTAGTTCAAGACCCCAACATTTTTGCGGAACTGGAAACTGTACAACGCAAAATCCTCGGTCTTGAGATGGAAGCCGCAGCGATTGGATACGTCGCTGAAAACGTGGGAATTCCGTCAATTGTTGCGAAAGCCGTTTCGGATTACGCCGACCTAGAGAAAGATAATGCATTCCGGATCTTTGCGGAGAAAGCTTCGAGCGCATTCTTAATCGGGTTTCTCAAGAAATATCCGCCATGTTCACTGCGTCAAAAGGGCGAATTGAAGCTCGATAGATTGCCGGTTCTCGTTTCCTCAGATCACGTGGCCGAGCTTCATGAGATAGCCTCGAAATGGGCGAAAAACTTCAAATCACTGTTGAAACCTGCTTGGTCGGCTAATGCGTTAAGCAATCTGGAAAAAATCAACTCCGACGAAGAACTACTTGCTCTCCGCCAACATTTCCCGGAGGTGCGTCGCGAGTACGCGGACTGGTATTCCCTCAACGACGCACTCAGGGGAATCTGGACCATGCCTTGGGAAGTCATGGGTCAGTGGGGTGATAAGCCCATGGACTCCGAGGGGGAAAGCCTGGTTCGGGAACACAATGATGCAGTCCGCGATCTCGTCGCTGAGCTGACGGGAATCCAGTCACAGACAAGCATTAGTGGTGAGTGTGATCTTTGCAAAAAGGGCAGTCGTTCGAAGAAGTCGGGCCCGGTGAAAAAGCCCGCAGCGGCGAGGAAGGCGGGTACGGCGAAGCAGGCTCGTCCGGCGAAGAAGCCCGATCCGGTAAAAGACTCTGGTCCAGCGGCGAAACTCGCTTCGGTAAACAAGCGACCTCGGGGCTAATGCAGCGCGGACACGACACCGGTCGATGCGACCGATCCGCCAGCCCCGCGACGCCCTCGGCCTCGTAGCGGGCTAACCACGAGTGCAGCGTTTGGCGCGACACCCGACCTTCTCCGCGACCTGCCCGATCGCCAAGCCATCACTAATGACCGACAACGCAGCCTGATACCGCTGCTCAGCCACGCTCAACTCCCTCATCCAGGGAGTATCAAGGATCAGCCGAAGTAACTGTCAAGCCTCAGCCGAAACACTGTCAGGCATCACCCGAAGTAGAAATGTCAAGCATCAGCCGAGGTCATACACACTTTTGGTGCCCCCGGCAGGATTCGAACCTGCGACACCGGCTTTAGGAGAGCCGTGCTCTATCCCCTGAGCTACGAGGGCGAGGACGAATTTCTGACTAACGCCTCGCGGGCGGGTTGCCGTTCCTGGCGGTCGGGCTGGTTGTGCCAGTGCGGCGGATGTGAGTCTAGCGGTCGCGGCCTTCGGCGCGCGACGCGCCGGCCGCGGTGATCACTGCCATCTCAGGTCGTCGTCGAGCTGTTGGGCCCGTTCGTCTTGCTCACCCGCGGGACGGGTGTCGATCGTGACCTCTTGCCAGTACGCCGGGCTATAGAGGTGAATATCCTTACCGCTGCTGACCTTTAGCACACCGCCATCGAGCACTTCATAGGTCGCGCCATCCGGATACTCGTCGTCGTCCTCGTGGCCGTCAATCTGGATCCACATTTTCATGCTGAAAGCCTCCGCATCGATTGCCGGGGAAGGGATCTCGCGACCTGGCCCGCTCAGCGCAACTCCGCGATGACCTTTGCGAAGGCGTCCAGGTTGTTGTCCTGAACGGTGAAGCTCGTCAGCCCGTACTTGTCGCGCAGGGCGGTCAGCGTGTCCGCCATCTCGCGCGGTGACCCGCTCAGCACCGACGGCATGGACAGCAATTGCTCGTCGGACAGGTCCGGCGCGTACTGCCGCGTCATCCTCAAGTCGGGATCCGACTCGCCTTCGCGCGGCATCGCCGTGATCACCATGTTGAGTTCCAGCGCGTCGAACCGGTCTCCGGCGGCGTTACGCACGAACTCGATGCGTTCGGCCAGCGGGTCGTCCACGTCGCGCACCCGGGCCCCGGTCAGGCCGATGATGTCGGCCTGCCGCGCGGCTATCGTCAGCACCCGATCGCCGTTGCCGGCGATGAGGATCGGCGTCGACGGCTGGTGCTCCTTCAGGTAGCTCGTCATGTGTTCGAGGTAGTCAACCCGGGCCCCGGCGCTGGGGTAGGGGATCTCGGCCGCCTCGAATTCCTCTTTGACGTACCCGGTCCCGAGGCCGATCTCGAGGCGGCCATCGCTGAGCAGGTCGAGGGCCTGAAGGTCCCTGCTGAGCAGGGCGGGTTTGTAGAACCCGGCGTTGAGCACATACATGCTCAGGCGGATCCGGCTCGTGACCATCGCGACGGCGGTGAGCGTCGGCGATGGGGCGGCCGCGCCCAGATGGTCGGGCACGCAGAGGATGTCGTAGCCGAGATCCTCGGCTCGTTTCACCTTGTCGACCAGTGCCGCGCGCGACTTGTAGAAGCGCATGCTCAGCCCGAAGCGAAAATCCTTGCCCACCAACAGCCTCCGATCGACAGATAACACTTACCAGGAACGCGCCGCGCCCGCCAGGCCCTCCACCAGTGCGGAGGTGACGGGCGACAAGCCGTCGGCGCCGGGCAGCGGACTGCGCGGCCCAAGACCCCGGACCCGTGGCGACAGCTCCAGCTGGGTTCCGCCGT
>NZ_LZIS01000130.1 GCF_001667015.1 Mycobacterium sp. E3198 | reverse complement strand
CCCGATTAACATGCGCCTGATGCTGCGCAACAACCTGACGCTGAAATCCGGTGTCACCCTGGACCGGCGGCGCGTCCTGGACCTCGCGGCCACGTTCGCCGACGAGCACCCCGAGCTGCTCCGCACCTATCTCACGCACACCTTCGGCGTCGACGACGTGCAGGGCGCGTTCGACCTCGCCTGCCGGCCGGACCCCGACCGCATCAAGATCGCGATCGCCCGATGAGCGTCTTCGAGCGCAACCACCCGGGCCCGATCTGGGGCGGCTGGATCACCGGGCCGACGGAGCTCGGGCCCGAGGAATTCGCCCGGGCCGGCTACGACTACGTGGGTTTCGACGCCCAGCACGGCTACCTCGACGACGCCGACATCGCGCGCATGCTGCGGCGCACCGAGCACTTCCCGATCGGCACCGTGGTCCGGCTGCCCAATGCCGACCCCGCGCCGATCGGGCGGGTGCTGGACGCCGGCGCCGACGCCGTCGTCATCGCGATGATCGAGTCGGCGGCTGAGGCCGCCGCCGCGGTGGCCGCCACCCGCCACCAGCCCCGGGGAACCCGCAGCTTCGGCCCGCTGCGCGCCAGCCTCGGCCACGACCCCGCCGCCCTGGAATCCCGCGTCAGCGTGTTCGCGATGATCGAGACCGCGGCGGCGCTGTCGGGCCTCGCCGAGATCTGCGCCGTCGAGGGCCTGGCCGGCCTGTATGTCGGGCCCGCCGATCTGGCCCTCTCGATGGGCGTGGATGTCGTTGGCGCAACCCAGCATCCGGCCATCATCGACGCCATCGCGCGCATCCACGCCGCCGCCACCACCGCGGGTCTGCTCACCGGCATTCACGCGGGCAACGGCACGACGGGTCGCACGATGGCGAAGCTGGGATTCCGGATGATCACCCTGGCGACCGAATCACAGGCGCTGCGGCGCGGGGCCGCGGAGCACCTCCGCGAGGCAACCGAACAATGACCGACCCCCACACCGCGGTCCGCGAGGTGATCGCCGCCTACGCGCTGGCCCTCGACGCCGGAGACATCGACCAATGCGCGACCCTGTTCGTCGCCGACGCCGAATTCCTGGTCTATGGGCGAACGTTCGCGGGCCGCGACGCCATCGCGCAGATGTTCCGGGACGCGCCGCGCGGGCTGCACCACACCGGAGTCTCGCGGATCGACGTCCCCGGCGGCACCGCCACGGCCCGGACGCAGGTGCTGTTCGTCAGGGCCGGTGACCTGCACCTGCGGCCCGCCCTCTACGACGACGAGCTGGTGCTCACCGACGGGCACTGGCGCTTTCGGCGCCGGCGCTGCCAGTTCGTCACCAGCCGCGGCCTGTCCGACAGCCCCGAGGTGACATCATCATGAACCCACGCGTCACCCTGGTGACCGGCGCCGCCGGCGGACAGGGCTGGGCCATCGCCAAAAAGCTGCGCGCGCAGGGCCATTCGGTGGCCGCCTGCGACCGGCGCGCCGGCGAGCTCGCCGCCGCGGTCGACGAGCTGGGCGACGAGGGCGTCATCGCGATCGAGCTGGACGTCACCTCGCCGGCGCAATGGGAGGCGGCCGTCCACACGGTTGTCGGGCGCTTCGGCGCGCTGAGCGCGCTGGTCAACAACGCCGGCGTGCTGCACCGCGCCTCGCTGGCCGACGAGACCGCCGAGGGCTTCGAAAACTCCTGGCGGGTCAACTGTTTCGGCGCATTCCTCGGCATTCAGTCGACGCTGCCGCAGCTGCGCGCGGCGACGAACGCGGCCGTCGTCAACATCTGCAGCACCGGCGCGATCCGCCCCTTCCCGCACCACGCCGCCTACGGTTCGGCCAAGTGGGCGCTGCGCGGCCTGACTCAGAACGCCGCCGCCGAACTCGCCCCGCTCGGCATCCGGGTCAACGCGGTGTTCCCCGGACCCATCGCCACCCCGATGCTCGACGACGCCACCCAGCTGAGGCTCGCCGCCTCCTCGGCGTTCGGCCGGATCGGGCAGCCGACCGAAATCGCCGACGCGGTCGCCTTTCTCGTCTCCGACGCGGCGTCGTTCATCACCGGCTCGGAACTGGTCGTCGACGGTGGCCAATGCCTGCAGATCCGATGAGCGCGCAGGTGTCCGTCGGCATCATCGGCGCCGGACCGGGCGGCCTGGCCCTCGGTATCCTGCTCGCGCGGGCCGGTTTTCGCGACTTCACCATCTTCGACCGCGAGGACGACGTCGGCGGCACCTGGCGGATCAACACCTATCCGGGGCTGGCCTGCGACGTCAAATCGCACCTGTACTCGTATTCGTTCGACCTGAACGCGCAGTGGTCGCGGCTGTGGTCCGCGCAGCCGGAGATCCTGGAGTACTTCGAGAGGTGCGCCGACAAGCACGGTCTGCGGCCACACCTGAAGCTGCGCACCGAAATCCGCTCCGCGCGCTGGGAGCCCGACGCCCAGCGGTGGTGCCTGACCACCGCAGAGGGCCACCAGCACCGCTTCAACATCGTGGTGTCCGCGGTCGGCCTGTTCACCCGCCCGCTCCTTCCGGACTTGGCGGAAGAGGAGCCGTTCACCGGAACGGTGATGCACTCGTCGCGATGGGATCACTCCGTCCCGCTCGAAGGCGCGCGCATCGCCGTGCTGGGCACCGGATCGACCGCGTCGCAGCTGGTGCCGGAATTGACCAAGGTCGCCGCCCAGGTGTACTCCGTGCAACGGTCGCCCACCTGGATACTGCCCAAACCTGACCGCCATTACACGCGGCGGGAGCGCTGGGTCTTCGCCCACGTTCCGTTCGCCAAGAAGCTGTACCGGACCCGGCTGTGGCTACGCAGCGAAGCCAACATCTCGGTGATCGAACACGGCAGCGAAAAGACGCAGGATTTCACCGCGATCGCCCTCGGCCTGCTCGAAAAGACCATCGCCGACGAGGAATTGCGCCGCAAGCTGACGCCGGACCACCCGATGGGCTGCAAGCGGCTGGTCTTCTCGTCGGACTACCTGCCCGCCCTGACCCGGCCCAACGTCGAGGTGCTGGACAGCCCGGCGCGCTGCCTGCGCGCGCGCAGCCTGGTCACCGAGGACGGCACCGAGCGCGAGGTCGACGTCGTGGTATGCGCCACCGGTTACGCCGCGGCCGATTACCTGGGTGAGCTGGACGTGTGCGGCGAGGACGGGACGACGCTGCGGGAGGTATGGCGCGACGGGGCGCACGCGTATTTCGGCATGGCGGTCCCCGGTTTCCCGAACTTCTTCATGCTGTACGGGCCGAACACCAACGTCGGCTCCAACAGCGTGATCTTCATGCTCGAGGCCCAGGCCCGCTACATCGTCCGGGCGCTCAAATACCTGCGGCGCAAGCGCAAAACGTATATCGCGGTGCGGCCCGAGGCGCTGGGCGACTTCGTCACCAAAGTCGACCGGTGGATGGCCGGCACGGTGTGGACCACCCAGTGCAGCAACTACTTCCGCGCCGCCAACGGGCGCGTGGTCACCCAGTGGCCGCGCAGCGCGCGTACGTTCTGGGGAATGACGCGCAGATTCAGACCCGCCGACTTCAGCCTCTGCAGCCGATGACCGAATTGGACGGCTTCGACCGGCTCGATCCCGTGCTGCGCGCCGTCGCGACGACGCGCACCGATTTCTCGCCGCAAGCGATCCAGCTGATGCGCGAACCGTTCAACGAGCGCCGTCGGGAGGCCGCCGCACAGACCGACGCCCAGGGCGTCCGGATCGTCGACAACATGGTGGCGGCCGGCGTCGCCGTGCGGATCTACCACGGCGCGCAGGCCAATCCGGCCCCCGCAGTCGTGTACTGCCACGCCGGGGGTTTCGCGCTGGGCAACCTCGACACCGATCACCGGCAGTGCGTGGAGCTCGCGCGGCGGGGCCGCTGCACGGTGGTCTCGGTCGACTACCGGCTGGCGCCCGAGCATGGCTTCCCGGCCGCCCTCGACGACGCGATCGCCGTGTTGCGCTGGGTCGCGGCCAACGCGGCCGAGCTGGGCGTCGACCCGGCGCGCCTGGCCGTCGGGGGCAGCAGCGCCGGGGCCGCCCTGGCCGCGTGCCTGGCGCACGGCGCCGCCGACGGGTCGCTGCCGCCGGTCGCGTTCCAGCTGCTGCACCAGCCGGTGCTGGACGATCGGGAGACCGCGTCCAAAGCCGAGTTTTGCGCCAGCCCGGCCTTCGACAGCGAGGCCGCGGAGCAGATGTGGCGTCACTACCTGGGCCCCGAAAGCGGAGTCGCGGTGTCGGGCGTCCCCGCCCGGCGCGGCGAATTCGGCGGTCTGCCACCGGCTTTGATCACCTGCGCGGAAATCGACCCGTTCCGCGACGAAGCGGTCGACTATGCGCTGGCGCTGCTGCGCGCCGGGGTCTCCGCCGAGCTGCACGTGTTTCCCAGCGCCTGCCACGGGTTCGATTCGCTGCTGCCGGACTGGTCCGACTCGCAGCGGCTCTTCGCCCTGCAGGGCCATGCCCTGGCGAGGACCTTCGGCTCTACTTGACCGCCCGATCCGCCGGAACAATCTGCTGCCATGAAGATCATCGGGCTGGAGGTCGTGCCGTTCGAGACGTTCGTCGACCGAATCTCGTTCGGCCAGTTGAACACCGATTACCGCGTGGTGCAGACGGTGACCAAGGTGCTCACCGACGAGGGCGTCGAGGGCTGCTATTTCGGAGGCCACTTCCACGGCGACCAGGACGGCCTGCTCCCCGGCGACCAGGCGCTGATCACGCAATTCCTGAGCCCGCTGCTCGCCGGCCAGGACCCGTTCGACCGGGCGGAGATCTGGCGCCAGCTGTGGGCGGCGAAGCTCCCCGAAAACGTCTGCAGCGTCATCGATCTGGCGCTCTGGGACCTGGCCGGCCGGGTCGCCGGGCTGCCGGTGCGCAAGCTGCTGGGCGGCGCGCGCGAGCGGGTCCGGGCCTACGCGAGCAGCTTCAACAATCTCGGATCGCCCGACGAGTACGCCGCCCACGCCGTCGAATGCCAGCGACAGGGATACCGCGCCTACAAGATCCACCCCTACCACTACTGGAACCCCGCGACCCGGGAACCCGCGCTGCCCCGGCCGTCATACGTGGATTGGGACATCCGGGTGTGCCGCGAGGTTCGGGCCGCGGTCGGCGACGAGATGGTGCTCATGTTCGACCCGTGGGGCACCTACCACACCTACTCCGACGCGGTGCGCGTCGGCCGCGAGCTCGAGCGGCTCGGCTTCTACTGGTACGAGCACCCGATGCCCGAGCACCGGGTGGAGTCCTACGTCAAGCTCGCCCATGCGCTCGAAATCCCGGTCTGCTCACCCGAGATCGCCGAAGGCGGCATCTATACGCGCGCGGACTGGATCCTGCGCAATGCGTCCGACATCAGCCGCATCGACGTCCTGCGCGGGGGCATCACCGGCGTCATGAAACTGGCCGGGATGTGCGAGGCGGTCGGCATGCGCTGCGAACTACACATGAGCGGCTTCGGCAACCTGCAAGTCCTCGGCGCCACGAGCGAAGACGTCTGCGAGTACTACGAGCGTGGGCTGCTCGGGCCCGGGGTCCGCTACGACACCGCCCCGCCCTATCTCGACGCGCCCTGCGATCCGCTCGGCCCGGACGGATTCGTCGAGCTGCCGCAGGCGCCGGGGCTCGGCTACCTGATCCGCTGGGACTACATCGAGGACCACCGGCTGCCCGCCACGACGGCGGAACCAGTCGCGCCGCTGCACCCGAGATAATGGCGCCATGGCGTGCTGCGAATACCCCATCCCCGCCCAGGGCTGCGACGGCGCCTTCACCGTCGACGCGTCGCGGGTGACCTTCGGTCGCGGTTGCCTGGCGGAAGTCGGTGACCGGGCCGGCGCCCTGGGGCTGCGACGGGTGGCGTTGTTCTCCGACGCCGGCGTGGCCGGGTTGCCGATCTTCGCCAAGGCGCGCGACTCGCTGCTGGCGGCCGGGCTGGACGTCGTCGCCTACACCGACGTCCACGTCGAGCCCACCGACGCGTCGTTTCAGGACGCCGCGCGGTTCGCGCAGGAGGCCGACCCCGACGGCTACGTGTCGCTGGGCGGCGGGTCCGTCATCGACACGTGCAAGGCCGCCAACCTGTACGCCACCCACCCCGCCGACTTTCTCGCCTACGTCAACAAGCCGATCGGCGAAGGCCAACCCGTGCCCGGCCCGCTCAAGCCCCACATCGCCTGCCCCACGACGGCCGGCACCGGCAGCGAGGTGACCGGCATCGCGATCTTCGACCTGGTATCGATGTCGGCCAAGACCGGCATCGCTTCGCATGCGCTGCGTCCCACCGAGGCCCTCGTCGACCCCGACTGCACCGCGAGCCTGCCCCGCGAGGTGGTCGCCGCGGCCGGACTCGACGTGCTGTCGCATGCGCTGGAGTCCTACACCGCGCGTCCCTACGTGCGGCGGCACGCCGCCGAACGGCCCAGCCTGCGACCCATGAGCCAGGGCGCCAATCCGTGGAGCGACCTGGGCTGCCGCGAGGCGCTGCGCGTGCTGGGTCGGTTCCTGGAGCGCGCGGTGAGCGACGCCTCGGACGCCGAGGCCCGCGAAGAGATGATGTGGGCCGCCACCCTGGCGGGCATCGCGTTCGGCAACGCGGGTGTTCACGCCCCGCACGGCATGGCCTACGCGGTGGCCGGGCTGGTCCGCGACTTCCGCCCGTCGGGATATCCGGCCGAGGAGCCGCTCGTGCCGCACGGCATGGCCGTCATCCTCAACGCCCCGTCGTCGTTCCGCTTCACGGCGGAGGTCAGCCCCGAGCGGCACCTGGAGGGCGCCCGGCTGCTCGGCGCCGACGCGGGGGGCGCCGCGGCGACCGACGCGGGCGAGGTGCTCGCCGGCGAACTCATCCGCATCATGCGGGCGGTGGGCATGCCCAACGGGCTGGGCGGGGTGGGCTACACCGACGACGACGTGACGGCCCTGACCGAGGGCGCCCACCCGCAGCAGCGGCTCCTGCAGAACGCGCCGCGCGAGATGAGCAAACCGGTGCTGGCGGACCTGTTTCGGCAAGCCATGCGGTACTGGTAGAGCATGAGCCCGAGCCCGCCGGACAACCTGACCAGCGCCGACTTCCCGGTGCTGTGGCCGGTCGGAACCCGGTGGGCCGACAACGACATGTTCGGCCACCTCAACAACGCGGTGTACTACCAACTTTTCGACACCGCGATCAACGCGTGGATCAACACGACCACCGGGCTCGACCCGCTCAGCACGCCCGCGCTCGGCATCGTCGCCGAGTCGGGCTGCCGCTACTTCTCCGAACTGCACTTTCCGGAAGGCCTCACGGTGGGTCTCGCGGTGACGCGCCTGGGCCGCAGCAGCGTCACCTACCGGCTCGGGGTGTTCCGCGGCGACGACGGCGAACCGCAACCGATCACCGCGCTCGGCCACTGGGTGCACGTCTACGTCGATCGGACCAGCCGCAAGCCAGTGCCGATCCCGGACGCCATCCGCGCCCTGCTGGCGACGGCCCGCGTCGGCGAGATGGCATAGGAGTCCGGCACTTTCGTCGCCCCGGCTATGCTTCGCCAATGCCAGTTCTGAGCAAGACCGTCGAGGTCAGCGCCAACGCCGCGTCGATCCTGGGCATCGTCGCCGATTTCGAGCGCTACCCCGAATGGAACGAGGAGATCAAGGGCCTGTGGGTGCTCGCCCGCTACGACGACGGGCGCCCCAGCCAGGTGCGGCTCGACGCCGACTACCAGGGCATGCAGGCCACGTTCATCCAGGCGATCTACTACCCGGGGGAAAACCAGATTCAGACCGTCCTGCAGCAGGGCGACCTGTTCTCCAAGCAGGAGCAGCTGTTCAGCGTCGTGGAAACCGGGGCGGCGAGCCTGCTGACGGTCGACATGGACGTCGAGACCACCCTGCCGGTCCCCGCGCCGATGGTGAAGTCGCTCGCCGGCAACGTGCTCGACCATCTCGCCGAAAACCTGAAGCAGCGCGCCGAGCAGCTCGGCGCGGGCTAGGCGCTCGGTCGCCGAGGGTGCGCTTGCGGCTTTTCGTGTGAGCTCACGGCTTTCGGTGTGAACGCAGGGCGGGATTCCGGCCTCATTTCCGCCCAGGCAACACAAGCAAAGCCCAGACTTCACAACCAAAAGCCGCGATCGCCGCCACCGCTCAGTCGAAGATGCCGGCCCGGTTCAGCATCACGGTCAGCCGGGCCGCCGCGTCGGTGAACTGCCAGACCGTGTGCTCGATCACGGCGTGCGCGTCGCGCCGGCGCAGCGCCGCGATCAGCTCCCGGTGGTGGGCAACCGTCGCCGCGCCCCACTCGGGATCCGCCGCATACACCTCCGCCGGCATGTAGCGCGCGGCATTCAACAGGAACCACGCCAGTTTGATCCGGCCACTGGCCTGGTTGAAGACGCGGTGAAACGCGAACTCGATGCCCGCGATGGTGGCCGGCTCGCTGGACCCGACGGCCGCTTCGAGCGCGTTGTTGATGCGCTCCAGCTCGTCGATCTCGGCGTCGGTGATGTGGTCGGTGGCTGCGGCGGCCAGCTCCGTGGCGATCGTCGCCTGCAGCCAGAAGATGTCCTGGATGTCCTGCCGGGTGAGCGGCAGGACGACGTGACCGCGGTGCGGCTCGAGCTGGACCATGCCCTCGCCCCGCAGCTTCAGCAGGGCCTCGCGCACCGGCGTGACGCTGACCCCGAGCTCGGCGGCGGTCTCGTCAAGGCGGATGAACGTCCCCGGACGCAACGCCCCCGACATGATCGCCGCCCGCAGGTGGCCCGCGACCTCGTCGGAGAGCTGCGCCCGGCGCAGTGGGCGCCGGGCCCTCGGCTGCATAGATGTCGGTGCGTTCACGCGGACTGCCAGGGGTTTCGCCGGGTTGGCGGGTCTTGTCTTTGCGGCACTAAAGCCATAGTGTGACCCACACAACACTATGTTTTATCAAATATCAACCTGGCGCAAGCGGTGCGAGAGGTGAAGGGGAGGCGGTAGTTGACCGCGCAATTGGCCAGCCATCTGACCCAGGCCACCGAGCAGCCATACCTGGCCCGGCGGCAGAACTGGTGCAACCAACTCGAGCGGCACGCGCTGATGCAACCGAACGCGACCGCGCTGCGGTTCCTGGGCACCACCACCACGTGGGGTGGCCTGCAGCGCCGGGTCTCGGCGCTGGCCGACGCGTTGAGCCGCCGCGGGGTCGGCTTCGGCGACCGGGTGATGATCCTGATGCTCAACCGCACCGAGTTCGTCGAGGCGGTGCTGGCCGCCAACGCGCTCGGCGCCATCGCGGTACCGCTGAACTTCCGGCTCACCTCGGCGGAGATCGTCTTCTTGGTCGAGGACTGCGAAGCGCGCGTGCTGATCACCGAATCGGTGCTGGCCCCGGTGGCCACCGGCGTGCGCGACATCCAGCCGATGCTCGACACCATCGTCGTGGCCGGCGCGGCGAGCGACGACAGCGTCGCCGGCTACGAAGACCTCATTAACGAGCCCGGCGAATCGCACGGGCCCGTCGACATCCCGAACGACTCGCCCGCGCTGATCATGTACACCTCGGGCACCACCGGCCGGCCCAAGGGCGCGGTGCTGACCCACGCCAACCTCACCGGCCAGACGATGACCGGGCTGTACACCAACGGCGCAGATGTAAGTAGCGACGTCGGTTTCATCGGCGTCCCGTTCTTCCACATCGCCGGGATCGGCAACATGCTCACCAGCATGCTGCTCGGCGTCCCCACGGTGATCTACCCACTGGGGGCCTTCGACCCCGGGCAGCTGCTCGACGTGCTGGCGGCCGAGAAGGTCACCGGCCTGTTCCTGGTCCCCGCGCAGTGGCAGGCGGTGTGCGCCGAGCAGCAGGCGCGACCGCGCGAGCTGAGGCTGCGGGTGATGTCGTGGGGGGCCGCCCCGGCGCCCGACGCGTTGCTGCGCGAGATGTCGGCAACCTTCCCCGGCACTCAGATCCTGGCGGCGTTCGGCCAGACCGAGATGTCGCCGGTCACCTGCATGCTGCTCGGCGAGGACGCGATCCGTAAGCGTGGCTCGGTCGGCAAGGTGATCCCCACGGTCGCGGCCCGCGTGGTGGACGAAAACATGAACGACGTGCCGGTCGGCGAGGTGGGCGAGATCGTCTACCGCGCACCCACATTGATGAGCGGCTACTGGAACAACCCGCAGGCCACGGCGGAGGCGTTCGCGGGCGGCTGGTTCCATTCCGGCGACCTGGTCCGGATGGACGACGAAGGCTACGTCTGGGTGGTCGACCGCAAGAAGGACATGATCATCTCCGGCGGCGAGAACATCTATTGCGCCGAGGTCGAGAACGTTCTCGCCGGCCATCCCCGCATCGTCGAGGTCGCCGTCATCGGGCGCGCCCACGAGAAGTGGGGCGAGGTGCCGATCGCGGTCGCAGCCGTCGCCGGCGAGGAATTGCGGCTCGACGACCTGCACGACTACCTGGCCGAGCGGCTGGCGCGCTACAAGCATCCGAAAGCGCTCGAGATCGTCGATGCGCTGCCCCGCAACCCGGCCGGAAAGGTGCTCAAGACTGAGCTGCGAGTGCGCTACGGAGTCGTCACTAGCAACCAAAGCGATTCCGTCGCAAGGGATTCGACGAGCGGAGAAGAAGATTGACGGAAACTGTAACGTTTGCCCACTGTTGACGAAGGGTTAATTGTGCGCATGCAGTTCACACGGTCACGGCCATCGGGTACATTCCTGTGGTCTCCGTTACTACTTGCGGGTAGGGAGCCGATGGTCACAGACGAAGGGTCAGGGCGAGGTGGGGTCACCCCCAGCCCAGTCGGGGCGAGGGGGAGAAGCGTGCGGGCTCGCGGTGCCGAGGGGAGGGGGCAGCGTTGACTGCGACGACGGAAAGTCGGCGGGGCCCCTACCTGGTCGGCTACCTGCGCGATCAGCTCGAGACGCCGCTGACTCTCATCGGCGGCTTCTTCCGGATGTGCGTTCTGACCGGAAAAGCGCTGTTTCGCTGGCCTTTCCAGTGGCGCGAGTTCATCCTGCAGTGCTGGTTCATCATGCGGGTGGCCTTCCTGCCGACGATCATGGTGTCGATCCCGCTGACGGTTCTGCTGATCTTCACCCTCAACGTGCTGCTGGCCCAGTTCGGCGCGGCCGACCTGTCCGGCGCGGGCGCCGCCATCGGCGCGGTCACCCAGCTGGGCCCGCTGACCACGGTGCTCGTGGTGGCCGGCGCCGGCTCGACGGCCATCTGCGCGGACCTGGGCGCCCGCACCATCCGCGAGGAGATCGACGCGATGGAGGTGCTCGGCATCGACCCGATCCACCGGCTGGTGGTGCCCCGGGTGATCGCCGCGACCCTGGTCGCCACCCTGCTCAACGGACTGGTGATCACCGTCGGCCTGGTCGGCGGCTACCTGTTCGGCGTGTACCTGCAGAACGTGTCGGGCGGGGCCTACCTCGCCACCCTGACCACCATCACCGGCCTGCCCGAGGTGGTCATCGCCACGGTCAAGGCCGCCATGTTCGGCTTGATCGCCGGGCTGGTCGGGTGTTTCCGCGGGCTGACCGTGCGCGGCGGGTCCAAGGGGCTGGGCACCGCCGTCAACGAAACGGTGGTGCTGTGCGTGGTCGCGCTGTACGCGGTCAACGTGGTCCTGACCACAATCGGTGTGCGATTCGGGACGGGGCGCTGACATGTCGACCGGTGCCGTGTTGCGCGCCCGCTTCCCGCGGGCCGTCGAAAACGTCAATCGCTATGGGGGTGCCTTCGGCCGCGGACTCGACGACATCGGGCAGATGGCCTGGTTCGGCGCGGTCGCCCTCGGGCACATCCCGCACGCGCTGCGCAACTACCGCAAGGAAACCCTGCGGCTGATTGCCCAGATCGGCATGGGCACCGGCGCCATGGCCGTCGTCGGCGGCACAGTCGCCATCGTCGGTTTCGTGACGCTGTCCGGTAGCTCCCTGGTCGCCATCCAGGGGTTCGCGTCCCTGGGCAACATCGGCGTCGAGGCGTTCACCGGCTTCTTCGCCGCGCTGATCAACGTGCGCATCGCCGCACCCGTCGTCACCGGCATCTCGATGGCCGCCACGGTCGGGGCCGGCGCCACCGCGGAGCTGGGGGCCATGCGGATCAGCGAAGAGATCGACGCCCTCGAGGTGATGGGCATCAAGTCGATTTCGTTTTTGGCGACCACCCGGATCATGGCCGGCCTGGTGGTGATCATCCCGCTCTACTCGCTGGCCATGATCATGTCGTTCCTGTCGCCGCAAATCACCACGACGGTGATCTACGGGCAGTCCCACGGCACCTACGAGCACTACTTCCGGACCTTCCTGCGTCCCGATGACGTGTTCTGGTCGTTCGTGGAAGCCATCATCATCACCGCCGTCGTGATGATCACCCACTGCTTCTACGGGTACAACGCCGGCGGCGGGCCCGTCGGCGTCGGCGAGGCCGTCGGCCGATCGATGCGCTTCTCGCTGGTGTCGGTGCAGGTTGTCGTTTTGGCCGCAGCGTTGGCGCTCTACGGCGTCAACCCCAACTTCGCGTTAACGGTGTAGCCCATGACCACCGCGACAGGCCACGCCGGAAAGATCAACGCGCCCCGCAAGCCGCCGTACAAGCTCGCCGGGGTCGCGGTGCTCATCATCGCCGCGCTGGTCTTCTTCTGTGTGTTCTGGCAGTTCCGGGGGAACTTCACCCCGAAGACCCAGCTGAGCATGCTGGCCAACCGGGCCGGGCTGGTCATGGACCCCGGCTCCAAGGTCACCTACAACGGGGTCGAGATCGGCCGGGTCGCCGGCATCGCCCCGACCACGGTCGACGGTCAGCCGGCGGCGAATTTCACCCTCGACGTATACCCGCGATACCTCAAGCTGATTCCGTCGAACGTGACCGCCGACATCAAGGCGACCACGGTGTTCGGCGGCAAGTACGTGTCGTTGACGACGCCGAAAAACCCGTCACCGCAAGAGATCTCGCCGCAGACTGTCGCCGCCGTCGTCGGGAACCAACGCTTCAACATCAAAGCCAGGTCGGTGACGACGGAGATCAACACGCTGTTCCAGACCATCACCGAGATCGCGCAGCAGGTCGATCCGGTCAAGCTGAACCTGACGCTGAGCGCCGCCGCCCAGGCCCTGACCGGGCTGGGCGATCGGTTCGGTCAGTCGATCGTCAACGCCAACGCGATTCTCGACGACGTCAACCCGCAGATGCCGCAGGCCCGTCACGACATCCGCCAGCTCGCGGGTCTGGGCGACACCTACGCCAACGCCGCGCCCGACCTGTTCGACTTCCTCAACAACGCCGTCGTCACGTCGCGCACGATCAACGCCCAGCAGAAGGATCTCGACCAGGCGTTGCTGTCGGCGGCCGGATTCGGCAACACCGGCGCGGACATCTTCGAGAAGGGCGGGCCGTACCTGGCCCGCGGGGCCAAGGACCTGGTGCCCACGGCGCAGCTGCTGGACACCTACAGCCCGGAGCTCTTCTGCACCGTCCGCAACTACCACGACATCGAGCCCACGGCCCGGACGTTCCTCGGCGGCAACGGCTATTCGCTCAACGCCGACACGAAGCTGCTGTCCGGGCTGGGCTTATTGCTCAACCCGCTGTCGGCGGTGACCCTCGTCGGCCTGATCGGAATCTTCGCGCTGCCCACCCAGGGACTCTCCGCCCTCGGCAACATCGCCACCCTGATCGGCGGGGCGCCCAACCCGTACGTGTGGCCCGAGAACCTGCCGCGCGTGAACGCGCGCGGCGGACCGGGCGGCGCGCCGGGCTGCTGGCAGCACATCACCCACGACCTGTGGCCCGCGCCCGAGTTGGTGATGGACTCCGGCAACAGCATCGCGCCGTACAACCACCTCGACACCGGTTCCCCGTACGCGATCGAGTACGTCTGGGGCCGCCAAGTGGGGGATAACACGATCAACCCATGAAAATCACCGGAACCATCGTCCGACTCAGCATCTTCTCGCTGGTGCTGCTGATCTTCACTGCGATGATCGTCGTGGTGTTCGGTCAGATGCGCTTTGACCGCACCTACGGGTACTCCGCGGAATTCACCAACATCAGCGGGCTGCGGCAGGGCCAATTCGTCCGGGCCTCGGGCGTCGAGATCGGCAAGGTCAGCTCGGTCGCGCTGGTCGACGGCGGCAGGCGCGTGCGGGTGAATTTCAGCGTCGACCGTTCGATCCCGCTGTACCAGTCGACGACGGCGCAGATCCGCTACCTCGACCTGATCGGCAACCGGTACCTGGAGCTCAAGCGCGGCGAGGGCGAGGGCGCCGACAAGGTGCTGCCGCCGGGTGGTTTCATCCCGGTGTCGCGGACCTCGCCGGCGCTCGACCTCGACGCGCTGATCGGCGGTTTCAAGCCGCTGTTTCGGGCGCTGGACCCGCAGAAGGTCAACACCATCGCGACCGCGCTGATCACCGTGTTCCAGGGTCAGGGCGGCACCATCAACGACATCCTCGACAACACCGCGCAGCTGACCAACCAGCTCGGGCAGCGCGACCAGGCCATCGGTGAGGTGATCAAGAACCTGAACGTCGTCCTGGACACCACCGTCCGCCATCGTCAGCAATTCGATCAGACCGTCAACAACCTCGAGGTCCTGATCACCGGGCTGAAGAATCACAGCGACCAGCTGGCCGGCGGGACCGCACACATCAGCAACGCCGCCGGGACGGTGGCCGACCTGCTGGCCGAGGACCGCGGACTGCTGCACGGCACGCTGAACTACCTCGACGCGGTCCAGCAGCCGCTCATCGATCAGCGCGAGCAGCTGAACGATTTCATCCACAAGGTGCCGACCGCGCTGAACATGATCGGGCGCACCATCGGTTCCTACGGCGACTTCGTCAACTTCTACGCCTGCGACATCAGCCTCAAGATCAACGGGTTGCAGGCCGGCGGTCCGGTGCGCACGGTCAGGCTCTTCACCCAGCCGACGGGTAGGTGCACGCCGCAATGAGGACGCTGGAACCCCCCAACCGGATGCGCATCGGCCTGATGGGCATCATCGTGACGCTGCTCGTCATCGGCGTCGGCCAGAGCTTCACCAGCGTGCCGATGCTGATGGCCAGGCCCCACTACTACGGGCAATTCTCCGACACCGGCGGCATCAGCACCGGCGACAAGGTGCGCATCGCCGGCATGGACGTCGGGAAGGTGGAGAGCCTCAAGATCGACGGCGACCACATCCTGATCAAGTTCAATCTCGGCAGCCAAAGGATTGGCACCGAGAGCCGGATGGCGATCAAGACCGACACCATTCTCGGGAAAAAGATCCTCGAGATCGAGAACCGGGGTAGCCAGACGTTGCGGCCGGGTGAGACGTTGCCGATCGGCCAGAGCACCACGCCCTACCAGATCTACGACGCGTTCTTCGACGTGACCAAGGCCGCGCAGGGCTGGGACATCGACACGGTCAAGCAGTCGCTGCACGTGCTGTCCGAGACCATCGATCAGACCTACCCGCACCTGAGTTCCGCGCTCGACGGCGTGGCCAAGTTCTCCGACACGATCGGCAAGCGCGACGAGCAGGTCAAGCACCTGCTCGCGCAGGCCAATCAGGTAGCCAGCATCCTCGGGGATCGCAGCGAGCAGATCGACCGGCTGCTGGTGAACGCCAAGGTGTTGCTGGCCGCGTTCAACGAGCGCGGCCGGGCGATCAACGCACTGCTGGCCAACATCGCCGCCTTCTCCGAACAGGTCAAGGGCTTCATCAACGACAACCCCAACCTCAACCACGTGCTCGAGCAGTTGCGGACGGTCAGCGACATCCTGGTCCAGCGCAAGGACGACCTCGCCGCCGGTTTCACCGAGGTCGGCAAATTCCTGCCCTCGTTGAACGAGGCCATCGCGTCGGGACCGTTCTTCAAGGTGGTGCTGCACAACCTGTTTCCCGGTCAGGTCGTGCAGCCGTTCATCGACGCCGCGTTCAAGAAGCGCGGCATTGACCCCGAAAACTTCTGGCGCAGTGCGGGTCTGCCGGAATTCCGGTGGCCCGACCCCAACGGCACCCGGTTGCCCAACGGCGCGCCGCCGCCGGCGCCGCCGGTGCTCGAGGGCACGCCCGATCACCCCGGTCCGGCGGTCCCGCCCGGGTCGCCGTGCTCGTACACGCCGGCCAACCCCGGCGGCAACGTCACCGTCGGCGACGAGGGCCTGCCGCGGCCGTGGAACCCGTTGCCGTGCGCTGGCGCGGGCGTCGGCCCCTTCGGTGGCGTGGGCTTCCCCGCGCCGGTCGACGTCGCGACGTCGCCGCCGAACCCCGACGGCCTGCCGCCCACCCCGGGCATCAACATCGCGGGGCGGCCCGGTGACCCGCCGCCGAACGTTCCGGGCACGCCGGTGCCGCTGCCGACCCAGGCGCCGCCGGGCGCGCGCACCGAGAACCTGGGACCGGCCGGCCCGACGCCGCCCCCGTCGACGTTCGCGCCCGCGCTGCCGCCCGGACCGCCCGCACCGCCCGGGCCGGGCGTCCAGCTGCCGGCACCGTTCATCAACCCCGGCGGCACGGGAGGTAGCGGCATCACGGGAGGTAGCCAGAATTGAGCACCATCTTTGATGTCCGCAACATCCGGCTGCCGAAGCTGTCCCGGACGTCGGTGATCATCGGGTCCCTGGCGATCGTGCTGGCGCTGGTGGTCGGCTACGCCGGGTGGGAGCTGTACCAGAAGCTGACCAACAACACCGTCGTCGCCTACTTCCCGGAGGCCAACGCGCTCTACCCCGGTGACAAGGTCCAGATCATGGGGCTGCGGGTGGGCACGATCGACAAGATCGAGCCGGCCGGCGACAAGATGCGGGTCACCTTCCACTACCAGAACAAGTACAAGGTGCCCGCCAACGCGTCGGCGGTGATCCTCAACCCGACCCTGGTGGCCTCGCGCGCGATCCAGCTGGAGCCCGCCTACAAGGGCGGCCCGGTGCTGGCCGACAACGCGGTGATTCCCGAAGAGCGCACCCAGGTGCCGACCGAGTGGGACACCCTGCGCAACAGCATCACCAACATCATCTCCAAGCTCGGCCCCACGCCCGAGCAGCCGAAGGGCCCGTTCGGTGAGGTCATCGAGTCCTACGCGAACGGGCTGGCGGGCAAGGGCAAGCAGATCAACAACACGCTGAACAGCCTGTCGCAGGCGCTGACCGCGCTGAACGAGGGTCGCGGCGACTTCTTTGCGGTGGTGCGCAGCCTGGCGCTGTTCGTCAACGCCCTGCACTCCGACGATCAGCAGTTCGTCGCGCTGAACGAGAACCTGGCCGATGTCACCGGCCGGCTCGCCAGCTCCGACAACGCCCTGGCCGACGCGATCCAGCAGTTCGACGGCCTGCTCAAGACGGTGCGGCCCTGGCTGAACCAGAACCGTGAGGTGCTGACCCACGACGTCAACAACCTGGCGACGGCGACGAACACGCTGCTGCAACCCGATTCGCTGAACGGTCTGGAAACCGCCCTGCACGTCCTCCCGACGGCGGCGGCGAACATCAACCAGATCTACCACCCGACGCACGGGTCGGTTGTCGCCATCCCCGCGATCACCAGCTTCGCCAACCCGATGCAGTTCATCTGCAGCTCGATCCAGGCCGGCAGCCGGCTGGGTTACCAGGAGTCCGCCGAGCTCTGCGCGCAATACCTGGCGCCGATCCTCGACGCGATCAAGTTCAACTACTTGCCGTTCGGCCTCAACGTGGCCAGCACGGCCGAGACGCTGCCCAAGGAGGTCGCCTACTCCGAGCCCCGCCTGCATCCACCGGACGGATACAAGGACACCACCGTCCCGGGCATCTGGTCACCGGATACGCCGACGTCCCACCGCAACACCCAACACGGGTGGATCGTGGCCCCCGGCATGCAGGGGCAGCAGGTGGGACCGATCACGCAGGGCCTCATGACCCCCGAGTCACTTGCCGAACTGATGGGTGGGCCCAACATTCCGCCCGTGCAGTCGACCCTCCAGACCCCGCCCGGACCGCCGAACGCCTACGACGAGGGTCCCTCGCCGGTGATCGGTCAAAACCCGCCGCAGGTGCCGATACCCCCGCCGCCGCCGGGGCCGGAGGTGGCCCCCGGCCCGGTCGCCCCGACGCCCGCGCCGGTCGCGGCGCCGGCGCCCAACGCCGGTGGGCCGGCGTCGCCCGCCGCGGCTGACCTAGGGGGTGGCCAGTGATTGCTCGTCGGATGCGCCGCCGCGCCTGGCAGGGGCTGGTGTTGGGGGTGGCCGCGCTGGTGCTGAGCTCGTGCGGGTGGAAGGGGATCTCCAACGTGGCGATCCCCGGCGGCCCGGGCAGCGGCTCGGGCGCGATGACCATCTACGTCCAGATGCCGGACACGCTGGCGATCAACGGCAACAGCAAGGTGATGGTCGCCGACGTGTTTGTGGGCTCCATCAAGAACATTCAGTTGAAGAACTGGGTGGCGACGCTGACGCTGGGGATCGACAAGAACGTCAAGCTGCCGAGGAACGCCACGGCCAAGATCGGCCAGACCTCGCTGCTGGGTTCGCAGCACGTGGAGCTGGCCGCGCCGCCCAACCCGGTGGGGCAGCTCAAGGATGGCGACACCATCGCGCTGAAGAACTCGTCGGCGTTTCCCACCACCGAGCAGACCCTGGCCAGCCTGTCGCTGATCCTGCGCGGCGGTGGCATCCCCAACCTGGAGGTGCTGCAGAACGAGGTCTTCAACATCTTCAACGGGCGGGGCAACCAGATCCGGGCCTTCCTCGGCAAGCTGGATACCTTCACCGACCAGCTGAACCAGCAGCGCGATGACATCACCCACGCCATCGACTCGACCAACCGGCTGCTGACCTACGTCGGTGGCCGGGCCGATGTGCTGGATCGGGTGCTGACCGACGTCCCGCCGCTGATCAAGCATTTCGCCGACACCAAGCAGCTGCTGATCAACGCCGTCGACTCGGTGGGACGGCTCAGCCAGGCCGCCGATCAGTACCTGTCGGAGGCGCGCGGGCCGCTGCACCAGGACCTGCAGTCGCTGCAGTGCCCGCTCAAGGAGCTCGGCCGGGCGTCGCCGTATCTGATCGGGGCGCTGAAGCTGATCCTGACGCAGCCGTACGACATCGACACCATTCCGAAGCTCATGCGCGGCGACTACCAGAACGTTTCGATCACCCTGGACGTCACCTACAGCTCGATCGACAACGCGTTCCTCACCGGCACCGGGTTGTCGGGGGCGCTGCGGGCGCTCGAGCAGTCGTACGGGCGCGACCCGGAGTCGATGATTCCCGACGTCCGCTACACGCCGAACCCGAACGACGCGCCGGGCGGACCCTTGGTGGAAAGGGCGGACCGGAATTGCTGACTCCCTTCATCCGGCGCCAGCTGATCGCGTTCGGGATCCTGACCGTGATCTCGATCCTGGTGCTCGGCGTGTATTACCTGCAGATCCCGAGCCTGGTGGGAATCGGCCGCTACGAGCTCAAGGCCGACCTGCCGGCGTCCGGCGGCCTGTACCCGACGGCGAACGTGACCTACCGCGGCATCACCATCGGCAAGGTGACCGACGTCGAGCCCACCGAGACGGGTGCGCGGGCGACGATGAGCATCGACAGCCGCTACAAGATCCCGACCGACGCCGTCGCCAACGTGCACTCGGTGTCGGCGGTCGGCGAGCAGTATCTGGACCTGGTTTCGAGCGGGAACCCGGGCAAGTACCTCTCGTCCGGACAAACCATCACCAAGGGCACCGTGCCGGCCGAGATCGGCCCCGCGCTGGACACCGCAAACCGGGGGCTGGCCGTGTTGCCCAAGGAGAAGATCGGCCAGCTGCTCGACGAGACGGCGCAGTCGGTCGGCGGGCTGGGCCCCGCCCTGCAGCGGCTGGTCGACTCCACCCAGGCGATCGTCGGTGACTTCAAAACCCAGATCAGCGACGTCAACGACATCATCCAGAACTCCGGGCCGATCCTGGACAGCCAGGTCAATTCCAACGCCGCGATCGAGCGCTGGGCCCGCAACCTGAACAACCTGTCGGCCCAGGCCGCTCGGGAGGACACCCACGTGCGCAGCGTGCTGCGGCAGGCGGCGCCGACCGCCGATCAGGTCAACGAGGTGTTCAACGACGTCCGCGACTCGCTGCCGCAGACGCTGGCGAACCTCGAGGTCGTGTTCGACCTGCTCAAGCGCTACCACACCGGTGTGGAGCAGGTGCTGGTCTTCCTGCCCCAGGGTGCGTCGATCGCGCAGACGGTGGCCGCGCCGTTCCCGAACCAGGCCGCGCTCGACCTGGCGTTGTCGATCAACCAGCCGCCGCCCTGCCTGACCGGCTTTATCCCGGCGGCGGAGTGGCGGTCCCCGGCGGACACCAACCTGGCGCCGTTGCCGTCGGGCACCTACTGCAAGATCCCGATGGAGACCCCCGCCAACAGCGTGCGCGGATCGCGCAACATCCCGTGCACGGACGTGCCCGGCAAGCGGGCGGCCACGCCGCGGGAGTGCCGTGACCCCAACCCGTACGTTCCGGCGGGCACGAACCCCTGGTACGGGGACCCGAACCAGATCCTGACGTGCCCCGCCCCCGCGGCGCGCTGCGATCAGTCGGTGCGGCCCGGCATGGTGATTCCGGCACCGTCCGTCAACAACGGCCTCAACCCGGCCCCGTCGGACCGGGTCCCGGGCACGCCGCCGCCGACCAGCGACCCGTTGTCGCGGCCGGGGAGCGGCACGGTGCAGTGCAACGGCCAGCAGCCCAACCCGTGTGTCTACACTCCGAGCGGGCCCCCTGCCGCCGTCTACAGTCCGCAGAGCGGTGAACTGGTGGGGCCCGATGGGGTGAAATACTCCGTCGAGAACTCGACCAAAACAGGAGACGACGGATGGAAGGAGATGCTGGCGCCGGCCGGCTGAACCCCCCACCCATGCCGAGGTTTCGTCGACTGCGCAGGCCCTCCCAGAGATCCAGTCCGAAGATTCACCAGGAGCCGGCGGCTGCTGCTGAGGAGACCACCCTCGAGGTGACGGCCGGGGATTCGCACGAATCCGAGGACGGAATCGAGCAGACGCTCGTGTCCGAGGAGACGACCGCGCAGGCCCCGACGTCCGAGGAGGTTGCGGCCCGGGAGACGCCGGAGCCCGAGGACGAGGCCGCTGACGAGGGCGACGCCGAAACCACGGGTGCCGAGCGCCGCCCGTCGCGCATGGGTCGGTGGTGGCTCTCCGGCATTGCCGCCGCGCTCGTGCTGCTGGCCGCCGGCCTCGGGACGGGCGCCTACTTTGCCCTCCGCTACCACCACGACAGCCAGGTCATTGCGCGCAAGGACGCCGCGGCGCTCAAGGCGGCGGTGGATTGTGTGTCGGCGACTCAGGCCCCCGACACCAATGCGATGGTCCAGAGCGAACGGAAGATCATCGAGTGCGGCACGGACGCGTTCCGCTCCCAGGCGCTGCTGTACACCAACATGATCGTTCAGGCCTACCAGGCCGCCAACGTCCACGTTCAGGTGTCCGATGCGCGCGCGGCGGTGGAGCGTAACAACGACGACGGCACGGTCGACGTGCTCGTCGCGATGCGCGTCAAGGTGTCAAGCGACCAGTCGCAAAAGGAAACCGGCTACCGCCTGCGGGTGAAGATGGCATACGCCGAGGGGCAGTACCGGATTTCCAAGCTCGACCAGGTGACGAAGTGACGGTGGTGGTCGAGGAGATTGCGGCTCGGACCCAAACCACGGCGGCCGTACCGGAGTCACCGCGGGATGCCTTGGCCCCCTGGCGCATTCGAGCGGCCGCGTTCGCCGTCGACGTCCTGCCGTGCGTCGCCGTGGCAACGACGATGGCGTTGGTCGCGTGGACCGTGGCCGGGAACCCTGCTTGGTGGTGGGTGTGTGTCTCGGTCGGCGGCCTGGCCATCCTGCTGATGTTGGCCAACCGGTTGCTGCTGCCAAGCCTGACCGGCTGGAGCCTGGGGCGCGGGCTGTTCGGAATCGCGGTGGTGCGCCGCGACGGCGCGGCCGTCGGCCCGTGGGCGCTGCTGCTGCGGGACCTGGCCCACCTGCTCGATACCGCGTCGGTGGTGGGCTGGCTTTGGCCGCTGTGGGATTCGCGGCGGCGCACGTTCGCCGACATGCTGCTGGGCACCGAGGTGCGGCGCGTCGAACCCGACGAGGCGGCGCCCAACCTGCGGCGGTGGACCGCGGTCGCGGTGCTGACCGCGGCGGCGGTGTGCCTGTCCGGCGCCACGGTCAGCTATCTGGTGGCGTACTCCCCCGACCGGGCCAGCGACCAAGCCAAAGCCCAGATCCAGGCGCAGGGGCCGAAGATGGTCGCGCAGATGCTCACCTACGACCCAAAATCGTTGAACGACGACTTCGCTCGTGCCCGGTCGCTGGCGACCGACAAGTATCGCAAGCAGCTGCAGGCACAGCAGGACGTGGTTCGGAAGGGCACTCCGGTCATCAACGAGTACTGGCCGATCGACTGGTCGGTCCAGTCCGCGACGGCGGATCGGGCGACGATGTTGCTGTTCCTGCAGGGCCGGCGCGGAAGCGCGCCCGACGAGCGGTACATCAGCGCATCCGTTCGCGTTGAGTTCGCCAAAGGTGGCGACGACCGTTGGCGCGTCGACGACCTCGCCGTGCTGACCAAGCCGAAGCCCCCGGGGAACGGAAAATGAGTCCGCGCCGCAAGTTTGAGCCCGGCGAACGGTCGCTGCTCGTCGAGCAGCCGGTGCCGCCGCGGCCGCCGTTGGGATTGCCGGTGGCCGGCGCGGTCGCCGCGCTGCTGACGGTGGCGGCGATCACACTGTGCACCCTGATGCTGATCTCCCACGAGTCCCGCGTGCGCTCGGCGTCGAAGGAGCGCCAGGTGCTCAGCTACGTGTCGGGGTTCATGACCCAGTTCACCTCCATCGACCCCTACCACGCCAACGACTATGTGACGCGGGTACTGGCCCAGGCCACAGGGGAATTCGCCAAGCAATACCACGACAAGGCCAACGAGATCCTGCTCCAGGTCGCCCGCGCCGAACCGGCGACCGGCACCGTCCTGGGCGCGGGCCTGGAACGGTGGAACGACGACGGCAGCGCCACCGTGATGGTGGCGACCGACGTGACCTCCAAGTCCCCCGATGAAAAGCAGGTGTTCGAGAACACCAATCGTTGGACGGCAACCGTCACGCAGGAAGGGAAGCAGTGGAAGATCAGCAACCTGCTGCAGGTGATCTGACCGCCGACGCGGAAGAATCGACCACCGAGGATGCCTCGGGCGACGTCGACGAAAGCGCCGACACCACAACAGAATCCGTCGAGACGGCACCCGACGAGGGCGAGGAGACCGCTGAGACCGCGGACCCCGCCAACGCTAAGCGGCCCCGGCGCAAGATCCTGGCCGGCAAGCGGCTCGCCATCGCGATCGCGCTGGCCGCCGTGCTGTTCGTCGGCTCCGCGGCGTTCGCGGGCGCGGCGGTGCAGCCGTACCTTGCCGATCGCGCCACCGCCGCGACGAAGCTGAGGGTGGCGCGCACCGCGGCCAACGCGATCACGACGCTGTGGACCTACACCCCGGATAACATGGAGGGCCTCGCCGACCGCGCGGCGGCCTACCTCAGCGGTGATTTCGGCGCCCAGTACCGCAAGTTCGTCGACACGATCGTGGGCCCCAACAAGCAGGCCAAGGTGACCAACAGCACCCAAGTCGTCGGCGCGGCGGTCGAATCGCTGGACGACCCCAACGCCGTCGTCATCGTGTACACCAACACCACCTCCACCAGCCCGCTGACCAAGAACATCCCGTCGCTGAAGTACCTGTCCTACCGGCTGTTCATGAAGCGGACCCACGGCCACTGGCTGGTGACGAGGATGACGACGATCACCTCGCTGGACCTGACCCCGCAGGTCTAGCCCGTGCCCGTTGCGTCGCCGGTCTCGGAACGCTCGACCGTCGCGGCGCTGCTGTTGTTGACCTTTGCCACCGGCCTGGCCGACGCGATCAGCATCCTGGTTCTGGGCCACGTCTTCGTGGCGAACATGACCGGCAACGTGATCTTCCTCGGCTTCTGGCTGGCGCCCCGAACCACCATCGACCTGACGGCGGTGGTGGTGGCGCTGCCGACGTTCGTGTGCACCACGATCGTCAGCGGCCGGTTGGCCCGGCATTTCGACGCGCGGGTGCGACCGTGGATAATCACCGTGCTGGCAACCGAAATCGCGTTGTTGGTGACGTTGTCGGTCCTGGCGGGGAGCGGCGTGCTGCACTACCACGACAACTCCAAGCTGATCATGATCGGCCTGCTCGCGGTGACGTTCGGCCTGCAGCACTCGAGCGCGCGCCAGTTCGGGATCCAGGAGCTGTCCACCACGGTGCTGACGTCGACGATCGTCAGCCTCGGCCTGGACAGCCACCTGGCCGGTGGGACGGGCGCCCGCGAAAAGCTGCGCTTCAGCGTCGTTTTCACGATGTGCGCCGGCGCCCTGGTCGGTGCGACGATGTCGCGATTCGTCGTCGCGCCGGTGTTCGCGGTCACGGCGGCGGTCGTCGCGGCAAGCCTGCTGATCTTCCGCTTCGGCCCGGCCGGCGGCGATCGCGAGGGCGGCGAGCCGGGCGCTGGGGGTACCCCCGCGGAGCTGGGGGACGGGTCGCCGCCATCGAGGTCTAGTTGAAGGCCAGCCAGCTCGGCAGCGCCCGTTCGTGGGAGTCGCAGAGCACCTGGCGGGTGTCACACGATCCGCGCGGTGACCCGGCGCCGGCCCACATGCCGCCGGTGTCGCGCCGCAACACGATGGCCGACGACCCGCCGCCGTCGAGCAGCACCGCGGTGTCGCTGCCCAGGCCGCGGAACAGGTCCTGGATGTTGTCCGGGGTATAGCTGCCGCCCTCGAAGACATACATTTCGTCCCGTTGCTTGACGTAGGCGAGGGCCGTTCGCGCCGCGCTCGGACCGCCGTCGTGGAGCTGCCCGGTCTTGCCCGGTGACAACAGGCCTATTCCCGATACCGCGACGAACCGCTCGTTGCGGTTCAGCAGGTCCGCGACCACCGGGGTGGCGACGTCGTAGTCCTGTGGGCCCTTGGGGCGCAACACATATGGCGCGCCGCCCGCCGGCAGGATCATGGTCGACAGGGCGCTCCAGCTCTCGCCGCCGCCGGACAGGCCCTGCTTGCCCGGGTACGCGACGGTGCCGGTGACGGCCTGGTTCGCCCGGCCCTGGCCGTGGGTGTTGTCGACGAAGGCGCCCAGCGGGGAACTGCAGCCGGTCTGGCGCCAGGAGCCGGCCTTTTGCGGCCGGATGTCGAAGAAGTTGGCGTTGATCGCGATCGTCGGCTGCCCCAGCCGCTGCCACGCCTGCAGCGGCGCGTAGACCTCAGATGCCTGCCACAGTCCCTCGCCGGTGCGGGCGCCGGGATTGTTCTCGCAGCGCGCCTGGTCGCCCTGGTGGGTGTCCACCAGCAGGTGCGGCGCGAGGCGCCCCGATGCGTTCTTGATGACCATCAGGTGGCCGCCGTTGTTCATCTCATACCAGCTGCCGCCGGCGTTGAGCAGCGGCGTCGGGTGGCCGGGGCCGAAGTTGTAGACGAGGTAGGAGCCCCGGGTGGTCTCGATGGCGTTGGCCAGCAGGTCGCGCCCGTCGGCCGCGCGCGCGACGGGCTGTCCGGTCGTGCACGCCAGCACGGCGCAGGCTGCCGCCGCAGTGCAGCAAGCCGCCAGCCGGCGCAGGCTGGCAAGGGGCGTCAGCACGGTGGACCTTTCGGCACTGATGGCTATGCAACATCAATAGCATCAGTCACACCAGTCACACTGTCAACTTGGATAACAAACGCGTGACGCTTGAGCGGCGCTCCAATTACGTTTGTTCGCTTGGACTTTCGCTTTCGGCGCCGGCCTGGCTTGCGGCGGCGTTCTCCAGCTTGCTCACGCGCGCCTGGTGCTCCGCCTGGTGTTGCGCGGCGATCGCCAGCTCCACCGCCCCCTGGATGCGGTGGAAGCCCTGGCGGTCGTAGAGCTTGGTGATGATGCCACCCAGCAACAAGCCGATCACCAGGCCGATCGTGGTCAACCACAGGGCCTGGGACAGACCGGCGTCGGCACGGCCGTCGAGGTAGACCAGTGAGCGCACGCCCAGGAAGACCTGGTGCATAGGCTCGAATTCGGCCAGCCAGCGGAAGAACCGTGGCGTGGCCTCCAGCGGGACGGTGGCACCCGCGGAGGGCAGCCCGAGGATGACGAAGATCAGCATGCTCACCAGCAGGCCCATCGAGCCCAGCACCGACAAGATGGAGCTCGACGTGATGCCCACCGCGATGATCGCGAACACCCCGAAGGCCCACAACTGCCAGCCGAGCGGGATGGGCATGCCGAGCCCGTGGGCGATGGCCAGGTACACCGCCGAGGTCAACAGCGCCAGCACCACCATGATGGCCCATTTGAGCAGCAGCGTCTGGAATCTCGAGATCCTGACCTGCTCGGCGAATCGGTAGACCGGGCCCCATTCCGCGGGCACATAGCCGAGCAGCGCGTCCACCAGCGTGCTGACCACGACGCTGCCGGTGAACCCCGCGAGCAGCAGCAGCAACGCGTAGTAAAACGCCGAGAGCCCGTTGCCGGTGCCATTCGGGAGCGGGTTGTAGACGGTCGACTTGATGTCGATCGGACTCGCGAGCCCCGCCGCCGACGCCCCGGTCAACGGCGCGCCGCCGGTTCGTGCCGCCACCTCCTGCGTAAGTCGAACTCCCACTTCGCCTTCGACGACGCCCATTGCCCGGGTCAGGCTCTGGCCGGCGATGCTCGAACCCAATGTGCCCGCGCGCGGGTTCGTGGCGATGGTGATCGAGGGCCGGACCGCATGGGTGGGCATGACCGCGCTTGCCCCGAAATCTTGCAGGTTGGACGAGAAGGTCGGCGGTATCACCGCTTCGCCGTACACCTGGGCCCTGTCCAGCAGCCGCTGCGCCTCGTCGTGGGACACCACCCGGATGTCGAACTGTTTCTTGTCCACCCCGGCGACCAAGCGGTCGACGATCTGCGCGCCGAACGGTCCGGCGTCCTCGTTCACCACGGCGATCGGGAAATGCCGCAGGTTGGTCATCGGGTTCAGGATGCCGCCGAGGTACAGCGCGCACAGCGCCGACATCAGCGCCAGCGTGACGACGATGGGCAGTGCCCAGAACCGCACGGTCCGAACTGCCTTGATATTCCGGTTGGGGTTGGGCGCCGCGTGCCGCGGCTGCGATTGAGACATGCGGGCTCCTGTCTGTCGTGCCCACTCTATGTGGTGTCAGGCGCCCAACTTTGCATGCATCTCCCAGATCAACAGCTCCGACGGCTCGACCGCCGTCACGCGCGCGCCGGCGGCGCCGGTGCACCGGGCGGCGTCGCCCTCGGCGAGGTCACCGATTTCGGCCGCGTCGACCCTCCCCCGCGCGACGAATACGTGCACGTAGGGAGCCCGCGGCAGGTTCACCGACGCGCCGGGCTGTAGCCGGGCGGCGTGCAGCGCGGCGTTGCGGTTGTGCAGCGTGATGGCCGCCTGGGCGCCGGGGATGCCTGAGGCGATGGTCACAAGACCGCGCGACAGCTCCTCGTCGCCGATCTCGTGCTGCTGATAGCTCGGTGTGATGGCCGTCTCGTCGGGGACCACCCACATCTGCACGAAATGGACTGGTTCCGTGCGGGAGTCGTTCTTCTCCGAGTGCAGGATGCCGCTGCCCGCCGACATGCGTTGGGCCAGACCGGGATAGATGACCCCGCGGTTACCGGCGGAGTCTTGGTGTGTCAGCTCGCCTCGCAGCACCCAGGTTACGATCTCCATGTCGCGGTGCGGATGAGTATCGAATCCCGTTCCGGGCGAGACGATGTCGTCGTTGTTGACCAGAAGCAGGCCGTGGTGGGTGTTGTCGGGGTCGTAGTGGTCGCCGAACGAGAAGGAATGCCGGGAGTTCAGCCAGGACGTCGCGGTGACGGCCCGATCGGCCGCACGCCGGATCTCGACGGTTGCGGGCATGGGCTCCAGACTAGGCCAACATGGCCTGCGCCTGCTGGAGCGCTGCGTCGAGCGCCGCCAGGGTCAGTCCGGCCGAGTTGCCGAGGTGGATCTCGATTTGGTACTCGGGCTGGCCGCCCGTGCCGAAGATGGGGAGGACGACGAATTCCGTTGAGGCCAGCTCGGTTTCGAGTCCATCGGTGACCGATCGCAGCGTCACCATGGTCATCAGGGTGGTGAGCTGGCGGGTCACCCGCGCGGTCGGCTCCAGCGACGCCAGCACGTCGGCCAGGCGGTGGTGCAGCGAGGAGTGGATGTCGTCGAACCGCCATGCGCCGTAGCCGCGGGCCCGGATGTCGGCGAGCACCCGCCGATGCTGGGCGATTTCGGCGCGCGTCAGCCGTGGCCTGACGCGGTGCAGCCAGCTCTCGACGAATTCGTCGTCGCGCCAAGCCATGGCGACCAGGCCGAACGGCGGGTCGATGGGGAAGCGCTGACCGACGGCGTGCTCGCCGTCGGTCCCGTGGCCGAGCGCGTCGACGGTGGTCAGGTGGCGGTCGCCGATCCGCGACATCGAGCAGCCGGCGCCGAGCGTGTCATGCAGGAAGCGCAGCGCGTCGCGCCCGCGGTCCAGCAGGGGGAACTGCGCGCGCAGCCCGTGCACGAGGCCGAACAAGCCGCTGCCCAGCACGTAGCGGCGGTCGTCACGGCGCGCTATCCAGGCGCGCCGCTCCAGTTCGGCCAGCACCAGGGCGCAGGTCGAGGTGCTGATCCGGCAGGCCCTCGCCAACTCCGCCGAGGTGCGTCCGCCCGGTGAATCCGCCAGCGTCCCAAGCACATCCATCACGCGGGCGGTGGGCGGCGACTTGGTGGTTGACCCACCCACACGCGGCTCCTTACGATCCATCCAAAATGCAACGATAGTGGTCCTAATATTAGGAGAAATGCGGTGCTGAAGGTAGGGGTTTGGGGGCCGGGTTCCATGGGCGTGATAGCCCTGCGTGGTGTGATCGACCATCCGGAGCTGGAGCTGGTCGACCTCGTCGTGCACAGCGACGCCAAAGCGGGTCGCGACGCCGGAGAGCTGTGCGGGATCGCGCCGGTGGGCGTGGTCGCAACCCAGGACCCGGCGCCGATGCTGGCCGGCGGCGCCGACGCGGTGGTGTATGCGGCCGGTGCCAACCTGCGTCCGCTCGACGCCGTCGAGGACATGGCGTCGATCCTGCGGTCCGGAAAGAATGTGGTGTCGTGCTCGGTGGTGCCGCTGGTGTTCCCCGACGCCCTCGACGGGGCGTTCACCGATCCCCTGCGGCATGCCGCGCTGGACGGCGGGGCGTCGTTCTTCACCACCGGCATCGACTCCGGCTTCGCCAATGACGTGCTGCCGCTGGTGCTTTCGGGGGTGTCCCGCGTAATCGAGTCGGTGCGGGTGACCGAGATGTTCAACTACGCCACGTACCCGGACCGCGCCGCGGTCTACGAGATCCTCGGGTTCGGACAGCCGCCGGAATACCCGGCCTTCGCGGCGCAGCCGGGAATATTCACGTTCGGCTGGGGGCCGGTGCTACACCAGCTCGCCGCCGGGCTGGGCGTCAAGATCGACAGCATCGAGGAGAGCAACGACCGCATCCCCGCCGCCGAGTCCTTCGAGACGCCCACCGGCCGCATCGAGGCGGGAACGATCGCGGCCATGCGCTCCACGCTGACCGGATACGTCGGCGGGAAGCCGACTTTCGTCCTCGATCACGTGACGCGGATGCGCGACGACATCGCGCCGGACTGGCCCCAGCCCCACATCTGCATCCCCCCAAAGGATCTCGGCTACGGCGCGGCGTCGGGGCGCGGCCTGTACCGCGTCGAGATCGAGGGATCCCCGAGCATGCGTTGCGAATTCGAGATGGCCGAGGACCACGACCACGACCTCGGAGCCCGCATCGCCGGCGCGTCGCGGATGGTCAACGCCATCCCCGCGGTGTGTGCGGCCCCGCCCGGGCTGCTGTCGGCGCTGGAGCTGCCGCTGATCACCGGGGCCGGGCTGGTCCGCTCGGTGGCGGGACCAGCACCCGACAGCCGGCTGTTACCCCATTAGTCACTGCGCGACCGGCAGCAGCGCGATGAGCGTGTCGATGAGTTGCTCCGCGTCGGTGTGCCACTTGTCCCAGACCAGGTGGCCGCTCAGCTCCAGGCCCGTGATGCCGTGGGCACTGGTCAGCAGTAGCGCCCCGTAGCGGCGCGCCCGCTCACGACCGACGATGCGACTCACCAGTTCCAGGAACAGGTCCTGGGCGCGCTCGGCCGCCCGGGCAACAGCGGTGGGATCGCCGGCCGGCGTGGTGAACATCAGGCGGTACAGATGGGGCCGGCTCCGGCCGACGGCCACGAACGAGAGCAGAGCCGTCCGCAACGATTGGTCGGGCGGGCCATCGGCCGCGGCCAGGAGTTCGAGCGCGTCACCCACGTCGCTCCACGCGTTGGTGGCGAGGACGGTGAGCAGGCTTTCCTTGTCGGCGAAGTGGCGGTAGGGCGCCGAGCGCGAAACACCGGTGCGCGCGCCCACTTCGCGCAACGTGACCGCCTCGGGCCCGCCGCCGTCCAGCAACACCGCCGCGGCGTCGAGCAGCGACTGGCGGGTCGCCGCGGCGGTCTCTGAGCGTGTTGCCATCCGCAGCAGCATAAGCGCCGACCGGTTCAGTTGACACCGTCAACAAGCGTGCTAGGTTCGGTTGACAGTGTCAACTCAATGTCCCGACCTCACGATGGAGATGGTTATGACTGCTTCGAACGACCCCGAACGGCGCGAGCTCGTCGTCGTCACCGGCGCCTCGACCGGCATGGGGGCTGCCACCGCGCGGGAACTCGCGCGCCGCGGCTTCCGGGTGCTGGCCGGGGTGCGTCGTGAGGTCGACGCGGACGCGTTGCGGGCCGACGGGATCGAGCCCCACATCCTCGACATCACCGTGGCCTCCGACGTGGCGGCCATCGCCGACCGCGTCGCCCGCGATCCGCAGCGCCGGCCGCTGCGCGCGCTGATCAACAACGCCGGCATCGCCGTCAACGCGCCGGTGGAAATCCTGCCGCTGGACGAATGGCGCCGGCAGTTCGACGTCAATCTGTTCGGCCACATCGCCGTGACCCAGGCGTTGCTCCCGGCCCTGCTGCAAAGCTCCGGCACCGTCGTCAACATCAGCTCCGTCGGCGGCCGGGTGGCGCTGTCGACGTATGGCGCGTATGCGGGTTCGAAGTTCGCGCTCGAGGCCGTCAGCGACGCCCTGCGCCGCGAGGTCGCGCCGTTCGGGGTCAAGGTGGTCGTCATCCAACCCGGCGGGGTGAAGACGCAGATCGCGGAGCGCGGAATCGCCACCGCCGACCGGCTCAGCGCCGGCATGACCGCCGACCATGTGGACCGTTACGGGGATCTGGCCGCGGCCGTCAAGGCGCAGGCCCGATCGTTCACCGAGGGGGGTGTGACCGCCGAGCGCGCCGCGAGGGTAATCGCCAAGGCGGCCACGGCATCTCGGCCCCGGACCCGTTACACCATCGGGCGTGACGCCGCCGTGCTGGTGCGGGTGGCCCGGCTGGCCTCAGACCGGCTGCTCGACCGGATGCTGCGGCTCAACCTTCGGCCGCACTACGCGTGAGCGCCGTCGCCCGGATACGTCGCGGCGGCGAGTTCGAGGATCTCCGCGCGATCGGCCGGCAGGATGAATCCCGATCCGATCGCCCTGTCCAGCGCCGCCGTGAAGCCGTCGAGGTACTGCTCGACGCCGCCCGGATAGAGCCGGTGCAGCGTCGCGGCGTCGAACGGCTCGCCGGAGCCGAAGATCGCGGCCATGAGGTCCTCCTCGCCGTCGCTCGAGCTGGGCAGGCCGGACGTGCGGGCGATCGGCACGTCCACCCACGGGGTCCGGATACCGCCCCGGGCGAGGCCGTTGGGATCCAGAACGGCCCGCGGCGGATCGCCGTCACGGACCTCGATCGGCGGGCCCGCCGGCGCCGGCTCCCCGGTTCGGACCCAGCTGTGCAGGGCGGCGATCGCCGCCTGCACCACGTAGTGGTGCTGCGGCGCGAAGTTGATGTAGTGGTCCAGCTGCCGGCCCATCAGCGTGCGAGTCGGCGCGTAGGCCGCCACGACGGCGTCCAGCGGCGCCGAGCCGTCGTCGATCGGCGCCACCTGGATCGTGTAGTTGTCCGCGTGCGCGGCTCCGGCGATCTCCCAGACCCGCAGCCATTGGTCGTCGGGTTGCCGCGCGAGGTGATAGCCGTGCCGGGGGCCACCGAGCAGGTCGGTCTCGGTGATGATCGTGACCAGCGGGGCGCGCAGGTCGGTGCGGAACGCGACCGCGTCCGGCGAGCCGGCCGGCGATTCGTCGAAGATGGAAGCGCCGTCCAGCGGCGCCGCCGACGCGAACCGGGAATGCACCAAAAAGCCGTCGTAGCTGCGGGCGAGCGGAGCGACGGCGTTGACGTAGGTGGTCAAGAACATCGCGGACTGCGATTCGCCCACCGCGATCACATGCCGCACGCTCAGGTCGCCCAGCACGCCGTCGCGAACCAGCTCGCCCACCTGGGAAAAGATGTCGTAGGAGAACTCGTCGCCCGGGTGGCGCAGGGCCGCGTACCGCCCCGGGTCCTGGCTCTTCAGGGACATGTCGAAGCCGAGCATGCTGGTGCCGCCGCCCTCCACCCCCACCCGCTGGGCCGAGACCGCAACGTAGGCGTAGCCCGCGCGAAGGATCTCGCGGTGGGCCATCATCCACACGGCCGGGGCGTCGATGCCGCCGCTGACGTTGAGCCATTCGACGAGCACGGTGCCATTGAAATCGGAGCGCCGCGCCGGGGTCAGCGCCACGATCCGCGTCGTGTATTCGGCGGTACCGCTGGTCGTGACGCTCCACTGGCCGTCGGCGCCCAACCCGGCCGTCGGCGCGTAGCACGAGGCCGTGCCGGACACGAAGAACTCCTCGGCGACGTAGCCGACTGCGGCCAGGTCGAAGGCGCCCAGCAACAGCAGCGGTTTGCCGGGCGCGGGCGTGACGAGCGGGGGCTTCGACATCGTCACAGGGAATCGGGCAGCCCGAACTTTGCGAACAGGGCGCCGTCGAGGAACGCCACCACGTGCGACACCCGAGCGTCCCACACGTCGAGCACGTGCAGCTGGAACGGCACGTGCACGTCGCCCGCGCGCATGTACATGGCCGCGCCGGGCTGGCCGTTGGCGATCAGGGGAAGCAGGCGCATGTCCCCGGGGTGCTCGGCGGGGCACTGCTGGTGAATGAGCGTGACGATGTCCCGGGCGCCCCGGTACCAGCCGACGTACGGCGGCATCTCCCAGATCGCGTCGGCGGTGAACAGCTCGACCAGCCGGTCGATGTCGTAAGCCTCGAACGCGGCGATGTAGCGGTCCAGCAGGTCCTGCGCCTCGGCCGAATCCGGCGGCGTCAAGCGGTCGCCCGCGCTGGGTTGCACGGTCTCCAGCTGGGCGCGGGCCCGCTGCAGCAGGCTGTTGACGGCGGTGGTGGTGGTGCCGATCGCCGCGGCCACTTCGGCCGCCTTCCACTGCAGCACGTCGCGCAGCAGCAGCACCGCCCGCTGCCGGGGCGAAAGGTGTTGCAGCGCGGCGACAAACGCCAACCGCACCGACTCCCGTGACCCGACGATCACCGACGGGTCCGCCGGGTCGTCCGTGAGCTCCGGCAGTGGCTCCAGCCAGGGCACCTCGCGACGCTCCACCAGCTCCGCCGTCGGGTCGGAGCTGGGCGCTCCCAAGCCGGTCGGCAAGGGGCGCCGCTCCCGGCCCTCCAGCGCCGTCAGGCAGGTGTTGGTGGCGATGCGGTGCAGCCACGTCCGCATCGAGGACCTGCCCTCGAAACGGTCGTAAGCCTTCCAGGCCCGCAGCAGCGCCTCCTGCACCAGATCCTCGGCGTCGTGCAGCGACCCGGTCATCCGATAGCAGTGTGCGAGCAACTCGCGACGGTACGGCTCGGCATCGGTCGAGAAGTCCCCGCCGGTTTCGACGTTCTCCGTAAGCAGCCTCACGCCGTATGAGCCTACGCAGTGTCTCCGACAGAGTCTTTGTCAAAGCCCACCCGTCGAGCCACTAGGCTGCCCGTGATGACTACGCGCACGGAACGGACCTTCGACGGCGTCGGCGGCGTGCGCATTGTCTATGACGTCTGGACGCCCGACACCGCGCCGCGGGCGGTGGTCGTGCTGTCGCACGGCCTCGGCGAATACGCCCGCCGCTACGACCACGTCGCGCAGTGCTTCGGCGGCGCGGGGCTGGTCACCTACGCGCTCGACCACCGCGGGCACGGCCGCTCCGGCGGCAAGCGGATGCTGGTGCGGGACATCTCCGAGTACACGACGGATTTCGACACCCTGGTCCGCATCGCCACCCGTGAACAGCACGGCCTCAAATGCGTCGTGCTCGGGCACAGCATGGGCGGCGGGATCGTGTTCGCCTATGGGGTCGAGCGCCCGGACAACTACGACATGATGGTGCTGTCGGCGCCGGCGGTGGCGGCCCAGGATCTGGTGTCACCGGTGATGGTGCTCGCCGCCAAGGTGCTCGGTGTCGTCGTGCCCGGCCTTCCGGTGCAGGAGCTCGACGTCGACGCCATCTCCCGGGACCCGGCGGTGGTGGCGGCCTACAACGCCGATCCCCTGGTGTATCACGGGAAGGTCCCGGCCGGCGTGGGCCGCGCGCTGCTGCTGGTCGGCGAGACCATGCCGCAGCGGGCGCCGGCGTTGACCGCGCCGCTGCTGGTGGTGCACGGCTCCGACGACCGGCTCATCCCCGTCGACGGGAGTCGCCGGCTGGTCGAATGCGTGGGATCCCGCGACGTCGAGCTGAAGGTGTACCCGGGGCTGTACCACGAGGTCTTCAACGAGCCGGAGCGCGACCAGGTGCTCGGCGACGTCGTCTCGTGGATCACCGCCCGGCTCTGAGCGGCCGTCGGCGGACTGTCGTCCGGTTGCGTTAGTTTGGCGCACATGACGGACGACAAAATGCTGGCTCGCATCGCCGCGCTGTTGCGTCAGGCCGAGGGCACCGACAACTCGCACGAGGCGGACGCCTTCCTGAGCGCCGCGCAGCGGTTGGCGACGGCGGCGTCCATCGACCTGGCGGTGGCGCGGTCGCACGCGGCAAAGCGCTCGCCGGTGCAGGCCCCGACGCAGCGGACCATCACCATCGGCGCGGCCGGCACCCGGGGCCTGCGGACGTACGTGCAGCTTTTCGTGGTGATCGCGGCCGCCAACGACGTGCGCTGCGACGTGGCGTCCAACTCGACGTTCGTCTACGCGTACGGGTTCGCCGAGGACATCGACGCGACGCACGCCCTCTACGCCAGCCTGGTGGTCCAGATGGTGCGGGCGTCGGACGCGTACCTGTCCTCCGGCGCGCACCGGCCCACGCCGACGATCACCGCGCGCCTCAACTTTCAGCTCGCGTTCGGGGCCCGGGTGGGCCAGCGCCTGGCCGAGGCCCGCGAGGAGGCCACCCGCGAGGCCACCAAGGACCGCCGCCGCCCGCCCGGCACCGCTATCGCCCTGCGGGACAAGGAACTCGAGCTGCGCGACTTCTACCGAGGCGCGTCGAAGGCGCGCGGCACCTACCAGGTCAGCCGTGCGACGGCGGGGTATTCGTCGGCGGCGCGCCGCGCGGGGGACCGGGCCGGCCGGCGGGCGCGGCTGCAGAACAGCGCCGAGTTGCCCGGGGCGCGGAGCGCGCTGCGCCGGTGACAGCGGCCCGCGATTCGCAGCGCGCCAAGGTTTATGCGGCCGAGGACTTCGTCCGCACGTTGTTCGACCGCGCCGCCGAGCATGGCTCGCCCGCCGTCGAGTTCTTCGGCACCCGGTTGACGCTGCCGCCGGAGGGGCGCTTCGGGTCGGTGGCCTCCGTCCAGCGCTACGTCGACGACGTGCTCGCGCTGCCGTCGGTGCGGCGACGCTGGCCGGACGCCGCGCCGCTGCGGGTGCGGCCGCGGCGCGCCGCCACCGCGGCGCACTACGAAAACCGGGACGGCGCGGGCACTATCGCGGTTCCCGACCGCGACACCGCCGACTGGGCGCTGCGCGAGCTGGTGGTGCTGCACGAGGTGGCGCATCATCTGTGCCGGGCCGAGCCGCCGCACGGCCCGGAGTTCGTCGCGACTATCTGCGAATTGGCGGAGCTGGTGATGGGGCCGGAACTCGGGCACGTGCTGCGCGTCGTGTACGCCAAAGAGGGTGTGCGGTGAGCGATCCCGACGCCCGGGCCCGCGAGGTCGAGGCCCAGATGACCGACGACGAGCGGTTCTCGCTGTTGGTCGGGGTCATGGGCGCCGGGGAACTGTGGCCGCTGCCCGACGACCGCATCCCGCCGGGGGTCCCGATGAGCGCGGGGTATGTGCCCGGTATACCGCGGCTCGGCGTCCCGGCGCTGACGATGACCGACGCCGGGCTCGGCGTCACCAACCCCGGCTATCGCCCGGGTGACACGGCCACCGCCTTGCCCGCCGGGCTGGCGCTGGCCGCCAGTTTCGATCCCGCGCTGGCGCGCGCCGCCGGCGGCCTGATCGGCCGGGAGGCGCGCAGCCGCGGATTCAACGTGCAGCTCGCCGGGTCGATGAACCTCGCCCGCGATCCCCGCAACGGCCGCAACTTCGAATACGTTTCCGAGGACCCGCTTTTGACCGCGACGATGGCCGCCGAATCGGTCAACGGGATCCAGGGCGAGGGCGTCATCTCGACGGTCAAGCACTACTGTTTGAACTGCAACGAGACCAACCGGCACTTCCTGGACGCGGTCATCGACCCCGACGCGCACCGCGAATCCGACCTGCTGGCCTTCGAGATGGCCATCGAGCGCTCGCAACCCGGTGCCGTGATGGCCGCCTACAACAAGATCAACGGCGAGTACGCCGCCGCCAACGACGTCCTGATCAACCGGGTGCTCAAAGGCGCCTGGGGATACTGCGGTTGGGTCATGTCCGACTGGGGCGGAACGCCGAACTGGGAATGCGCGCTGGCGGGCCTCGATCAGGAGTGCGGCGCGCAGATCGACGCGCTGCTGTGGCAGTCGGAGGCGTTCGGGGATCCGCTGCGCGCCGCGTACGCCGAGGGCAGGCTGCCCACCGAGCGCCTGTCGGACATGGTCAGGCGCATCCTGCGGTCGATGTTCGCGGTCGGAGTCGATCGTTGCGAAGCCGCACCCGCCCCGGACATGGACGCGCACAACGAGATTGCGCTGCGGGTCGCCCGCGCGGGGATCGTGCTGCTGGCCAACGGCGGGGTTCTGCCGCTGGCGCCGGAGTCGAGCGCACGCATCGCCGTCATCGGCGGCCACGCGCACCTGGGTGTCGCGGCCGGCTACGGCTCGGCCACGGTGGTCCCGCCGGGCGGGTACGCCGCGGTGGTCCCGATCGGCGGTACGGGCCTGGAGGCCGGGATGCGCAACCTGTATCTGCTGCCGTCGAGCCCGCTGAGCGAGCTGCGCAAGCGACTTCCCCGGGCGCAGATCGAGTTCGATCCCGGCCTCAGCCCGGCGGAGGCGGCGATGGCGGCGCGGCGGGCCGACGTCGCGATCGTGTTCGCCGTCCGCGCCGAAGGCGAGGGATTCGACGGCGCCGACCTGTCGCTGCCGTGGGGGCAGGACGCGGTGATCGCCGCGGTGTCGGCCGCGAATCCGAACGCGGTCGTGGTGCTCGAGACCGGCAACCCGGTGAGCATGCCCTGGCGCGATTCGGTGAACGCCATCGTGCAGGCGTGGTACCCGGGCCAGGACGGTGGCCGCGCGATCGCGGAAGTCCTTGTGGGCCTGGTGAATCCGTCGGGCCGGCTGCCGATCACCTTCCCGGTCGACCTCGGCCAGACGCCGCGCCCGGAGCTGCTCGATCCCGGCGTCTCGTGGGGGACGCCGACCACCATCGACTACTTCGAAGGGGCCGATGTCGGCTACCGCTGGTTCGCCCAGCGCGGCCTGGCGCCGATGTTCGCGTTCGGTCATGGCTTGTCCTACACCAGGTTTGAGTATCGCGACCTGGTGGTGAGCGGCGGCGAGACCGTGTCGGCGAGCTTCAGCGTCGCCAACGTGGGCGACCGCGCCGGGGCCGACGTCCCGCAGCTGTACCTGACCGCCGGCCCCGGCGGGCGATGCCTGCGGCTGCTGGGATTCGAACGGGTGGAGCTCGAGCCGGGCGCGACCAGCCGGGTGAGCGTCGAGGCCGACGCGCGGCTGCTCGCCCGCTATGACGGCGGCGTGGGGGCCTGGCGCATCGCGCCGGGCGGGTACACCGTGGCGGTGGGCGCGTCGGCTGTCGCGCTCCAGCTCACGGCCGGGGTGGAGCTGGCCGGCCGTGCGTTCGGGCGGTGATGCCGCCGACGCACGACCGGCCCGGGGCCGCTACTCGACCGGCGTCAGCTCGTCGCCGCAGGTGCAGCGGTACGGCTCGCCCGCGCCCGAGCAGTGGCAGGGGACCTCGATGCGAACCCGGCATCCGCAGCCCTCGTGGCCACAGCTCAGCAGGGTCCCCGCCTCATAGGTTGCCATTTCCATCACCCTTCCTTCGCGTCGCGGACTCGCGGGTCCACTATATACCCCATGGGGGTATCACGTAAATAGGTGGGTCCGAGCGTGGCGCCCGGGTAGCGTGGGCGCCATGACGGCAGACCCAACCCCGCAGGACGTCGACGCATTCTTGGACGGCACGGTGGTGGGCGACGACCCGGCCCTGACCGCGGCGCTGCAGGCCAGCGACGCGGCCGGGCTGCCACAGATCGCGGTCTCGGCGCAGCAGGGCAAGTTCCTGTCGCTGCTGGCCGGCGCGATCGGGGCGCGCCGCATCCTCGAGATCGGCACGCTGGGGGGCTTCAGCACCATCTGGCTGGCGCGCGGAGCGGGACCCGACGGTCGCGTAGTGACGCTGGAATACGAGCCCAAACACGCCGAGGTCGCGCGGTCCAACCTGCAGCGCGCCGGGGTGGGCGACCGCGTCGAGGTGATCGTCGGCGCGGCGCTGGACACCTTGCCGACGCTGGGCGGTGACCCCTTCGATTTGGTCTTCATCGACGCCGACAAGGAAAACAACGCGGCCTATCTCGAGTGGGCGGTCCGGCTGGCTCGTCCCGGCTCAGTCATCCTGGTGGACAACGTCATTCGTGAGGGCCGGATCCTCGACACCCGGTCCGGCGATGCCAGGGTGCGGGCGACGCGCCAGACGTTGCAGTTGATGGGCGAGCATCCGCGGTTGGACACGGCCGTGATCCAGACCGTCGGGGCCAAGCAGTGGGACGGTTTCGCGCTCGCGGTGGTGCGCTGAGGGCGTCAGCGCGGGGTGAGGTCCTTGACGGCCTGATCGGCGGACGTGATTTCGCCGATCCGCAAAGCGGTTTCGCCGGCATACAGCGCGGCGCCGTCCAACCACGCATCGGGCACCCCGGCGACCGGCGCCAACGGGGTGAAGAACGGACGGGCCGGTGACTGCAGGCGCATCAGCGCGCCCGCGTCGAAATAGCCCAGCACCGACAGCGGGCGGCTGACCGCGTTGAGGGCGGCGGGCAGGGCCTTGGCCTTCCCGTCGCCGCCGCACCAGCGGCGCGTCGCCGCGTTGGGGATGACGCGGTGGCGCAGCGGCCAGCTCAGGCCGAAGAGGTTGGTCTCGATCGTCCTGTCCGCCCGCAGGATTCGCCGCTGGTACTCGCGGCTCGCGTTGGCCTCGTGGGTCAACAGGAATCGCGTGCCGGCGATCACGCCGCCGGCCCCGGCGTCCAGGGCGGCGCGGGTGTCGGCGGCGGTGGCGATGCCACCGGCCAGCAGGACGGGCCGGTCGCCGGCCACCCTCAGCGCGCGGGGCAGGAAGTCCAGGGCCGGCACGGTTCCCACCAGGTGCCCGCCGGCCTCCCGCCCCTGCGCGATCAAACCGTCGGCGCCCCAGGCGACCGCAGCGCGCGCCTGGGCCTCGGTGCCGACCATCACGAACACGAAGACTCCAGCGTCGCGCAGGTGCTCGACGAGCCCCCGCTTCTCGCCGAACGCCAACACGACGGCGTCCACGCGGGCGTCGACGCAGACCGCCACGTGGTGGCGATGAACGAAGGGCATCAACAGGTTTACCGCGACGGCGCGCCCCGGCGCCCGTTCCCGCACCTGGTCGATCGACGCCCGCAGCCGGCGTGCGGTGGTGATGCCCAGGGTTCCCAGCCCGCCCGCGTTGGCGACCGCGGCCGCCAGCGGAGCGGTCGCCAGCCCGCCGCCCATTCCGGCCTGTCCCACCGGAACGTCGAGCCGCAATCGGTCGGCGATGTCCATGTCCTACGACGCTACGCGGGTTGTCGAATTGGGCGTAACCTGGATCACAGATGGATGGGTGCAGCCAAGCTCAAAAGGCTTGCTGCATAACAGAAAGGTCACAAAATGAGTACGGTCCATTCATCAATAGATCACCACCCCGATTTGTTGGCCCTGCGGGCGAATTACGAGCGCGTCGCCGAGTCGACGAGCGCGCATGTCACCTTCGGCCTGGCCCTGCTGACGGGCCTGTACGTGGCCGCCTCGCCCTGGATCGTCGGGTTCAGCGCGACGGCATCGCTTGCCACGTCGGACCTGATCGTCGGGATCGCAGTGGCGTTCCTGGCGTACGGGTTTGCCACGACGCTGGACCGCGCGCACGGCATGACCTGGACGTTGCCGGTGCTGGGCGTCTGGGTGATCGTGTCGCCGTGGATCCTGCCCGGCGTCGCGCTGACGGCCGGCATGCTCTGGTCGAACGTCGTCGCGGGTGCGTTGCTGACCATCGTGGGCCTCAACGCCACCTACTTCGGCGTACGCATCCGGGCCACCGCCCCGCGGGCTTAGCCGCAGACGGCGCCAATCGCGGCCGAGCTGACCAGCTTGACGTACTTGGCCAACACGCCGGTCTTGTAGCGGGGCGGGGGAGGCGTGAAATCCCCTCGCCGCGACTCGAATTCGGCGGGGTCGGTCAGCACGTCGAGGGTCCGGGCCGCCACGTCGAGGCGGATCCGGTCGCCGTCGCGCAGCAGGGCGATCGGTCCGCCGTCGACGGCCTCCGGCGCGACATGGCCCACGCACAGGCCGGTCGTGCCGCCGGAGAACCGGCCATCGGTAAGCAGCAGAACGTCTTTGCCGAGGCCGGCGCCCTTGATCGCGCCTGTGATGGCGAGCATTTCGCGCATCCCGGGGCCGCCCTTCGGCCCCTCGTAGCGGATCACCACCGCGTCGCCCTTGGTGATGGTGCCGTCCTCCAGGGCGTCCAGGGCCGCCCGCTCGCCGTCGAAAACCCTTGCGGTGCCTTCGAACACGTCGGAGTCGAAACCGGCCGTCTTGACCACCGCGCCCTCGGGTGCGAGTGATCCGTGCAGGATGGTGATCCCGCCGGTCGGGTGGATCGGGTTGTCCAGGGCCCGCAGCACCTTGCCGTCCGGGTCCGGCGGGGCGATGGCGGCCAAGTTTTCGGCGACGGTCGCACCGGTCACCGTCAGGCAGTCGCCGTTCAGCAGGCCCGCGTCCAGCAGTGCCTTCATGACCACCGGCACGCCGCCGATGTGGTCGACGTGGGACATGACGTGCCGGCCGAACGGCTTGACGTCGGCCAGGTGCGGCACCTTCGACCCGATCCGGCTGAAGTCGTCGAGGGTGAGCGCGACGTCGGCCTCGTGGGCGATGGCCAGCAGGTGCAGCACCGCGTTGGTCGAGCCGCCGAACGCCATCACCACCGCGATCGCGTTCTCGAAGGCCTCCTTGGTGAGGATGTCGCGGGCGGTGATGCCGCGCCGCAGCAGCTCGACGACGGCCTCGCCGCTGCGGCGCGCGAACCCGTCGCGGCGGCGGTCGGTCGCGGGCGGGGCCGCGCTGCCCGGCAACGACATGCCGAGCGCCTCGGCGGCGCTGGCCATGGTGTTGGCGGTGTACATGCCGCCGCAGGCGCCCTCGCCCGGGCAGATCGCGCGCTCGATGGCGTCGACGTCCTCGCGGGGCATCAGTCCGCGCGCGCACGCCCCCACCGCCTCGAAGGCGTCGATGATCGTCACCTCGCGCTCGCTGCCGTCGGACAACTTGGCCACGCCCGGCAGGATGGAGCCGGCGTAGAGGAACACGGCCGCCAGGTCCAGCCGTGCGGCGGCCATCAGCATGCCGGGCAGCGATTTGTCGCAGCCGGCCAACAGCACCGAGCCGTCGAGGCGCTCGGCCTGCATCACGGTCTCGACGCTGTCGGCGATCACCTCGCGCGACACCAGGGAGAAATGCATCCCTTCGTGGCCCATCGAGATGCCGTCGGAAACCGAGATCGTGCCGAACTCGAGCGGGTAGCCGCCGGCCGAGAACACACCCTCCTTGACCGCCGTGGCGAGCCGGTCCAGCGAGAGGTTGCACGGCGTGATTTCGTTCCAGGATGAGGCCACCCCGATCTGCGGCTTGGCGAAGTCCTCGTCGCCCATGCCTACCGCGCGCAGCATGCCACGGGCGGCGGCCTTCTCCAGGCCGTCGGTGACGTCACGACTACGCGGTTTGATGTCGGCGACCCGCGCCGAATCGGTGGGTGTGGCCTGCCCGGAATTCATCGTGCAAGTATGCCGGGCGGGGCGCGCCCGCAAACGGGCGGGTCATACCCCATCGGGGTATGGGGTAGACTCGAACCGTGACGAGCGCACACGGGTATTCGCAGCAGAAGGACAACTACGCCAAGCGGCTGCGGCGCATCGAGGGCCAGGTGCGCGGCATCGCGCGCATGATCGAGGACGACAAATACTGCATCGACGTCCTCACTCAGATCAGCGCGGTCAACAGCGCCCTGCGTTCGGTGGCGCTGAATTTGCTCGACGAGCATCTCAATCACTGCGTGACACGGGCCGTGGCGGAGGGTGGCGACGAGGCCGACGACAAGCTGGCCGAGGCCTCTGCCGCCATCGCGCGTCTGGTGCGCTCCTGATCGCCGGTTACTAGGCGTGTTGAACCGCTAACTTGCGGGAACCTATTGTTGCGGTGCGTACGGTAGGTGCAGCGTGATTTCGCCAGCAGACTTGCCCGGCCGATTGCGTGCCTAACCGATGACCGCCATGACTGCCGCCACCACCACTGCAGCGCGAACGTGGACGCCACGGATCGCCGCTCAGCTGGCTGTGCTCGCCGCGGCGGCGTTCACCTACGTCACGGCCGAAATCCTGCCGGTCGGCGCCCTGTCGGCGATCGCGCGCAACCTGCACGTCAGCGTGGTCCTGGTCGGCACGCTGCTGACCTGGTACGCGCTGGTGGCGGCGCTGTCGACGTTCCCGCTGGTGCGCTGGACGGCGCACTGGCCGCGCCGGCGCGCGTTGGTGTTCAGCCTGGTCTGCCTGACGGTCTCGCAGCTCATCTCGGCGCTGGCGCCCAACTTCGCGGTGCTGGCCGTCGGGCGGGTGCTGTGCGCGATCACCCACGGCCTGCTGTGGTCGATCATCGCCCCGCTGGCGACGCGGCTGGTGCCGCCGAGCCACGCCGGGCGCGCCACGATGTCGATCTACGTCGGCACCAGCCTGGCGCTGGTGATCGGCAGCCCGCTCACGGCCGCCCTCAGCCTGATGTGGGGCTGGCGGCTGGCGGCGGCGTGCGTCACCGTCGCCGCGGCCGTCGTCACCGTGGCGGCCTGGCTTTTGCTGCCGCAGCTGGTGCTCACCGACGACCAGCTCAAATGCGTGGGTCCGCGGGCGCGGCACCACCGCAATCCCCGGCTCATCGTCGTCAGCCTCATCACCATGGTCGGGGTGACGGGCCATTTCGTGTCGTACACCTACATCGTGGTCATCATCCGCGACGTGGTCGGCGTGCACGGACCGAATCTCGCCTGGGTGCTGGCCGCGTATGGCGCCGCCGGGGTGATCGCCGTGGGTTTGGTGGCGCGTCCGCTGGACCGCCGGCCCCGGGGCGCCGTCATCCTGTGCATGGCGGGGTTGACGGCGGCGTTCGTGGTGTTGACCGCGCTCGCGTTCGGCGGCGCACCGGCCGCCGCAACAGCCCTCATCGGGACGGCCGCGATCGTATTGTGGGGCGCGATGGCCACCGCGGTGTCGCCGATGTTGCAGGCCGCCGCCATGCGCAACGGTGCCGACGACCCCGACGGGGCGTCGGGGCTCTACGTGACGGCGTTCCAGGTGGGGATCATGGCCGGCTCGCTGGCGGGCGGCCTGATCTATGAGCGCAGCGTCGCGCTGATGCTGACCGCGTCGGCGGGCCTGATGGCCGCCGCCCTGGTCGCCATGGCCGCCAATCGGCAGACGCTGGACGTTGCCCCGGCAAGCTCACGCAATTCATAGCTGCGCAGGTCACCGCCGCCAACAGCGGCCGGCGTTGGCCGGACGACGGCCGCGGGAGAGGTAGCTGGGCCGCCCGCTGTGCCACACTATTTTCCAGATGCGACTGGAGGGATGCATATGTGGAAGGGCCTCTTCGCGGCGCTGAAGGCAGCCGGAGTGGCGGCGATGTTCGGTGTGCTGGTGTTGAGCGCCGTGGGGTTCTGCCCGGCGGCGGGACCCGACGCCGCGGGTTGCGCGCCCGGGAAGGGATTCCAGGGCGGCGGTGGCGGCGGCGCGAGCGGCGGCGGCGCCGGCGGCGGCGCGGGCG
>NZ_LZIS01000129.1 GCF_001667015.1 Mycobacterium sp. E3198 | reverse complement strand
CGCGCCCGCCAATCCGTCGGGATCCGGGCGGATACCGCAGCCCGGGCACGGCGCGGCCCCGCCCCCACCGAGTCTGCCGGGCTACCAGCCGCCCTTCGGCGGGCCGCCGCCGCAATTCGCCGGCCCTGTGCCATGGGGCCCCGGGCGCCCGCCGGCACCCCCGCGCCGCCGCAACCCCTGGATCCTCGTCGCGGCGATCGCCGCCGCCGTGATCCTCGTCGCCGCGGTCATCGGCATCTCGATAGCCGTCGGGAACGACGACAGCGAAACCCCCACCGCGGCCAGCACCACCACCACCACGACGACCACGACCACCAAGAGAACGAGCACCCGCACGACCTCCCCATCGCCGTCCGGCCCGCCGCCCGGCGCGGTGAGCCGGCTGCAAAGCCTGCTGCCCACCGGCTACCCACCCGGCACGTGCAATCCGGACCCCCAGCCGATGGTGGGCTCGATCGTCTCCATCTCGTGCGGGCAGAACACGGATCCGGGCGGCCCAACCATCTCGGCCTACGCGCTGTTCTCGGACCTGCAGGGTGTGCAGGACGCGTTCACCCGCTTCACCGGCGCCGACACGCTCGTCAAGTGCCCGGGCGACAAGGCCTCGCCCGGCACCTGGTGGCACAACAAAGACCCGAACACCATCCTCGGCCAGATCGCCTGTGGGACCTACAAGAACGACGAGCCGAAGGTGATGTGGACGAACCAGCAAACCCTGGTGTTCGCGGTCGTCGGGGGAAACACGCAGGGGCCGAACCTCGACCAGCTGTACAAGTGGTGGGCCAACCACTCTTGAGCGCGAGCTGGCTGGCATGGGACCACAACGCCTACTACCAGCGAGTGCTGTTGCGGCAGCTGTCGCCGCGGTGCGGGCGGGTGCTCGACGTCGGTTGCGGGGCGGGGGCATTCGCGGCGCGACTGGCCGCCCGCGCCGATCATGTCGATGCGATCGACAAGTCGGCCGCGATGATCGAGGTGGCCCGGCGGCGCGCACCGGCCAACGTCACCTGCACCCTGGCCGACGTGATGGACACTCCCTGGGCCGCAGGCCATTACGATGCGATCGTCTCGCTCACCGCGCTGCACCATGTCCCACTCGACGACGCTCTGCGGCGGCTGGGGCCGGCGTTGCGCCCCGGCGGCGTGCTGGCCGCGGTGGTGTTGCCGCGCGTCGACCTGCCCCGCGAGGCGCCCACCGAAATCGTTGCGGCGGCGGCCAATCCGGCGCTGGGCGCAGTGTTCGCCGCGCTGCGGGCGGGCCGCGGCGACTGGTATGGACCGGACCCGGTTGACGAGGCGATGCCGACAGTCGTCGATCCGCCGCTGACCACCCGGCAGGCCCGCGAAATCGCGGGCGCGACCCTGCCCGGCGCCCGCGTCCGCCGGCTGCTGTTCTGGCGTTATCTCCTGCTGTGGCGGCGCCGCGCCTAGCGATGTGGTGGTTGTCCCGCGGCGGCGCCGCCGCGCGCCCACCGTCTTGATTGCTGAGCCCGGGCTCGCGGTTGGCCGTTTGAGGCCGCCCGATGTTGATATGGTCGGCGGGTCCGGGGTTGGTTTGGAGGGTCAGGAATGAGCGACGCGCAGGCCTCACGGGTGGGTTCGATGTTCGGGCCCTATCACCTAAAACGACTGCTGGGCCGCGGTGGGATGGGCGAGGTCTACGAGGCCGAGCACACCGTCAAGGAGTGGACGGTGGCGGTCAAGCTGATGTCGGACACGTTCAGCAAGGACCCGGTGTTTCGCGAGCGGATGAAGCGCGAGGCCCGCATCGCCGGCCGTTTGCAGGAACCCCACGTGGTGCCCATTCACGACTACGGCGAGATCGACGGCCAGATGTACATGGAGATGCGCCTGATCGAGGGCACGGACCTGGATTCGGTGCTCAAGCGGTTCGGCCCGCTGACCCCGCCGCGCGCGGTGGCCATCGTCACCCAGATCGCCTCGGCGCTGGACGCCGCCCACGCCGCCGGCGTGATGCACCGCGACGTCAAGCCGCCCAACATCCTGGTCACCCGCGACGACTTCGCCTACCTGGTGGACTTCGGCATCGCCAGCGCGACCACCGACGAGAAACTGACCCAGCTCGGCACCGCCGTCGGCACCTGGAAATACATGGCGCCCGAACGGTTTTCCAACGACGAGGTCACCTACCGCGCCGACATCTACGCGCTGGCGTGCGTGCTGCACGAGGCGTTGACCGGATCGCCGCCCTACCGCGCCGACAGCGCCAGCACCCTGGTCACCGCACACCTGATGGATCCGATCCCGAAGCCCAGCGCCGTGCGCCCGGGCGTCCCCAGGGCCTTCGACGCCGTGATCGCGCGCGGCATGGCCAAGAAACCCGAAGACCGCTACGCCAGCGCCGGCGACCTGGCGCTGGCCGCCCACGAGGCCCTCAGCGACCCCGATCAGGACCACGCGAACAACATCGTGCGGCGCAGTCAGGAAGCCACCCTGCCCGCCACCGCCGAGGCGCACACCGCGGACAGCGGCGGCCCCACCCTGGCCGCCAGCGCCGTGGGCCCGCCACAACCTCCGGCCAGCACCCCACCGCCCGCGCCGGTGCAGGGTTCACCGCCGCCCTACCCCACGGCGCCCAGCTCGGGTCCGATGCCGCAGGCAGCCCCGACCCCGCGGCCGTGGGCCCCCGACAGCGGCCCGGTGCCGTCCGGACCGCAGGCCTACCAGGGCGGCAGCGGTAATTGGGGGGGCCCGCCGCCACAGTTCACCGGCCCGGCTTCCTGGAATCAGCCGGTGCCCAAGCCCAAACGCAACGCGTGGCCCATCGTCGCAGCCGTCGTCGCCCTGGTGGTCCTGGCGGGCGGCGGCGTGGGGATCTGGCTTCTGACCCGGCCGGCGCCGGCGCCGCCTCCGCCGGATCCCATACCCGCCGGACGGCTCAGCGCCCTGTTGCTGGATCCGTCGGGCGTCAACACCATCATGGGTTCGTCCGCGATGACGCCCGGCAAGCCGATCACGTCGACGGACACCTCGACGGTGACGCTCTCGCTGCCGAACTGCCTGGGATCGCTCTACACCAGCCAGGACCCGGTGTACGCGGGCACCGGCTACACCGGGATCAGTGGGCTGGTGTCCTCCGAACCGGGCGACGACTACGACCACTGGGTCAACCAGGCCGCCGTCGCGTTCCCGTCCGCCGAGAAAGCCAAGGCGTTCGTGCAGGCGTCGGCGGACAAGTGGAAGAACTGCTCCGGCAAGACGGTGACCGTGACGAACAAGACCAAGACGTTCCGGTGGACGTTCGCTCAACTGGGCGGCGGCCCACCGAAGATCGCCATGCTGGAAACCCAGGAGGGCGCCGACGGCTGGGAGTGCCAGCGCGCCATGGGGGTTGCGAACAACGTGGTCGCCGACGTCAACGCGTGCGGTTACCACATCAGCGATCAGGGCGCGCAGGTCGTCGACAAGATCCTCGCCAAGGTCGACAACGAATAGCCAAGGCGCACAGCGTCGTTGGCCTATGACTGGAGGTCGGGCCCCTCGGCGCGCAGATCGTCGACCGCCGACATCGCGTCGCGCAGCTTGGCCAGCCACTCCTCGGTGTGCTCGCCGACCAGCTTGACCGTCCACGCGAGCGCGTCGGCGCGGGACCGGGCGACGCCGGCGTCGACCAACGTGTCGAGCACCTGGCGCTCGGGTTGCTTGAGGCGCGTCATCACCGGTACGGCGATGTGGGTGAACAGGATTCGCTCGCCGCCCACTTCCACGCCCCAGGAAACCTTGCGCCCGTAGCGATCCTGCGCCTCGTCGGCAATGCGCATCCGCTCCGAACGGGTCTCCTCGCGGAATCGCGAGACCCGGCCCTGCGCGCGGGCCTCGCTCTCGTCTCCGGCGGCCTCGGGTTCGGCCAGCTTGCCGATCACGGTGATCTCTTCGCGATCGACGATGACGGTGGGGTCGCCGTCGAACCAGACCTCGGGGAGGCGACCGGCGAACCATTCCGCCGCGCCGCTGGCGTCGGGCTGCTGGGCCTGCTGCCAGCCGCCGGGGCGGCCGTAACGCCGCCCGTGTGTGTGGTGCGATTTCATGATTACATGATTACACCGTTACAACTGTAATGGAATGCCGTTCACCGCAGGCGAACAGCTCGAACCGTTCCCCGGCGCGGGGCCGACCCTTGTCCGGGGCTGTTCAGAGTTGTAGTTTTGGTAGCGAAGCAGGCCCGGAAGCGACCGATTCGAAGCGCTGGGAAACGGGGTAGGAAACCAGCCGCGTGCGACCTAAGCGTCAAACGCCCCCTAGAGTCGCCCGGGCCTGCCTATGCGGAAGAACCATCCCCGCGGCGCATCCGAAATAGCTTGACCTCGCTCTTGATGCCCTTGAGCCGGCGCGCGCCGGCGAACGACCCCTGGAAGTCGCCGTGGTCGCCGAGGGCGTCGAGGACCGAGTCGGCGGCCAGCACGGTGCCCGGGCGGGCCACGGCGGTCACCCGGCTGGCCACGTTGACCGGGCTGCCGAACCAGTCGCCGGCCCTGCTCACCGCCATCCCGGCGGCCATTCCCGCCCGCAACCGCGGGAAGTCGTTGTCGCTGTCGACCGCCTCCACCAGCTTCAGCGTGACGTCGAGCATGGGCTGCGGCTCGGGACAGACCAACATGACCGCGTCGCCGATCGTCTTGATGAACCGCACCGGCGGGACGGTCAGGTCCCGGGCCAAGTGGGCCAGGCGGTTGGCCAGGTGCCCCAGCTCTTCGGCCGACATCACTTCGCCGAGCCGGGTGAAGCCAACCAGGTCGGCGAAGGCGACCGTGATGTGGCGCGCGCCCGGAAGCGGCTTGCCGGCGGCCCGTTCCGCGGCGTTGACCGCTTCGGTCTCCATCATGTGGCGCAGCTGCATGAACATCATGTTCTGGATCAGCGGGCCGAGCTGGGGCGCGATCTTGCTGACCAAAGCCTTTGACGCCTGGGCGATTTCCAGTTCCGTGGCTCCCGCGTGCATGATCGCCGACAGGGCGGTGTACCGCATCACCTCGGCGGCGCGCGAAAGCCCTTCGGCGAGCACCTGGACCACGAGCACCAATTGCTCGGGATCCAGGCCCAGCTCGACGAACCGCTGGATGAACGCGGCGGCCTCGCCGTCGGCCCGCATGTGCACGACCGCGTCGGGGTCGTCGACTCGGACCAGGCCGATGGCGCGCTGCAGCCGCTGCAGCAGCGCCAGGTCCACGCCGTAGGTCTCGCTGATCTCCCGGGTGGAGACGTAGGTGCCGTCGTCCCCGATGAGGTGGCGGGTGGCCAGCAGCAGCGGCGGGTTGGTGCTGCGGATCTCCTCGGCGGTGATGCCCTGATCCAGCAGCCACCGCACCAGTTCCGCGCGCTCGGCCCGCGCGGCGCCCTCGAGCGCCTCGAGCAGATCGTCGATGTTGTCGTCGGCGCCCACGTCGTCAAGGTACAACGCGCGCGCGATACCCCTAGGACACCGGCGGTCGCCGGTGGGCCCACGGGCGGGCGGCCTCGATCTGCGCCGACAGCGACAGCAACGTCGCCTCGTCGTAGGGCCGGCCCACCAGCTGCACCCCGAGCGGCAGCCCGTCGCCGTCGAAGTCCCACGGCACGGCCGCGGCGGGCTGCCCGGTCAGGTTCCAGACCTGCTGGTACGGGACCCGCTGGGCCACCGCCAACAGCGTCCACACCGCGCCGCGACGCTGGTAGGCGCCGATGCGGGACGGGCCCGTCGCGTTGCCCGGCGTCACGACGACGTCGACGTCGTCGAAGATCGACTGGATCCGGGTGATCGCCTCGCCCTCGGCCTCGCGCAGGGCGGTCATCCGCCGGTCGGAGAACATGGCACCGGCGCGCGCCAGGTTGCGGGTGCGCGCCTCGAGGCGCTCGGGGTGGGCCAACGAGTCCGCGTCGTCGCTGATGCCGCGCAGGTAGCGGGGCAGGTAGTTGGCGATGATGGCCGACGGCGGATAGTCGGGGTCACGGGTGATGACCTCGTGGCCCAGGTCGCGCAGCAGCGCCCCGGCCTCCTGCACCGCCGCCAGCTGCGCCTTGCCCACCCGGACGGGCAGCGGCGTCGGGCCCTTGGTGCTCAACGCGATTCGCAGCCGGCCGGGGTGGCGGGCGGCGGCGGCCGCGAACTCCCCCTCGGGCCCGGGCACGGTCGACGTCGCATCGAGGAACAGCGCCGCGTCTGCCACCGACCGGGCCAGCGGGCCGTTGACGCTCAGCCCGTACCAGGCGTCGTCGTGCGGCTCCAGCGACACCCGATCGCGTTGCGGCTTGAGGCCGAACACGCCGCACCAGGTCGCCGGGATGCGAATCGAGCCGCCGCCGTCGGAGCCGAGCGCCAGCGGGGCCAGCCCGGCGGCCACCGCCGCGGCGCTACCGCCGCTGCTGCCGCCCGGCGTGCGCTTGGGGTTCCACGGGTTGCGGGTGGCCCCGAACGTCAGCGACTCGGTGTAGGGAAACATCATCAGCTCGGGCACGTTGGTCTTGCCGATGATCACCGCGCCGGCCGCGCGCAGCCGGCGGACCGCCTCCCCGTCGGAGGTCGCCGCTGGGCGGTGCCCCCCACTGCCGTAGGTGGTGACCTCGCCGGCGACGTCGACGTCGTCCTTGATCGCGACCGGCACGCCGAGCAGCGGCAGCCGCTCCCCCGCGTCCAGGCGGTCCTGCGCCTCGGCCGCCGCGTAACGCGCGCTGTCGGACAACACCACCCGGTAGCAGCGCAGCTCGCTGTCCAGGCGCGCGATCCGCTCCAGATAGATCTCGAGCAGCTCCGGCGCGGTCAGTTCGCCGTCGGCCAGCATCCGCGCCTGCGCGGCCGCGCCGGCGTAAGCCACATCGCGGGCGTCCACTGCGGCAGCGTATCCCGCGGCGCGCGGCAGTCAGTACCGTGGGCGACATGCCCTGTGTGTTCTGTGCGGTCGTCGCCGGGGAGGCCCCTGCCCTGAAGATCCACGAAGACGACGACTACCTCGCCATCCTCGACATCCGCCCGTTCACCCGCGGCCACACGCTGGTGATCCCCAAGCGGCACACCGTCGATCTGACGGACACCCCGCCCGAGACGCTGGCCGGCATGGTCGGCATCGGCCAGCGGATCGCCCGGGCCGCCCGCGCGACGGAGCTGGCCGACGCGACCAACATCGCCATCAACGACGGCCGCGCCGCCTTTCAGACCGTCTTTCACATCCACCTGCACGTGCTGCCGCGGCGCAACGGGGACAAGCTCTCGGTGGCCAAGGGGATGCTGGTGCGCCGCGACCCGGACCGGGAGGCCACCGCGCAGCTCCTGCGGGACGCCGTGGCGCGCATCGACGCGAGTCAGCAAGACTGAGCCCGTGAGCAACCTGACCCCACTGGAGCAGTTCGTGCTGCTGCCGTTCCTGCGCCTGCACGACACGATCTATCGCAAAACCGACGGCCGGATCGGCCACCGCATACCGGGAATGCCGCCCAGCCTGCTGCTGCACACGACCGGCGCGAAGACCGGCCGGCAGCGCACCACGACGCTGACATACGCCAAGGACGGCGACTCGTACCTGGTCGTCGCCTCCAAAGGCGGCGACGACCACAACCCCGCCTGGTACCACAACCTGCGCAAGCGCCCCGACTGCGAAATCAGCGCCGGGCCGAAGCGGATCGCGGTGACGGCCCGGCAGGTCGGGCCCGACGACTCCGACTACGCGAGGCTGTGGGACATCGTCAACAAGAACAACGGCAACCGCTACGACGGCTATCAACGCCGGACGGCGCGGCCCATCCCGATCTTCGCACTGACTCCGCGTTGAAAATGGCCAGGTAGGCCCGGATAGCGGCGCAGCGGTCTATTCTCCTGACACGCGCGGTGAACGCTCACCGCAAAGCGCGGGATCGGCTGGAGCGGCTATGACACGGCGGGCGGGAAATCCGTGGCGGCGGTTCGGCCTGTCCGCCCGCGCGGGTTGGCTCCTCGTCGGCGTTTACGGTGTCGCGGCGCTGCTGGTGGTGGCCTCGTCGCTGTTCAGGTGGCGCGGCGCGTTCGGGACGCGGCCGGTCGACGAGGCCGCGTTCGCGCTGTGCATGCTCGTGGCGGGCGCCAGCGCCGGCTATGCGGCAAGCTTCTCGACCGGGCGCCGCAGGTTCGGCTGGCTGGCGCTCGTGATCGGCCTGGTGGGCTGGGGCGCGGGCGAGATCCTCTGGTCGGGTTACGAGGCGCGCCCGGAGATCGAGCACGCCACCCACCCCGCCGTGGCCGAGGTCGTGTTCAGTTTGTATCCGCTCGGCGCCATGGCGTCGCTGGCGCTGTTGTCGCATCTGTCCCGCCACAGCCCCCGGCGGCTGGTGCTGGACGGCCTCATCGTGGCGACCTCGCTGTTCGTCATCTCGTGGGTGTTTGTCCTGGACAAGCAGCTGCGCGAGGACAGCGGCTCGCGGCTCGCCACGCTCATCGAGGTCTTCGCCGACGTCGTGATCCTGACGACGGCCATCCTGATGCTGTCGCGGGTCCGCTCCAACGACCTGCCGAGCCGGGGTCTGCTGGCCGGCGGCATCGCGACCATCGCCGCCGCCGACATCGCGATGGTGTTCCAGACCGGGGTGGGCAGCTACCACCTGGGCGATGTGACCGACCTGGGGCGGGTGGCCGGGTTCGGGCTGCTCGCACTGGCGGCGCTGACCAGCGTCCACGAAACCGGCAACGACAATCCGCGGACCGAGATCATGTCCCCCGCCCTGCTGTGGCTGCCCTACCTGCCGCTCATGCTGGCCGCCGCGGTCGGCCTGGGTCACGCGGTGGGCCTGATGGCGCACGGGCCGCTGCTCGCCGCGCTGGGGATCCTTGTCGCCGCGGTGCTCGCCCGGCAGTTCATCGTGCTCGTTGAAAACCAGGGCCTGCTCACCGAAGTCGCCCGGGAAGCGTTCCGCGACAGCCTGACCGGCCTGGCCAACCGGGCGCACTTCCTGCATCGCCTGGAACAGGCCGTCGCCCGGCAGCGCCGCGCCGGTGGGCCCATCGCGGTGTTGTGCCTGGACCTCGACAACTTCAAAGCGGTCAACGACGCGTTGGGTCACCCGGCCGGCGACGAGCTCCTCGTGCGGGTGGCCGGCCGGCTCACGGCCGCGCTGGGCGACACCGGCATCGTGGCGCGCCTCGGCGGCGACGAATTCGCCGTCCTCATCGAGGCTTCGGTCGAAGAATCCCAGGCCGCCGCCGACCGGGTGCTCGACGCGTTCGGCACACCGATTGTGATCGACGGCGTCCCCATCGAGGTCAGGCCCAGCGTCGGCTTCACCGCGGCCGCCGCCGCGTCCAATTGCACCGTCGACCAGCTCCTGCAGCATGCCGACTTGGCCATGTACGCCGCCAAACGCGAAGGCGGACAATGCATTCGAGGCTTTGTGCCCGACCTGCCCTTCCCCTACGCGTTCCCCGAAGCCACGACGTCGGCGGAACCGATTTCGGCGGGGGTGGCCCGAGTCGCCAACGCGGCCGCGGTGGGCGCCTTCGGCACCCAGACCAAACTGGCACGATCGCTGGCACCGATCGCCGAAGCCGCGACCTCACCGCGGGAGCGACCGCACGACACCCCGCCCGGCATGCGGTGGCCGCCTACATCGATCCGGATTGCCTTGGCGGCATTGGGGATTGGCGTGGCGGTGTTCGCCTTGACGAGCGTGGTGGATCCGGGTGCCGCGCGCAACGCGTTCTTCGTCAAATTCCTCTATCCCGCGCTGAACCTGTCCGCCGCGGCGCTCATCGTCGTTCGGGCCTCCCGCGTCACGGCCGACCGCCTCGCCTGGGTCTTGATCGCGATCGGCATGGCGGTGTCGGCGGTCGGTGACATCGTCTACGCCACGTGGGTGCCCGACGGCCAGTCGCCGTCGGCGGCAGATCCCGAATATTTGGCGTTCTACCCCTTCCTGTACGCCGGGCTGCTGCTGCTCATGCGGTCACGGCTGAGGTCGGTGCCGCTGCCGATCCGGCTCGACGCGCTGGTGTGCGCGCTGGCCGCGGCCGCGGTGGGCGTGGCGCTGCGCGCGGGGCCGATCCATGCGGCCGCGGTGCGCGCACCGGCGACCGTGCTGTTGGGGCTGATCTACCCGTGGGGCGACCTGGTGCTGCTGGCGCTGACCGCCGGCATGCTGCCAATCCTGGGCTGGCGCAAGGGATTCCGCTGGGGCCTGCTGGTCGCCGGGTTCATCGCCTTTGCCGTCGCCGACACGGCGTATCTCTTCGAGACGGCCGAAGGGACCTACCGGGTGGGCACCACGCTCGACGCCCTGTGGCCCGCCGCGTCGCTACTGGTGGCCATGGCGAGCTGGGCGCCGTGGACCTCGACGACGCCCGCCCCGAAACGCGGAGTGGCCTCCTACACCGTGCCGGTGGTGTGCACCGTCGCGGCGCTCGCGGTCGCCGTCGTCGCGCACAACTCAAGGCTGGCAACGGCTCTGGCCGCGTTGAGCCTGATCGCGGTCGCGGCGCGATTCTCGGCGACCTTCCGCGACGTCAGCCTGCTGGCCGAACGGCACAAGCAGGCCATGACCGACGAATTGACCAACCTGCCCAACCGGCGGTCGCTGGCGACCGCCTTGACGGGGCTGTCCGACTCGGCGCCGGCGGGGCCGCTGTCGGTCCCCGGGGCGCCCTCACGCCGGGCGCTGTTGTTGCTGCACCTGTACGAGTTCGACGAGATCAGCGACTCGGTCGGCGCCCGGTTCGGCGACGAGCTGTTGTGCCACGTCGCAGACCGCCTGGCGCACTGCGTCCGTCACGACGATCTGCTGGCGCGGGTGAACGACGACGAGTTCGCCATCCTGCTCGCCGAGGGGTCGGACCTGATCGCCGCGCGCGCCCAGGCGGGCCGGCTGCTCGAGGCCCTGAGCGACCCGTTCGCGCTCGATCCGATCACCGTGCAGGTCGATGCCCGCATCGCCATCGCGCTGTGCCCCGACCACTGCGACCACCCGCAGGAGCTGTTGAACCGCGCCGAGACCGCGCTGCCCCACGCGAAGTCCGCCATCAGCAAGATCGCGGTGTACGACTCGGCGTACGAGATGTACCGCGACAACGACCCCAACCTCGTCGAGGAATTGCGCGTCGCGCTGCTGGATGACCAGCAGCTGACCGTGTACTACCAGCCCAAGATCACTGCGACCGACGGCAGCGTCCACAGCGTCGAGGCGCTGTTGCGCTGGCGCCATCCCCACCGCGGGTTGCTGCTGCCGGAGGAATTCCTGTGCGCCGCCGAACGCGCCGGGCTGATGCGCCAGATCGCCAACCGCACCATCAACCTTGCCCTCAGGCAGGCCCGGTCCTGGCGCGACCAGGGCATGGCGCTGCCCGTCGCGGTGAACCTGTCGACGACGAACCTGCTCGACCTGGACCTGGTCAGCACGATCGAGGGGCTGCTGAGCACCCATGGCCTGCCGGCCGACTCCCTGATCGTCGAGATCACCGAAAGCGCCCTCGTCGACTCGGCGCGCTCCCGTCACACCGTCGCCGCGTTACAGGCCCTCGGCGTTCGGATCTCGCTGGACGACTACGGCACCGGGTGGTCTTCACTGGCCCGCCTGCAGGACGTCTCGGTCGACGAGCTCAAACTCGACAGGGTTTTCGTGTCACGGCTGGCCCACGACCCGCGATCGGTGGCGATCGTGCGTTCCACCGTGGCGCTGGCCCGCAGCCTGGGCGCCGACCTGGTCGCCGAGGGGGTGGAAGACGAGGTCACCCTGCGCGCGCTGCGCCGGTACGGCTGCACCATCACCCAGGGCTTCGTGCACAGCCCGCCGCTGCCGCCGGACGACCTGCGCGACTGGATCGCCGTCCACGCCCCCACGTCCCGGCGGAGCACCTCACGCGTGACCGACTGACCGCTAGAACAGCTCCTTGGCGAGCAGCTCCAGCGTCGCCACGCGCGCGGGCGCGGCGGCCGGGTCGGTGCCGAGGTGGGCCGACGCGACCGGGTGCACCATCACCTCGTCGACGCGGAACCGTTCGGCGAGCGCGCGCACCTGTTGGGCGGCCTCTTCGGGCGTGCCGAGGACGGCGCGGCGCAGCCCGCTTTCCACGATGCGCTGCTGCTGTTCGGTCAGCTGGGCGACTTCGGCCTCCTCGACGAGCGGCACCGGCCCGAGCGGCTGCCCGGTGCGCAGCCGCGCCATGATCTGCAGGTTGGGCAGCATCAAAGCCGTTGCCTCGTCACGTGTTTCGGCCACGGCGGCGTTGACCGTCAGGAACGTCACGGGCTCGGGCGTGAGCTTGCTGGGCTGGAATCGGGAGCGATACACCTCGAGCGCCTCCTCGGTCCCCTGCCCGGAGAAGTGGTGCGCGAACACGTACGGCAGGCCCTTGGCCGCGGCCAGGTGCGCGGAGTACATCGACGAGCCCAGCAGCCACAGCCTCGGCTCGCTCGCCGCGGCCGGGGTGGCCTTGAGCCGGTAGTCCCCCGACCGCAGCGGCACGATCACGCCGCGCGCGCTCATCAGCGCGGCCACGTCGTCGAGGTATTCGGGGAAGTTCTCGATATCTTCGTCGCCCCGGCTGCCGCGCAGGGCGTACGACGTCACCGGGTCGGAGCCGGGCGCCCGGCCGATGCCCAGGTCGATGCGGCCGGGCGCGGCCGCCTCCAGCAGGGCGAACTGCTCGGCGACCGCCAGCGGCGCGTGGTTGGGCAGCATCACGCCGCCCGAGCCCAGCCTTACGTGCGTGGTCTGCGCGGCCAGGTAAGCGATCATTACCGGCGGGCTGGTGGCCCCCACCGACGGCATGTTGTGGTGTTCGGCCACCCAATAGCGGGTGAAGCCCAGCCGGTCGGCCGTCTGCGCCAAACCGACGGTGGCCGTCAGCGCGTCGCCGGTGGTCTGGTCGGTGCGCACCGGCACCAGGTCAAGGACGGAAAGTCGCACGATGGCGTCAACGCCTTTGGGCATTCGAACGTTCCCGGTGAGTGTGCGCTCACGGCTTTCGGTGTGAACACAGGGCGGGATTTCGGCCGACTTTTCGCCGCGGCTTCACACCCAAAGCCCAGGCTTCACACCCGAAGCGCGATCAGTAGTCCTTCAACGTGATGGAGTTGACGATGCGGTCGAACACCTCCTGCGGGATAGGCGCACCCCCGGGGATGTTGTCGATCACCAGCCACTGGTTGCGCTTGACGTAGTCCTGAAATTCCTTCTGGTAGTTGGCGAAACCGGCCTCATAGTCGTCACCGGCGGCCGCGAGCTCGCCCGCCAGAATGTAGGCGCCCAGCAGCGCGACGCTGGTGCCCTGGCCCGACAGCGGCGAGCAGCAATACCCCGCGTCCCCGACGAGGGCGACCCGGCCCTTCGACCAGCGGTCCATCTTGATCTGCGACATCTCGTCGAAGTAGAAGTCGGGGGCGGTCCGCATGTACTCGATCAGCTGCGGGCGGACCCAGCCGTCGTCGGCCATGCGCCGTTCCAGCTCGGCGAACACCGCCTCGGTGTCGCGGTAGTCGATCCGCAGGTCGGCCTCCATGAAGCCGACCATGGCCCGCGCCTCGGTGTTGTTGCGCGCGCTGTAGACGCCGACCATGGTGTTGTCGCCGTAGTGCCAGGTCTGCCAGTAGTCCAGGTCGAGGAAGTTCGGCACGGTGAAGATCGCCGCGTGGGTGCCCAGCCGCTCGATGAACTGCGCCTCCGGGCCGAAGACCAGCCGGCGCACGTTGGAGTGCAGGCCGTCGGCGCCGATCACCAGGTCGAAGGTGCGCGCGTCGGCGCGCTCGAAGGTCACCTTGACCGAGGTGCCGTCGTCCTCCACCGCGGCGATGCTGTCGTCGAACATGTATTCCGTGTCCAGCTTCGTTGCGTCGTAGAGCAATTCGACGAGGTCGTCACGCAGCAGCTCGATGTCGGGGTTGGCGATGATCCCGCCGGTGGGCGTGGCTTCGGTGTCCTCCGACAGCTCGTTGCCGTCGCGGTCCACCACGGACGCACCCCGGATTCGCGTCCGCACGTGGTCGGCGGCCGCCCGCAGCATCATGCGTTCGAGCACCGTCAGCGCCGGGCCCCGCACGTCGATGGCCTGCCCGCCCGGCCGCAGCCCGGGGTGGCGTTCCACCACCGTCACCGAATAACCATGGCGGGCAAGCCAATACGCGGCCGTCGTCCCGGCCACGCTGGCACCGGAAACCAGGATATCGGTCACGTAACTCCCGCCAGTTTCTTCGCTTCGGTGAAGACGTCGTCGAGCATTTCCGGAGTCAACCTACCGGTGAACATATTTTGCTGGCTGGGGTGGTAGCAGCCCAGCAATCGCACCCCGGTTTCCAGCTCCACCGCGACGCCGTGGCCGAACCGCGGCTTGCGCAGTCCGGACAGGCCCGGCAACCGCAGCGCGATCTGCCACCCGAACCCGCCCAGGGCCACGATCACCTGGACATGCTCGGACACCAGCCGCCATTCGGCCTGCAGCCACGGCCAGCAGGTGTCCCGCTCCGCGGGCGTCGGCGCGTTGGCCGGGGGCGCGCAGCGCACCGGCGCCGAGATTCGAATCCCCTTGGCGCGCAAGCCGTCCGCCGCGTGGACGCTCGTCGGCTGGTTCACCAGCCCGGCGCGGTGCAGCGCCGCGTACAGCTGGTCTCCGGAGCGGTCCCCCGTGAACATCCGGCCGGTCCGGTTGGCGCCGTGCGCGGCGGGCGCCAGCCCGACGATCAGCAGCCAGGGCCGCTCCGATCCCCAGCCCGGGACCGGCCGCCCCCAATAGGGCTGATCGGCGAATGCCCGGCGCTTGACGGCGGCGACCTCCTCGCGCCAGGTGACCAGCCGCGGGCAGGCCCGGCAGACGCTGATCGCGGCGTCCAGTTCCGGGATCGACGCGGCTCCGGCCGCCAGCGCGGCGACCTGCGTCGGGTCGGCGGCCACCGGCGTCTGTGGGGTGGCCGGATCCCCCGGCCATCCGGTGCCGGGCACCACCGGAGACGTGAACTCCTGGCCGGTATGCGGGTGGGCGAGCACAGGAACATCCTGCATGAGCGCGAAAAATCGGTCGCTGCGACGAGCCCTTTGGCGCTACATTCAGCCGCGATATCCCATGAAAAGCAGCGGCCCGGCGGTTTTGATCCTGTTCGCCACCCTGGTGGCGACCGCGGGTACCGGCATCTCGATCGTCGCGTTCCCGTGGCTGGCGTTGCAGCACCACGACAGCGCGAAGGACGCGTCGGTGGTCGCCGCCGCCATGACGGTGCCGCTGGTGTTCGCCACGCTGGTGGCCGGGACGGCGGTCGACTTCTTCGGGCGCCGCCCGGTCTCGCTCGTCTCCGATTCGCTGTCCGGGACGGCGGTGGCCGCCGTGCCGGCGACGGCCTGGTTGTTCGGCGCGCAGGCGCTCAGCGTCGCGGTGCTGGCCGTGCTGGCCTTCTGCGCGGCCGGTTTCGACCCGGCGGGGATGACGGCGCGGCAGTCGATGCTGCCCGAGGCCGCCGACCGCGCGGGCTGGTCGCTGGACCGCACCAACAGCATCTACGAGGCGATCCAGAACCTCGGGTTCATCGTGGGCCCGGGCATCGGCGGCGTGATGATCGCCACCGTCGGCGGGACCAACACGATGTGGGTCACCGCGGGATTGTTCGGGTTGTCCTTCCTGGCGATCGGGGCGCTGCGGCTCGAGGGCGCCGGCCGGCCACACCATGCGACCCGGCCCGGCGGGTTGGTGTCCGGCGTCGCCGAGGGCATGCGATTCGTGTGGAACCTGCGGGTGCTGCGGGCGCTCGGGCTGATCGACCTGGTCGTCACGGCGCTGTACCTGCCGATGGAAAGCGTGCTGTTTCCCAAGTACTTCAGCGACCGCCACCAACCCGCGCAGCTGGGCTGGGCGCTGATGGCGTTGGGGGCCGGCGGGGTGGCGGGCGCGCTGGGCTACGCCGTGGTGTCCGGACGCACCCGGCGGCGGACGGCGGTGCTGACCGCGATGCTGACCTTCGGCGCGGCGACGGTCGGCATCGCGTTCCTGCCGCCGTTGCCGGTGATCCTGGTGCTATGCGCGGTCACCGGCGTGGTCTACGGGCCGATTCAGCCGATCTACAACTACGTGATGCAGACGCGTGCGCCGCGCCACCTGCGCGGCCGGGTGGTCGGGGTGATGACGGGGCTGACCTACGCGGCCGGCCCGTTGGGCCTGCTGGTCGCCGGGCCGCTGACCGACGCCGCCGGGCTGAAGGTCACGTTCCTGGCGTTGGCGGTGCCGATCCTGGTGATCGGCCTCATCGCGTGCGGCCTGCCCTCGCTGCGCGAGCTGGACCGCAAGCCGGAGTTCGCCGCGGAGTCGCCGCTGTGATCACTCGCCGAGGATCTTGCGCTTCTGCTGCTCGAACTCCTCCTCGGTGAGCAGGCCCCGGTCCTTCAGCGCGGCCAGCCGCTCCAGCCGGTCGATCGGGTCGGCAGGGTGCTGGGCTGCCGCCTGCGCCGCCTGCGCCGCGCCGAGCGCCTGCTGCTGCATCTCGGCGCCGCGCCGCATCATCTCTTGGCGGAAGGCGGTGGGATCGGCGATGGCCTGGCGGATGACGTCGCCCATCGGCATGCCCATGACCCGAGCGCCGGCGAGGTCGGGGCGCGCGGCGGTCACGGCGTCGATCGCCGCGTCCGCCGTGGCGGCCGGCTGGCGGTCGATTTCGACGCGGCTGTGATCCTTGGGGTCGTAGAGCACCGGCAGCCGCATGCCCGGCCGCGGCCGGGTCAGCTGGGGTAGCAGCGCGGTGACGCTGGCCTCGAAGGGCGGCTCGGCGTCGGGCGTGACCCGCAACGCCAGCTTCCAGCGAACCTCGGTGTTGCCGACCAGATTCGGGTTGCCGACGGTGACCGAGATCGCCGACTGCTCGGCGGCGACGACGTCCGCAACCGCCCGGATTCCGACCTTGCTGAGATTTCGCCGACCGAACACCTCTGACCCGACCTTTCGGAGAATCGCTCAACTGTACAGCGACGACGGGGCCGTAGGATCGGGTCGTGACTGCTGACGTCCTGGCCGAGCTGATCGCCGGCCTGCCCGACGGGATGGTCGTCACCGACCCGACCGTCACCGAGGGCTACCGGCAGGACCGCGCCTTCGACCCGGCGGCGGGCAAGCCGCTGGCCGTGGTCCGGCCGCGGCGCACCGAGGAGGTGCAGACGGTGCTGCGCTTGGCCACGGCGCACCGGGTGCCGGTGGTGACGAGGGGCGCCGGCAGCGGCCTGTCCGGCGGGGCGACCGCGCTGGACGACGGCATCGTGCTGTCGACGGAAAAGATGCGCGACATCACCGTCGACCCGGTCACCCGCACCGCGGTCTGCCAGCCGGGCCTGTTCAACGCCGAGGTGAAAAAGGCCGTCGCCGAGCACGGCCTGTGGTATCCGCCCGACCCGTCGTCGTTCGAGATCTGCAGCATCGGGGGCAACATCGCCACCAACGCCGGCGGGCTGTGCTGCGTGAAGTACGGCGTCACAACCGATTACGTGCTGGGCATGCAGGTGGTGCTGGCCGACGGCACCGCGGTGCGCCTCGGTGGCCCGCGGCTGAAGGACGTCGCGGGGCTGTCGCTGACCAAGCTGTTCGTCGGCAGCGAGGGCACCTTGGGCGTCGTCACGGAGGTGACGCTGCGGCTGCTGCCCGCGCAGAACACGTCGAGCGTGGTGGTGGCGTCGTTCGGGTCGGTCTCCGCGGCCGTCGACGCGGTGCTGGGAACCGTTGCGCGCCTGCGCCCTTCGATGCTGGAGTTCATGGACAACGTGGCGATCAACGCCGTCGAGGACACGCTGCGGATGGACCTGGATCGCGGGGCGGCCGCGATGCTGGTGGCCGGCTCCGACGAACGGGGACGCGCGGGTTCCGAGGACGCAGAGGTGATCGCCGCGGTGTTCGCCGAAAACGGAGCGACGGAGGTGTTTTCGACCGACGACCCGGACGAGGGCGAGGCCTTCATCGCGGCGCGCCGGTTCTGCATCCCCGCGGTGGAGGCCAAGGGGTCCCTGCTGCTGGAGGATGTCGGGGTGCCACTGCCGGCGCTCGGGTCGCTCGTCACCGGCATCGAGCGGATCGCGGCGGAGCGGGACCTGATGATCTCGGTGATCGCGCACGCCGGAGACGGCAACACCCACCCGCTGATCGTGTACGACCCCGCCGACGCCGCGATGACCGAACGCGCCCATCTCGCATTCGGCGAGATCATGGACCTGGCCGTCGGGCTGGGCGGCACGATCACCGGCGAGCACGGGGTCGGCCGGTTGAAGAGACCCTGGCTGGACGGTTACCTGGGCCCCGACGTCATGGAGCTGAACCAGCGCATCAAGCGCGCGCTGGACCCGCTGGGCATCCTGAACCCGGGCGCCGCGATCTAAGTTCGGCTCGTTCGGTGCATTGAATGTGCGCTGTCGGCGTTGGGTGTGAGCCGTTGGTGCGATTTTGTGCGCTTTTGCGCCTTGGACGCACGCCCAAAGCCCTCAACGCACCCTGAACGAGCCTTGACACGCCGCCGCACTTGTCGTACGAATGAGACATGGCTGCGGTTATGTCTCACGAGGCCCCGGCGGCGTTCCGGCTCGCCACCGCCGACACCTGGCCCGCCCCCTGGTCGATGTACCGCGCGCTGCGCGACCACGACCCGGTGCACCACGTGGTTCCCGACGGCAGGCCCGCCGACGATTACTACGTGCTGTCCCGGCACGCCGACGTCTGGGCGGCGGCCCGTGACCACGAGACGTTCTCCTCGGCGCAGGGCCTGACTGTCAACTACGGCGAGCTGGATCTCATTGGCCTGCGAGACAATCCACCGTTCGTGATGCAGGACCCCCCAGTGCACACCGAGTTTCGCAAGCTGGTGTCGCGCGGCTTCACGCCGCGGCAGGTCGAGGCGGTAGAGCCCAAGGTGCGTGACTTCGTCGTCGAGCGCATCGAGCGGCTACGCGCCCGCGGCGGCGGCGACATCGTCACCGAGCTGTTCAAACCGCTGCCGTCGATGGTGGTGGCCCACTACCTCGGTGTGCCCGAGGAGGATCGGGCGCAATTCGACGGCTGGACGGAGACCATCGTCGCGGGAAACACTGCGGACGGCGGGATCGGCGCGGCGCTGGACAACGTCGGCGAGGCCATCGGATCGATGATGGCCTACTTCACCGGGCTGATCGAGCGGCGCCGCGGCGAGCCCGAGGACGACACGATCTCGCACCTGGTGGCGGCCGGGGTGGGTTCCGACGGCGACATCGCCGGCACCCTGTCGGTGCTGGCGTTCACGTTCACGATGGTCACCGGCGGCAACGACACCGTCACCGGAATGCTCGGCGGCTCCATGCCTTTGCTGCACGAGCGCCCCGATCAGCGGCGGCGTCTGGTCGACGACCCCGGCCTGATTCCCGATGCGGTCGAGGAGCTGCTGCGGTTGACGTCGCCGGTGCAGGGGCTGGCGCGCACCGCCACCCGCGACGTGACGATCGGCGAAACCACCATCCCGGCCGGCCGCAAGGTCCTGCTGCTGTACGGGTCGGCCAACCGGGACGAACGCCAGTACGGGCCGGACGCCGGCGAACTCGACCTGACCCGCTGCCCCCGCAACATCCTGACGTTCAGCCACGGCGCCCATCACTGCCTGGGCGCGGCCGCGGCCCGCATGCAGTCGCGGGTGGCACTCACCGAATTGCTGTCCCGTTGCCCGGATTTCGAGGTCGACGAGTCCGGCATCGTGTGGTCGGGCGGCAGTTATGTGCGGCGGCCGCTGTCGGTGCCGATTCGGTTGAACGTCTGATGCCCGACTGGCTGACCGCGACCCGCGGCGAGGCGGCCGTCGATCGGATACTCGACGCGGCCGGAGAGCTCTACACCCAGCGCGACCAGGCGTCCATCGGCATGAACGAAATCGCCAGGGCCGCGGGGTGTTCCCGTGCGACGCTGTACCGGTACTTCGAGAACCGCGAGGCGCTGCGGACGGCCTACGTGCACCGCGAGACGCGCCGGCTCGGCCGCGCGATCGCCGACGAGATCGGCGGCATCGAGGACCCGCGCGCGCGGCTGGTCGCCAGCATGACCGCCACGTTGCGGATGGTTCGCGAAAGCCCCGCGCTGTCAGCGTGGTTCGCCATCAGCCGTCCCCCCCTCGCCGGTGAGCTGGCCGGGCACTCCGAGGTGATCACCGCCCTGGCCGCGGCCTTCGTCGGTTCCCTCGGCCCGGACGATCCGGCCGTCGTCGAGCGCCGGGCCCGCTGGATGGTGCGGGTGCTCACGTCGCTGCTGATGTTCCCCGGCGCGGACGAGGCCGACGAGCGGGCGATGATCGAGGAGTTCGTCGTTCCGATCGTGGCCCCGGTTTCAGCGCGCGGCTAGGTGACTGCGCTACGCGGAGGCGACGTGCGGCCTCAGCCGCCGCCGCGTCTCGAACGCGGTGACGATTTCGCCGGCGCGCACCGCCACGTTCGACAGCAATGACGACGACAGGCCGTGGGTGTGCTCGACGCCGCCATTGAGGTAGATGTCGCCCGGGGCCCCCGCTTTGGGTATCAGCCGATAGTCCCGGGTGACGGCGGGCCGCCCGTCGGGGTCGAATTCGTAGCGGCCGGCCAGCTCGCCCAGCAGGCACCGCACGTCCGTCGGCGCGTAGCCCGTCGCGTAGACCACCGCATCGCAGTCCAGCGTGGTCCGGGAGTAATCGATGAGGCGGGAGATCGTCAGGCGCACCTTGTCCGGAAACTCCTGCGCAGCAATGACTTCGGAAGCATTATGCATGAACAGCCGGCGGGCACCCGACACCAGCTCGGCGTACTCGCGCGAGTAAAGCTCGTGGATCAGCGGCGGATCGACCGCCGAATAGTTGGTCGAGCGATGGTAGTCGAGCAGTCGTTCGCGCACTTGCGCGTCGGCACAGTAGATGTCGTCCATCGCCGACGGGTCGAATATGCGGTTCGCGTACGGGGTGTCGTCGGCGCTGCTGTAGCCGTATCGGGCGAAAACCGCGTGCACCTCGGCCTGCGGATAGGTCTCGTGCAGGTGGGCGACCACCTCGGCCGCGCTTTGACCCGCACCGACGACCGCGAATCGCCTTGGCGCGGAGGGGTTCAGCGCGGCCAGCTTGCCGAGCAGCCGGTGGCTGTGCCATTGCCGGGTAGTGTCGACGACGCCGGCGGGCAGTTCCGGGCGCAGCCCCGTCGCCACCACCAACGTTGCGGCATGGATGACGCGGTCGGGTTCGGTCCGCACCACGAATCCCAGTTCGGCCGGGGAGATTTCGACGACGCGGTGGCCGTAGCGGACGTCGGCGGCCACCCGCGCCGCGGCCCACTCGAGATAGTCGTGAAACTCCATCCGGCTGGGAAACAGCGTGTGCTGGCCGATGAATTCGACGAGCCGGCCGCGCTCGCGGAGGTAGTTGAGAAACGTGAAGTCGCTCTGCAGGTTTCGCAGGGTCACCAGGTCCTTGAGGAACGGAATCTGCATGCGCGCATGCGGCAGCAGCATCCCCAGGTGCCAACCGAATTCGGGTTGCTGCTCGAGGAACACGGCACCCAGGCCCCGCTCGTCCAACGCGATCGCCAAGGCGAGGTTCGACGGCCCGAAGCCGACGCCCAGCAGGCCGGTGTTCTCAGGAATGGGCATACGGGCGCGCCAACCGTTCCAGATAGCGTTCGCGGACTGTGTTCCTATCGAGCAGAACGACGAAATCGGCCATGTCGAAGTCGGGATCGTAGGAGGGTTCCCCGCAGATCATCCCGCCGATCCGCAGCGATCCCTGCACCATCGGCGGGATGCGCACCCGCCCCGGATCCGGCAGCTCGGAAAGGCTCAACCCGTTGACGGTGACGGGGTTGCGCGGATAGACCCGGTAGCGGTCGGGGGCGCGATGCCTGCTCAGGGCCGCGTCGCGCACACCCCGGACCAGCGCGCCGCGCGGGCCGCCGTCCTCCATCCGGACCGACAGCGACCCGATGCCGAATCGGTAGCCGCTGATCTCCTGGTATCGCAGGATTCCCGCCCACAACAAGCCCATCACCGCCCCGCTGCGGTGATCGGCGTGCACGGTCGCCCGGCCGAGTTCGACGAGCTCGTCACGGATCTCGTTCAGGCCACCGATGTCGAAGGTGGTGTCGGCGAACAGTCCACCGGCGGCGCGGGCGCCGTCGGGTGGCAGCAGCCGGTAGCACCCGACGATCTGTCCGGTCGTCTCGTCTCGGGCCAGCAGATGATCGCTGTACGGATCGAACTGATCGACGTCGACCATGTCCCCGCTCAGCGCTCCGCGGACGGCCTGCGGCAGCGCCGCGCCCATCTCCTCGGCAAACGTCTGGTAGCGCAACCGCTGGGCGGCCTCGATGTCCGCGGGGTCGCTGGAGATGACGACGCTGTAACGGTTGTTATCCGTCGCGGGGATGATCACCGCATCGCCCAACATGGATGGGAACGTTACACGGACATGCCTTCAGCAAACGGCATTTCGGGCTCATCGTGGCGACGCGCGCCGACGGCAATCAAGATCGCGGTCGCAATCGCGGCGACGGTGGCGGCGACGGCCGCGGCGACGAGGGCGGCCTGCATTCCGGCGGCGCTGGCCTGGCGGGCCGCCCGGGCGATGGCCGGCAGCGCGGGGCGGTATTCGGCGGGCAGGAAATCGAGCACCCGCAGGCCCGCGCCGGCGGACACGCTGTCGATCAGGCGGCGCGCGGCGCCGGGGCCGACGACGCCGAGCCGGGCCAGTTCGTGCGTGGCGCTGTCGGATGCGCGGGGACCGAACAACGCTCCCAGCCCGGCGACGCCGGCCAGGATGCCGACCTGGCGGACCGTGCTCACCGCGCCGGTCGCCATTCCGGCATCGGCGACCGGCACGAATTGCAGCGCGATGTCGGACGTCAACGCGAACAGGCCGCCCAGGCCCAGCCCGGCGACGACGGAACCCGCGATGAAGTGCGTCCACTGCGTGTTCTCCCCGACGCCGGTCATCAGCCACAGCCCCGCCGCGATCAGCGCCACGCCACCCGGGATCGACGTCCACGCGGGGAAATAGCGCGCGGCGGCCATCGCCAGCGGGGCGCCCAGCACGCAGGCGACGGTCAGCGGGAGCGCCCGCAGCCCGGACTGAAATGGGCTGTATCCCAGCGTGTTCATGAAATACAGCGCCAGGTAGTTGGTCGCGGCGATCAGCGTCCCCGCCGCGGCGAACGCCGCGAGCGACACCCCCGCAAAGCCCGCGCGACGCGCCAGGCGCAGGTCAAGCATCGGCGCGCTGTACCTCGACTCCCACCAACCGAATGCCGCCAGGCCCAACACGGCGACGGCGCTCAGCGTAAGGATCACCCCGTCGGTCCAGCCGCGGCGATTGCCGTCGATCAACGCGTACACGCCCGCGAAGAGCGCGGCCGACAGCACGGCCGTACCGATCAGGTCGAGCGGACGGTCTTGCGCGGCACGGGTTTCCGGGACGAACCGGACGGCGATCGCCAGGGCCACGACCCCGATCGGCACGTTGATCAAAAAGATCGACTCCCAGCCGAACGCCCCGACCAGGGCCCCGCCGAGCAGCGGCCCGACGGCGGCGCCGGCGCCCATCACGGCGCCGTAGATCGCGATCGCGATGCCTCGCGCCCGCTGGCCGGGAAAGGCCGCGGCCACCATCGGCAGCGAGACACCCAGCAGGACCGCCCCGCCCGTGCCCTGCAGCGCGCGGCACGCGTTGAGCGTCTCGATGTCGCGGGCCAGCGCGCAGCCGGCCGACGCCAGCGTGAACACGACCATCCCGGCCAGATAGAGCCGTCGGCGCCCGAGCCGGTCACCCAACGTGGCGGCGGTCAGCAGCAGTCCGGCCATCGGCAGCGCGTAGGCGTCGACCACCCATTGCAAACCGCTGAGGTCGGCGTCCAGGGTGGCCTGGATGTTGGCCAGCGCGGCCGACACGATGGTCATGTCGAGCAGCAACATGAACACCGCGAGGCAGACCGCGAGCAGGGTCAGGCGGGGGTGAACGGCTGTCCCGTCGGCCACCTAGCCGTCCCTGACCCGGGTGAACCGGTGCAGCAGCCAGGCCAGCGGGATGGTGACGACCATCGTGGCGACGAACAGGTAGCCCATCGAGCCGGTGTAGACGTGCGCCCGGACGATGTAGACCATCGCGAATTCCATCGTGATGAGGTGGATCAGGAAGATCTCGTAGGAGATCTCACCGAGCCACACCATCGGCCGGCTGGCCAGCAGCCGCGCATACGCGCCCTGGTTGCCCAGCGCCAGCGGCGCCACCGCGAGCGCGGCGATCACGGCGTAGAACACCGTCTTAAAGATCGCCTGGCTCAGCGTCGCGGGCGAGGTGGTGGGCGCGCCGGCGATGGGCGTCGACGCGATGAAGTAGCAGATGATCGCCAGCGGGATGGCCATGAAGGCGTAACAGTGCACCTTCATCGCCTGCAGCACCGTCAGCGCCATCCCGGCGAGGAACCACGCCAGGTAGGTGGGCAGCCACAGCCGGGCGCCGTCGGGAAACCAGTGATCGGTGTGCACCAGGACCAACCACCCCGGGCTGATCAGCGCCAGCGCCGCCAGGGTGGCCAGCATCGCCTTGGGCTGCCAGCGCCGCCGGGCGATCAGCACCAGCAGCACGTACGCCAGCAGCGGCAGCACCACGTAGAACGAGGCCTCCACCGCCAGGCTCCACATCTGCGTCAGGCCCTGGTGCAGGTACTTGCCCAGGTAGCCGTTGCAGTAGATCTGCGTGAGCGTCAGGTTGCGCACCAGTCCCAGCCAGGTGTGCCCTGGATTCGGGCCCGCCTCGCGGAAGTGGTAGAGCACGTAGGCGAACAGCACGGTGATGAGGTAGGCGGGCATGATGCGCCGAACCCGGTGCCGCGCATAGCGACTCACCGACGGCCACGGCCCCCCGGTGGCGGCCGCTTTCACCCACGGGCGGAACAGCAAAAAGCCCGACAGCACGAAGAAGATCGGCACGCCGATCTCCAGCCGGGAGCCGACCAGGCCCCAGTAGCCGTGGGTGTACTTGCCGGTGGTGTAGGCCGCGTGGGTGCCGACGACGGTGAGCGCGGCGACCGCGCGGATGCCGGTCAGCGATGCGACCCGATCGACGTGGGAGACCTGCTCGAGCCCGCCCTGGGCGTCCTGTTCCTCGGACAGGGTCATCGGCGTGGCTTGGCCTTGCCGGGTGAGCGGTCGGGCCGCAGGTCGATCAGCACGCCCGAGATGCGGGTCTGCTCGAGCTTCTTCAGGGTCGCCTTGGGCAGTTTGGCCGGCAGCTCCACCAGCGAGAAGTCCGGCCCGATGGCGATGTGGCCGAAATCGCTGCGGTGCAGGCCGCCCTCGTTGGCGATGGCGCCGACGATCGCGCCGGGACCGATCTTGTGCCGCTTGCCCACCGAGATCCGGTAGGTGGCGAAGTTCCTTGGCTGCCTCGGTCTTTCGCTTGTCCGTTCGGGGCGGTCCCGGCGCTCGCGCCGCTGCGGCGGCGGTTCGGGCGCCATCAGGAACGCCTCGCCGTCGCGGGACTGCACCGCCAGCGCCGCGGCGATGTCGGCCATCGGGACGTCGTGCTCGCGTTCGTAGTCCTGCACCAGCTTGCGGAACAGGTCGATCCCCGGGGCGGTGAGCGCGTCGGTGATGGAGTCGCCGAACTTCGTGATGCGCTGGGTGTTGACGTCCTCGACGGTGGGTAGCTCGGCCTCGGTGAGCGTTTGCCGCGTCGCCTTTTCGATCGCCTTGAGCAGATGGCGCTCCCGCGGGGACACGAACAGCACCGCGGTCCCGGACCGCCCGGCCCGGCCGGTGCGCCCGATGCGGTGCACGTAGGACTCGGTGTCGTGCGGGATGTCGTAGTTCAGTACGTGCGAGATGCGTTCGACGTCAAGGCCTCTGGCGGCCACGTCGGTGGCGACCAGGATGTCGATGCTGCCGTTTTTCAGGGCGGCGATGGTCCGCTCCCGCTGCGCCTGCGGGATGTCGCCGTTGATGGCGGCCGCGGAAAACCCTCTCGCCCGCAGCTTTTCGGCGACCTCCTCGGTGGCCTGCTTGGTGCGGACGAAGACGATCATCGCCTCGAACGGCTCCACCTCGAGAAGCCGCGTGAGCGCGTCCATCTTGCGGGGGCCGAAGACCTGGATGTAGCGCTGCGAAATGTTCTCGGCGGTAGCGGTTTTCGCCTTCGCGGTGATCTCGACCGGATCGTGCAGGTACTTCTTGGTGAGCTTGCGGATCGCCGGCGGCATGGTCGCCGAGAACAGGGCCACCTGCTTGTATTCCGGGGTGTCGGACAGGATGCGCTCGACGTCCTCGGCGAACCCCATGGTGAGCATCTCGTCGGCCTCGTCGAGCACCAGGTAGTCGATGTGGGACAGGTCCAGCGTGCCCCGCTCGAGGTGGTCGATGACGCGGCCCGGCGTGCCGACCACCACCTGCGCGCCGCGCCGCAGCCCGGCCAGCTGCACGCCATAGGACGACCCGCCGTAGACCGGCAGCACGTGGATCTGCGGCAGGTGCGCCCCGTAGCGGCTGAACGCCTCGGCGACCTGCAAGGCCAGCTCGCGCGTGGGCGCGAGCACCAGCGCCTGCGTCACTTTGCTGGTGACGTCGATCTTGGACAGGATCGGGATCGCGAACGCCGCCGTCTTGCCGGTGCCGGTCTGGGCCAGCCCGACGACGTCGGACCCGGCCATCAGCGGCGGGATCGTCGCCGCCTGGATGGCCGTCGGCGTCTCGTAGCCGACGTCGGCGGTTGCCTTCAGGACCGCAGGGTGAATCTGCAGGTCGGCGAACGTCGGAGAGGCAGCCTCGGGGGGACTGTCGGGGAGGGTCATCGCACCTTGGAGTGTAGTGGTGATCGCGGGCTTAGCGGACCGGAGCGCGGCGGCCCGCGGCGGCCCATCACGATCGCGAGCGTGCGTGTTTGCTCGGCGACACGCCGCGTGGGCGGTACATCTGCGCACGCTCGCCAAGGGAGAGCCGGCAACCCTCGGCCACGCCTGCCACGCCGACGGGCCCGATAACGGTACGGTTTCGCGATGTGTGTTCGCTGACTCATCGCGCGCTGACGGGCCTCGCCGTTGTCGTGTTTTCGGCTCTGACCGCCTGCGGTTCCGGGGATTCGACCGTCGCCAAGACACCGCAGGCGACGACGACCAGCGAGACCGCGTCGATCACGGCCCCCGCCACGCCGACGCCTGCCGCGGCCCCGCCCGGCGGTGGCCCGGCGCCGGCCGACCCCTGCGCGGTCAACCTCGCCTCGCCAACCATCGCGAAGGTCGTCTCGGAGCTGCCGCGCGACCCGCGCAGCCAGCAGGCCTGGAACCCCGAGCCGCTGGCCGGGAACTACAACGAGTGCGCTCAGCTGTCGGCGATCATCATCAAGGCCAATACCAACGCCGGCAATCCCTCGACCCGGGCGGTGCTTTTTCACCTCGGCCAGTTCATCCCGCAGGGCGTGCCCGACACCTACGGGTTCACCGGGATCGATCCGGCACAAACAACCGGCGACACCGTCGCCCTGACCTACCCCGCCGGTGTCACGGGCCTCAGCACCGATGTGCGGTTCCACTGGGACGGCAACGGCGTCCAGCTGATCGGCAACGCGCCCGGCCGCTGAGCCGACGGCCGGCCGGCGCAGCTCCGCCAGACTGTCGGCCGCCTCACCTACTGTGGCTGCTGTGTTCGTCACCGACGACAGGATCGTCTACAGCGCGTCGGACCTCGCCGCGGCCGCCCGCTGCGAGTACGCCCTGCTCAGGGACTTCGACGCCAAACTCGGCCGGGGCCCCGCGGTCGGCGTCGAGGACGAACTGCTCGCCCGCACGGCCACGCTCGGCACCGAGCACGAACGGCGGCGTCTCGACCGGTTCCGCGACGAGTTCGGCGACGGCGTCGCGGTGATCGGCCGCCCGGCATACACCGTTGCCGGGCTCGCCGCCGCGGCCGAGGCGACGCAGCGCGCCATCGCCAACCGCGCCCCCGTGGTGTATCAGGCCGCGATGTTCGACGGGCGCTTCGTCGGGTTCGCCGACTTCCTGGTGCGCGACGCCGACCGCTATCGGGTCATCGACACCAAGCTGGCGCGCTCCCCCAAGGTCACCGCGTTACTGCAGCTGGCCGCCTACGCCGACGCGCTGGCCGATTCGGGCGTTGCGGTGTCGCCGGAGGCCGAACTGGAGCTGGGCGACGGCACCGTCGTGCGCTACCGGGTCGGTGACCTGATTCCCGTATACCGTTCGCAGCGCGCGCATTTGCAGCGACTGCTCGACGAGCACCACGAGGCGGGCACGCCGGTGCGCTGGGACGACGACGGCGTGGCCGCCTGCTTTCGCTGCCCGTTGTGCACCGAACAGCTGCGCGCCAACGATGACTTGCTGCTGGTCGCCGGCATGCGAATCGCCCAGCGGGACAAGCTCATCGGCGCCGGCATCACCACGATCGCAGCCCTGGCCGACCATGCCGGCCCGGTGCCCGACCTGGCGCCCCCGGCGCTGAACAAGCTGACAGCGCAGGCCAAACTGCAACTGCGCCAACGCGACACCGGAATGCCGCAATTCGAGCTCGTCGACCCCCATCCGCTGACCCTGCTGCCCGAACCGGATCCCGGCGACCTGTTCTTCGACTTCGAGGGCGACCCGCTGTGGACGGCCGATGCCCACGAGTGGGGCCTCGAGTATCTGTTCGGCATCCTGGACGCCACGGGAAACTTTCACGCGCTGTGGGCGCACGACCGGATGGACGAACGCAAGGCGCTCATCGATTTTCTGGCGATGGTCAAAAAGCGCCGCAAGCGCCGGCCCAACATGCACATCTACCACTACGCGCCCTACGAAAAGACGGCTCTCCTCAAGCTCGCCGGGCGGTACGGCGTCGGCGAGGACGAGGTGGACGAGCTGCTGCGCAGCGGCACGCTCGTCGACCTGTATCCCCTGGTGCGCAAGAGCATTCGCGTCGGGGCGGAGTCGTTCAGCCTCAAGGCGCTCGAACCGCTCTACATGGGGGCGCAGCTGCGCGCCGGTGACGTCACCACGGCGGCCGAATCGATCACCTCCTACGCCCGCTACTGTGACCTGCGCGCCGCCGGCGAACACGACGACGCCGCATCCGTGCTCAAGGAAATCGAGGAATACAACCACTACGATTGCCGCTCGACCCGCGAGCTACGCAACTGGCTGATGCTGCGGGCGTACGAGTCCGGCGTCGTACCGATTGGCGCCCAACCGGTTCCGGAGGGCAACACCGTCGACGACCGCGACCAGGTGGCGGTGACGTTGTCGACGTTCGCCGGGGACGCGGGAGTCGGCAACCGTACGGCCGAGCAGACGGCGGTGGCCCTGGTGTCGGCAGCCCGCGGCTACCACCGGCGCGAGGACAAGCCGTTCTGGTGGGCCCATTTCGACCGGCTGAACTTTCCCGTGGAGGAATGGTCCGACAACACCGACGTCTTCCTCGCCGAGTCGGCGTCGGTCGACGCCGACTGGCACATCCCGCCCCGCGCGCGCAAGCCGCGGCGTCAGGTGCAACTCAGGGGACAGCTGGCGCGCGGTGACCTGATGAAAGGTGTCTTTGCGCTCTACGAGCCCCCGGCCCCACCGGGCATGACGAACAACCCGGACCGGCGCGCGGCCGGCCGCGCCGAAGTCGTCGCGGTCGACGACCCGGCGGTGCCCACGAAGGTCACCATCGTGGAGCGCGTCGGCAACGACGGCAACACCTTTCACCAGCTGCCGTTCGCCCTTACCCCCGGCCCGCCGATCCCCACGACGGCACTGCGGGAGTCGATCGAGACGACCGCCGCAGCGGTGGCCGCCGGGCTGCCGCGTCTACCGCGCAGCGCGGTGGCCGACATCCTGCTGCGCCGCGCGCCCCGCACCCGCAGCGTCAACCCACTGCCCCGCGGCACCGACACCGTCGCCGACATCACCGCCGCCGTCCTGGATCTGGACTCGTCGTACCTGGCGGTGCACGGGCCGCCGGGCACCGGCAAGACCCACACCGCAGCGCGCGTCATCGAACGATTGGTCACCGGCCATGGCTGGCGCATCGGCGTGGTGGCGCAATCCCACGCCACGGTGGAGAACCTGTTGGACTGCGTGATCGACGCGGGCCTGGATCCGGCGCGGGTCGCAAAGAAGCCCGCCGGCCACGACGCGCCCCGCTGGCAGGAGATCGAGTCCAACGAGTACGCGGCGTTCGTCACCGGCACCCGGGGCTGCGTGATCGGCGGCACCGCATGGGATTTCGCCAACGCCACCCGGGTGCCGCCGGGCGCGCTGGACCTGCTGGTGATCGACGAGGCGGGCCAGTTCTGCCTGGCCAATACCATCGCGGTGGCACCGGCGGCCGCCAACCTGCTGCTGCTCGGCGACCCCCAGCAGCTGCCCCAGGTCAGCCAGGGAACGCACCCCGAACCGGTCGACACGTCGGCGCTCGACTGGCTGGTGGACGGCGGGCGCACCCTGCCCGACGAACGCGGCTACTTCCTGGACCGCTCCTACCGCATGCACCCGGCGGTCTGCGCCGCCGTGTCCGCGCTGTGCTACGAGGGCAGGCTGCATTCCCACGAGTGCGCCGCCAACCGTAGTCTCGACGGCTACCAGCCCGGTGTGCACGTAAAAACGGTTGCCCACCAGGGTAATTCGACCGAGAGCCCCGAGGAGGCGGACGCCCTCGTCGCGCAGATCGGCGAGATCCTCGGCCGGTCGTGGACCGACGAGCGCCGCTCCCGAAAGTTGACCACCCCCGACGTGCTGGTGCTGGCCCCGTACAACGCGCAGGTGACGCTGATTCGCCGACGGCTGGAGTCCGCCGGGCTCGGCGCCGTGCGGGTCGGCACCGTCGACAAATTTCAGGGCGGGCAGGCGCCGGTGGTGTTCGTATCGATGACGGCGTCGTCGGTCGACGTGGCGCCGCGCGGAATCGCGTTCCTGCTCAACCGGAACCGGCTCAACGTGGCCGTCAGCCGGGCGCAGTACGCCGCGGTGATCGTCCGCTCGCAGTCGCTCACCGAGTATCTCCCCGGCACACCCGCGGGCTTGATCGACCTGGGCGCGTTCCTCGCGCTGACGCGGGACTAGCCGGCCGGCGAGTGCCGGCCGTAGCCGACGGGCGGCTCGTCCGGATCGGGGCGGTAGCGGTGTCCCGGTGCCACCATCGGGCGCGGCGGCTGCCCGCCCTCGATCCGAGCGCCACGAGAACCATTGCGGGCGAGGCCGGTCGGCGCGGGGCCAGCGTCCGGTTCGCGGAGCAGGATGAATTCGACGTACTCGTCGTCGTCATAGTCGTCGCCGACGACGTCGCCCTCGTCGGCCTCGGCGCCGCCGGCCGGGCGGGCGAACCCGAGCAGGAACAGCGCGGCGATGATGCCGAACAGCGCGATGAACGCGGGCAGCAGCACCGACTGCGCCATCGCGGCGGAAAACGGGGCGCGCAGGAACTCGGGCAGTTGCGCGGAAGCGGTGTCGTCGCCGACCGGCGCGGCCGACGGCAGCTCGGCGCCGATCCGCCACGTCATGAACGCGGCCATGCCCGCGCTGCCGAGCACCGCCCCCAGCTGGCGCACCGAGTTGTACACGGCGGAGCCCGTCCCGGCCAGGTCGTCGGGCAGGTTGCGCGTCGCGGTGGCCGTCAGCGGCGCCCACACGAACGCGCTCCCGACGCCGATCACCGCGAACGGCAGCAGCAGCCGCCAGATCGGCGTCGACGGGGACATCTCGAACGAAAGCCAGGTCAGCCCGATCGCCATCATCGAGAAGCCGAAACCGAGCACCGGGCGCGGGTGGTACCGGTCGACGAGCACCCCCGCGAACGGCGCCAGCACACCGCCCATGACGGCCATCGGCGCGATCACCAGGGCCGAGCGTGTGGGCGACAGCCCGCAGCCGGCCTGCAGGAAGAACGGCAGCGGCAGCATCAACGCCGTCGTCGCGAACGAGGTGATGGCGACCCCGGCGTTGCACACGGTGAAGTCGCGGTCGGCGAAGACCTGCAGCGGGATCAGCGGCTCCCGGGTGTTGATGGCCTGCCAGTAGACGAACACCGACATGAATCCGACGCCGGCGACGATCATCGCCCAGATCCACGGCTGCCAGTGGCCGGCCTGGCCCTGCTGCAGGCCGAACACGATCAGGAACATGCCCAGCCCGGACAGCGCGACACCGACCAGGTCGAACCGGTGCGCCTGGGTCGGGAGCGCGGGAACGCCCCACACCGCCAGCGCCAGCCCGGCGACGCCGATGGGGACGTTGACGAAGAAGATCCACTGCCAGCCCAGCCCGTCGACCAGCGCGCCGCCGACCAGCGGGCCGACCAGGGTGGCCACGCCGGCGGTGGAGCCCCACAGGCTCACCGCCACCCCACGCCGCTCCGGCGGGAAGATCCTGGTGATCGTCGACAGGGTCTGCGGGGTGAGCACCCCGGCCCCCACGCCCTGGACCACGCGGGCCGCGATCAGCATGGCGGCGCTGCCCGACAACCCGCACCACATCGACGCGGCGGTGAACACCGCCAGCCCGATCAGGTAAAGGTTCTTGGTGCCGAACCGATCGCCGAGCCGCCCGGCCACCAGCAGCACCACCCCGTATCCCAGCAGGTAGGCGCTGGTCACCCAGACCACGGTGGCGTACCCGGTGTGCAGGTCGGCCTTGATGGTCGGGTTGGCGATGACGACGATGGTCGAGTCGACCATGATCATGAAGAAGCCGACCATCATCGCCCAGAGCGCGTTCCAGGGGTTCCCGGTGCCCCGCGGATTCGACGCCGTCGCCGAGTTCCACAGCGTCACGAAGTCGGCGCGACCCGACGTCGCCCTGGTCATGCGGCCTCCCCTGGACACGAACTGCCCGAACCTCACCCTGCCCGCATTATCCCGATGCGGCAATCGGCCGACACCGCGGGCTTGCTGACCGACCCAACGTTTCGGCAACGGGGGGTTAGCCTGGAAAAGGACGCCATGCGGCGGGGAAGGCCAGGAGAGGCAGTATGCGAGCCCGACGGAACAGAGCTGCACATATGTCAAAGCTGGACCCCACGCCGGCCGACGGCGGTCGGCCCAAAGCATCGGCGCGCGCATTGGCGCAGGTCATCGAGCGCAGCACGCGCATCCACGGCCCCGCGGCGCAGGCCTACGTCACGAGGCTGCGCCGGACGCACCCAGGCGCCAGCCCCACCGAAATCGACGCGAAGCTGGAAAAGCGCTACCTGGCCGCGTTGACGGCCAGCGGCGCCGCAGTCGGGTCGGCCGCGACGTTCCCCGGGGTCGGGACGGTGGCGGCGGTGTCGGCGGGTGCCGGGGAAACCGTGTTCTTCGTCGAGGCCACCGCCCTGTTCGTGCTGGCGAAGGCCGCGGTCTACAACATCCCGGCCGACCACCGGGAACGCCGCCGCGCCCTGGTGCTGGCCGTCCTGGTCGGAGACGACAGCCAGCGCGCGATCGGCGAGTTGATCGGCCCCGGCCGCACCCAGGGCGGTTGGCTGGCCGAGGGCATGGCGTCGCTGCCGCTGCCGACGCTGGGCCGGTTGAACACGCGGATGCTGAAGTACTTCGTCAAGCGGTACACGGTCCGCAAGGGCGCGCTGATGTTCGGCAAGGCGCTGCCGGTCGGCATCGGCGCCGTGATCGGCGGCGCCGGCAACCGGATGGTGGGCAAAAAGATCGTCACCAACGCCCGCCACGCGTTCGGGCCCGCCCCCGCCCGTTGGCCCAGCACGTTACGACTGTTGCCCCCGGTCCACGAGGCCGGCTAGCGGTTCGCTCACCGGTCGCACTCGCGGATCGCCGGCAAAAGGTTAGCCTTTATTGGGGCGGCAACGTCCCGGGACCGGCGCGGGTGTGAGGTGCCCCACCATCAGGGGCGCGGGAGAGTCGCAGGCGCGAGGAAAGCGCTTGCAGAGGAAAAGAATTGAGGCGAACAGCGGCCGTGAGCAACATATCGCCATTCGGGCAAAACGAATGGCTGGTCGAGGAGATGTACCGCAAGTTCCGCGACGACCCCTCTTCGGTCGACCCGAGCTGGCACGAATTCCTGGTCGACTACAACCCCGACGCCACCGCCGACACGGGTGACGGGCAGGCCGCCGAAGCACAGGCCCCCGCCGCGGAGCCCAAGCCCGCCGCGCCGGCGCCGGCGCAGCCCACCGGCGGCAACGGCGCCGCGGCCCCCGCCCCGGCGGCGCCCACAGCTCCCGCGGCTCCCGCGGCTCCCGTTAAAGGGGCCGCCGCTCCCCCGGCCACCGCAGCTCCCACCCCACCACCCGCGGACGGCGACGAGGTGCAGGTCCTGCGCGGCGCCGCCGCGGCCGTCGTCAAGAACATGTCGGCCTCGCTGGACGTGCCGACGGCGACCAGCGTCCGAGCGATTCCGGCCAAGCTCATGATCGACAACCGGATCGTCATCAACAACCAGCTCAAGCGCACCCGCGGCGGCAAGATCTCCTTCACCCACATCCTGGGCTACGCGCTGGTGCAGGCGGTCAAGCAGTTCCCGAACATGAACCGGCACTACGCCGAGCTCGACGGCAAGCCGACGTCGGTCACCCCGGCCCACACCAATCTGGGCCTGGCCATCGACCTGCAGGGCAAGGACGGCAAGCGCTCCCTGGTGGTGGCCGGCATCAAGCGCTGCGAGGAATTGCGCTTCGCGGAATTCGTCTCGGCCTACGAGGACATCGTCCGCCGCGCCCGGGACGGCAAACTGACCGCCGAAGACTTTGCCGGCGTGACGATTTCGCTGACCAACCCCGGCACCATCGGCACCGTGCACTCGGTGCCGCGGCTGATGGCCGGTCAGGGCGCCATCATCGGTGTGGGCGCGATGGAATACCCCGCCGAATTTCAGGGCGCCAGCGAGGAGCGCATCGCCGAGCTGGGCATCGGCAAGCTGATCACCCTCACGTCGACCTACGACCACCGCATCATTCAGGGCGCGGAATCCGGTGACTTCTTGCGCACGATCCACGAAACGCTGCTCTCGGATGCCTTCTGGGACGAGATCTTCCGCGAGCTGGGCAACCCGTATCTGCCGGTGCGCTGGAGCACCGACAACCCGGACTCGATCGTCGACAAGAACGCCCGGGTGATGGAGCTCATCGCGGCGTATCGCAACCGCGGTCACCTGATGGCCGACATCGACCCGCTGCGATTGGATTCGAACCGGTTCCGGAGCCACCCCGACCTCGAAATCCTCAACCACGGCCTGACGCTGTGGGATCTCGACCGGGTGTTCAAGGTCAACGGTTTCGCCGGTCGCGAATACAAAAAGCTGCGCGACGTTCTCGGCCTGCTGCGGGACGCCTACTGCCGCCACATCGGCGTCGAGTACACCCACATCCTCGAGCCCGAACAACAGGCGTGGCTACAGGAGCGGGTCGAGACCAAGCACGTCAAACCGACCGTCGCCCAGCAGAAGTACATCCTGAGCAAGCTCAACGCCGCCGAGGCCTTCGAGACCTTCCTGCAGACCAAATACGTTGGGCAGAAGCGGTTCTCGCTGGAGGGCGCCGAAAGCGTCATCCCGATGATGGACGCGGCCATCGACCAGTGCGCCGAGCACGGCCTCGACGAGGTGGTCGTCGGGATGCCGCACCGCGGTCGGCTCAACGTGCTGGCCAACATCGTGGGCAAGCCGTACTCACAGATCTTTTCCGAGTTCGAGGGCAACCTGAACCCGTCGCAGGCGCACGGCTCCGGGGACGTCAAATACCACCTGGGCGCCACCGGCGTGTACCTACAGATGTTCGGCGACAACGACATTCAGGTGTCGCTGACCGCCAACCCGTCGCACCTGGAGGCCGTGGACCCCGTACTCGAGGGCCTGGTGCGGGCCAAGCAGGACCTGCTGGATCACGGCTCCGAGGACGACGGCGACGAGAAAGCCTTCTCCGTGGTGCCGATGATGATGCACGGCGATGCCGCGTTCGCCGGCCAGGGTGTGGTCGCCGAAACGCTGAACCTGACGAACCTGCCCGGCTACCGCGTCGGCGGCACCATCCACATCATCGTCAACAACCAGATCGGGTTCACCACCGCCCCGGAGTTCTCCCGGTCCAGCGAGTACTGCACGGACGTCGCGAAAATGATTGGGGCGCCGATCTTTCACGTCAACGGCGACGACCCGGAGGCCTGTGAGTGGGTCGCGCGCCTGGCCGTGGATTTCCGCCAGGAGTTCCACAAGGACGTCGTCATCGACATGCTGTGCTACCGCCGGCGCGGACACAACGAGGGCGACGACCCGTCGATGACCAACCCGTACATGTACGACGTCGTCGACACCAAGCGCGGCGCCCGCAAGAGCTACACCGAAGCCCTGATCGGCCGCGGCGACATCTCGCTCAAGGAGGCCGAGGACGCGCTGCGCGACTACCAGGGCCAGCTGGAGCGGGTGTTCAACGAGGTCCGCGACCTGGAGAAGCACGGCGTGCAGCCCAGCGAGTCGGTGGAGGCGGACCAGCCCGTGCCCGCGGGGCTGGCCACCGCGGTGGACAAGTCGCTGCTGGCCCGCATCGGCGACGCGTTCCTGGCGGTGCCCGACGGGTTCACCGCGCACCCGCGCGTCCAGCCGGTGCTGGAAAAGCGCCGCGAGATGGCCTACGAGGGCAAGATCGACTGGGCGTTCGGCGAGCTGTTGGCGCTGGGTTCGCTGGTCTCCGAGGGCAAGTTGGTGCGCCTGTCCGGGCAGGACACCCGGCGCGGCACCTTCTCCCAGCGGCACTCGGTGGTCATCGACCGCAACACCGGCGAGGAGTTCACGCCGCTGCGGCTGCTGGCGACCAACCCCGACGGCACCCCCACCGGCGGCAAGTTCCTTGTCTACGACTCGCCGCTGTCGGAGTACGCAGCCGTCGGCTTCGAGTACGGCTACACCGTGGGCAACCCGGACGCGCTCGTGTTGTGGGAGGCGCAGTTCGGCGACTTCGTCAACGGCGCGCAGTCGATCATCGACGAGTTCATCAGCTCCGGTGAGGCCAAGTGGGGCCAGCTGTCCAACGTGGTGCTGCTGCTCCCGCACGGCCACGAAGGGCAGGGCCCCGACCACACCTCCGGCCGCATCGAACGCTTCCTGCAGCTGTGGGCGGAGGGTTCGATGACGATCGCGATGCCCTCGACGCCGTCCAACTACTTCCACCTGTTGCGCCGCCACGCCCTCGACGGCATCCAGCGCCCGCTCATCGTGTTCACGCCGAAGTCGATGCTGCGCAACAAGGCCGCCGTCAGCGACATCAAGGACTTCACCGAGATCAAGTTCCGCTCGGTGCTGGAGGAGCCCACCTACGAGGACGGCATCGGCGACCGCAGCAAGGTCCGTCGGATCCTGTTGACCAGCGGCAAGATCTACTACGAGCTGGCGGCGCGCAAGGCCAAGGACAACCGCGACGACGTCGCGATCGTGCGCATCGAACAGCTCGCGCCGCTGCCCAAGCGACGGCTCAACGAGACGCTGGACCGCTACCCGTCCGTCGAGCAGTTCTTCTGGGTCCAAGAGGAGCCCGCCAACCAGGGCGCCTGGCCGCGCTTCGGGCTGGAGTTGCCAGAACTGTTGCCCGACAAGCTGACCGGGCTCAAGCGGATCTCGCGCCGGGCGATGTCGGCCCCGTCGTCGGGTTCGTCGAAGGTGCACGCCGTCGAGCAGCAGGAGATCCTCGACACGGCGTTCGGCTGAGCCCGCCCGCCCCCTCTCTCCGCGAGCGTGCGTGTTTGTCCAACGACACGCCGCGCTGGCCGGCATTTTGCGCACGCTCGGCGGTTAGCCCGCGCGCCTAAGCCCTGGTAGACCCGTGGGCGCCGAACAGCGGCGCTAGCCCAAATTCAGGCCCATTTCAAGGAAATCGAGGCGCCACAACCCCTGGAACAGCTTGCGGGCGAACTTCTCGACGTCGGCCGTGTCGCCGCGCCGCGACCCCGGACCCTGCGCGACGGACGCGACGATCTCCCGGATCGTGCGACGGCCGTCGATCAGCTGCACAAAGGGGAGTTGCGCCGCGTTGAGTGGCGCGCGCCAGTCCGGCCGGTAGAGCTCGTTACCGGCCAGACCGCAGCGCATGCGCATCATCGGGACATAGTCGAGGGAAGCTTCGGTCGAAAAGTCAATGGCGTAGGACTCTTTCGGCCGCTCGGGACGGCAGGCCATGAAGAAATGGCACGCGTTGAGCGTTTGGATGCGTTCCATCACCGACCAGATCTTGGCCTCGGGCAACGCGTTCACGGCCGGATAGAACGCGCTCGGCGGCGCGAGCAGTTCGTGCGCGTAGTACGGCGCCTTGAGGAGCCAGCCCTGAAACACCAGCCCGGCCGAGGTCACCAGATCGATGCACTCGTCGACGGTATAGCTGCGCTCCCGACCGTGCAGGAACGTATCGACGAGGGCGGCATCCGACGACTCCAGATCGTTCGCCACGCTCAGGTAGCTTTTCAGCGGGTGATCCGGCGAGAGCACGGACATGGCCTCTTTGACCGTCCGGACCGACGCATCGTCTTGGCGCAATCCCATGTCGCGAAAGACCGATTCCATGATTTCGACCCCGATTCGGCCGTACCGCGCGTACAGCATCATCGCCACCGCGCCGTCCGGTCGCAGGCAGCGGGCGAGCGCGGTCATGCCGGCCAAGGGGTCCGCCAGGTGATGCAGGACGCCGGTCGACACGACCAGGTCGAAGTCGAGGTTCAGGGTGGGCGTCTCTTCGATCGGGAGCAGGTGCAGCTCCAGGTTCCACAGCCCGTGCTTGTCCTTCAGATATTGCTCATGGTCCAGCGACGGCTGACTGATGTCGACGGCCACCACCCTCGCGGCGGGATTGTTGTAGGCGAAGATCGCCGCCTGATTGGTGCCGCATCCGGCGATCAGAATATCGAGATCGGGCTTGTATTCCCGGTCGGGCCACAACATCCGGTGCGCGTACACGGGATCGAACCACTGCCAGTTGTTGACGACCCAGGCCTCGAGGTCCTGGATGGGTCGCGGGTACCTCCACCGCTCGTACTGGCGAGAAACAACATCCGCGCGCGGATCGTCGGTCACTGTGGCGTCACCGGCGGCAGCCCCATTGCCAGGAAATCGAGACGCCACAGCGCCTGAAACAGCTTGCGGGCGAAGTTCTCCACGTCGGTCGCATCGCCGCGGCGCGCCGCCGGGCCCTGCGCCACGCACGCGGCGATTTCGCGAATCGTGCGACGGCGGTCGACGTGCTGCACGAACGGCAATTGAGCGGAGTTGAGGCCCAGGCGCCAGTCGTTGCGGAAGAGTTCAGCGCCGGACAGACCGCAACGCATGCGCATCATCGGCACGTAATCGAGGCAATTCGGCGTCGAAAAGTCAATCACATAAGACTCTTTCGGCCGCTCGGGACGGCAGGCCATGAAGAAGTGGCAGCCGTTCGCCGTCGCGATGCGTTCCATCACCGACCACACCTTGGCCTCGGGCAACGCGTTCACGGCCGGATAAAACCCGTTGGGCGGGGCGAACATGTCGTGCGGGTAGTACGGCGCCTTGAAAAACCAGTCCTGGAACACCAGCCCGGCCGAGGTGACGAGCTCGATGCACTCATCGACCGTGTAACTACGGTCGCGGCCATGCAGGAACGTGTCCACCAGACCGGTGTCGAACTGCAGATCCGGAGCCAGCGGGAGGTAGCTGCGGACGGGGTGATCCGGCGGCAGTGCCGCAATGGTGTCCTTGACTATCTGGACCGAGGCGTCGTCCTGGCCCAGCCCCATGTCGTGAAAGGCCGATTGCAGCATGTAGACGCCGGTGCGGCCGTACTTGGCGTACAGCATCACGCCGACGACGCCGTCGGGCCGCACGCAGTGCGCGAGTGCCTTCATGCCGGCCAGCGGATCCGCCATGACCATCAGCACACCGGTCGAGACGACGAGGTCGAAGTCGAGTCCGAGGGTGGGCAGCTCTTCGATCGGAAGGCGATGCAGCTCCAGGTTCGACAGCCGGTGCGTGTCCTTCAGGTACTGCTGATGATCCAGCGACGGCTGACTCACGTCGACCGCGACGACCTTCGCCGCGGGATTCGTGTAGGCGAAGATCGCCGCCTGATTGGTGCCGCATCCGGCGATCAGAATATCGAGATCGGGCTTGAATTCCCGGTCGGGCCACAACATCCGGTGCGCGTGGACGGGATCGAACCACTGCCAGTTGTTGGCCGTCCACGCTTCCAGGTCCAGAATCGGTTCGGGGTAGCGCCATCGCTCGTACTGGCGAGAGACAATGTCGGCGCGCGGGTCGTCGGCCACTTTGAGCATCACCCCTTCGCCGTCAGAGGTTGATCGAGCGTCGCCAGTTTGGCTGACCCTATCCCAGATCCCCCGTGGCTACGGCTGGATTTTGAGCTTCCCTCCGGGCCATCGCACAAAGTCGAGCCGCCAGAGCCAAAAGTCAGCGGCGTAGCCGTCTTTCGGCCGCTCGGGGCGACACGCCACGAAGAAATGGCACGATTGGCCGCGTCATGGGCGGCGGTTCCCCGGCATGAACCAATCGTGTGGGCAATACGGCGCGTTGATGAACCAGCCCTGAAACGCGAGCCCCCGCCGAGGCGACACGATCGATGCAGTCGTCGACGTCCTAACCACGGTCCCGGCCATCCAGGAAGGTGTCCACCACGGCGGCATCCTGAAGTTCCCAGTCCCCCTCCGCGCTGAACGGCCCTGCGATGGCCGGACCGCGGGTACCGGCTAGCCTCGACGAAGATCAACGGACAGGAGAGTGCTCATGAAGGGGTTCGCCGGCAAGGTCGCCGTGGTTACCGGGGCCGGTTCGGGCATCGGGCAGGCGCTGGCCGTCGAGCTGGCCCGGTCCGGGGCCAAGGTGGCGATCAGCGACGTCGACACCGAGGGCCTGGCGCAGACCGAGGAGCAGCTGAAGGCGATCGGAGCGCCGGTCAAGGCGGACCGGCTCGACGTCACCGAGCGCGAGGCCTTCCTCGCCTACGCCGACGCGGTGGCCGAGCACTTCGGCAAGGTCAACCAGATCTACAACAACGCCGGCATCGCGTTCACCGGCGACATCGAGGTCAGCCAGTTCAAGGACATCGAACGGGTGATGGACGTCGACTTCTGGGGCGTCGTGAACGGCACCAAGGCGTTCCTTCCACACGTTATCGCCTCCGGGGACGGCCACGTCATCAACATCTCGAGCGTGTTCGGGCTGTTCTCGGTGCCGGGGCAGGCGGCCTACAACTCGGCGAAGTTCGCGGTCCGGGGCTTCACCGAGGCGCTGCGCCAGGAAATGATCCTGGCCCGCCACCCCGTCGCGGTGACCACGGTGCATCCCGGCGGCATCAAGACCGCGATCGCCCGCAATGCCACCGCCGCCGAGGGGCTCGATCCCGCGGAACTGGCCAAGCTGTTCGACAAGCGGCTTGCGACGACCAGCCCGCACAAGGCCGCCCAGGTCATCCTGGACGCGGTCCGCAAGAAGAAGGCCCGGGTGCTCGTCGGCAACGACGCCAAGGTCCTGGACCTGATGGTGCGGGTGGCCGGCCCCTACTACCAGCAGCTGTTCGGGCCCGTCATGGGCCGGTTGATGCCCAAGGTCTGACGCCCTCACCGCCGAGACTGCGCTCAGCGCGCCCGATCATGGCCCGAGCACGCGCTGAGCGCAGGCTCGATCGTCGAGCAAGCCGGCTCAGCGGCCCAGCGGGTGTTCGGCCAGCCAGCCACCGGCCACCGCCTGCGGGTCGGCGCCGCCGGCCACCTGCCGGCGCATGTCGGCCAGGGCCGCGGTGTCCAGCACGCCGGCCACCTCGTTGATGGCCAGCAGCTGCCGATCGCTCAGCGCGTTGCGCCGATACAGCGGCACCACGTTCTCGGCCCGCACCAGCGCGGGTTTGCCGTCGGCCAGCGCGACCAGGCCGGTGGGGCTGGCGGGGTCGGCGGTCGTCGTCCATCCCGCGGTCGGCCGACCGTCCTGCACCGCCGCGAAAAGTGCGTTCTCCGAAGGGAATTGGAGCGGCGCGGGCAGCCGGCAGGAACCCACGGAGGCTGGCGCGGAAAACCCGTCGACGGCCCCGAGCGTCAGCCCGTCGCAGTGCCGGGGCAGGGCGCTCAGCTCCGCGGTGAGGTCGTGCCCACCCCAGGCCTTGGCGGTGGCCCGCGTGACCAGCAAGACCGGCTTGTCGTCGGCCGCGGTGGTGTAGTCGCCGGCCAGGACGCCCTCGGGCAGCGCCGCGATCATCGCGCGGTAGACCTGCGCGTCGGACATCGCCACCGCGCCGGGCTGCAGCCGCTGCAACGTCTGGCCGGTGAACGCGGGGACGACGGTGAACGCGCCGGAGTCCAGCTTGGCCATCGGGTCGGCGTCGGTGTCGGGGCGGGCCGCGAAACCGTAGGACCGCAACGCCGCCACGTAGACGCCGGCGAGCAGCTTCGACAACGCGTCGTCCCGCGACCCCACCACCAATTCCGGTGCGGGGCGGCGCTCGCCACAGCCCGCCACCGCCAGCAGCGCGGCCAGCAGCAGCGCAGCGAGCCTGATCACACGGACGTGTCGGCGGCGATCGCGGCGGCGGCGGCGACGGCCTCCCGGACGCGCGAGTCCAGCGGGCTCGGGACGATCCGGTCGATCGCGAGGTCGTCGCTGACGACGGAGAAGATCGCCTCGGCCGCGGCCACCATCATCTTCTCGGTGATCCGGCGGGCCCCGGCGTCCAGCGCGCCGCGGAACACCCCCGGGAACGCGAGCACGTTGTTGATCTGGTTGGGGTAGTCGCTGCGGCCGGTGGCCACCACCGCCGCGTACCTGGCGGCCACCTCGGGGTGGATTTCCGGGTCCGGGTTCGACAGCGCGAACACGATCCCACCGGGCGCCATCGTGGCGATCAGTTCCTCGGGCACCACGCCCCCCGACAGTCCGAGGAAGACGTCGGCGCCCTCGAGCGCCTCGACGAGGCCGCCGGTGAGGGCGTCGGGGTTGGTGCGCCGCGCGAGATCGACCTTCACGCTGTTCATGTCGTCGCGGCCGGTGTGCAGGATGCCGCGCGAGTCGAGCACGGTGATGTCCGAAACACCCATCGTCAGAAGCAGATTCGTGCACGCCACGCCCGCCGCGCCGGCGCCGGAGACCACCGCGCGCAGCGAGGACATGTCGCGGCCGAGCAGCTTGCTGGCGCCCATCAACGCGGCCAGCACGACGATCGCGGTGCCGTGCTGGTCGTCGTGCATCACCGGGCAGTCCAGCGCCTCGATGACCCGCCGCTCGATCTCGAAGCACCGCGGCGCGGAGATGTCCTCGAGGTTGACGGCGCCGAACGTCGGCCGCAGCCGCACCAGCGTCTCGACGATCTCGTCGGGATCCTTGGTGTCCAGCACGATCGGGATCGCGTTCAGCCCGCCGTAGGCCTGGAACAGCGCGCACTTGCCCTCCATCACCGGCAGCGACGCCTCGGGACCGATGTCGCCCAGGCCCAGCACCGCGCTGCCGTCGCTGACGACGGCCACCAGCCGGTTCGACCAGGTGTAGCGGGCTGCCAGGGTGCGGTCCGCCGCGATCGCACGGCTGACCTGCGCCACCCCCGGGGTGTAGGCGATCGACAACGCGCGTTGGGTGTCCAGCGGCGCGCTCAGCGCTACCGAAAGCTTCCCTCCTACATGCGCATCGAAGATCTCGTCGTCTCCGATGGCGAGCTGGGGTTGCGCGATTTCCGGCATCGCCTCAGGGTAAGGGCTACCCATTAGTAGGCCTAATTTCCTCTCGATCGGTTCAGATGAGCCCGAGCTCGGTCACCGCGCTGCGCTCGTCGGCCAGCTCCGCCGTCGACTTGTCGATGCGGCCGCGGGAGAACTCGTCGATCTCCAGCCCCTGCACGATCGACCAGTCGCCGCCCTTCGTGGTCACCGGGAACGACGAGATCAGGCCCTCGGGCACGCCGTAGGAGCCGTCGGAGAGGACCGCCATCGACACCCAGTTGCCCTCCGGGCTGCCGAGTAGCCAGTCGCGGGCGGCGTCGATGGTCGCCGACGCGGCCGACGCGGCCGACGAGGCGCCGCGGGCGTCGATGATCGCCGCGCCGCGCTTGGCGACGGTCGGGATGAAGTCGTTCTCGATCCACGCCTGGTCGCCCACGACCTCGGCGGCGTTCTTGCCTTTGACCTCGGCGTGGAAGATGTCGGGGTACTGGGTGGCCGAGTGGTTGCCCCAGATCGTCATCTTCTTGATGTCGGTGACGGCGGCGCCGGTCTTGCGGGCCAGCTGCGTGATCGCCCGGTTGTGGTCGAGGCGGGTGAGCGCGGAGAACCGCTCCGGCGGGATGTCGGGCGCATTGCTCATCGCGATCAGCGCGTTGGTGTTGGCCGGGTTGCCCGTCACACCGATGCGCACGTCGTCGGCCGCGACCGAGTTCAGCGCCTTGCCCTGCGCGGTGAAGATCGCGCCGTTGGCCTCCAGCAGGTCGCCGCGCTCCATGCCCGGGCCGCGCGGGCGGGCGCCGACGAGCAGGGCCAGGTTCACGCCGTCGAAGATCTTGTTCGGGTCCGCGCCGATCTCGACGCCGGCCAGCAGCGGGAAGGCGCAGTCGTCGAGCTCCATCACGACACCCTCGAGCGCCTTGAGCGCGGGCTCGATCTCCAGCAGCCGCAGCTCGATCGGGCGGTCGGGCCCCAGCAGCGCGCCGCTCGCCAGGCGGAACAACAGGCTGTAGCCGATCTGGCCGGCGGCGCCGGTGACGGCGACCTTGACAGGACTTGCGCTCACTTCGGTTGGCTCCTTATGGAGAAGTTCAGGATTTGGTGTCGTGCTCGAAACTAGCGCACCGCCCACGGCGCGGAACCTCCGGTCCACGGCCCCCGCGGAGTCTTCACGTCGCGTTTCGCCAGGACGCGTAGCATTGAGCACCGCTTGGCGGACCTGCGTGGTGATCGGAGGTGAACGTGTTTCCCGGACCTGACGCCTTGCCCGAGGTGCTGCGACCGCTCGCCCGCGAGCCGCACGAGCCGCCGGCCCAACCCGTCGAGCACCGGCCCAACGAGACCCTGGTCGACTGCGCGGTCTACGCGGCCGGCCACCGGCTTGCGGGGAAGTTCACCTACGCCGCCGCGCTCGACCGGGTGCGCCAGCTCGAACTGATCGGGCAGGAGGCGTTCGTCTGGGTCGGCCTGCGTGAGCCGGGCCTGGCCGAGATGGAGGAGGTGGCGGATGTCTTCGGGCTGCACGCGCTGGCCGTCGAGGACGCCGTGTGCGCACACCAGCGGCCCAAGCTGGAGCGCTACGACGACACGGTGTTCTTTGTCCTGAAGACCGTCAATTACGTCCCGCACGAATCGGTGGCGGCGGCCCGCCAGATCGTAGAGACCGGCGAGATCATGGTCTTCGTCGGCAAGGATTTCGTGGTCACCGTCCGCCACGGCGAACACGGCGGGCTGTCCGAGGTGCGCAAGGGCCTGGAGGCTGATCCCGAGCAGGCGCGCCTGGGACCGTTCGCGGTGATGCACGCCATCGCCGACAACATCGTCGACCATTACCTTCAGGTGAGCGCCCTGGTCGAATCGGACATCGACGCCATCGAGGAAGTGGCGTTCGCCCCGGGCCGCAAGCTCGACGTCGAACCGATCTACCTGCTCAAGCGCGAGGTCGTCGAGCTGCGCCGTTGCGTCAGCCCGCTGTCGGGCGCATTCCACCGGATGCAGGTGGAGAACAAGGACCTGATCTCCAAGGAGGTGCGCCGCTACCTGCGCGACGTCGCCGACCACCAGTCCGAGGCCGCGGACCACATCGCCAGCTATGACGACATGCTCAACTCACTGATCCAGGCGGCCCTGGCGCGCGTGGGCATGCAGCAGAACAACGACATGCGCAAGATGGCGGCCTGGGCCGGTATTGCGGCATTGCCCACCGCGGTCGCTGCCATCTACGGAATGAACTTCCACTTCATGCCCGAGCTGAACTGGACCTGGGGCTATCCGGGCGTGATGGCCGGCATGGCCGTCGCCTGCCTGGTGCTGTACTTCCAATTCCGCCGCAACAACTGGCTCTAGGGGCGCCTTCCCCTCGCGATCGAAATCAACCCGGCTGCGCGGCAGGGCGTTTCGGGTCCAACACGTCGACACCGTCGCCCAGCCACGCCTGCCGCATCGCCTCGGCGCCCTTGAGCCGCACCCAGGCGGCCTCGGTCGCGGTGATCGGGGTCGCCGACAGGAATTGCACCGGGTCGCGGGGCGGGTCCAGCGGCAGGTCGCCGATGTCGCTGTGGCCCAGCAACACCGCGGTGAACGGCACCCGCCCCGACGGCCATGCCCACAGCGGCGAGCCGAGGTCGATCAGGGCGTCGGGGACCAGCACCACGCCGTCGACGGCCGGGGTCGCGGCCAGCACCGCCAGGCTGCGGGCGAGGCCGGTGGCGGGGCCGGGATCCCGCAGGCGCAGGACGACCTCGGCGCGCGGGCCGCGCTCGGTGTCGGCGACCATGTCCGTCGGGTCGGTCATCGGATGGCGCGAGCACCCCAGCGACACGTAATGCACCAGCCCGCCACCACGAAACCGCAGCACCTCGATCGGCTCGGTGCCCAGGAAAGTCACGCTCGCCGAATCGGGCTCGACACCGGGGAAGTGGTCGCGCAGGTGCGCGCGCACCAGATCCGTGATCACTCGGCGGCGACGATCGTCAGGTTGGCCCCGGTGTCGGCGTCGAAGACGGCCACCTTGGTCGTGTCGAGGGCCAACTCGATCGACTGGCCGACGGTCGCCTTCGACTCCGCGGAAACCCTTGCTACAAACTGATTTTCGTGCATTTCACCCTGGGCGTCCAGCTCGTCCAACTGGGCCGCGTGCACGGCCGGACCCGCGGTGGTGAAGTACACGTACTTGTCGGCGCCCAGCGATTCGACCAGGTCGACCTTCACCTCGAAGGTCAGCGCCCTGATGCGCTGGTAGCCGTCGATCAGGGCGGCGTCGGCCAGGTGCTCGGGGCGCACCCCGACGATGACGTTGTCCGGCCGCGGGTGCCGCGCGATCACCTCCCGGACCTCCGGCGCCAGCATCACCTCGCCGAAGGACAGCGTCAGGCCGGTCGGCGTCATGTTCGCGGGGAAGAAGTTCATCGCGGGCGAGCCGATGAAGCCCGCGACGAACAGGTTCGCGGGCCGCTCGTAAAGCTCGTCGGGCGTGCCGATCTGCTGCGCGACCCCGCCGTGCATCACCACCACGCGATCTCCCAGCGTCATGGCCTCGGTCTGGTCGTGGGTGACGTAGACGGTGGTGGTGCCCAATCTGCGCTGCAGCCGGGCGATCTCGCCGCGCATCTGCACGCGCAGCTTGGCGTCCAGGTTGGACAGCGGCTCGTCCATCAGGAACGCCTTGGGATGGCGCACGATCGCGCGGCCCATGGCCACCCGCTGCCGTTGCCCACCCGACAGCTGGGACGGCTTGCGGTCCAGAAGTTCGGTCAGGTCAAGGGTTTTGGCGGTCTCCTCCACCTTCTGCGCGATCTCGGCCTTTTTCATCTTCGCTAGGGTCAGCGGGAAGGCGATGTTCTGCCGGACGGTCATGTGCGGGTACAGCGCGTAGGACTGGAACACCATGGCGATGTCGCGGTCCTTGGGCGCCTTCTCGTTCATCCGCACGCCGTCGATTCGCAGCTCGCCCGACGAGATGCCCTCAAGCCCGGCAATCATGTTCAGCGTCGTCGTCTTGCCGCAGCCGGAAGGCCCGACCAGGATGAGGAACTCGCCGTCGGCGATGGTGATGCTCAGGTCCCGCACCGCCGTGGCGCCGTCGGCGTAGCTCTTGTTCACGTGCTCCAACACGATCTCGGCCATCGCGCTATCCCTTCACGGCGCCAGAGGTCAACCCGGCGACAATCCGTCGTTGGAAAATTAGAACAAAAACGATGATCGGGACGGTAATCACGACGGCACCCGCCGCGATCGATCCGGTCGGTTCCTCGAACTGCGAACTGCCGCTGAAGTTCGCGATCGCCACCGGGGCGGTGATCGCCGCCTCGGTGGCGGTCAGCGACAGCGCCAGCAGCAGGTCGTTCCAGGCGAAGATGAACACCAGGATCGCCGCGGTCACCAAACCCGGCGCCGCCAGCGGCACGATCACCTTGCGGAAGGCCTGAGCCGGCGTGGCGCCGTCCATCTTCGCGGCCTTCTCCAGATCCCAGGGAATCTCCCGGAAGAAGGCCGACAGCGTGTAAATGGCAAGGGGCAGCGCGAAAGTGATGTAGGGCAGGATCAGCCCAAGCCAGGTGTCGAACAGGCCCACCGCGCGTTCGATGTTGAACAACGGGGTGACCAGCGAGATCGCCGGGAACATGGTGATCAGCAGCGTCGCACCGATCAGCGTCCGCTTACCCGGAAAGTGCAGCCGCGCAACGGCGTAGGCCGCCATCGCACCGAGCACCACCGCGACCGCGGTGGTGATCAAGCCGATCCCGATGGAGTTGATCAGCGCGGAGGCGAAAAACTCACCGCGAAAGATGCCCCGGTAGTTGTCCAGGGTCACCGACGATGGAATCAGCTTGCCGTCCTTGACCGTTGACGACGGCTTGAGCGACAGCGACAGGATCCACAGCACCGGAACGAGCGCGTACAGCACGACCAGCGCGTCGATCACCGCCCACAGCGGGGCACGCCGCGCGCCCACTTCAGCGGCCATCGATACCGCCTGGAGCCGCCGCGCCGAACACCTTGATGTAGACGAGCGCGATGATGCCCACGCAACAGAAGATCAGCACGCTGATCGCCGAGCCCAGCCCCACGTTGAAGCCCTTGAACAAGTTGTCGTAGCCCAGGATTGACACCGAGTCGGTGTTGTTCGCGCCGCCGGTCAGCACGTAGATGTTGTCGAAGATACGGAAGGCGTCCAGCGTACGGAACAGCAGCGCGACCACCACCGCCGGCTTGATGATCGGCAGGATGACCCGGGTCAGCCGCCGCCACCCGCCGGCCCCGTCGACCTGCGCGGCGCTCAGCAGGTCCTCGGGCACCAGCGCAAGCCCGGCCAGCAGCAGCAGCGACATGAACGGCGTGGTCTTCCAGACCTCGGCCACCACGACGATGCCCAACGACGGGATCTGTTGCGTCAGAGGCGCGCTGCCGTGCGGCAGCAGGTTGGCCAGGTAGCCGGTGCCCGGCGTCCAGGCGTAGTACCAGCTGTACGACGCGACGACGGTGACGATGCCGTACGGGATGAGCACCGCGGTGCGCACCAGTCCCCTGCCGACGAGCGTGCGGTGCATCACCAGCGCCAGCGCCAGGCCCAGCACGAACTCGATCGACACCGACACCACCGTGATGCCCAGCGTCACCGCCAGCGCGGTCCACCAGTACCGGTCTGTCAAAATCGTTTGATAGTTACCCAACCCGATGAACGCCGTGTCATGCGGGGTGGCGAGGTTGTTGCGCTGCAGGCTGAGCCACACCGCGTAACCGACCGGGTACGCCGTCACGGCCAGCATCAGGATCGCCGCCGGCGCGACCAGCATCAGCCCAAGCCGCCGTTCGGTCACGGCAACAAGCCCTTGCCGTCGATCGCCCGCTGCGCCTGCGCGGTGAGCTCATCGGCCGTGCGCTCCGGGTCGATCTGGCCGATCGGGCTCAGCACCGTCGACAGCCGCAGCGACAACGACTGATACACCGGTGTCGCCGGACGCACGGCGGCGTCGGTGAGCTGCTCGCGGATCACGGTGTACATCGGGTACTTGGCCTGAAACTGCGAATCGGAATACAGCGACGTGCGCACGGCGGGCAGGCCGCCCTGGATCGACACGTACTTCTGGCTGGCCAGGCTGCGCAGGCAGCGCACGGCCTCGAACGCCTCGGCGCGGTGGCGGGTGGTGCTGGACACGGCCAGGTTCAGCCCGCCGATCGTCACCTTGGCCGGCCGGCCCGGCGCCACCCGGGGATAGGGCGCGAAACCGAACACCTTCTGGCTGGCCTCATACGCGATGCGGAATTGCTCGTCGTCGGGCACGAACGTGCCGACGTCGTTGACGCTGCCGGCCAACGCCGGGTCCCGGTTCAGCGGCAGGAAGGGCACTCCGCCCTTCACCGCGTTCTCGAGCAGCGACGCCAGCACGTAGGGCCAGTTCACCTCGAGCGCGGCCTTGCCCTGCTCCACCGCCAGCCGCGCGGTGCCCTCGTCGGTCCGGCTGATCGACGGGTCGGCCCCGGGTGCGGTCGCCACCGATTTGAGGACCCGCAGCGCGGCGACGGTGGCGGCCCGGTGCGCGGGCGTGTCGGTCAGCGTGACCCGCGTGCCGTCGTCGGAGAGCACCTGGCCTCCCGCGCTGACCAGCAGCGTGTTGAACCACACCACCAGGCCCTCGCCCTCGTTGGCCTGCACGGCAATCCAGCTGGGCTGGCCCGCGGCGTGCAACCGGGCGGCCTCGGCCACCACGGCGTCCCAGGTCATCGGTGGCTGCTTCACCAAATCCGGCCGGTACCAAAGCAGTTGGGTATTGGTCGTCACTGGCGCGCCGTACAACTCGTGCTTCCAGCGGGCCGTCGCGAGCGGTCCAGGGAGGGTGTCGACGGTCGCGTCGGTCTCGGCCCGCCCCCCCGGGTCGGCGGACAGCGGCAACGCCCAACCGGCCTCGGCGAACTCGGCGGTCCACACCACGTCGAGCGCCATCACGTCCAGCCCGCGGTCGTGCGCGCTCAGCCGCCGCGCCAGCTGCACCCGCTGCTCCCCCGGTCCCCTGGGCAAGCTCACGTGCCGGATCGTGAACCCGAGCTGCCCCGTGCATGCCTGCGCGACCGCGGTGAACGTCGCCGCGTCGGTGGCCGGCGTGTAGAAGCTGATCACCAGCCCGCCCCCGGTCGACCCGCAGGCCGACAGCACCGAAGCGGTGGCGAGCGTCGCCAGGGCGAACGCGCCTAGGCGGCGTGCGCGCCCACGACGGCTGTCCACCAATTCAGATCGCCAGGCGCGCCAACAGATCCCGCGCCTTCTCGGCGTTTTGCGGATCGCAGAGCACGTCGTAGCGGCCGGCCACCAACTGCATGGTCGAGCTGAAATCTCGTGTGCCCCGAGCCATTGCGTAGGGGACCGCGGAGGTGATCAGGCCGAAGAACACCCCGGCGACCAGGCCGGTGACCAGCGCGGCCCAGGGGTTGGGGCTGAAGAAGCCGAGCACCAGGCCGATGAACAGGCCGAGCCAGGCCCCGCTGATGACGCCGCCGCCGAGCACCTTCGGCCACGACAGCCGGCCGGTGACCCGTTCGACCTGCATGAGGTCGACGCCCACGATGGTCACCTGCTGCACCGGAAACTGCTGGTCCGACAGGTAGTCGACGGCGCGCTGCGCCTCCGCGTACGTCGGGTAGGACCCGACCGGCCAGCCCTTGGGCGGGGTCGGGAGCGAGGGCACGCCGCGCCGAGCGGCCGCCGCGCCGCCGGGCGTGGCGCCGGGAACCTGCCCGGGCTGGAAAGGACTAGTCATCGCTGCTCATTCTCCTCCGCCTCGGCCATCCTTTCATCCCGGGCCTGCGGCGGCCCATGGGCTAGGTTGAACGCCATGGCAGCACCCGGCGCTGGCCACGGTGACGAGGCTAATCGGCCGCCCGCCTATCCGGGCTACCCCGGCGGCTACCCGGGAGGCCCGGACTACGGCGTTCAACCAGGCACCAACGGTCTGGCGATCGCCTCGCTCATCGCGTCGTTCACCGGCTTCTTCTGCTGCGTCATCGGCTCGGTCGTGGCCATTGTGCTGGGCGCGGTCGCGCTGAATCAGATCAAGCAGACCCGCCAGGAGGGCTACGGCCTGGCGATCACCGGCATCGTGATCGGGGTCGGCACCCTGGTGGTGTTCTTGATCATCGCGATGTTCAGCATCCACTCGCATTAGCGCGACTCGCGCACGGCCCGCCAGCGATCCGCCGGCCGGCTGAATAGGCTCTCCTGCATGGGACCGGTCAACAGGGTGTACGTCGCGCGGCTGCCGCGGATGCTGGTGTTGGGTCCTCTCGGCGAGAACTTCGGCCGGGTCCGTGACGTCGTGATCAGCATCAGCATCGTCCGCCAGCAGCCCCGCGTCCTGGGCCTGATCGTCGACTTGGCCACGCGCCGCAGCATTTTCATTCCGATGCTCCGGGTCGCCGCGATCGAGCCCAACGCGGTGACGCTCAACACCGGCAACGTGTCGCTGCGCCACTTCCAGCAGCGCCCCGGCGAGGTGCTCGCGATGGGCCAGATCCTCGACACCCCGGTCAAGGTCAACGACCCGGAGCTGCCCGAGCTGGCCGGGCTCGACGTGGTGATCACCGACCTTGGCATCGAACAGACCCGCACCCGGGACTGGCTGGTCACCCGGGTGGCCGTCCGCAGCCAGCGAAGGCTGCGACGGCGCGGCCCCGTCCACGTGGTGGACTGGCAGAACGTGCAGGGCCTGACCCCGTCGGCGCTGGCTCTGCCGGATCAGGGGGTGGCCCAGCTGCTCGCCCAGTTCGAGGGGCGCCGGGCCGTCGACGTCGCCGACGTCATCCGCGGGCTGCCGCCCAAGCGGCGCTACGAGGTGCTCAAGGCGCTCGACGACGATCGGCTGGCCGACGTCCTGCAGGAGCTGCCCGAGTTGGATCAGGCCGACGTGCTCTCGCAGCTCGGCACCGATCGATCGGCCGACGTGCTCGAGGAGATGGATCCCGACGACGCCGCCGACCTGCTCGGCGTGCTGAACCCGACCGACGCCGAGATGCTGCTGACCCGGATGGACCCCGACGAGTCCGAACCGGTGCGCCGGCTGCTGACCCACTCGCCCGACACCGCGGGCGGCCTGATGACGTCGGACCCGGTGGTGCTGACGCCGGACACGTCGGTGGCCGAGGCGCTGGCCCGGGTTCGCGACCCCGACCTGACCGCCGCCCTGGCGTCGATGGTGTTCGTGGCGCGCCCGCCGACGGCCACCCCCACCGGGCGCTACCTGGGCTGCGTCCCGTTGCAGCGGCTGCTACGCGAAGCGCCGGCCGAACTGGTCGGCGGGATCGTCGACAGCGACCTGCTCACCCTGACGCCCGAGACGCCGCTGGGCTCGGTCACCCGCTATCTCGCCGCCTACAACCTGGTGTGCGGGCCGGTGCTCGACGACCAGAACCATCTGCTGGGAGCGGTCACCGTGGACGACCTCCTCGACCACCTGCTACCGCACGACTGGCGCGTGGATGTGCAGCAGCTGGACACCACCGGCCGGATCGAACGACGACTGGGAGGAGCCGGGTGAGCAGATCCACGGCAACACGACGGCTCTACACCCCGCGGACCTCCCGCAGGTACTCCCCGCGCCTCGACCCCGAGGCCGTCGGGCAGATCACCGAGTCCATCGCGCGTTTCTTCGGCACCGGCCGCTACCTGCTGATCCAGACGATCATCGTGGTGGTTTGGATCCTGCTGAACGTGTTCGCGGCCGCGCTGCGCTGGGACCCGTACCCGTTCATCCTGCTCAATCTGGCCTTCTCCACGCAGGCCGCGTATGCGGCGCCGCTGATCCTGCTGGCCCAGAACCGCCAGGAGAACCGCGACCGGGTGGCGCTCGAGGAGGATCGGCGCCGGGCCGCGCAGACCAAGGCCGACACCGAGTACCTGGCCCGCGAACTGGCGGCGCTGCGGCTGGCCGTGGGCGAGGTCGTGACGCGCGAGTACCTGCGCCACGAGCTCGAAGACCTCCGCTCTATGCTGACCCGGTTACTGCCGGAAGACGCGGACGGGGAGGCCGCAACGGCGAGCCAGGATTGGGAGCGGATCGCTAAGAAATCCCGCTAATTCTCAATTCCGCCATTGCGCCACTCCCGTCACGGGGGTTATGTATTGTGATCTGGTTCACGAAGCTAAGCAGTAGTTTCCCGACCTTTTAGGACGGTCGAGTGCGCATTGGGGGACGCTGGAGTCCACGCCCGGCCGCCGCGGCCGTGCGACAGCGAGCACTTCGCATCACAAAACTTCGCGTGAGCAAGACGCCGGCGTTCGGCGTCGCCGTGATCGCCCCGCTGGTGTTCGCCGGCGCCGTCGGCGGCTCGGGCCCCGAAGTTCACCCGAAGGTCACCCCCGGCCACGGCCAGGCCGCGCCGGTGCGCGCCGCCATTTACCCGGTCGCCGCCGTGTCGCCGAGCGTCCCCGACACCTCCGGGCCGGTCGTCATCGCCGCCGATCGCACGCCCACCGCCTTCCACATCGCCGAGGCCGCCCCGTCCGCGCCGCCGCCCCCGATGATCGTGAATGCGCCTGGCGCGCTGGGCATTCCGTCGATCGCCCTGGCGGCCTACCGCAGCGCCGAACAGAAGATGGCCGTCGCCGCCCCGGGCTGCGGCGTCAGCTGGAACCTGCTCGCCGGGATCGGGCGCATCGAGTCGGGCCATGCGGGC
>NZ_LZIS01000128.1 GCF_001667015.1 Mycobacterium sp. E3198 | reverse complement strand
GACGTCGACGCAGCAGCACCTGCGCGGCGATCACACTCCGGCGCCCCCTGATGCTGGGTACGGTTGCGGCCGCGATGCTCGCGATGGTGGGCGGACGCGGGCACCGCCTCGGCGCATCCGACCTTGTTGGTTACCGATCCCACCGGACAGAGCGCCGTAGACGCATCCCTGCACCGCGGCCGCAACCGTACCCAGCATCAGGGGGCGCCGGAGTGTGATCGCCGCGCAGGTGCTGCTGCGGCGACCGTCTGTGGGCTGCGCGGAGGCCGGCGTGCGGTGAGGTGTCACGGTCATGGTGAGTGCGTGTGCAATTTCTGGGACCATCATCTACTATGTGGGTACGTAGACAGTACATCGTCGTTGACGGCGTGATCGATTGGGGCGTCTACCGCAGCGCAGGTGAGCAGAAAGGATTGGCCGTGTCGAAGTCCGCGACCATTCCGGAGATATCCAGCGACTGACCGCCGAACGTCAAGGGCGGAACGGCTTTCCCAGAGCCTCGTAATGTAATCCAGCGAACCGGGAGGTACACATGACCGAAACACCACAAGCCACAGGCGAATCCAGCACCGTCATAGCAGACCGGAACCGACCCGGCCGCCTCACCCAGGTCGCGGCGGTGGTGGGAATCATCGCCGGGATCGTCTTCGTCGTCGGGGCCGTCTTTTTCTCGGGATTTTTCCTCAGCTCCGGATGGGGACATCACAGCCAACCACAGGTGATGCGCTGCGAGATGGGCGGACCCGGCGGGAAAATGGGAGGAATGGACGGAATGGGCGGCATGATGGGTCCCGGTGGCATGGGACCGATGGGGCCGATGGGTCCTGGACAGTCGCCGTCGTCGACACCGACCTCTCCGCCTCCGAGCGCGCCGCGACCGTAACGGCCTAGGCGCACAACCACAGCAGAGATCCCGCGGCCGGACACGGGCGATCCTTGTCCGGCGCCGCGGGACGTTCGGCGGAACGTGTGCCACCGCAGGCTGCACCTGGCAGTCGCGCATCGGGCAACAGCGCACTTCCGCTCGCCGTGCGACCCGTCCAGGGACACGTCAGCGGACACGGGGTTATCGCTGCCGGACCGGGCGGGCGGTTAGGTGAGCATGAACGTGATCAAATTACGTTGGCTCGGTGACGGTTTCGAATGTGATGCGCCGAGCAGAGTGGCATCACAGTGTCGGCGTCTGTGCTCGGCGGCCGGCGCAACCGACTGATTCGATGCTCGCCAACGGATGGGCGGCTGTGGCCGTCATGCTGCGGCGAGGGCGTATGTAACCTTCTCGTCTGATTTGTACTATCTATGTACGTAGGACGTCATGTAGTCCTCGCATCGGTGCTCGGTGACCGAGCAAGTGGCGGACGGGCGCCAAACGCGCCGAGGGCATCTCGGGGCTCGCCCCGGCGTGGTGCGGTCTAATCGCGGCGTTGAGTGACCTGGGCGGCGGGCCCGTCCGGATCGGTTTCCAAAATCCAGCAGACCGTGGAGTGGTCGTGTTCGGTGGGCGCGCCTCGCGACGCGCGGTCGAGAAGGCCTTGCAGGTGGCCTTCCAGGGCGACGAGCTCGGCGATCTGCGCGCGGACTTGGTCGAGGCGGCTGTTCAGGACCTGTCGAACGTGCCCACAGGGCGCCTCGCCGCGATCGTGGATCGCGAGGATTTGGCGCACCTTCTGCAACGTCAGCCCAGCCGCTTGACCCCGGTGGATGAACAGGAGCCGGTCCACGATCTCGGGCCCGTAGTCGCGATAACCGGACGCGCTTCGCGCCGGCGCGGGTAGCAGGCCCGAATCCTCGTAGAAGCGGATGGTCTTGGTGCTGGTGTTGGAGAGCTTCGCCAGCTCGCCGATCTTCACGCGGCCCTCCTTGACCTTCCAGTGCACTGGAAGGATAACACTGGGAGGGTGTCATGGGATCGGAGGTTCTCGCGGTGAGCGTAGCGGTCGTCTCGGTGCCAGAAATCTCGTGCTCCGCGTGCCAGACGGCCATCGAAGGGGCGCTCAACCCGCTCGGTGGCGTCCGCGCGGCCGTTGTCGACATAGCGGCCAAGCGAGTGACGGTGGACTTCGACGACGCCCTGATCGGTCGCGACGCCCTGGTGGCCGCGATTGAGGGCCAGGGTTACACGGTCCGTACGGATGGCTGACGCCGTGACACAAACCACGACCGCCCCCGCGAGCCTCGACTTTACGGTCGAGGGGATGACCTGCGGGTCGTGCGCGGCGCGCGTGGAACGGATCCTGGGTAGACAACCTGGAGTCCGATCCGCATACGTCAACTACGCCACATCGGGCGCCCGGGTGGTGCTCGACAACGAACCGGCCGACTCGGCAGCGCTGTGCGCCGCGGTCGAACAGATCGGCTACCGGCTGAATCCAACCGAAACGGCCACACCGCCCGACGCGCGCCGTGAGGAGGCCGCGGTCGAACGAGCGTGGCTGCGCCGGTTGATCGTGGGCTGGCCACTCGCACTGGCGGTCGGCTATCTGGCGATGTTCTCCGGAACGCTGCGCACGCAACCGTGGGCGCACTGGGCCGAATTCGTTCTCACCACACCCGTGCAGTTCTACGTCGGCTGGCCCTTCCTGCGCGAGGCCGCGCGCCGCGCTCGGCACCTCACCGCGAACATGGACACCCTGATCGCGATGGGCACCCTTGCGGCGTACATCTTTTCGAGCGTTCGGCTGCTGTTCTTCGGCGGCGACATGTATTTCGAAAGCGCCGCGCTGATCATCGCTTTTTTGGTGCTGGGCCGCTACTTCGAGGCGCGGGCAAAACGGCGGGCCGGCAAAGCGATTCGCGCACTGCTGGAACTGGGCGCCAAGCAGGCCCGCGTGTTGCGTGACGGGACGGAGGCCATGATCCCGGTCGAGCAGGTGCGGGTCGGCGACCTGATGCGAGTGCGGCCGGGCGAAAAAGTGCCCACCGATGGCGAGGTCATCGACGGCGCCAGCGCCGTGGACGAGTCGATGCTGACCGGAGAGTCGGTACCGGTGGAAAAAGCGGTGGGATCACCGGTGACCGGGGCCACGGTGAACACCAGCGGCGTGCTCACCATCGCGGCCACGGCGGTCGGGTCGGCCACCGCACTCGCCCAGATCGTGTCGCTCGTCTCGGCGGCGCAGGCGGGCCGGGGTCATGCCCAGCGGCTGGCCGACCGGATTTCCGCGGTGTTCGTGCCCACCGTCATCGGCATTGCCGCGCTGACCTTCACAGGCTGGTGGCTGCTCGGGCACGACCCGGTGGCCGGGCTGATTGCCGCGGTCGCCGTATTGATCGTGGCGTGCCCCTGTGCGCTCGGATTGGCAACCCCCATGGCGCTCATGGTCGGTACGGGCCGCGGCGCCCGCATGGGCATCTTGATCAAGGGAGTGGAGGCGCTGGAACGTACCCGCGCCATCAGCACGGTGCTCTTCGACAAGACCGGCACACTCACGCTTGGCGAGATGTCGGTGGCCGAGGTGCTGGCCACTGCGGAGGCCGACCGTGACGATGTCTTGCGCGCGGCCGGCGCCGCGGAAGCCGACAGCGAGCATCCGATCGGGGTGGCCATCTCGGCGGCCGCCCGGGCCAGATTCGGCGCGCCCAGGCCGGTGCGCGACTTTGCGGCGCTCCCGGGCCAGGGCGTGCGCGCGACGGTCGACGACCTCACCGTCATGGTGGGCCGGCGCGTGCTGTTTCTCGACGCGGGATGGGCGATGCCCGCCGACCTGGCCAGCGAGGCGCAGCGGCTGGAGGAGTGCGGCAACACCGCGGTGTTCGCGGGCTGGGCCGGCCGGGTGCGCGGCCTGCTCGCGGTGGCCGACACGGTCAAACCCGACGCGGCCGCCGTCGTCCTGCGGTTGCGCCGCATGGGCCTGCGGGTAGCGATGATTACCGGCGACAACGCCCGCACCGCGGATGCGGTTGCCGCCCGGCTGGGCATCGATCGGGTGCTGGCTGAGGTGCTGCCGGCCGACAAGCAGGCCGAGGTAGCCGCGCTGCAAGCCGCAGGCGAGGTCGTGGCGATGGTCGGGGACGGCATCAACGACGCACCCGCCCTGGTGCAAGCCGACTTGGGCATCGCGATCGGCACCGGAACCGACGTCGCCATCGAATCGAGCGACCTGACCCTGATGCAGGCCGACCTTGGGGGCGTTCCCGCCGCGATCGCGTTGTCCCGCCGCATCTACCGCACCATCGTGCAAAACCTGGGCTGGGCGTTTGGCTACAACGCCATGGCGATCCCGTTGGCCGCGGCCGGCCTGCTCAACCCGATCATCGCGGGGGCGGCGATGGGAATCTCCTCGATCAGCGTGGTCGTTAATTCCCTGCGCTTGCTGCGCTTCTCCGAAGGTTCAAGGGAGCGATGAGCGTCGCGGTCTGCCTGCTGATCTACAGCTTCGCCGTTGCGACGCTGGCACCGTCGGTGCTGCTGCGGTTGACGCGGGCGGGCACCGTGCCGCGGCTGGGGGTCATCGCATGGCTGGCCGCCATGGTCAGCGTTGTCGCGACATGGGTGACTGCGTCGGCGTTCCTCGTCGTGTCCATCACCCGGAATTGGCGTCGGCCGGGCCGGCTCGCCACCGCCTGTTTCGCGGCGCTGCGCCGGCTCGCCGAGGGCGAGTCTGGGCCGGTACTCCAGGCGGGGCTGGTCGTGCTGGCCGTCGGCGTGACCGGCGCGCTGGGCCTGTTGGGTTGGCGGCTGGCCAGATCGCTGGGGCGGGCAGCGGCGGGTGGCCGTGGGCACGCCGAGAGGGCCCGCGTGATCGGCCGGCGAATCCCCGGGGTGGACGCGGTCGTGCTGGATGCGCCCGAGCGCGCCGCCTACTGCGTGGCCGGACGCCCGGACACCATCGTCGTCACCAGCGCGGCCCTCGATGCGCTCACCGATCGCCACCTGCAAGCGGTGTTGGCGCACGAGCGGGCCCATTTGGCCGGCCGCCACCACTTCGTGCTGGCCTTCGCGCGCGCATTGGCGGCCGCGATTCCCTGGTCGGCTCTGTTCAGCACAGGCGCTCGGCAGATCGCCCGGTTGCTCGAGATGGCCGCCGATGACGCCGCCGCGCGTAGCCACGGCCCGCAGACGCTGCTCGACGCGCTGTTGGCGTTGTCGCTGGGTGCCCGGGCGCCGCTTGGTGCGGTCGCAGCAACCGGAACCGACGTGCTCGCCCGGGCGGAACGTCTGGCCGCGCCGTCCGCCGTCCGAAATCGGTGGAGAAGTCGGCTGTTGCTCACCGCCACAACGCTTCTCATGGTCGGCGGACCGCTGATCCCCGCCGTCCTGGCCGCGGCCGGCGCGACATGGTGCTACTCCGGAGTCGGCTAAAGCTTTTCTCGGCTTGGGCGGTCACGCCGTCACTGCATCCCGGTTTGGGCTTGCCGCCGACGGAGCCCGCAACCGCCGCTCATACACTGACCCCTCGTGGGCATGCTGTCTGGTTTTGCGCCGTGGATCGTCTATTGGGCGCTGGTCGGTAACGTCCCGTTCGCCGCCTCGGCGTTGATCGCCCTGGCGATTGCCGTCGCGGCGTTGGCGCTCGGAGCCTCTGCGCGCACACCGTTCCAAATCGGCAGTGCCGCAGCGTTTCTGGTGCTGACGATAGTGACCTTTGCGCTCGGCGACTTTCTTGACCAGCGGTGGATCTTGCCGCTGAGCAACGCCGGGATCCTGCTGGTTGCGCTCGTCGGCGCGCTGGTCGGTCGGCCATTCGCGCGGGACTTCGCCGCCGCCGAACAGCCCGATGACATCGCCAGGACGGAGCTTTTCGCCCGGCTCGTCCGGGTGCTGTCCTGGGCCTGGGTCGTCGCGTTCGCGGGCATGACGGTGTCGTCGGCGGTCCCGCCGCTCGTGGACCCAAACGCCGGCCTGCAGGACACCGCGCCGTTGTCGTACGCCGGCTACTGGATCATCCCGTTCTCGCTGCTGGGACTGGCGGCGCTGGCGTCGCGGGCGCTGCCCGACCGGATGCTGGCGGGAATCGATGACGTCGCCCGGGAGACCTCGTTCGTCGCCTACGACGAGGCCACCATCGACGAGCTGTACTACCTGGCCCAGGAACACGCCAACCGCGAGGTCGGGCCCGGCAAGGAGGCCTACAACGTCAAGGTCGGGGGGATGGGGACCCCGCTGACCGGCGACGAATCGCGAAAGTCGTGGCCTTCTACCTACAAAGTGCGCGATAAGCGTCGCTAGACACGCCAAAATCGGCTCCATGGCGTCCACTCGCCTGACGGCGTCGCGTGCGTGGCCGGCGACGGGCACGGTGTTGCTCATGGTGGCGGCCCGCGGGTCGAAACCCCGCCCCCGCTGTGGGTGCCACCGCTCAAGGAGCTGACCACCCGCACCGGGACGGTCCTGACCATCTCCCCGGGCCAACTGTTGACCGCCACCAACGGCGTTGCACCGGTGGCGTTCCGCAAGCCCGGGCACGGCACCGTCGCCTACGGCGCGTACGGGCCGATGACTTACACCCCGGACGCCGGGTTCACCGGCACCGATCAGCTTCCGGTCACCGTCAGCCACGCCGTGCGGCTACGGGGTGAGATGCACCGCCGCCGGGTGGGCGCAGCCCTGCCGTAGTCACGACGGAGTTGTCCGGGGTGTCCAGAACCCACACGCTCCCGTTCGCGAAATCGGTCGCGTACACGCGTTGCCTGTCGGGGCTTACGCTCCGCCGCCGCGGCAGCTCACCTGCTGCGACGCGGGTGGTGGCCGCGGTCGCCGTGTCGATCACCATGACGGTGCCGCCGCCGGCCTCCTCGCCGCGGGCATTGGACGCGACATACACGCGGCGGCCGTTGGGGCTCACGGCCATCCCGGTGACGAACCCGTCGATCGCGGCGAAAGCCACGGCGACGCCGTCGGCACGGACGGCCGATATCCAGGCGCCACCACCATGACCAAACAGGTCGCCATTGGCCAGTTAGAGGTATCCCCGTCGGGGCTGACGACCGCCGCCGTACTGCGGGGCTTGGCCGCGCGCGGTTGGGCTACGTTGGTGTCATCGGAGTGCCCCGCCAAGAGGAGCAGCGATGAACGCGCCCAGTCCCGACGCCGTCCGCGCGGAAACGGTCACCATCACCGGCCACGGCGGCGACGAGATCGAGGCTTACCGGGCGAGCCCGCTGGCCGAGGAATCGCGCGGCGGAATCGTGTGGATCCACCACATGCCCGGCTACGACCGGGAAACCAAGGAATTCGTCCGCCGGCTCGCCGTCAGCGGCTATCACGCGGTGGCCCCCAACCTGTTTTCGCGCGAGGCCCCGGGTGCCGCGCCCGACGACGCCGCGGCGACGGTGCGGGCCGCCGGCGGGGTGCCCGACGAGCGGCTGGTGGGCGATGTCGCGGGCGCGGTCGAGCACCTGCGGTCGCTGCCCGGCGCGAACGGGAAGTTCGGGGTCATCGGGCACTGCTCGGGCGGCCGGCACGCGTGCCTGGCCGCATGCTCGCTGCCGTTCGACGCCGCGGTGGACTGCTACGGTGCGTTCATCGTCGAGGACCTGCCCGAGGGCATGCCCAAGGCAATGCAGCCGATCCTGCACCTGGCGGGCAACCTGAGCTGCCCGATGCTGGGGCTGTTCGGGGCCGACGACCGCTTCCCGGCACCGCCCGCGGTGGCCGCCCTGGACGCCGAGCTGACCAAATTCGGCAAGCCGCACGAGTTCCACTCCTATGAGGGCGCGGGCCACTCGTTCTTCTCCGTCGACCGGCCGGCCTACCGGCCCGAGGCGGCGGTGGACGGCTGGCGCCACATCGACGAGTTTTTCGCGACCCACCTGAAAGGCTAGGCGCACCAAGGCATGTGCACTTACCTCACCGAACACGTGCGGATCGACGGCAGCGGCAAGGGGGCGACGGGGTGGTTCGGCGCCAGCGCCGCCACCGTGTACGTCGACCACCCCGTGCACGCGCCGTACGGCCACACGGTCAACATCGACGTCATCAACCCGGGCCTGGGCCCGTCGGCGCGGGTCGCCCTCGAACTCACCGAGGAGAGCGCGTTGGCGCTCGCCGACGCCATCCACCGGGCGATCGCCAACGCCCCGGTCGGGCTGGCATCCAGGGACCAGACGTGACCGCCGGGCGCGACTACCCGGAAATGGCCGCCGCCCGCGGACGCGTCGAGCCCGCGCCGCGCCGCGTCCGCGGCTACCTCGGCGACGAGCTGGTTTTCGACACCACCGCCGCCCGCTACGTGTGGGAATTGCCTTACTACCCTGCGTATTACATCCCGCTGGAAGATGTGCGCACCGAGTTCCTCCTCGACGAGGACCACCCGCAGCAGGTGCAGCTCGGGCCGTCGCGGCTGCACTCCCTGGTCGGCGCCGGCCGGACACACCCCTCGGCGGCGCGGGTGTTCGACGCCGGTGACGGTCCCGTGGCGGGCACCGTTCGCTTCGAATGGGACCCGTTGCGGTGGTTCGAGGAGGACGAGCCGATCTACGGTCACCCCCGCAATCCGTATTCGCGGGTCGACGCGCTGCGCTCCCACCGCCACGTCCGCGTCGAGCTCGACGGAATCATCCTCGCCGACACCGGATCTCCGGTGCTGCTGTTCGAAACAGGCTTGCCCACAAGGTATTACATCGACCCGACCGACATCGCGTTCGAGCACCTGGAACCCAGCCCCACCCAGACGCTGTGCCCATACAAGGGTGTGACGTCGGGCTACTGGTCGGTGCGGGTAGGCGACGCCTTGTTCCCCGACCTGGCGTGGACCTACCACTACCCGCTGCCCGCGGTCGGCCAGATCGCCGGCCTGGTCGCCTTCTACAACGAGAAACTCGACATCAGCGTCGACGGCGTGGCGCTGCCGCGGCCCCGGACCCACTTCAGTTAGCGTGCGGTGAGCAATTTATTCCGCGATGGGACGCGCGGGAATCCGCAAAATGTGACATTGACCTCTTTTGGCCGGAATTCTAAGAGACTCTTATTTAGCGGCGCCGGCGACGGGCGAGGCGCCCGTTAGCCGGGGCGCGGAAAAGACTGGTAATACCCGAAATTGGATTCGCTCGCCACTGGCCGCCGGCGCCCTCGATAACAGATCTCTAAATGTGCATCGAGTGGCCGGTGTGACGTGTCCGACAGCGCCGATGTCGATTTCTTTTTGCCCGAAATTCGCTCGGTAAAATTTGACTTCAAGCAGCCATCCACGGCGGTGGGGTCCGGTTCATGCAAGGCGCGCGGCGCCCAGCGAGCGCGCCGGACCACTACGAAGACAGCAAAGGCGGTGCCAGCATGCTCGCAGTGAACCACCGAAACCGGGCCGGGGACGACGCGGTCATCGAGTTGGGAGCGGCGGCCGGGTTCCCGATCGTGGTCCAGGTCGCCGTGCGCCGGGGTCCGATCAGCGGCATCGCCGCCAGCGCCGACGGCACCCGGCTGATGGTGACCAACTACGCCGACGACAGCGTCTCGGTCATCGACACCGACACCTGCCGCGTCGAGCAGACCATCGCGGTCCTGCCCGAGCCCTTCGCGGTCGCCGTGGCCGCCCGGGACGCCAACCGGGCCTACGTCAGCACCGTGACCCCGGCGTACGACTCGATCGGGGTCATCGACGTGCCGACCAACACCGTCGTCGCGAGCCATCCGTTGGCGCACAGCCTGAGCGACCTGGTCGTGAGCCCCGACGGGAACCACGTCTACGCGAGCCGCAACGCCGCCGGCGGTGCGGATCTCGCCGTTCTGGACGCCAGGACCGGCCGCGTGGCCGAGGTGGCGTGGGCGAACCGGCCGGGAACCACCACCGAATGCGTGCGGGCCAGCTCGGACGGGGGCCGGTTGTACGTCGCCACGAACGGGCCCACCGGCGGCCAGCTGGTCGTCATCGACACGCGCGCGCCGTCGCGGCCGCGCGTGCTGGGCACCGTCGAGATCGGCCTGCCCATCCGCGACGTCGCGCTCAGCCCCAACGGGGCGCTCGCGTACGTGGCCAGCTGCGCTCCCGAGCTGGGCGCGGTGATCGACGTCGTCGACACGCGCACCGCCAAGGTCACCGGCACGCGCAAGATCGGCGAGCTCGGCATCCTGACCGGCTTGACGCTGAGCGGCGACGGCGACCGCGCCTACCTGGTCAGCGACGACGGCATCACGGTGTTGTGCACGCTCACGCACGACGTCATCGGCACCCTCGGCGTCGCCGACCAGCCGTCGTGCGTGGTCGAAAGCGCCGACGCGAAATACCTCTACATAGCCGATTACGCCGGCGTCGTCACCGTGGCGCCGGTCGCCTCGATCGTGGCGCTGGGCATCGAGACGTCGGTGCACGAGAGCGAGACCCCGACCGAGTGGGTCGTGCCCGAGCTGCCGCCCTGCGAGCCGGCCCTGGCCTGACGCATCGCCGGGCAAACCCGACAACTCGCGCTTAAAACGCACATTGTCGGGGGAACCCGTTTTCTCACAGCCATGTGCGGCGATAGCATTCGCCCGACCGCACAGGTGGCGGTGTCGCGCCGAGACAGTGAGGCGGTACCTCGATGGACAGCACGATGCAGGACTATCCGTTGACGATCGCCGCGATCATGCGGCACGGCTGCGGCGTCCACGGAGCGCGCACGGTCACCACCGCCACCGGCGACGGTTACCGGCGCATCACCCACCAAGAGCTGGGCCAACAGGCCGCGCAGTTGGCAAACGCGTTGCGGCGCCTCGGCGTTACCGGGGACCAGCGTGTCGCGACGTTCATGTGGAACAACGCCGAACACCTGGCGGCCTACCTCGCGGTGCCGTCGATGGGCGCCGTCCTACACACCCTCAACATCCGCCTGTTCCCCGAGCAGATCGCCTACGTGGCCAACGAGGCCGAGGACCGGGCGGTGCTGGTCGACGCGTCGCTGGTCAAACTGCTCGCCCCGGTGCTCGGGGAACTCAAGACGGTGGAGACGGTGATCCTGGTCGGCCACGGCGACCCCACGCCGCTGCAGGCATCCGGCAAAACGGTGCTGAGCTACGCCGAGCTGCTTGCCGCCGAATCCCCCGACTTCGAATGGCCGGAGGTCGACGAACGGTCCGCGGCCGCCATGTGCTACACCAGCGGCACCACCGGCAACCCGAAAGGCGTTGTCTACAGTCATCGTTCGAGCTATCTGCACGCCATGGCGGCGTGCACCACCAACGGCATCGGCGTGGGCGCCGTCGACAGCGTGCTGCCGGTCGTGCCGATGTTCCACGCCAACGCGTGGGGGCTGCCGTACGCGGCGCTGCTGGCCGGCGCCGACCTGGTGCTGCCCGACTGTCACCTCGACGCCCGCTCGCTGATCGGCATGGTCGAGGAGCTGCGGCCCACGGTGGCCGGCGCGGTTCCCACCATCTGGAACGACGTCCTGCACCGCCTGGAGGACGACCCCGAGCACGACATGTCGTCGCTGCGCCTGGTGGTCTGCGGCGGCTCGGCCGTTCCAGTGTCGCTGATGCGCACCTTCGAGGAAAAGCACGGCGTCCAGATCCGTCAGCTCTGGGGCATGACCGAAACGTCGCCGATGGCCACGATGGCGTGGCCGCCGCCGGGAACGCCCGAAGACCAGCACTGGGCGTTCCGCGCGACGCAGGGCCAGCCGGTGGGCGGAGTGGAGATGCGGATCGTCGACGACGAGGGCGTGCCGCTGCCCAACGACGGCGAGGCCGTCGGCGAGGTGGAGGTCCGCGGCCCGTGGATCGCCGGCTCCTACTACCTGGGGCATGACGACTCCAAGTTCGACTCCGGCTGGTTGCGCACCGGCGACGTCGGCCGCATCGACGAGCGGGGCTTCGTCACCCTGACCGACCGCGCCAAGGACGTCATCAAGTCCGGCGGGGAATGGATCTCGTCGGTCGAGCTGGAGAATTGCCTCGTCGGGCACCCCCAGGTGCTGGAGGCCGCCGTCGTCGGGGTGCCCGACGAGCGGTGGCAGGAACGGCCGCTGGCGGTCATCGTCGCCAAGCACTCGTCGTTGAGCGCCGAAGATTTGCGGAAGTTCCTTGCGGACAAGGTGGCCCGGTGGTGGCTGCCCGAGCGGTGGACGTTCGTCGACGAGATCCCGCGCACCAGCGTCGGCAAGTACGACAAGAAAGCCATCCGGGCGCGATACGCCGAGCACGGCTATTGGGTGGTCGAGGCCCGCGACTGAGGGGGCAACTATCGTGCGCGACCAGACGCATAATCGCATAGCTCCGCATCCGATCGTGCGATTTTCTGTCTGCTCGCGAGAAGGTGAGGGGCGTACATGAGCCTGCGCGTCGTTCAGTGGGCGACCGGGTCGGTCGGCACCGCCGCCATCAAGGGCGTGCTGGACCATCCCGAGCTCGAACTCGCCGGCTGCTGGGTGCACTCGGATGCCAAGGCCGGCAAGGACGTCGGCGAGATCATCGGCACGCCGCCGCTGGGCGTCACGGCGACCACCAGCATCGACGAAGTGCTCGCGCTGGACGCCGACGCGGTGATCTACGCCCCCTTGCTGCCCAGCGTCGAGGAAGTCGCGGCGTTGCTGCGCTCGGGCAAGAACGTGGTGACCCCGCTCGGGTGGTTCTACCCGAGCGAAAAGGAGGGCGCCCCACTGGAAGTCGCCGCGCAGGCCGGCAACGCGACGTTGCACGGCGCCGGGATAGGGCCCGGCGCGGCCACCGAGCTGTTCCCGCTGCTGCTGTCGGTGATGTCGACGGGCGTGACTTTCGTTCGCGCCGAGGAGTTTTCCGACCTACGCACCTATGGCGCACCGGATGTACTGCGCTACGTGATGGGCTTCGGCGGTACGCCCGACAGCGCTCTGACCGGGCCGATGCAAAAGCTGCTCGACGGCGGCTTCACCCAGTCGGTCCGGCTTTGCGTCGACCAGCTGGGCTTCGCCGCCGGTCCGATCCGGTCATCCCAGGAGGTGGCTGTGGCGACCGCGCCGATCGACTCGCCGATCGGGGCGATCGAGCCGGGCCAGGTCGCCGGGCGCCGCTTCCACTGGGAGGCGCTGGTGGGTGACGCGGTGGTCGTGCGGATCACCGTGAACTGGCTGATGGGTTCCGAAAACCTCGACCCGCCTTGGTCTTTCGGCCCCGCCGGGGAACGCTACGAGATCGAGGTCCGGGGCAACCCGGACACTTTCGTGACGGTCAAGGGGTGGCAGCCGGAAAGCGTGGAGGCGGGGTTGCAGAGCAATCCCGGGATCGTCGCCACCGCCGCGCACTGCGTCAACGCGGTGCCCGCCACCTGCGTGGCACCGGCCGGTATTCAAAGCTTCTTCGACCTGCCGCTGATCACCGGGCGGGCCGCGCCCGGGTTGGCGCGGTAACGCCGCGAAAGCCCGCGGCCCGCGCCCGGTACCGTCGGAATCATGTGCCGACTGTTTGGCTTGCACGCGGGGACCGACGTATGCAGCGCGACGTTTTGGTTGCTGACCGCCCCCGACAGTCTTTCCACGCAGAGCCGGAGGAACCCGGACGGGACCGGCCTGGGCGTCTTCGACGCGGACGGCCGGCCCCAGGTGGACAAGGAGCCGATCGCGGCCTGGCACGACACCCAGTTCGCCACGGAGGCGCACGAGCTGACCGGGACGACGTTCGTCGCCCACGTGCGTTACGCGACGACGGGGTCGCGCGAGGTGCGCAACACGCACCCCTTTTTGCAGGACGGCCGGATCTTCGCGCACAACGGGGTGCTGGAGGGGCTGGACGACATCGAGGACAGGCTGCGGGAGCTCGGCACCGACGACCTCGTCCTGGGCCAGACCGATTCGGAGCGGGTGTTCGCCTTGATCACCGGCTCGATCCGCGCCCGCGGCGGCGACGAGACCGCCGGCCTCGTCGACGCGATGCGGTGGCTGGCGGCGAACGTGCCGATCTACGCGGTCAACATCGTGCTCAGCACGGCCACCGACATGTGGGCGCTGCGCTACCCGGACACCCGCGAGCTGTACGTCCTGGACCGGCGCCACCGGCACCAGGCGGCCCCGCCCGAATTCGACCTCCGCACACACCGAATCCGCGCGCAGTCGGACCACCTCTGCACCCGCTCGTCGGTGATCTTCGCGAGCGAACCGATGGACAACGATCCGCGCTGGAACCTGCTGGAGCCCGGGGAGCTGGTCCACGTCGACGCCGGCCTGCAGATCACCCGCGACGTGGTGTTGCCCGACCCGCCGGCGCATCCGCTGCGTCCAGCCGACGTGGACGCGCAGGTTCAGTGGGCGCAGCGCTGATCTAGGCTCCGGTCGTGGCATCCAGACGCGCGCTCGTGTTGGCGGGTGGGGGAATAGCGGGAATCGCTTGGGAGACAGGGTTTTTGCGCGGAGTCGCCGACGAGGCGCCCGCGGCGGCCCGGGCGCTGCTGGAGTCGGATGTGCTGGTGGGGACATCGGCGGGTTCGGCCGTGGCCGCGCAGATCGGCAGCGGCCGCCCGCTCGAGGCGCTGTACGACCGGCAGGTCGCCGAATCGTCGCCCGAGATCGATTCCGGCGTCGACATCGACGACATCACCGAAGTCTTCCTGACCGCGCTGGCGGAACCATACGACGACGCCCTGGACAAGACCCGGCAGCAGATGCGGCGGATCGGGGCCGTGGCGTTGGCCACCGAGACGGTGGCCGAGCCCATCCGGCGCCGGGTGATCGCCCAGCGCCTGCCGTCCCACGACTGGCCGGAGCGGGCGCTGCGGATCACCGCGATCGACGTCGCCACCGGCGAACTGGTGGTCTTTGACCGGGAGTCGGGTGTGGAACTCATCGATGCGGTGGCGGCCAGCTGCGCCGTGCCGGGGGCGTGGCCGCCCGTGACGATCGGGGAGCGGCGCTACATGGACGGCGGGGTGGCCAGCTCGGTCAACCTTCCGGTGGCCGGCGACTGCGCCGCCGCGGTGGTGCTGGTGCCGTCGGGCGCCGACGCGCCGGCGGCGGTCGGCGCGGGCCCGGCTGCCGAGATCGAGGCGTTCGCCGGCACGGCGTTCGCGGTGTTCGCCGACGCCGACTCGTTGGCGGCGTTCGGCCCCAACCCCCTGGATCCACGCTGCCGCATCGATTCGGCCAGGGCCGGGCGCGAGCAGGGCCGCCGCGAAGCCCGGGCCGTCGCGCGCTTCCTGGGTGCCTGAACCCGGTCAGCCGTCGAGCGCGGGCGGCGCGGCCTGCTCCGGCTCGGCTTCCAAACCGTCGAGGGCCTCATCGGCCAGCGCCCGGCCCGCGGCGATGACCTCCACCGCCCGGTGAAATTCCAGGCCCCGGCACGTCGAACGCGGCACCTCGATCAGCAGGTCGGGCGGGTAGGCCGCCAGCGTGTGGCGCGCGAGCGCGGACTGGGCGATGTCGATCGTGCGGTTCATCACCTCGAAGCTGCCCAGTTTGGGAACCGCCGGAAGGTCGGCGACGTCGTCGGGGCCGACGTCTTCGGCTTCCGCCTCGTCCGGCCCGAACCTGCCGAGCACCGCTCGCGCGGTCGGCCGGTCCAGCAGGGACCGCGCCGCCGCGGTGTCCAGCAGCGCGGACGTGCTGCGCACCATGCGGCTCAGCCACTCGACGGTGGCCCCGGGTTCCGCCTCGCGGTGGTCCTCGATGCCGCCGGCCTCGCTGCCGCTGAGGCTGACCGCGATGGTCAGGTCGGCATTCACCGCGGCGATCGGCGCCATCGGCAGCGGGTCGAGGATGCCGCCGTCGGCCAGGAGGCGCCCGTCGAACGCGTGCGGCGCGATCACCCCGGGAATCGCGATGGACGCGCGGATCGCCTCGTCGAGCGGGCCGCGCTGAAACCACACCGACTTGCCGGCCAGCAGGTCGGTCGCGACGGCGGTGTAGGGAATGGGCAGCTCCTCGATGGACACCGGCCCGAGGATGTCGCGCACCGCGTCCAGGATCTTCCCGGCCCGCAGCACGCCGGCCGCGCTGATGGACGGGTCCAGCAGGCGCAGGATCGTGCGCTGCGTCAGGGACTTCGCCCAGTCGGCGAACTCGTCGAGGCGCCCCGCCGCGTGCAAACCGCCGACCATCGCACCCATCGAGGAACCGGCGACCCCGACGACCTCGTAGCCACGGGCCCGCAGCGCCTCGATCACGCCGATGTGGGCGTAGCCGCGGGCGCCGCCGCTGCCCAGTGCCAGCGCCACCCGGGTGGGTGATGAGGGACGCGGCATGTGTTCATTCTGCGCGGCGGGAGCCGCAATCCGCACTTTTCGTACGCGTGATCACAATTGCCCGACGCCGCGGCCCTACCCGCATTCGTCGCCGGCGGCCGCGCGCGCGGCGGTGATCACGGCCGCCTGCCGGGCCGGTGTCAGCTCCGACCAGCGGACGCCCCACGTGCCGGGCGTGCCCGATGGCGACGCCTGCACCATCGCCAGGTACGGCTCCAACAGCGACGCACCCGTCCGGGGCTGGGTTTCCATCCAGACTTTTGCGGCGTGACAAGCCTGGAAGTACTCCTCCTCGGTCGAATCCGCGGGGACATCGACCCTGGTCGTCACCCCGCCGGGGGTCAGTCCGACGGCGCCCGGCGGTGCCGAGGCCGGGCCGCGGGGGATGCTCGACGGGCGCGCCGACGGGGCCGCCACGGGGCGGCCGGGCGCGGCGTGTGAGCAGCCCGTCACCGCCAAGACCAACGCCGCGACGACAAGCGCGCTCCGCTGTCCGGGTCGATGACGGCAACGGCGCACGGTCTCAATCTATGCAACACTGGCGACCGTGATGGAGCGCTTCGGATTTTGCGAGTGTTGTCGGCCCTAACACGCCGCCGCTTGCCCATCCGTAGACCCCTGGAGCTCCCCGAATGTCCGTCTCTTTTGCGGCGCCTGCCGTCGTCCCGTCGCCGCCCAAGCCCGCGCCGGGACCCACGCGACTGCGGGTGCCCGACCTGCTGCACGCCACCGATCTGGCCGCCGACCACGTCCTCAGCGGGCGCTATGACCACCTGCTACCCAAAGGCGGTGTACCGGAATCCAGGCGCTGGTTTACCCGCATACACGGCGACGAGGAACTGGACGTCTGGCTGATCAGCTGGGTGCCCGGTCACGCCACGGAGTTGCACGACCACGGCGGGTCGTTGGGTGCGCTGACCGTGGTGTCGGGGTCACTCAGCGAATTCCGCTGGGACGGAAAGGGTTTGCGACGGCGCCGGTTGGACGCCGGCGATCAGGCCGGATTCCCGCTGGGCTGGGTGCACGACGTGGTGTGGGCGCCCAGGCCCGTTTCGCAGCCGACGACGACGGCCGTGCAGCCGACCCTGAGCGTGCACGCCTACTCGCCGCCGCTGACCGCCATGTCGTATTACCAGGTCACCGACCGCAACGGATTGCGCCGCGAGCGCACCGAGTTGACCGATCAACCGGAGGGATCCTGATGAGCCGCATCGACGTTGTCCTTCGATCGGCCCGGCGCCGGTTCCGCCGCCTGCGCGCCACCGAGGTGCCCGAGGCGCTGCGGCGCGGGGCCGTGCTCGTCGACATCCGCCCGCAGGGCCAGCGGTTGCGCGAGGGCGAGCTGCCCGGCGCGCTGGTGATCGAACGCAACGTCCTGGAGTGGCGGTGCGACCCGACCAGCGCCGCCAAGCTGCCCGAGGCGAGCGACGACGACGTCGAGTGGGTGATCGTCTGCTCGGAGGGCTACACGTCCAGCCTGGCGGCGGCCGCGCTGCTCGACATCGGGCTGCACCGCGCCACCGACGTCATCGGCGGCTACCACGCGCTGGCCAGTTCCGGCGTCCTCGACGAATTGATCGGTGATTCCGTCGGCCCGGGGGCGCCGGCGCGCGCGGGCGCCACGCTTCGCCGCTGGCTCTAGCTACCCGGTGGAGGTGGCATCGGAATGGAGCAGCGGCCGCAACCTGGCGGTCTTGTCGTCGGTCCAACCGGGCGGCGATAGCACAGCGGCCCAGCCGTCGGCCGCATCGGCGACGTAGTGATGACCGTGTCCGGCCGGCACGTCGACGGCCACCGCCATGTCCGCGGTCACCTGCAGGAACGTCACCACCGGAATCCAATAGGTTTCGGGCAGCACGTCATAGCCCCGCTTTTCCCGCAGCCAGCCCGGTTTGGCGAACAGCAGGTCGGGCGTCCACCAGGCGATCGGATCTGAGGCGTGCTGTAGATAGACCACCCGCGGGTGGTCCCAAGGTGCGTTGGGGCGCTGCAAATCGCTTGGGCGAGCGACGAATCGGACGTTTCTGCCGTCGTTGTAGATCGGCAACCACTCCGGCGAGCCGCTGTCGCGGGTGGCGGTCAAATCGGTCCAGATGGTGTTCTGGAACGTCGGTCCGCTGAACAGCGCGCCATCGGTGCGGGCGAGGACATTGTTGAGGCTCATGAACGGCGCCTCGCCGCCGAACGAACCCAGGCTCTCGCCGAACACGACGAGCTTGGGTCGTTGCGCCTCGGGCATTTGCCGAATCAGTCTGTCGACGGCCTCGAACAGCGCCTGGCCGGCGTGGCGGGCATTCTCCTTGTCCACCAGGAACGACAGCCAGCTCGGCAAGAAGGAATACTGCATGCTCACGATCGCGGTGTTGCCGTTGTACATGTACTCGAGCGCGTCGGCCTCGGCCTCGTTGATCCAGCCCGTGCCGGTGGTCGTCGCGACCGCGACCACGGCGCGCTGCAGCCCACCGGTGCGCTGCAACTCCCGCGCCGCCAGGTCGGCGGTCGCCGTGATGTCGTCGGCGGAGTTCAGCCCGGCGTAGGCCCGGATCGGTTCGGCGGCCGGAGCCCCGTTGAAGGCGGCGAGTTGGGCAGCGGTCGGGCCGGCTTGCACAAAGATGCGGCCCTGATGGCCCAGCGACTCCCACGACACCAGCGACTGCGGGCCGCCTGAGCGCAGCGGTGTTTTCGGAGCCGCGGTATCCGGACTCATCTCGTTGTTGGCCGACGCGAAGGTGTTGTTCATGGTGCGCATCGCGAACTTGAGGACGACGCCGTTGAGCAGGGTGATGGTCAGCGTGACGAGCACGACGATGACGATGGTCACCGAAAGGCGAAACGGCGCAATGCGATCCAGCTGTTCGACCAGAAAGCGGACCAGCCACCGGACGAACTGGCCGATTTCGACCAACGTGAACAGCACCACCAGCGACAGGCCCGCGGCCACCGGGTAGTCGTACCACTTCAGGTGCTGCACGCCCATCAGATCGCGGACCCGGTCTTGCCAGACGTGGAACCGGATCGCCATCACCACCATGCCGGCCGCGCCGACGGGGATCAGCACCATCCATGCCCAGCGCGGCGCCGGGGGGCTGTAGTTCTTGGTCCGCATGTACCGGACCAGCCAGACGCCGAAGACCCCGAACCCGTAGCCGATGGCGCCGGAGATGCCGCTGACCAGGCCCTGGAACAGCGCGCCGCGCGGCAGCAGCGACGGCGTCATCGAGAACCAGATGAAGATCAGGCCGACCGTGGTGCCCATAAAGGTGTAATGGCGTTCCCACCAAGGCTTCTCGCGCGAGCGTCGTTCGCGAGGCTTACCGGTTTCCGGTTGGGCTTCCGGCTCGGCTTCGCCTGCGGGGGCGGTCGTCGCCGGACTCGGCTCGCTCATCGAAGGTCCTATCGGTGGGTGAAGTTGGCAGCCCGCTTCTCGATGAATGCCGCCATTCCCTCGGACTGGTCCTCGGTCGCGAAGGTGGAATGGAACAGCCTGCGTTCGTAGAGAAGCCCCTCGGCCAGCGTGGATTCGAAAGCGCGGTTGACGGCTTCTTTGGCCATCCGCGCCGCCGACCGCGACATCTGCGAAATGGTGGTGGCGACGGCCTTGGCCTCGGTCAACAGGTCGTCGGCCGGCACCACCCGCGAAACCAGGCCGCTGCGTTCGGCTTCCGCGGCGTCGATGGTGCGCCCGGTCAGGATGAGGTCCATCGCCTTGGCCTTGCCGATGGCGCGGGTGAGCCGCTGCGAGCCGCCCATGCCCGGCAGCACACCGAGTTTGATCTCCGGCTGGCCGAACTTCGCCGTGTCGGCCGCGATCAGCAGGTCGCACATCATCGCCAGCTCGCAGCCGCCGCCCAGCGCGTGACCGGCCACCGCGGCGATCGTGGGGGTGCGGACGGCGGCCAGTTTGCCCCAGGCGGCGAAGAAATCGGCGTCGAACGCGTCGGCGAACGTCAAGGCGGCCATCTCCTTGATGTCGGCGCCGGCCGCGAACGCCTTGGCCGAACCGGTGATGACGATCGCCCCGATGCCGGGATCGTTGTCCAGTTCGGTTGCCGCGCCGGTGACTTCGCGCATCACCTGGCTGTTCAGCGCGTTGAGCGCCTGCGGCCGGTTCAGCGTGATGATCCCGACGCGCTGGTCGCGCTCGACGAGGATGGTTTCGTAGTTGTCGGTCACCCGAACCGCCTTTCTAGAACGTCAGGTCGTCGTCGACGGGCGCGAAATACGCCTCGACGTCAGCCGCGGTGACTTCCGCCAGCGTCGCCGGCGACCACTTCGGATTGCGATCTTTGTCGATGATCTGCGCGCGAATGCCCTCGACCAGGTCGTGCGAGCGCGCCGACGCGCTCGACACCCGATAGTCCTGCACCAGAACGTCTTCCAGCGTGTCCATCTTGGCGGCCCGGCGCACCGCCTCCAGCGCCACCGACACGGCGATGGGGGAGCGGGTCGCGATCAGGTCTGCGGCGTCGCTCGCCGGTCCGGCGCCGTGACCCCGCAGCGCGGCCACGATGTCCGCCACGGTGTCGCCGGCAAAGCATTCGTCGATCCACTCGCGTTGCGCGGCAAGCTCACTCGGCGGCGGCTCGATGGCGTGGGCGGCCAGCGCGCCGTCGATGCCGTCGGCGACGATCGCCGCGGTGAACGCCTCGAGCTGGTCGCGTGGCACATAGTGGTCGGCGAATCCCATGGCGATGGCGTCGGATCCGGAGAACGGCGCGCCGGTCAGGGCCGAGTAGAGGCCCAGCCCGCCCGGGGCCCGGGACAGCAGGTACGCGCCGCCGACGTCGGGGACGAACCCGATGCCGACCTCCGGCATTGCCACCTTTGAGGTTTCGGTCACCACCCGCACCGTCCCGTGCGCGCTGACCCCGACCCCGCCGCCCATCACGATGCCGTCCATCAACGACACGTACGGCTTGGTGAACCTGCCGATCTGGCCGTTGAGCAGATACTCGTCGCGCCAGAATTTCCGCACCTCGACGCCGTCCTTGCGGGCGCTGTGGTAGACCGCGACCACGTCGCCGCCGGCGCACAGGCCGCGGTCGCCCGTCCCCGCCAGCACCACCGCGCGCACGGCGTCGTCGTCTTGCCAACGGGTGAGCACCGCGCTCAACGCGTCCACCATGTTCTGATTCAGCGAGTTGATGGCCTTGGGGCGGTTGAGCGTGATCAGCCCGACTCCACCGTCGACGCGGGTCAGGACCTCGCCGGGCTCCCCAGGTTCCTCAGTCAACGCCCCAGCCTCCCATCGCCGCCCGGTCTCGACCAGCAATCTAGATCGTCACGACTGAAGCGATGCCCGCGGGTAAGGTTTATGTTTGACCGGACGACAACCACGAAAGTCCCGAAACCTAGAGAAACAGCAGGTCGGCTGGGAACCCGGGCGGCCCTCTGGTCGTTGAGCAGTTGTTCGCACAGCTCGAACCCACAGTCCCATAGAGAGGATCCGACGGTGCGGGAGACAAGTAACCCGGTATTTCGCTCGCTGCCCAAGCAGCAGGGCGGTTACGCGCAATTCGGCGCTGGAGCGGCCCCAGGCTACTACCAGGCCGACCCCTACACGGCTCCCTACCAGGAGACCAAAGCTTCCCGTCCGCTGACCATCGACGACGTCGTCACCAAGACCGGCATGACGCTGGCGGTGCTGACCGCCGCCGCCGTGGTGTCCTACTTCCTGGTGGCGTCCAACCTCGCGCTGGCGATGCCGCTGACCCTGATCGGTGCGCTCGGCGGCCTGGGTCTGGTCCTGATCGCGACCTTCGGCCGCAAGCAGGACAGCCCCGCGATCGTGCTGAGCTACGCGGTTCTCGAGGGGCTTTTCCTCGGCGCGATCTCCTTCATCTTCGCCAACTTCCAGGTCTCCAACGCCAATGCCGGCGCGCTGATCGGCGAGGCCGTGCTGGGCACCTTCGGGGTGTTCTTCGGGATGCTCGTCGTCTACAAGACCGGCGCGATCCGCGTCACGCCCAAGTTCACCCGCATGGTGGTCGCCGCCCTGTTCGGGGTGCTGGCCCTGATGCTCGGCAACTTCGTGCTGGCGATGTTCGGTGTCGGCGGCGGCACTGGCCTGGGCCTGCGCAGCGGCGGAACCGTCGCGATCATTTTCTCGCTGGTGTGCATCGCCATCGCCGCCTTCAGCTTCCTGATCGACTTCGACGCCGCCGACCAGATGGTGCGCGCGGGCGCGCCGGAGAAGGCGGCCTGGGGCATCGCGCTGGGCCTCACGGTGACGCTGGTCTGGCTGTACATCGAGATCCTGCGTCTGCTCAGTTATCTGCAGAACGACTAGCTCGCTCCAACGAAGAAGGCCGGCACCGCGGTGCCGGCCTTCTTCGTGCGCGTCGAGTGTGTCTTCAGGGCTTCGAGTGTGAGCTGGTGGCGGGCCCGCTCGGCGTGTCGCCACCCAGGTTTCACACTCGACGAGCCGGCCTAGCTCAGCCGCTCGATCACCATCGCCATGCCCTGGCCGCCGCCGACGCACATGCTCTCCAGGCCGAGCGTCTTGTCGTGCGTCTGCAGGTTGTTGATCAGCGTGGTGGCGATCCGCGCGCCCGTCATGCCGAACGGGTGACCCAGGGCGATCGCCCCGCCGGACACGTTCAGCTTGTCCTCGTCCATGCCCAGCTCGCGCGCCGAGCCCAGCACCTGCACCGCGAACGCCTCGTTGATCTCGTACAGGTCGATGTCGCCGATCGACATGCCGGCCCGCGCCAGCGCCTTCTTGCACGCCTCGATGGGGCCCAGCCCCATGATCTCCGGCGACAGCCCGCTGACGGCGGTGGACACGATGCGGGCCAGTGGCTTCAGGCCCAGCTCCTTGGCCTTGGTGTCGCTGGTGATCACCAGCGCGGCCGCGCCGTCGTTGAGCGGGCAGGCGTTGCCCGCGGTGACGGTGCCGTTGGGCCGGAACACCGGCTTGAGCTCGCTGACCTTCTCGTAGGTGGTGCCCGCGCGGGGGCCGTCGTCGGTGCTGACGGTGGTCCCGTCGGGCAGGGTCACCGGGGTGATCTCGCGCTCGAAGAAGCCGCTCTTGATCGCCTCCTCGGCCCGGTTCTGGCTGCGCACCCCCCAGCGGTCCTGGTCCTCGCGGCTGATGCCCGTCATGATGGCGACGTTCTCCGCGGTCTGGCCCATCGCGATGTACACGTCGGGCAGGTTCCCGTCGGCCCGGGGGTCGTGCCATTCGTCGGCGCCGGCGGCGGCCGCGGCCGAACGCTCCTGGGCCTCGTCGAACAGCGGGTTCTTCGTGTCGGGCCACGAGTCGGAATTGCCCTTGCCGAAGCGTGAGACGGTCTCCACGCCCGCGGAGATGAACGCGTCGCCCTCGCCGGCCTTGATGGCGTGGAACGCCATCCTCGTGGTCTGCAGCGACGACGAGCAGTACCGGTTGACGGTGGTGCCGGGCAGGAAGTCATAGCCGAGCTCGACGGCCACGACCCGGGCCATGTTGAAACCGGATTCGCCGCCCGGCAGGCCGCATCCGAGGATCAGGTCGTCGATCTGGTGCGGGTTGAGCGCGGGCACCTTGTCGAGCGCGGCGCGTACCATCTGCGCGGCAAGATCGTCGGGCCGCATGCTGACGAGCGACCCCTTCATGGCGCGGCCGATCGGCGAGCGAGTGGCGGAGACGATGACGGCTTCGGGCATGGCTGTTCCTTCCAGCGGATGCGGGCTCGCTTGATAACCGGGTGTGCGTTCAGCCCGACGGGCGAGAACAAATCTAGTCGGTGGCGACGGGTGCCGGCTCAGACGGGGCGGCCGATCCCGTTACCGGGCGCCGCCACAGCCGCGACATGACGCTCAGCCGCGTGTGGGCCGCACCGAGCACCGGCGGGCTGGTGGGTGCCAGGACGTCGGGCAGCAGGCTGTCGGTTTCTATGCCCAGCGCGTCGCACACCGCGGCCAGCAGCGCCTCGGCGGCCAGCGCGTACGCGGTCGGCGAGGGGTGGTAGCCGTCGGCGGAGAACATCTCCTCGCGCTTGGCCCGGAATTGGGGTGCCAGCAGCTGGGCCATCGGGACCGGCACGCCGCCGGCCCCGCGCACGGCGGCGGTCTGCGCGCGGGCGAGCTGCGACGTGCGGGCGTGTGCCAGCGAGCGAAGCGGTTGCGGGATGGCGCTGATGACACCCAGATCCGGGCAGGTGCCGACCACCACGACCGCCCCGCGGGAACGCAGCTTGCGCACCGTCAGGGCCAGCCGCTGCGCCGATTGGCTGATGCCGTTGAGGGCCGTGACGTCGTTGGCGCCCAGCATCATCACGGCCACGTCCGGTGGCGGCCCGGCCACGAACATCGCGTCGACCTGACCGGCGACGCCCTTCGACGTGGCGCCGACGATGGCCTTGGTGCTCAGGCGGACGGGGTTGCCGCTCCGTTCGGCCAGCCCGCGCGCGATCAGCACGCCGGGAACCTCCTCGGCGCTCATGCAGCCGTACCCGGTGGCGGTGGAGTCGCCGAAGATCATCAGGTGCACGCCGACGGACATGCCGCGCTGCCATCGCTGCACGGGCCCGCCGCCGGGGCGGTACACGCCGTCGGCCCGCGGCGGGATGTCCCAGGCCTTCGGGATGACGGTGCGCGTGTGCGCCGCCTGGCCGACGAGCAGGTTGCGTGCGCCCAGATAGGCCGTACCCGTCGAGGCGAGCGCGCCCGCAGTGGCCAGGGCGATCGTCGAACGACGCGGCACCCGGATGGTCACAAAATCAGTTTAGATCCGCTCCGGGGTTTGCGCGGGCGGGTTATCAACAATGTGGTCACGTTGTGAATCAAATGTGGTATCAAATCAGATTCTTCAAACGTTCCACTCAGTAACGCCTGTCAAGCTACTTTTTAGGAGTTGGCTGAACGCCTTGGGGAGTCGGGCTGAACCAGACGCTTAGCTGCCTCGTCACATGCTGTATCGCACTACAACGGCGTAGGAAGTGTTGAGCATGACCGCACCCAGCAAGGTATCCGGCTCACCCCGGAATACCGTTCGGCCACACGAGGTCCTCAAGCGACGTAGAGTTGAGGCACGCAGATTTGCAATCAGCGACGGCGCACCGGTCGAGGTCCTCGAGTCCGGGCCCAGCGTTGCTGCACGGGTAGCTAACCTCGCGTCACGACTGACCATCCGGCCGGTTCTGGCCGCCGGCAGTCACGTCCCCAACTTTCCCTGGCCGTGGGGCCTCATCGACGCCGCCGCTCGGGTCCTGCTCCCGGTGTCCGCGACCGTGCGCGAGACCGTGAACTTGCCCAATGCGTCCGCGCAGCTGGTGCGCGCGCCCGGGGTGTTGCCCGCCGACGGCACCCGCCGGGTCGTGGTGTATCTGCATGGCGGCGCCTTCTTGACCTGTGGAGCAAACTCCCACGGCCGGCTCGTGGAGGCCTTGTCGGAGTTTGCTGACACACCCGTGCTGGTGGTCAACTACCGGCTGCTGCCCAAGCATTCAATCGGGATGGCCCTGAGCGACTGCCACGACGCCTACCGATGGTTGCGCGAGCGCGGCTTCGAGCCGGACCAGATCGTGCTGGCCGGCGACTCCGCGGGCGGGTACCTCGCGCTGGCCCTGGCGCAACGCCTGCAGGAGGAGGGCGAGGAGCCGGCGGCGCTGGTGGCGATCTCGCCACTGCTGCAGCTAGCAAAGGAATGCAAGCAGGCCCACCCGAACATCAAGAGCGACGCGATGTTCCCCGCCAACGCTTTCGACGCCCTCGTCGAGTTGGTTGCTAGCGCGGCGGAAAAGAACGTCGTCGACGGCAAACCCGAAGAGATTTACGAGCCCCTGGAGCACATCAAGCCCGGCCTCCCGCGGACGCTCATCCACGTTTCCGGCTCCGAGGTGTTGCTGCACGACGCGCAGTTGGCCGCGTCCCGGCTGGCGGCGGTCGGCGTGCCGGCCGAGGTGCGGGTCTGGCCGGGGCAGGTGCACGACTTTCAGCTCGCCGCGCCGCTGGTGCCCGAGGCCATCCGCTCGCTGCGCCAGATCGGCGAGTACATTCGCGAGGCCACCGGCTAGCGAGTGTGCGCGGCCCGAATCCGCCTGACACGATGAACGCATGCGGATCGCGCAGCACATCAGTGACCTCATCGGCGGCACGCCGCTGGTTCGGCTGAACTCGGTCGTCCCCGACGGCGCCGGCACGGTGGCCGCTAAGGTCGAATACCTCAACCCCGGCGGCAGCTCTAAGGACCGGATCGCGGTCAAGATGATCGACGCCGCCGAGGCCAGCGGGCAGCTCAAGCCCGGGGGCACCATCGTCGAGCCCACATCGGGAAACACCGGCGTCGGGCTCGCCCTGGTCGCCCAGCACCGCGGGTACAAGTGCGTGTTCGTCTGCCCCGACAAGGTCAGCGAGGACAAGCGCAACGTGCTGCTCGCCTACGGCGCCGACGTCGTGGTGTGCCCGACGGCCGTGCCGCCGGACCATCCGGACAGTTACTACAGCGTCTCCGACCGGCTCGTCACGGAAATCGACGGCGCCTGGAAGCCCGACCAGTACGCCAACCCGGAGGGGCCGGCCAGCCACTACGCGACCACCGGCCCGGAGATCTGGGCCGACACCGACGGCAAGGTCACCCATTTCGTCGCGGGCATCGGCACCGGCGGCACGATCACCGGCGCGGGCCGCTACCTCAAGGAGGTGTCCGGCGGCCGGGTCCGCATCATCGGTGCCGACCCCGAAGGCTCGGTGTATTCGGGCGGCAGCGGCCGGCCGTACCTGGTCGAGGGCGTCGGCGAGGACTTCTGGCCGCAGGCGTACGACCGCACGGTGCCCGACGAGATCATCGCGGTCTCAGACTCCGACTCGTTCAACATGACGCGCCGACTGGCCCGCGAGGAGGCGATGCTGGTCGGCGGGTCGTGCGGGATGGCGGTCGTCGCCGCGATCCGCGTCGCCGAGGAAGCCGGGCCCGACGCGCTGGTCGTGGTCCTGCTGCCCGACGGCGGGCGCGGCTACATGTCCAAGATCTTCAACGACGCCTGGATGTCGTCGTACGGATTCCTGCGGGCCCGCCTCGACGGTTCGACGGAGGAGTTCAGCGTCGGCGACGTGCTGCGCCGCAAATCGGGCGCGCTGCCAGACCTGGTGCACACCCACCCGGCCGAAACGGTGCGCGACGCGATCGGCATCCTGCGCGAGTACGGGGTGTCGCAGATGCCGGTGGTGGGAGCCGAGCCGCCGGTGATGGCCGGCGAGGTGGCCGGCAGTGTGTCCGAACGCGAGCTACTGTCGGCCGTCTTCGAGGGCCGGGCGAAGCTGGCCGACGCCGTCTCGCAGCACATGAGCCCGCCGCTGCCGATGATCGGCGCCGGCGAGTTGGTCAGCGCGGCCGGCAAGGCGTTGCGGGACTGGGACGCGCTGATGGTGGTGGAGGAGGGCAAACCGGTGGGGGTCATCACCCGGTACGACCTGTTGGGCTTCCTGTCGGAGGGGCCCCGCGCAGCGGCCGTGCGGCGTTAGCGGAGCCCCTGACGGCGGCGGTGAAATTCTCGTCTAAATCCCTTCGCGGGCGCGGCCCTCAGGTACTGTAATGCGGCCTGGTTCAGCTAACTCAGTGGAGGGTTGTCCATGACCGATCAACCGTCGTCCGGCGAGCCTTACCAGCCACCCCCTGGGCCAGGCGGCCCGGCGGCTCCGCCACCGCCGCCCGGTGGCGGCTCCTACCCGCCGCCGCCCCCGCCATCGGGCGGCTACGCGCCGCCGCCGCCCGGGCCGGCGATCCGCGCCCTGCCGACAGAGTCCTACACGCCGTGGGTGACCCGGGTGCTGGCGTTCCTGATCGACAACCTCCCGGCCGCCGTCCTGGTCGGCATCGGTGTGCTGATCCAGGCGCTCACCACGCAACAGTCGTGCGTCAGCGACATCAACCAATACAGCGTCAACCAATACTGCGTCAGCCAGCCCAGCGGCATCGGCATGCTGCTCTACTGGTTGACCGTCCTGCTGGCGCTGGCGTACCTGGTCTGGAACTACGGCTACCGCCAGGGCACTACCGGCTCGAGCATCGGCAAGTCGGTGATGAAGTTCAAGGTGGTCAGCGAGGTCACCGGCCAGCCGATCGGCTTCGGGATGTCGGTGGTGCGCCAGCTCGCGCACTTCGTCGACTCGATCATCTGCTACATCGGCTACCTGTTTCCGCTGTGGGACGCCAAGCGGCAAACGCTGGCGGACAAGATCATGACGACGGTGTGCCTGCCGATCGAAGGGGCTTGATCGAGAACGACATTCGGTCGACGTCGGCCCGCGGGAGTGGCACTAGGCTGAGCGTCGATGAGCGAGGACCGTAGCGGACAACACCGGTTCGAGGGGCTGGCGACCAAAGCCATTCACGCCGGCTATCGGCCCGACCCGGCGACCGGGGCGGTGAACGCCCCGATCTACGCCAGCAGCACGTTCGCCCAGGACGGTGTCGGCGGTCTGCGCGGCGGCTTCGAATACGCGCGCACGGGCAACCCGACGCGGGCCGCGCTGGAGGCCTCGCTGGCGGCCGTCGAAGAGGGCGCCTTCGGGCGCGCGTTCAGTTCCGGGATGGCCGCCACCGACTGCGCGCTGCGGGCGATGCTGCGGCCCGGCGACCACCTCGTCATCCCCAACGACGCCTACGGCGGCACGTTCCGGCTGATCGACAAGGTTTTCACGCAATGGAACGTCGAGTACACGCCGGTGGCGCTGTCCGACCTCGACGCGGTCCGCGCCGCCATCACCCCGCGGACGCGGCTGGTCTGGGTGGAAACGCCGACCAATCCACTGCTGACCATCGCCGACATAGAGGCCATCTCCGCCATCGGCAAGGAGAGCTCCGCGAAGGTGCTGGTGGACAACACTTTCGCGTCGCCGGCGCTGCAGCAGCCGTTGACCCGGGGCGCCGATGTGGTGCTGCACTCGACGACCAAATACATCGGCGGCCATTCCGACGTCGTGGGCGGCGCGCTGATCACCAACGACCGGGACCTGGACGACGCCTTCGCGTTCCTGCAGAACGGGGCCGGCGCGGTGCCCGGTCCGTTCGACGCCTACCTGACGATGCGCGGCCTCAAGACGCTGGTGCTGCGGATGCAGCGGCACAGCGAAAATGCCTCGGCCGTAGCGCAATTCCTCGCCGGACACCCGTCGGTGAGCGCGGTGCTGTACCCGGGCCTGCCCGCCCATCCCGGGCACGAGATCGCGGCGCGGCAGATGCGCGGCTTCGGCGGCATGGTCTCGGTGCGCATGCGCGGCGGCCGGCGAGCCGCCGAGGACCTGTGCGCCCGCACCGAGGTGTTCATCCTGGCCGAATCCCTGGGCGGGGTGGAGTCGCTGATCGAGCTGCCCAGCGCCATGACGCACGCGTCGACGGCCGGTTCGCAGCTGGAAGTGCCCGACGACTTGGTGCGGCTGTCGGTGGGCATCGAGGACGCCGCCGACCTGCTGGCCGACCTGGAACAGGCGCTGGCCTAACGACGCCAAGGTGGGCGAGACCCGCAGCTACACCGTGCCCAACGGCAACACCGTCGAGGTCACGCTGGTCAGCGCGGAGCCCTACCACTCCTAGCCTTTCCCAGCCTTTCCCGACGCAAGCGTGCACAGTTGTGCGCGCTCGCCCGGCGTGTCGCGTACAAACACGCACGCTCGGCGTCGTTAGGCCAGCGCCTGTTCCAGGTCGGCCAGCAGGTCGGCGGCGTCCTCGATGCCCACCGACAGCCGCACC
>NZ_LZIS01000127.1 GCF_001667015.1 Mycobacterium sp. E3198 | reverse complement strand
TTCGGCACGCCCTACGGCACCGTCGACTACGAGGGCGCCACCATCCCGGTCCCCGTCGACGACCAGACGTTGCAGGAGATCACCAAGATCACCGACGGCGAGGCGTTCCACGCCGACAGCCTGCAATCGTTGGAAAGCGTCTATTCGACGCTGCAGCGCCAGATCGGCTACGAGACGGTGAAGGGCGACGCCAGCCTCGCCTGGATGCTGCTCGGGGCGGTGGTCCTGGCCGGCGCCATCCTGGCCGGTCTCGCGCTCAACAGCCGGTTGCCCTCCTAGGCGATCAGGGCGGCGATCGGGTGGGCGATCAGGTCGGCAGCCGCCGGTTGATCAACAGGGCCAGCGCCGCGGCGATGAGCGCGGCGACGACGCCCAGGCGCAGCCACCCGGCGCTGCCGGGTCCGGGCACCGTGCGAAACCCGATGTCGTTCTCGATGGCGTTGTAGCTCTTGTTGAGCTCGGCGATGTTGGTCGCGGTGTAGGACTGCCCGCCGGAGAGCTGGGCGATCTTTTTCATCTGGTCGGTCGAGACGGGAACGGCGACCCGCTGCCCGTTCATCTCGATCTCGCCGCCTTTGGTGCCGAACGAGATCGTCGAGATGGGCACGCCCTGGTCCTTGGCCAGCCGCGCGGCCGTGTAGGCGCCGTCGTGCGG
>NZ_LZIS01000126.1 GCF_001667015.1 Mycobacterium sp. E3198 | reverse complement strand
TTCCGGCCAACGGCGCGGCGAAGTTCGTCGTGATCGTGCTGGTCGCCCTCGCCGTGTTCCTGGCGCTTCCGGCCTTATCGGGGTCTCAACTGGCGTCCGGGCGGCTCATCGGGCTCAGTGTCGTGGTCGGACTGCTCGCTGTGCTGACGCTCGTCTGGTTCAACACGGTGTCCACGGAAAACAACAAGGGCGAAGGCGTTGTGGACCTCACGCCTGGGCTGGGCTTGATGTTGTACGGGGTCGCGGTCCTCGTCACCGCCGTCGGCGTCGTGCGGCTGTGGATCGAGCGGTCGAAGGCACGCAAACAGCCGTACTAGGAGTACGCGAAGACCAATCCAACGCCGAACGGAATTAGGGTGCGCCCATGAGTTCTCCCCGAAGTGCTCGCCAACTGATCGGTATCAGCGGCGCCGTCGCGGTCATCGCCGCAACTGCGATGACCGCCGCCTGTACGGCCAAGGGCACCAACAATCCCGGAGCCGCCGGGACCACCGCGACGGCGCCCACAGCGGCCACGGGGACGGCTGGCACAACCGGCCCCGCAACGTCGGGTGCAACCTTGGCGACTTCGGGACCGACGTCGGCCGGGCCGGCGACCGGTTCGGCCGTCGTCCTCCCCTTCACCGGCCTGGACCGGCCCGCCGATGTGACGGTGCCGGCCGGCAGCGAGGCGGTCTTCGTCACCGACGGCGGCAACAACCGGGTGGTGAAAATGGCGGCAAACGCGACCACCCAATCCGTGCCGCCCTTCGCCGGCCTCAATAACCCCATCGGGGTGGCCGCCAACGGCGACGACCTGTTCGTCACCGACGCCAACAACGCGCGGGTGTTGTGGTCGCACGCCCCCCGAACCACCCCGACCGCACCGTGGCAATCCTCCTCGCCAACCGAGTGGGTCGGGCCCTTCACGGGCCTCAACTCTCCCAAGGGCGTTTACCTGGTGATGGGCTCCGTCTACTACGTCGTTGACAGCGGAAACAATCGGGTCATGATGTGGCGGGAGGGGCTGAACGCGCCCCAAGTGCTCGCCTTCAGCGGTCTGAGCAACCCGGACAGCGTCGCAGTCGACGACTTCTCCAACGTCTACGTCTCCGACACCGGCAACAATCGGGTGGTGGTCTTGAAGGGCGACGGCACGCAAAGCGTGCTGGCGTTCACCGGCCTCAGCAGCCCGCAGGGTGTGGCGGTGCTCTCGGGTGACGTCTACGTCGTCGACGGCGGCAACAACCGGGTGGTGAAGCTGAAGACCGACCGCGCCACCAAGGCCACCACCCAGTCCATCCTGCCGATCAGCGGCCTGAAGAATCCACGCGGCCTGGCGCTGGACGGCCAGGGCGACCTCTATGTCGTCGACAGCGGCAACAACCGGGTGCTCAAGCTGGACAAAGCCTTTGCCGGACAATGATTTACACGCCACGAGCGGGGTGCCGGCGGTGAGGTGAACGGTGCCGGCCTCTAGCAACGCGCCGGGCGGGCAGCCCGGCGAGGCGCTGGCGTACCTCGTCGTCGCGGACAGCGGCACCGAGCGGCCCGTCCCGATCTTTGATCAGCTATTCGTCGGCCGGGAGTGTGCGGGCATCAGCGATGCGCGCCGGCTCATCATCGACGATCCCGAGATTTCCCGCACCCACCTCGAAATTCGGCTGGACGCCGCGGGGGATCAGGCGTTTGTGATCGACACCAGCAGCAATGGCACTCTGCTCAACGGGGTTCGTCTGGAACGTGCGGCCGCCTTGCCGATCAGACCCGGCGACGAGATCCGGATCGGTGATGTGTCGCTGACCTTCCGTTCGCAGCGATTCACCGCCGTCCCCCGGGGCGTACCTCTGCGAACCCGGGAGCGCATCGGTAGGGCCGCCATGGTGATGGTGGTCGGAGACATCGTCAATTACTCGACGATCTCGCAGATGACGGACGAGGGCGTGATGGCGCGCGGCTTGCACACCCTGTGGCAGCGGCTGGGCGATGTCCTGCGGGCCCACCGCGGCACGCTCAGCTACTACGCAGGCGACGCGCTGTTCGCCGTATGGGAGCTCGCCCGGTTCCCGGACGCCGGCGAGCTGGCGGTCGACTTCGCGCTCGCCGCGAATGGGCTTGTCGACGAGCTGGGGCCCGAACTGCCGCTGCGCGACCCGAACGGTTCGACGATCCGCATGGGGTGGGGAGTGGTGCAGGGGATGGTGGCGCTGGCCGCAATGACGAGGTCGACCGACGCGGTCATCGGCGATGCGACCAACGTGGCGTTCCGGTTGGCCGGGCTCGCCGGCCGGGACGGACGTGCCTCGGTGATGGTGACCGGCGGCGTGCGCCGCTCCGTCGCGGACCGGTACCTGTGGGGGGAAGGCGAACAGGTCGAGCTCAAGGGCCGCTCCGGAACGGAGAGCGTGTTCCCGGCTATCGCGCGGGCGCCCCGCCCCTAGCAGGGCACGGCGCGCGTCCAAGAATGTTCCAAGGCGCCGGAAGCATCATTGCGAGGTGAGGAAGGCCGCGAGCGTCCTGGCCGGGATGGCCTGGCCGGCAATGATTTTCTGTCCGCCGGCGGGTGCCGAGCCCACCCCGGACCACTACGTGAATGTCAGAACGCCCTCACCACCGATGCGCTGCCAGGTCGCCTCGGACGACGGTGACGGACGGGAACCCACGGTCGTCTGCCAAACCGCCGGCTTCCCGCAGGCCCCCGTGGAGCCCGTTCCGTACCCGGGATGGGCCGGGGACCCGCGGGTACTGCACCAGGATCAGGCGATCATCAGCGCGTCCGGCCGATTCGATTGGCGCAACGCCAATCTCGGCTTGCCCCCGCCCGGTCAGCCCGATGTCATGCTGGTGAACGGGCGGACCTACGATTTCCAGGGCTGGACGGTCGTAGTGACCACCGAGGGCACCAGCTTCACCAACGATGTCACCGGACACGGCATGTTCGTCGGGATGGACTGCGGCGTCGCTCCGTTCTGATATGTCCCGGCCAGCGGTCGGTGATGCGGAATCCGGTGGTCCGTGTTGTTAATCTGGCGGGGTGGGCGAGACCAGCGAAAACCCGGCCAAGGCGGCACTTGCGGCCACCAGCTGGGCCCTGCTGGGCATGATGTCCTACGAAGAGGAAGTCTCGGGCTACGACCTCAAGAAGTGGATCGACTGGAGCGTCGACCTCTACTACTGGAGCCCGTCGTACAGCCAGATCTATACCGAACTGAAGAAGCTCGAGGGCCTGGGGCTGGTCACGTCGCGCGTCGAGCGCGACGAGGGCACCCGAAGCAGGCGGCTCTACAAGATCACCCCGGCCGGGATGGACGCCATCATCGAGTGGACCAACGAGGCGCCGGTCGATCCACCGGTGCTCAAACACAGTGTGCTGCTCCGGGTTACGTTCGGCCACCTGAGCAATCCGGCTCGGCTCAAGGAAATACTGCAGGAGCATGTGGCGTATGCGGAAGCCCGACACCGCAAGGCGGTGGAAGATGCGGACGGGGCCGAGGTCGAACCGGCCTGGGCGTACTCGGTGATCGCGTTGCGCTGGGCGGCGAAGTATTACGCCGCCGAGCGGGAGTTCGCCTTGGAAATGATGAAGGAAATCGACGAGGCGGACGCCATCCTGCAGCAGGCTGCGAAGGGCGGCTTGGGGAAACCGCGCCCGAGGCCGGGTTATTGGCGCGAAATCGAGAAGCAGGTCCAAGCCAAGCGCGAATCCGACTAGCGCTGCCTAGTCGGCGCCCGCCGCGTCGCGGGCCGCGACGTAGCCGTACACGAGTCCCTGGGCGATCGTGGCCCCCGCGCCGGGGTACGTGGTGCCGAAGGCGTTGGCCGCGGTGTTGCCGATCGCGTACAGCCCGGGGATCACGCCGCCGTCTTCGCGCAGCACCCGCCCGCGCTCGTCCGCTTTGAGCCCGCCGCAGGTGCCCAGGTCGCTGAGTACCATTTTCACCGCGTAGAACGGGCCTTTCAGCAACGGGCGCAAGTTGGGATTCGGTCTGACCGTCGGGTCGCCGTAGTACCGGTCGTAGGCGCTGCGGCCCCGGCCAAATTCCGGATCCTCACCGGCGGAGGCGTTTTGGTTGAACCGTGTCATGGTCTCGACGAACTCCGGCACCGGAATCCCCATCCGGGCGCCCAGCTCGCCCAGGTTGTCGGCGCGTATCGCGATGCCGGCGTCATACCAGCGCTGCGGTATCCGCATCCGCGGAAACAGCTCAGCGCCAAAGACATAGCTGTTGCGGTATTGCTGGTCGAAGACGATCCACATCGCTTCGACGGGGTTGCCCGACCGCTCCATCGCCAGCAACCCCTGGCCGAAGGACATGTAATCCGCCGACTCGTTGGCGAACCGGCGGCCGTGCTGGTTCACGATCAGGCAGCCGGGCAGCGACCGTTCGGCCAGCATCACCGCCGGTGCCTTGCCGGGCAGCGGCGCGATGGCGGGAAACCACCACGCCTGCTCCATCAAATCGAGGTCGGCGCCGACTTCTTGCCCCGCACGGATTCCATCGCCGGTGTTGGATTCGGCGCCCAGGCTCAGGTGGGCGCCCAACGACTCCGACTGGAATTTCCACCGCATGTCCATGCTGTGGTCGAACCCGCCGGCGGCCAGCACCACGCCGCGGCGGGCCGTCACGGTCACTTCCCGTCCCCCGTGGTCCACGACCGCGCCCGTTACCCGATCACCATCTCGGTCCAGGCGCAACAGTTTGGTGTCCGTCCACACCGGGATGCCGGCGCGCAACACGCCGGCGAACATCCCGGCCATCAGACCCTGACCACCCGCCGCATAGCGCCGGCCCAGCAGCCGGCCACCGAGGCCCTGCGCCACTCGTTTGCCGAAGGTGGGAATGCCCTTGCGGGGCACGCGCGCCACCAGGTTCATCCAGCGATAGTCGGCGCCCGTGGTGGGTATCGAGACGCCCGCTTCCAATACGCCGGGCCGCAGCCGGGTGCGATATTCGCCCAGCAGCGAAGTGTCGAACGGGTGACATTCGCAGGTGCGGCCGGCCGCGCTGCCGCCGGGCTCCTCCGGGTGGTAATCGGAGTAATCGCGGGCCCAGAACAGCCGCAGCGGGGTGGTGCGGCGAAGCAGCTCCACGACCGCGGGCACATGCGTCACAAATGCAACGGAGCGTTGCCGGGGAGCGGAACCGGCCACCACCGATTCCAGGTAGGTAGCGGCGCGCTCGGCCGTGTCGTCGGCGCCGGTTTCCCGCAGGACCTGGGAGGCGGGCAGCCATAGGGCGCCGCCGGATCGCGCGGTCGAGCCGCCGACATAGGACGACTTCTCGACGATCAACACCGACAGCCCGAGTTCATGAGCCGCCAGTGCCGCCGCCATGCCGGTACCCGACCCGACCACCAGCAGGTCCACGGTCGTATCGGCGACGGGAAGCCCGGCGGGGATCGTCGTGCTGTGCGCGGTCACGTCCAGAACGGTATGCCGGGGCAGCTCGGCAGCGGAAGAGCCGTCCTGATCAGTGGGAACATCCGGACCCACGATCCGGGTACCGAAGTTCAATCGTGCGTATGACGGCGCAGACCGATATCGACGAAATCCGGCTCATCGAAGCCGGGGCCGCACCCGTCAGATTCGCGCGCGGCTGGCATTGCCTGGGCCTGATTCGGGATTTCGGCGACGGCAAGCCGCACGCGGTCAACGCGTTCGGGCGGAAGCTGGTCGTCTTTCGCAGCGGGGACGGAAGCCTCAACGTGCTCGACGCCTACTGCCGCCACATGGGCGGCGACCTCTCGCAGGGAACGGTCAAGGGCGACGAAATCGCGTGCCCGTTTCACGATTGGCGCTGGGGCGGCGACGGGCGCTGCAAGCAGGTGCCGTACAGCCGGCGCACACCCAAGCTGGCCCGAACGCAGGCCTGGACCACACTGCAGCAGGACGGCATGCTGTTCGTGTGGAACGACCCCGAGGGCAAGCCACCCCCGCCAGAGGTCACGATCCCGCGCATCGAGGGCGCCACCAGCGATGCGTGGACGGACTGGCACTGGTACACCACGGTCGTTCACAGCAACTGCCGCGAGATCATCGACAACGTTGTGGACATGGCGCACTTCTTCTACATTCACGGGTCGCTGCCCACGCACTTCAAGAACGTCTTCGACGGCCACGTGGCGACGCAGTACATGAACAGCGCGGGTCGCCCCGACATCGGTGGCGAGGGCCCCAAGATGCTGGGGACCACCTCGGTCGCGTCCTATTGGGGTCCGTCATTCATGATCGACGACCTGACGTATCACTACGAGGACGCCGACCACCAAACGGTGCTGATCAATTGCCACTACCCGATCGACGCGAATTCCTTTGTGCTGCAATACGGCATCATCGTCAAGAAATCGGACGCGCTGCCCCACGACCTCGCGATGCAGACCGCCATCAGCCTCGGTGACTTCGTCAAATTAGGCTTTGAACAAGACGTGCAGATCTGGCGGCACAAGGCGCGCATCGACAACCCGCTACTGGTCGAGGAGGATGGGCCGGTCTACCAGTTGCGCCGGTGGTATCAGCAGTTCTACGTCGACGTCGCCGACGTGCAACCAGACATGGTGGACCGCTTCGAGTTCGAGTTGGACACGACCCGGCCTTACGAGGCGTGGATGAAGGAGGTCGAGGCCAACATGGCCACCCGGGAAGCCGTCACGGGCTCGGTGTGATGCCCCCTTCCTCGAGGCAAGATAACCGGCTCGACGACATGCCGATGGTGGCGGTGGCGTGCCGGACCTGCGGTGCGCAAGTGCTGGCCCGCAAGAGCAGCTGGAATCAGACCAGCGTGCAATGGAACGCCGACGCGACGGCCCGATGCCACGAGCGTGCCGAGGCACAGAAGATGTCGGATCACGGTCGGGGAGTATTCCTTGCGTGCGCGGCGCTGAGCGAGTCGATCCTCAACGCGGTTCGACAGGGCGAGTTGGCCATTGTCGACGAAATGGCGCGAACGGCAATGTAATCGGCCGCGAGTGCGTCGTGAGAGTCGCTGACTTCCGTGACGTGGCAGCCAAGTTCAGGCGTGTGCACCGCCGTCGATCCGGATTTCGGTGCCGGTGATGAAGGCGCCGTCGTCGGAGGCGACCATGGCGATGACCGATGCCACCGAGCTCGGGTCGCCCAGGATTTCGTTCTCCTTGCCGTGTAGCAGCGGCGCCTGCTTCGCCCACAACCCCAGGTCATATCCCTCGGGCATCTTGTCCAGGGTGCTCAGTGCCAGCGCCGTGGCCACCCCGCCCGGCTGAATGTTGACCGCCCGCAATCCCTGTTTGGAGTACTCGAGCGCCAGCGAGTGGGTAAACGACAGCACCCCGCCCTTGCTGGCCGCGTATGCCGCCATATACGGATGCGCGAACGACGCCGCCGTCGAGGTGAAGTTGACCACCACACCGCGACCGCCGTCCAGCAGCGCCGGAAGCGCCTGGCGGGTCATCAGGAAGGTGCCCGTCAGGTTGACCGCCAGGGTGAGGTTCCAGTCGGCCAGCGTGTGCTCGTGCGTGTTGGCGCAGCGCTGGACGGCGGCCGCGTTGATGAGCACTTCGAGGCCGCCGAGGTCGGCAACGCCCGCATCCACGGCGGCGGTCACGGCGTCCTCGTCGGAGATGTCGAGGACGGCGGTGGTGAGGCGCTTGCCGGTGCCGGCGGCGTCGGCTGCGTCCGCCGTGCGAGCCAGCCCGTCCGCCGAGACGTCGTAGGCGACGATGGTGCCGCCCTCGTCGAGCAATCGGGCGACGGTGGCCTGTCCGATTCCGGAGCCGGCTCCGGTCACGATGGCACGCCTGTCCGCGAAACGACCCATCAGCAAAGCCCTTTCGCTCATGCCGGTTGGAAGGCACTGAGCGGGGCTTCCTCGGGGTAGACCGCCGGACCGCCCAGGTCATAGGCCGCGTTCAGGGCGCTGATGAACGCCGGATCGTGCAGCGGTTCGCTGGGGATGTCGAGCGTGATGCCCTTGCCCTTCAGATCGTCGACCATGATGTCGATGGCCTTGTCGACGGTCAGGTCGGCGGAGCCTTCCATGTTCTTCTTCAGCTCGTCGTAGTCGGCGAACACCTCGGCAGACCAGTGCACCAGGAATCGCAGTTCGTCGGTGTGGTGGCGGGCGATCACGTCCGCACCGTTCTTCAGCAACCAGTGATCGCGGTCGCTCGGATCACCGCTGAACACGGTGTCGAACGCCAGGCCGGCCGGAACCTGTTGCGCCAGCGGCCCATTGGCCTCGCCGCGATGCACCATCATCTCGTTCTGCACCACGATGCCGCGATTGTTGATCGGGGGCAGGATGCGTTTGGGCGCCTTGAGCGGGCCTGCGGGCCAGTAGGTGAAGCCGCTGCCCGCGTCGAGCGAGAACCAGGTGATCACCTGGGCCATCTTGATCAGGTAATCGCCGAACAGCCCGGACTTGCCCATCACGCTGGTCAGCCAGGTGGGGGCATTCTCGTGCCGCACACCGCGGAAACTCGGCGAATCCAGGTGGCCCGGGTCGCGATTGGCGCACGGGCCGTTGATGTTGAACAGCATCAGCTGAGGCTTGGCATACTCGGCTTTCCAATAGGCCTTGGCCAAGTCCAGGAAGCGCTCGTTGTAGAAGCAGTCGTGCAGTTGCGGGTAGAGCACCGCGCCGTAATTCGCGAGGTAGCCGCGGAACGTCGGGGTCAGGAATAGATCCAGCGACGGGGTGAACCCTTCCGGGAACATCCCGCTCATGGTGGCCATCAGTTCGTCGGCGGACGCGAAGTGCTGGGCGATGATCAGCTTCCAAGGGCCTTCGGTGCGGGCCACGTCGAGCAGACGATCGCGCTGATCGTCGGTGTACACATCGTCGATCTCCCGGGGCGGTGCGGCCGGCCGCAACACGTCGGAAAGCTCCATCCGCCGCTCGTCGGTGAGCATCAGCTGTCTCCTTTGCAATCCTGGATCGATTGATTGTGCGCAGCCTCAGCGCGATGCGGTCTGCGGTTGCCCGGTGATCGGGAGGTCAAAACGCACCGGATGGCTGAATTTGGCCCGCAGCAGCGCCCCGATCTCCGCAATGGCCAGCCGGCCGCGCGCGGTCGCGTCGGAGCGCATCAAGAAGCCGTGGTACATGCCCGGATAGCGGGCGGTGATCGTCTGCACGCCGGCATCGCGCAACCGGTCCGCGTACCGCTCACCCCAGTCCCGGATGGGATCACAGCCGCCAGTCACCACGATCGCCGGCGGCAGCCCGGACAGATCACAGGCATACGCCGGGACCAGATAGGGATCGGTGGGCGGACCCGTCTCGCCGTCGACCAGTGCGTGCAGGTAGTCGATGTCGTCGCGCGTGAGTAGCGGCGCATCGGCGAGCGCGGCGATCGAGGGTACGGACATGTCGCGATCCAGACCCGGATACAGCAGCACCTGTGCGCAGATCGCCGGTCCGCCGCGGTCACGGGCGGCCAGCGCGACAGCCGCCGCGAGCGAGCCGCCGGCGCTGTCGCCGACCACCGCCAGCCGCTGCCCATCGGCGCCCAGTTCGGCGGCGTTTCGTGAGACCCATGCCGTCGCCGCATAGGCGTCGTCGAACTGCGCCGGCGGCGAGAATTCCGGGGCCAACCGGTAGTCGACCGCCACAACGGTGGCCGCCGACGCCGCGGCAAGCTCGCGCGCCAGCGGTTCGAACGAGCGGTTGGAACCCATGACGAGTCCGCCGCCGTGCAGGTAAACGAGTACGGGACCGCCGGTATCGGGGGTGGGGCAGTAAGTCCGGGCCGGAATGTCGCCGCCGGGACCGGGAATGGCGGTCTCGGTGACCGCGGCCATTTCGGGCATCCCGTTGGGCAGCGGGGCGGATTCCAGCCCGGCGCGCACCGCGGCCAGCCCCCGTTGCCGCATCGGCGCGACGGGACCGAAGGATGCGACGCGCGCTGCGGCGTCGGGATCCAGCGGGGGCGTTACCATCTCATTGCTTCGCCGTGTCGAAGCGACCCTCGGTGCGCAGCACCGGGGCTTGTTGTGAGGCAAGCACATTCGCACGTTCGGCCATCGCGGCGCCAACCGCGTCGGGATGGGTGTGCAAATAGAAGCGGCCCTCGGCGGCCTGGTTGAACACCATCTCGGCGGCTTCACGGGGATCCATGGCCGCGGCCTTGACGTCGAGCATGGCCGAGCGTTGCGCCTCGGCCGCGGCCACGTCACCGCCCCCGTCGGCGTCGATTCCGCCGGCCGACTCGAAGATGTTGGACGCCACGGGGCCGGGCAGCACGGCCTGCACGTGAATGTGACGGCCGTGGCCGGTCGATTCGACCTCCAGATACAGGCACTCCGTCAACGCCAGCACCGCATGCTTGCTCACGATGTAGGGGGCCTGCAACGGAATTGCCACCACCGCGCCGACCGACGCGATGTTCCACACCCACGCGGGCTCGTCGGTGGACATCATCTTCGGCAGGAAAGCCCGCACGCCGTAGAAAACGCCGCTGACGTTGATGTCGATGATGCGCTGCCAATTGGCCACCGGTGTGTCCCACAGGTAGCCGAACTGCTCGATGCCGGCGTTATTGATCAGCAGGCGCACCGGGCCGACGTCCCGGTAGACCCGGTCGGCAAGCGCCTGCACGGCGTCGGGATCGCGCACATCGCAGACGACGTCGAGCGCCGAGCCGCCCGCGGCGCGCAGTTCGTCGGCAACCGATCCGGCCGCCGCTTGGTCAATGTCGGCCAGGACCACCGTCATCCCCAGCCCGGCGGCGTGGCGCGCCAGGCCGGCGCCCAGGCCGGAGCCGGCTCCGGTGACGACGGCGACCCCGCCGGAAAATGCGTCCCCGGCGCTCACGAACCCGCGGCGCTATCGGCGGCTAATTCCGCCAGCAGCACCGAGTTGGTGGCGTCGAGGACGACGTCCATCTCGGTGAACTCAAGTCCGTTGGCACCGCGCCGGACGCCGACGTTGACGACCCCGCTGGACACCGCGAACGGCACGAAGTTGGCGATCTGGTTGACGAAGATGTAGAACCGCGCCCGGGTGACGTCACCGTCGGCGCCGGTGCGATGCACGTTGGTGGCGTGGTGGCGCAGCGGGTACGGGCTCTGCTTGCGGTGCTCCGACAGCCATCCCATCACCTCGTCGCGACCATTGAGCTCCGGTGACATCAATTCCTCGAAAGGGCTTGCACCGGAGTCGCTTCGGGTCAGGTAGTGCACATCCTCGGCGTAAGCGGCCGCCATCTCGTCGTAGTGGGCCTCATCGTAGTGGTACCAGAAGCCGGCGATGAACTCCTGCAATTCGGGCAGCGTGATGTCAGTGGCCATGGCGCCAGTCAACGCCGGGTGTGGCCCGCGTAACAGGCCGATGCCCGGTCAGTGGAACACGGTCTCGAGTCAGCCCCTGGTGAAGCTTGAAACGCCGGATGCGAAGCGTTCCCGCAACAGGCGTTTGAGCAGTTTGCCGCTCGGGTTCTTCGGCAGCGAATCGACGAAGAAGACCCGTTTGGGTGTTTTGAATCCGGCCAGGTGCTCTCGACAATGGGCGACGACATCCTGCTCCGTCAGCGTCACGCCCTCGCGGGGCACGATCGCGGCCGCCACGGCCTCCACCCAGATCGGGTGCGGCAGGCCGAACACCGCAACCTCGTGGATGCCGCCGTGCCGGTAGAGGACTTCCTCGACCTCCCGGCTGGAGACATTCTCTCCGCCGGTCTTGACCATGTCCTTTTTGCGGTCGACGACGTGCAAGAGCCCGTGCTCGTCGTAGAAACCCAGATCGCCTGAGTGAAACCAGCCGCCGCGGAAAGCGTCGGCGGTGCGGTCCGGATCGCCCAAATAACCCAGCATCAAATGTGGGCTGCGATGCGCGATTTCGCCGACGACGCCGGTGCCGACCGGGACGTCGTCGGGGTCGAGGATCGCCGTTTCCACATTGACGACCGGCCGCCCGGCCGAACCGGCGTGTGCGTCCTGTTCATCGGGGCCCAGTGCCGAGGCCAGCGGGGCCATCTCGGTTTGCCCGTAGAAGTTCCACAACCTCAGATTCGGCAGCCGTCGCCGCATCTCCGCCAAGATCTCCACCGGCATCGCCGAGGCACCGTAGTACCCCTTGCGCAGGCTGGAAAGGTCGACCGCGTCGAACGCCGGCGAGCGCAGCAGCGAGATCCACACCGTCGGGGGAGCGAAGTAGTTGGTGACGCGGTATCGCTCGATCGTGCGCAGCACCGTGTCGGGGTCCGGCCCCGGGAGGATGATGCTGGTGGCGCCCAAATAGACGTCGGTGGCCAGGAAGTTGTCCAACTGCGCGCAGTGATACAGCGGCAGCGAATGGATCTCGACGTCGTCGTGCGTCATCTCGCCCGCGACGATCGTGCTCACGTACTGCCACATCAGGCTGCGGCTGGTATGCATGGCCGCCTTGGGGCGGGTCTCGGTTCCACTCGTGTACATCAGCCGCACCAGCTGGTCGTCGCCGAGGTGCGGGCTGGGGGCCGGCGTGTCGGTCGAAAGCCACTGGGCGAAGTCATCCCAACCCGGTGGGACGTCGCACTCGGCCGGCGCCAGCGCGACCCGAACCTCCACCCTGCCACCGCGCCGCATCGCCTCTTCGGCCGTCGGCGTCAACTCGGCTTCGACGACGAATCCGCGGACCCCGCTGTGGCCGAGAATGTAAGAGATTTCCTCTGCGGTCAGCATGAAGTTGACCGGGACCAGCACCACCCCCGCGCGCGCAGTGGCGAACGCCAGCACCGCATACTGCCAGCAGTTGTGCGACAGCAGCGCGATGCGGTCACCGGGCCCAAAGCCGTTGTCCTGCAGCGCCGCCGCGGTGCGGTCGACCAGGTCGTCGAACTCGGCGAAGCTCAGCACCACGTATCCGTCGATGACCGCGGTCTTGTCCGGGTGCCGGCGGGCCGACCGGCGCGGGATGTCGCCGAGTCCATGGCTGCGCGCCCGCGCGACGACAGCATCCAGCTCGGACTGCATGCCCGCCACGGTATGTGCCACCCTCAACCGCGGGCCGTCGGCGTCCCGCTGAGTAGACACGGGCCCACACATCCGGGCGGACCGCCTCGATACTCGTTGACATGAGCGCTGGCGGGCCCGTCACGACCGAAAGCAGCGAGGATCTGGATCTCGACGAACTGCGGGCGAACCTGCGCCAGGCGGACCCTGGCGTGCTGGTTGCCGTCCTGGCGCAACTGACCGGCGACGCGGCGGTGGTCGACCGGTTCGCACCGAGGATCTCCCATGTGCCGGACCCACCGGAGCAGGCCGGCGTGACCGACCGGGAGACCGCCGCGGCGCTCGTCGAGGCGGTCGTCGCCGCGCTGCAGTCACCCCGCCAGAGCGACGCGGTGCCCGCCGACGACCTCGGCCTGTTCGCGCGCATCGCGCCCGTGGCCCTGGGGGGAACCGTCGGTCCCGAGTATCTCGAGCTGCTGCTCGAACAGGGCGGGTTCCAGCCGTCGCAGCCGGTGCTGCCGCGCACCGCCAAGCTTCCCGCCGGCTTCAAGGTCGTCATCATCGGGGCCGGCATCGCCGGAATCACCGCCGCCCTCGCGTGCGCGGACGCGGGCATCGAATACCAGATCATCGAGCGACACGACGAGGTCGGCGGCACGTGGTACACCACGACATATCCCGGCATCGGTGTGGACACGCCTTCGGCGTACTACTCCCTGTCGCGCGACATCAACGGCGATTGGTCGAGTTACTACCCGATGGGCGCGGAGTATCAGGCCTACCTGGTGTCGGTGGCCGACAGAAACGACGTGCGCAAGCGCACCCGGTTCGGCACCGAGGCCGAAGCGCTGTGGTGGGACGAAGGGCGCCGGCAGTGGCAGATCCACTCGGTGGGCCCCGACGGCGACCGCGATGTGAGCTACGCCAACGTGGTGATTCCGGCCGCCGGTTATCTCAACCGCCCCCGCTGGCCGGACCTGCCCGGCCGCGAGGCGTTCTCGGGAGTTTCGATCCATTCCGCGCAGTGGGATCCCGATCTCGATCTGACGGGCAAGAGGGTGGCCGTCATCGGCGCCGGTTGCACCGCGGTGCAGATCGTCGACGCCTGCGTGGACCAAGTCGCGCATCTGACGGTGTTTCAACGCCAACCGCACTGGGTGGCCCCGCGGCGACGGGCGTCCGACGAGGTACCGGAATACCAGCGGTGGCTGGGCACCAGGCTGCCGTACTACGCGAATTGGGTTCGGCTCAAATCGTATTGGGGGACGGCGGACAACAACTACCCGGTGATTCTGCACGATCCCGACTGGGCGGCCGAGCACCTGTCCATCTCGCCGGCCAATGATGTGCTGCTGCAGCTCTGCCGGGGCTACATCGATCGGGTTTTCGGCGCCGGCAGCGACCTCGCCCGCAAGGTCACGCCGGACTTCGCCCCCTACGGCAAGCGGATCATCCGCGATCCCGGCGGCTATTACGCGGCGCTGGCCCGCGAGCATGTGGACGTCGAGGCCGGCGAGCCGGCCCGGGTCAACGAGGCGGGAATCGTGACGGCCGACGGCCGGCAGATCGACCTCGACGTCATCGTCTACGCGACCGGCTACTACCTGGATTTCCTTTCCACCGTGGATATCCGGGGCCGCGGCGGTAGGCGCCTCACCGAGGAGTGGGGCGACATTCCGCGGGCCTACCGGGGCGGGATGGTGCCCGGCTTCCCGAACATGTTCATTTCCTCGGCACCCAACTACAGCCCCGGGCACGGTGCGGGCCACAACTTCGGCGTCGAAGTGATGGTCCACTACGTGATGGAATGCCTGCAATTGATGGCGCTGCGCAAAGCCGCCGCCATCGAGGTGACACAGGACGCCTACGAGCGTTATGTCGCCGACATCGACGCGACCATGGCCGGTACCGTCTGGTGCCACACTCCCTCCGCCCACACCTACTACCGCTCGGGCGGAGGGCGGATCGTGACCGCCTTCCCGTATCGCCTGATCGACTTCTGGCGCGACCATCGCGCCCCGGTCGAAGCGGATTTGACCCTGCGATGAGCCGATTACTTTTCGGCAAAACGGCTTTGGTGACGGGTAGCAGCCGGGGCATCGGCCGGGCCATCGCCCAGCGGCTGGCCGCCGAGGGCGCCACGGTGGCGGTTACCGCGCGGTCGCACGCGCCGTCGTTGTCGACGAGGTCGGGAACCACCTCCGCGCTGCCGGGCACCATCGCCGAGACGGTCGGCCTGATCGAGGCCGCCGGGGGGCAGGCGTTCGGCGTCGCGGCCAACCTGGAGGACGCCGAGCAGCGCGACGGGTTGGTCAACGCGGTGCTCGACCGCACCGGTCGCATCGACATCCTGGTCAACAACGCGGGTTTCGCCGACTACTCGCTGGTCGAACAGATGAGTCTGGAAACATTCGACCGGACCGTGGAACACTACCTTCGCGTGCCGTTCGTCCTGACGAAAGCTGCTGTGCCACACATGCGCAAGCATGGCGCCGGCTGGATCGTCAACATCGGTTCGGTCACCGGCGTGGCGCCGGCGCGGCCGTACCGGGAATACAACAAGACCTCGGGCGACGTGATCTACGCGTCCATGAAGGCCGCCCTGCACCGGTTCACGCAGGGGGTGGCCGCCGAACTGCTCGACGCGAATATCGCCGTCAATTGCGTTGGGCCGTCGACGGCGGTCCGTACGCCCGGTGCCGCGCAGCTGATCCCGGACACTTTTCCGACCGAGCCGGTGGAGTACCTGGCCGAGACGGTGCTGGCGATGTGCCACCTGCCCGCCGCAGAGCGCACCGGCTTGGTCGCGTTCAGCCTGCACTATCCCTTCTCGCAGCAGTTGCCGGTGCACAGTCTCGACGGCACGACGGTGTTGCCGCCGTTGCCGCCGCCGGCGACCGCCAACCCGAATATCTCACCCACGGGAATCTGACCCGACACCCGCGCCCGGGCGTATCGCCGATCAGGTAGCTCGGCGCTCGGCTGCTCTGGCCAAATCGGCGGCCATGCGGGGCATGCTTGCGCGCAGCAGCAACCACAGCGCCTGCCCCGCAAGGGGAATCCGCGACCGGAACGTCGCCCGCCAGACGATGAGCGACCCGTCGGCCTGCCCGTGGATGTGAACATCGGCGCGATGGTCGGTCACCGGGATTCCGGACACGATGCGATACGCGTGGTGGTGCGGCCGGTCGTCAATGAGGATCTCCTCCCGCATGGTCAAGCCGCTGACGACGATTCGGCGGATGGCTCCCATGCGGGTGCCGGGGGGTTCGGCTGTCTCCCAACCGGCGCTCCGCGAGCCGGAGAGCCATTCCGGCCACCGCTCGACGTCGACGAGAACGTCGTAGACCACCTCGGGCGGCGCAGCGCATGCCCGTTCGAACCGAATGGAGTGACGCATTGTGTGACTATCCGCCCACCCGCAGCACGGCCGCGTCGGTCTGGCAGAAGCTGTGGCAGACACGTTCTCGCACAATGACATCGGGACATTCGGGATCGAACCAGCGATCCACCACCGCCCAGTGGATCGGATGCATCAGGTAGGGCCGCAGCAACCCGTCCGCGTCGGTGAAAAGTTGCTCGAACACGTGGGTCCACGCCGAGACCCCGGTGGCCTCCTCGACCCTGCTCAGCTGCCAGTCGGTGATGGTGCGCACATACCGCGGCATCAGTTGCAGGTCGGTCTCGAAACGGGCGACGGTGGCCTGATCTGTGTCGGACTGCACGCTCAACAGCAACGTCCGGTAAACGGTTCCCGGCTCGTGGCCCCGGTGCACGGGCAGTCCCGAGTAGGCGACGCCGTTGACCCGGTTTACCGCGGGGTCGTCCAATGCCTCGACGAAACACGCGGCCGCACAATCCCATTGAGCCTTGGAGGTGAACCGGAGGTGTGCGAGGATGTCGCCGCCGTTGCGCGAGCCGGGCAGCGTGGGTTCGACCACCCAACCCAGCGCACCGGCGTCGGAAGCCGCGCCGCGCAGTGCGGCAACCATTCGGTCGCGGTCCGGCTCGGCGACATCGATCAGCCGGGTCACGCTATACATCGCAGAGCCCGTCCACGTCGGCGGCTGCCGCCGCGAATGACCGCGACCGCTCGACCACCAAATCGCCTATCCGCGCCCACCAGTGGCCGAGCGCCGAATCCGTCCGGCCTTGCCACGTCATCTGCCACCACGCCTGCGCGCTGGGCAGCGTCCAGGTGATGGTGACGGTGTTGACCTGCTCGTCGGATTCGTCGAACCAGATCGGCGGGCTCACCAGGACGTCGCGGAGTGTCATGCCTCGTTCGCGTGCGCCGGGGGCGTATTCGGCGAGATAGGCGTCGACGAACCGCCGCGCACATCCCGGCTTGGTGACCACGCGGTCGATCACGAAGACTTCACGGTCGGCCATGAGTTTCTCCTATGTCAAGCCGCTGCCGGTTGGCAAGGCTTTTGGCGGGTTTGTTCGTCGGTTTGAAGGTGGCCGAAGACAATGCGGGCTAAGCGGCGTTTGAGGCAGCGCAGCGCCTCGGTCTTGGAATCGCCCGCGGCGATGCGGCGTCGGTAGTAGACCTGCCCCAGTCCCTCTAGGCGGATCTGGGTGACTGCGATGCGGTGCAGGGCGGCGTTGAGTTGGCGGTTGCCCGAGCGGGTCATCCGCACGCGGCCTGCGGTGTTCCCCGACCACACCGGGACAGGCGCCACCCCGGCATGGCGGGCATAGGCGGCAGCGCTTTTGAAGCGGATCGCTCCGGCGGTTTCGCCGACCAGTTTGGCCGCCGTCAGCTCCGCGCAGCCCGGAAGAGCGAGCAAGGCCGGGGCGACGAGGCGTACTCGCTGTCCGATGCGCTGGGCCAAGGTGTCGATAGTCTCGGTGAGTCGAGTGATGTCGGCCAACTCCTCGCGAGCCAACTCAGCGACCAGCCCGGGCACCGTGGCCAACCAGTCACCGAGACTACGACGATGCTTGGCCGAATCCAGCGAACGAGCCTTAGGCGCGCGTTCGGGGTCGAGCTCGTGCAC
>NZ_LZIS01000125.1 GCF_001667015.1 Mycobacterium sp. E3198 | reverse complement strand
GCCACGCGCGACGAGCGCCAGAACGCCTACCTGCGGGCGCGCCGGGAACTGGACGGGCTCATCGTGCTGCCGGCGCCGGCCCGCGCCGCCATCGAACGGCGCATCGCCGGCCAGATCGAGGCCTAACCCGCACCCGCCGCGGCGGCCCTGGCCTGGCGCCGGTTCCGCAGCACGCTCCAGCCCAACGCCGTCCCGATGAAGAAGACGCCCACCGACGCGGTGACCGCCTCGGGCACCTCAAAGCGCGGCTCGATGGAGAACAACATGATCACGGCCAGCACGCCGATCGCCCAGTGCGCGCCGTGTTCGAGGTACACGAAGCGGTCCAAGGTGTCCTGGTGAACGAGATAGATGGTGATCGACCGGACGAACATCGAGCCCACCAGCCCCAGACCCAGCGCGATGAGGATCGGGTCCGACGTGATCGCGAACGCGCCGGTGACGCCGTCGAAGGAGAAGGCGGCGTCGAGCACCTCGAGATACAGAAACAGGGTCAGGCCGGCCTTGCCGACCGCCCCGCCGGCCGTCACCGTCTCGACGTCGGGAGGGCGGAACGCCCGGCTCAAACCGTTGACGACGAGATAGGTCGCCAGGCCGAGCAGGCCCGCGGTCAGCACCGTCTCGCTCTCGTCGGCGGAGTGCGTCAACTGTGTGCCGGCAAGCACCAGCGCTACGACGGCCACCACCACCGACACCTGACCGAGGCGCCCGATACGGGCGAATGGCGCTTCAATCCACTTGAGCCACTTGATATCCCGGTCGTAAACAATAAAGTCCAGGAACAGCATCAACAGGAAGATTCCGCCGAACGCGGCGATCTGGGGGTGTGCGGCGGTGATCAGTTTTTCGTAGCTGGGTGAGCCGTCCGGGAATTCCCGCGCGCCGTGCGGCGGCGGGTTGAGCGCCAACTCGAACGCGCGCACCGGTTCCAGGCCCGCGGTCGCCCACACGATGAGCAACGGGAAGACCAACCGCATGCCGAACACGGCGATCAAGATCCCGATCGTCAGGAACATCTGCCGCCAGAACCGGCTCATTCGCTGCAGGATCGCCGCGTTGATGATCGCGTTGTCGAACGACAGCGAGATCTCGAGGACGGCGAGCACCAGCAGCACAAAGAGGGCATTCGGTCCGCCGTGGGCGTATCCCGCGGCAAGCGCCGCCACGGTGATCAACAGCGAAACCCCGAAGATGCGGAACGCGGCCATGGATCCTTTCTCGACAGCCGCCCACGATAGCGAACCGCCTCGCGGGCGCGGTCCATCGGTGCTGGGCACTTACTATTTTCAAATTGTGGGGATACAGGCGCTGCCCCGGTGACCGAAGTCGGGGCCTCGAGGGGGCCGGTCGCGCGTGGCAGCGTGGCCCGGGTCGGCACCGCCACCGCGCTCACCGCGCTGTGCGGGTACGCGGTGATCTACCTGGCCGCCCGCGACCTGGCGCCGCGCGGCTTCTCGATCTTCGGTGTGTTTTGGGGGGCGTTCGGCCTGGTGACCGGCGCCGCCAACGGGCTGCTGCAGGAGAGCACCCGGGAGGTTCGCTCGGCGAACTACCTCGGGGAAATCGGGGCTGCCCCGGTCGGGCGCACCCATCCGCTGCGCGTCGCCGCGATGGTCGGTGTGGCCGCGGCCGTCGTGATCGCCGCGAGCTCGCCGTTGTGGAGCGCACGGGTTTTCGTCGAGGCGCGCTGGCTGTCGGTGGCGCTGCTGTCCGTCGGGCTGGCCGGGTTCTGCCTGCACGCCACCCTGCTCGGCATGCTGGCCGGCACCGATCACTGGACCTCGTACGGGGCGCTGATGGTGACCGATGCGGTCATCCGGGTGGCGGTGGCCGCGGCGACCTTCGCGATCAGGTGGGGCCTGGCCGGGTTCCTGTGGGCCACGGTAGCCGGCGCGACGGCGTGGCTGATCACGCTGGCCGTCTCGCCGACGGCGCGCGCCGCGGCCCGGCTGCTGACGCCGGGCGACACCGCAACCTTCCTGCGCGGGGCCGCCCACTCGATCACCGCGGCCGGCGCCAGCGCGATTCTGGTGATGGGGTTTCCGGTCCTGCTGAAGCTGACCAGCAGCGACCTGGGTGCGGAGGGTGGCGTGATCATCCTGGCGGTGACGTTGACCCGCGCGCCGCTGCTGGTGCCGCTGACCGCCATGCAGGGCAACCTCATCGCTCACTTCGTCGACGAGCGCGGCGACCGACTGCGGCCGCTGGTCCGCCCGGCGGCGATCATCGGCGGCATCGGCGCGGTCGGCGTGCTGGCTGCGGGGATAGTGGGGCCGTGGTTGCTGCGCGTCTTCTTCGGGCCGCAGTACCAGGCGAGCAGCGCGCTGCTGGCCTGGCTGACGGCGGCCGCCGTGGCGATCGCCATGCTGACCTTGACCGGCGCCGCCGCCGTCGCCGCCGCGCTGCACCGGGCCTACGCGCTGGGGTGGGTCGGTGCCACGGTGGCGTCGGGGCTGTTGCTGCTGTTGCCCCTGCCGCTGCAGACGCGCACGGTGGTCGGCCTGTTGTGCGGCCCCCTGGTGGGAATCGGTGTCCACCTGGTGGCGCTGGCGCGCGCCGGGCGCCTAACCGCCTGATCCTGGCTAACCTTATGGGCGTAGATGGCTACTGAATCCCCCTACTCCGGCGTCTGGATCGTCGTTCCCGCCTTCAACGAAGCCGCGGTCATCGGCGAGGTGATCGCCGACGTGCGCTCGGTGTTCGACCACGTGGTCTGCGTGGACGACGGCAGCACCGACGGCACCGGCGAGCTCGCCCGGCGCGCCGGGGCCCACTTGGTGCGCCACCCCGTCAACCTCGGCCAGGGCGCCGCCATCCAGACCGGCGTCGAGTACGCCCGCAAGCAGCCCGGCGCGCAGGTGTTCGCCACGTTCGACGCCGACGGCCAGCACCGCGTCAAGGACGTTGCCGCGATGATCGACCGGCTCGGCGCGGGCGACGTCGACGTCGTCATCGGCACCCGGTTCGGCACCCACGAGGGCAGCCGGCCGCCGTTCCTCAAGCGGATCGTGCTGCAGACCGCGGCCCGGCTCAGCCGTAGCGGTCGACGACTTGGCTTGACCGACACCAACAATGGGCTGCGCGTGTTCAACAAAAAGGTCGCCGACGGGCTGGACATCACCATGAGCGGCATGAGCCACGCCAACGAGTTCGTCTCACTGATCGCCGAAAACCATTGGCGCGTGGTGGAACAACCCGTCGAGGTGCTGTACACCGACTACTCGAAGTCCAAGGGGCAGCCCCTGCTCAACGGCGTCAACATCGTTTTCGACGGGTTCCTGCGAGGGAGGACTTCGAGATGAACTGGATCCAGGTGCTGCTGATCGGGGCGATCGTCGCGCTGCTGGTGTACCTGCTGCGGTCGCGCCGGAGCTCGCGGTCCAAGGCGTGGGTCAAGGTCGGCTACGTCCTGTTCGTGCTGGCCGGCATCTACGCCGTGCTGCGGCCCGACGACACGACGGTGGTGGCGCACTGGTTCGGCGTGCGCCGCGGCACCGACCTGATGCTGTACGCGCTGATCATGGCGTTCAGCTTCACGACGCTGAGCACCTACATGCGATTCAAGGATCTGGAGTTGCGCTACGCGCGGCTGGCCCGGGCCGTCGCGCTGGAGGGCGCGCAGGAACCCGAGCCGCGCTAGCCCGTGCGGGCGGTGCCCGGAGTTTTTGTGCACCAACGGTTTTGAGTGTGAAGCCACGGTCGTATTTCGGCGGATTGCCCGCCGCCAGTTCGCACTCGAAGCCATAGATGCACACTCAAGCCGCAACGGTCGCCCTGCGGCTCGCCGCTCTCCAATTTCCGCCGTCAGTCCACGTTCGGCGCAACGTCAAAGAGTGTGGGCGCTGCGGAAGTACTCGACCGTCCGGCGCACGCCCTCGTCGAGCCGAATGTGCGGGCGCCAGCCCAAAACCTCTGCGGCCAAGCTGATGTCGAGGCACGACCGCTGCAGGTCGCCCAGGCGATCGGGGTGAAAGTCCGGGTCGTCGGGCCCGCCGACGGCCGCGGCCACCGCCGAATGCAGCTGGCGGTCCGACGTTTCGACCCCGGTGCCGACGTTGAAGCGCCGCCCCCCGCCCACGTCGCCGGCGGCCTTCACGAAGGCGTCCACCACGTCGTCGACGTAGACGTAGTCGCGGGTCTTTCCGCCGTCGCCGAACACCTTGGTGGGCTTTCCGGACAGCAGCGCCTGGGCGAAGATCGCCACCACGCCGGCCTCGCCGTGCGGGTCCTGGCGGGGGCCGTACACGTTGGCGGGTGCGATGTGCGAGCAGTCCAGGCCGTACAGGTGCCGGAAGGTGTTCAGGTAGATCTCGCCGGCCACCTTGCCCGCCGCGTAGGGCGACGCCGGGTCGGTGGGCACCGTCTCGGGGGTCGGGTACACCGGCGGCGTGCCGTAGATGGATCCCCCCGACGAGGTGTGCACGATCTTGCGCACCCCGGTCAGGCGGGCCGCTTCGGCCAGGCGGATGGTGCCGATGACGTTGACCGACGCGTCGAACGGGGGGTCGGCCACCGAGTGCCGCACGTCGATCTGGGCGGCGAGGTGGAACACCACCTCCGGGCGGTGCTCGTCCAGGATGGCGTGCAGGTCGGCGGTGACGATGTCGGCCTCGACGAAGACGTGCGCCGGGTTGTCGGCCAGGTGCTCGAGGTTGGTGGCGCGGCCGGTCGCGAAATTGTCCAGCCCCACCACCGTGTGACCGTCGGTCAGCAGGCGGTCGACTAGCGTCGACCCGATGAATCCGGCTCCCCCGGTGACCAGTGCGCGCACCGGCCCACCATACAAGCGGGGGGTCATGGCGGCAGCCGCCGCGCTCATCGTCGTGCAGTTGGGGATCCGCGCGGTGCTGGCGTTCCGGGGCTACTTCTACTGGGACGACCTGATCCTCGTCGGGAAGGCCGGCACCGAAGGCCTGCTGTCGCCGTCGTACCTGTTCGACGACCACGACGGCCACGTGATGCCGGCCGCGTTCCTGGTCGCCGGCGCCCTCACCCGGCTGGCGCCCCTGGTCTGGACGCTGCCGGCGATCAGCCTGGTGGTGTTGCAGCTGGTGGCCTCGCTGGCCCTGCTGCGCGCGCTGCAGGTCATCCTCGGCTGGCGCCGCGTGCTGCTGATCCCGCTGACGTTCGCGCTGTTCACGCCGCTGGGGGTGCCGGGCTTCGCATGGTGGGCGGCCGCCCTGAATGCGCTGCCCATGCTCGCCGCCCTGGCGTGGGTGACGGCGGACGCGATCCTGCTGGTCCGCACCGGTAACCGACGCTACGCCCTGACCGGCGCGCTGGCGTACTTCGGCGGGTTGCTGTTCTTCGAGAAGGCCGCAGTCATTCCGTTCGTCGCGTTCGCGGTGGCCGCGCTGCTGGGCCACGTGTCCGGTGACGACTCCGCCCTGCGGACGGTCTGGCGGGCCGGCCTGCGGTTGTGGATCGCCGCGCTGGCGTTGACCGTGGCGTGGGTCGCGCTGTATCTGGCCGTGGTCAATCAGAAGCGGTGGAGTTTCGACCTGGCGATGACGGGGGATCTGCTGTGGCGGTCGATCACCCGCGGCATCGTGCCCGGGCTTGCCGGCGGGCCGTGGCACTGGGACCGGTGGGCGCCGGCCTCGCCGTGGGCCACGCCCCCGCCGTTGGTGATGGCGCTCGGCTGGCTGGTGCTGATCGGGGCGGTTGGCCTGTCGCTATGGCGCAAGCGCCGCGTCGGGCCGGTGTGGCTGACCGCGGCCGGTTACGCCGTCGCGTGTCAGGTGCCGATCTATCTGATGCGGTCGTCGAAGCAGACGGCGCTGGAGCTGGCGCAGACGCTGCGCTACCTGCCGGATCTGGTCGTGGTCCTGGCGTTGCTGGCGGCCGTCGCGTTGTGCGCCCCCAACCGGCCGGCCACGGCGCGGTGGCTGGACGCGTCGCCGAAACGCGCTGTGGCGACGGCGGGTTTGGCGGCGGCGTTCGTGGCGAGCAGCCTGTACTCGACGGCGACCTTCCTGACCAGCTGGCGGGACAACCCCACCCAGCCCTACCTGCAGAACGCCCGGGCCGGTCTGGCCGCCGCGCGCGCGGCCTCGAATGCGCCGCTGCTGGATCAGGAGGTCGACCCGCTGATCCTGCAGCGGGTGGCCGCGCCGCAGAACCTCGCCAGCCACATGTTCGCGCTGCTGCGGGACAGGCCCGAATTCGATTCCGCAACAACACAATTGCGAATGATCGACAGCTCGGGCCGGCTCATCAACGCGCGCGTGACCTGGATTCGCACCATCGTGCCCGGGCCCACGCCGCAGTGCGGCTATTTCGCCCAACCGGACCAGCCGGCGCGGCTGGTTCTGGACGGCCCGCTGCTGCCCGCCGATTGGACCGTCGAGCTCAATTACCTTGCCAACAGCGACGGTTCGATGACGCTGGCGCTATCCGAGGGCCCCGACGTGAAGGTTCTGGTGCATCCGGGTCTGAACCGGGTCTTCGTGCGACTGCCCGGCGCCGGGAACGCGATCACCGTCCGGGCCAACACGACCGCGCTCGCGTTGTGCCTCGCGTCCGGGCCGGTCGGGTTCATCGCGCCGGCCTAGCGCCGCTGGATGTTGGAGCCACCTAGGAGAATCGAACTCCTGACCTGCTCATTACGAGTGAGCCGCTCTACCGACTGAGCTAAGGTGGCGTGCCCTGGCGGGCGGCACGAGTCTACGGCAGGCGGCCCGAGTCACCCAAGTTCCTGGCCGATGGTCGCGACCATCGCGTCGACGGCGAATTTGGGTTTGACGTTGACTGCCAGCGCCTCGCGGCAGGCAAGCACCGCCTCGATGCAGCGCAGCAGCCGCTCGGCTGACGCATGGTCGGCCAGCGCGGCCACCCGGTCGGCCATGTCCGGGTGGTTGGCCCGGGTGCCGCCGGCGCGCGCCGACACCACCAGCGCGTCGCGGAAGTAGGTGGCCAGGTCGATCAGCGCGCGGTCCAGCGCATCGCGCGACGCCCGCGTCTGGCGAGACTTCTGCCGTCGCTCCAGGTCCTTCATCGCGCCGGTGGCACCCCGCAGCGCGCCCGCAGTACCCTTGCCCGTTCCCCCGGCGCCCAGCGCCGTCCGCAGCTCCTCGGTCTCGGCTTCGGCCCGATCCGCCGTCAGCACCACGGCCTCGGCCTCGGCGGCGGCCACCAGTTCCTCGGCGGCGGCGTAGGCGCGCGAGGGGGTCGCGGCGTCGCGCACCAGGCCCAGCGCCCGCTCCCGTCGCTGCCGGGCCTCGGGGTCGGTCGCCAGCCGGCGCGCCCGCCCGACGTGCCCACCGCTGACCGACGCCGCCCAGTTGGCCGTGTCGACGTCCAGGCCGTCGCTGTCGACGAGGACCTGCGCGATCGCCTCGGTCGGCGGGGTTACCAGCGCGACGTGCCGGCACCGGGATCGCAGCGTGACCGCGATGTCCTCGGGGTCCACCGACGGCGCGCACAGCAGGAACACCGTCGATGGCGGCGGTTCCTCGACGACCTTCAGCAGGGCGTTCGCGGCGCCCTCGGTCAACCGGTCGGCGTCCTCGATCACCACAATCTGCCGGTGCCCGGTGGTGGGGCGCCGCGACGCGATCTGCACGATGCCGCGCATCTCGTCCACGCCGATGGACAGCCCCTCGGGGACCACCCGGCGCACGTCGGCGTGGGTGCCGGCCATCGTCGTCGCGCACGCCCGGCAGCTCCCGCACCCCGGCTCCCCGTCGGAGGTGCATTGCAGCGCGGCCGCGAAGCACAGCGCCGCAACCGAGCGGCCGGAACCGGGTGGCCCGGTGATAAGCCACGCATGTGTCATAGTCCCGTCGCCCGGATCGCTGTGAGTCGGATCACCGCGGGCCGCCCGGGCGGCGGCGAGCAGAACGGCCACCACGGCCTGCTGGCCTACCAGCCGCGTAAACACTCCGGACATCACCGGCAACAGTAGTGACACGGGCAGACAGATACCGATCGGCCACCGGATCGCGACAATTCCGTTACCTGGCGCCCGTTTCGCCAGGTGCCGGCGGCTTGCCGAGATACTTATTGTTTTCCGCCAAGTCCGCCCTGCCCGATACGGTGGTTTGGTGGCAACCGAGGCGGCACTGCCCGGGCGAATCGGTGCGTTCGTCCGGTGGGTGGTGCGCACCCCGTGGCCGCTGTTCGCGCTGAGCATGTTGCAGGCCGACATCATCGGCGGGCTTTTCGTGCTGGGCTTCCTGCGCTACGGGCTGCCGCCCCAGGACCGCATCCAGCTGCAGGACCTGCCGCCGGTCAACCTGGCCGTCTTCATCAGCGTCGTGATCAGCCTGTTCCTGGCCGGGATCGTCTTCAACCTCAGGCTGATGTTGCCGGTGTTCCGCTGGCAGCGCCGCGACAACCTGCTCGCCGACGCCGATCCGGCCGACACCGAACTGGCCCGCAGCCGCGCGCTGCGCATGCCGTTCTACCGGACGCTCACCAGCGGGGTGGCGTGGTGCATCGGCGGCGTGGTGTTCATCGTCGCCAGCTGGTCGGTGGCCAGGTACACCGCGCCCGTCGTCGCGGTCGCGGTCGCGCTGGGCGCCGCCGCGACGGCGATCATCGGCTACCTGCAGTCCGAGCGGGTGCTGCGCCCGGTGGCCGTCGCTGCGCTGCGCAGCGGCGTGCCGGAGAACGTCAAGGCGCCCGGCGTCATCCTGCGGCAGATGCTGAGCTGGATGCTGTCCACCGCCGTGCCGCTGCTGGCGATCGCGCTGGCGGTGGTGGCCGACAAGATTTCCTTGTTGCACGCCACGCCCGAGAAGCTGTTCAACCCCATCCTGTTGCTCGCGCTGGCGGCGCTGGGCGTCGGGCTGGTCAGCACGCTGCTCGTGGCGATGTCGATCGCCGACCCGCTGCGCCAGCTGCGCTGGGCGCTGTCCGAAGTGCAGCGCGGGAACTACAACGCGCACATGCAGATCTATGACGCCAGCGAACTGGGCCTGCTGCAGGCCGGCTTCAACGACATGGTCCGCGACCTGTCCGAGCGGCAGCGGCTGCGCGACCTGTTCGGCCGCTACGTCGGCGAGGACGTGGCCCGCCGCGCCCTGGAGCGCGGCACCGAGCTGGGCGGGCAGGAGCGCGACGTCGCGGTGCTGTTCGTCGACCTGGTCGGCTCCACCCAGCTGGCCGCGACGCGGCCGCCGGCGGAGGTGGTCCAACTGCTCAACGAGTTCTTCCGCGTCGTGGTCGACACCGTCGGCAAGCACGGCGGGTTCGTCAACAAGTTCCAGGGCGACGCGGCGCTGGCCATCTTCGGCGCGCCGATCGAACACCCCGACGCTTCGGGCGGCGCGCTGGCCGCCGCCCGCGAGCTGCACGACGAGATCCTTCCCGTGATCGGGTCGGCGGAGTTCGGGATCGGGGTGTCGGCCGGCCGGGCCATCGCCGGCCACATCGGCGCGCAGGCCCGCTTCGAATACACGGTCATCGGCGATCCGGTCAACGAGGCGGCACGGCTGACCGAGCTGGCCAAGCTCGAATCCGGGCATGTGCTCGCCTCAGCGATCGCGGTCAGCGGCGCGCTGGACGCCGAGGCGCTGTGCTGGGACGTCGGCGAGGTGGTTTATCTGCGCGGGCGCGCGGCGCCCACTCAGCTGGCCCGACCGGTCAAACTCGCTGGGCTGGAAGAGGTTCCGAGTGAACCCAAAGGTGTTTCCAGCCAAGCGGGTCGCTAGCACCCCAGACCCGCGGTGCGGCGCGACGACGCAGCGCCCGATCGAGCGAAAAGTGTCCATTAGCAATAATTTCTGATGGAGAAGGTTTGGCTGGGACATTAGCGAGGTACCGCTTCCTCCGACTGAGAAATCACGAGAAACAGGAGGAATTGTGCAACTCGCTAGCGGGGCAGCTGCAGTTTTGGCGACTTTCGCGACGGCGGCCGGCGTCGGAATCGCCGATGTCCCAACCGCGTCCGCCGATAACTACCCGGTCCAGCAGAATTTCGGGGCCCAGGAAAGGCTCAACGACGCCGGCGGTGCAGTCATCACTGGCTGGACGGTCAGCAATCTCCACCCCAGTGACGACCCGATCCCCTATCAACCGCACGGCAAGCTGTGGGAAGCCACCGCCACCGTCAAAGCCATCCGGGGAACGGTCACGCCGCTGGTCGCCGACTTCAACGCACGCGCCGCCAACGGCCAGAACTACCCGGAGCTGGGCAACGTTGCCACCGCCCAGGGGGTCAACCCGGCCAGCGTTCCCCAAGGTCAGGAGACCACCGGCAAGCTCTACTTCGACGTCGTTGGGCCGAATCCCAACAAGGTCGTCTACAACGCGGGGGGCCGGGACCTGCTCGTCTGGACGGGCTAGGGTTCGTCGGGAAGCGTTGGGGCCCAATAAGACTGGAGCGTCCTAGCGCTTGGTAGCCTTCTTCGCCGGCGCCCTGCGGGTGGATTTCTTCGCAGGACGCTTGGCGGGGCCCCGGGCTCGCCGGTCGGCCAGCAGTTCCGCGGCGCGCTCGTCGGTAATCGACAGCACGTCATCGCCCTTGCGCAGGCTGGCGTTGGTCTCGCCGTCGGTGACGTAGGGCCCGAATCGGCCGTCCTTGATCACCATCGGCTTGCCCGACGCCGGATCGGCGCCCAACTCCCGCAGCGGTGGCGCCGAAGCGCTCTGCCTGCCACGGCGTTTGGGCTCGGCGTAGATTTTCAGCGCCTCTTCGAGGGTGATGTCAAAGATTTGATCCTCGGTCGACAGGGAACGAGAATCGGTGCCCCGCTTCAGGTACGGGCCGTAGCGCCCGTTCTGCGCGGTGATCTCCTCGCCGGACTCGGGGTCAACGCCGACCACGCGCGGTAGCGAGAGCAGCTTGAGCGCGTCCTCGAGCGTCACCGTCTGCAGGTCCATGCTGCGTAACAGCGAACCGGTCCGCGGTTTGGGCCCGGTGGGCTTCTTGCCCTTCTTCGCGGGTGTTCCGCTCTCGGGACCTCCGTCGCCCGAATCGGGCTGCGGCGGCAGGACTTCGGTCACGTAGGGCCCGTACCGGCCGTCCTTGGCCACGATCTCGTGCCCGGTTTGGGGGTCGACGCCCAAGACGCGCCCCTCTTGTGGGGTGGCGAAAAGCTCTTCGGCCACCTCGAGGGTCAGCTCGTCGGGGGTCAGCGAGTCGTTGAGATTGGCCCGCTGCGGCGTGGGCTCACCGTCATCACCCGTCACGATGCGTTCCAGGTAGGGTCCGTTCTTGCCCACCCGGACGTACACGGGCCGACCCTGCTCGTCGTCAAACACCCTGATGGAGTTCACTTCTCGCGCGTCGATGCCTTCGAGGTTGACGCCGACGAGCTTCTTCAGGCCACCGGAACGAGCCACCGAGTCGGGCACGCCGTGGTCGCCGCCGAAGTAGAAGTTGTTGAGCCAGTTGGTGCGTCGCTCGGTGCCCGACGCGATCGCGTCGAGCTCGTCTTCCATCGCCGCGGTGAAGCCGTAGTCGACGAGGCGGCCGAAATGCTGCTCCAGCAGCCCGGTGACGGCGAACGCGACCCACGAGGGCACCAGCGCGCTGCCCTTCTTGTACACATAGCCGCGGTCCTGGATGGTCTTGATGATCGACGAGTACGTCGACGGGCGGCCGATGCCCAGCTCCTCGAGCGCCTTGACCAGCGAGGCCTCGGTGTAGCGCGCCGGCGGGTTGGTGGCGTGGCCATCCGGGGTGAGCTCGAGGGCCTCCAGCCGCTGGCCCTCGCTCAGGTGGGGCAGCCGCCGCTCGGCGTCGTCGGCCTCGCCGCCGGCCAGCTCGTCCACCGTTTCCACGTAGGCCTTGAGGAAGCCGGCGAACGTGATGGTGCGCCCGGTCGCGGCGAACGTGACGTCCCGCTCCCCCGACCTGCCGGCGATGCGCAGGCTCAGCGTGGTGCCGCGCGCGTCGGCCATCTGCGAGGCGACCGTGCGCTGCCAAATCAGTTCGTAGAGCCGGAATTCGTCGCCGTCGAGCTCGCGCCGCACCGCGTCCGGGGTCGCGAACGTCTCACCGGCCGGCCGGATCGCCTCGTGCGCCTCCTGGGCGTTCTTCACCTTGCGGGTGTACTGGCGCGGCGAGGGCGACACGTACTCCGCGCCGTACAGCTGCCGCGCCTGGGTGCGCGCCGCGTTGATCGCCGACTCCGACAGCGTGGTGGAGTCGGTGCGCATATAAGTGATGTAGCCGTTCTCGTAGAGGCGCTGCGCGATGCTCATCGTGCGTTCGGAGGAGAACCGCAGCTTGCGCCCGGCCTCCTGCTGCAGCGTCGACGTCATGAACGGCGCGTACGGACGCCGGGTGTAGGGCTTCTCCTCCACCGACGCCACCGACAGCTGGGCGCCGCGCAAACCCGCCGCCAGCTGGGTGGCGGCGGCCTCGTCCAGGATCACCACCTCGTCGGCCTTGCGCAGCTGGCCCAGCGAGTCGAAATCGCGGCCGGTGGCCACGCGCAGGCCGTCGACGCCTGCCAGCCGGGCCGTGAAGGTGGGCGGTGAGGCCTGCGGGTCGGACACGCTGGCGTCCAGTTGAGCGACGATGTCCCAGTAGGACGCGCTGCGGAAGGCCATGCGGTCGCGCTCGCGCTGCACGATGATGCGGGTGGCCACCGACTGCACCCGGCCCGCCGACAGCTTGGGCGCCACCTTCTTCCACAGCACCGGGCTGACCTCGTAGCCGTACAGCCGGTCCAGGATGCGGCGGGTCTCCTGGGCGTCGACCAGGTCGATGTCGAGGTCGCGGGGATTTTCGGCGGCCTCCAGGATCGCCGGTTCGGTGATCTCGTGGAACACCATCCGCTTGACCGGGATGTTGGGCTTGAGGGTTTCCAGCAGGTGCCAGGCGATGGCTTCGCCCTCGCGGTCACCATCCGTGGCCAGATAGAGCTCGTCGACGTCCTTCAGCAGGCCCTTGAGCTCGCTGACGGTGTGCTTCTTCTCCGGGCTGATGATGTAGAGCGGCTCGAAGTCGGCGTCGACGTTGACGCCCAGCCTGGCCCACGGCTCCGACTTGAACTTCGCGGGCACGTCGGCCGCGGCGCGGGGCAGATCACGGATGTGGCCGCGCGAGGACTCGACGATGTAGCTGGAGCCCAGGTAGCCCGCAAGTTTGCGCGCCTTGGTGGGCGACTCGACGATCACGAGCCGCCGACGGCTGCCATTTCCGCCGCTGACGCGGTCTTTTAGCTTCGGGTCAGCCAACTGCGCTTACGCTCCATCTCTTATCCGGCCCCCTTGCGAGACCGCCCTGCAGGAAGAATGACAGGCCAGCGTCCGAAATTCCGGTGAAATCAGATACGCCAGCGTTCCCTCTACCTTCAGGGCATCTGACAATTTCGCACCCTCGGGCGGGCCTGCGCAAACCGGCTGCCGAAAATTTCGGCGCTCGAGCCCGGCTAGACGCGGGGCCACAGCGACAACGCCTCGTCGCCTTCCGGGGGTTCCCCCACGTTCTCTACCAGGCGCGACAGCCGGCGGCGGCCGCTGATCCGCAGCGCCGGGCGCCCACCGCGGGTGCCGATCAGCGTGGGCGCAATTCCGACCCGCATCAACGCCGACGCGAGCGGGGAATGGGTGTCGGGCGCGTGCGGGTCCAGACCCAGCAGATAGTGGTCGCCCTCCGGGTTGCCGGCCGCCAGCGTCCACGCCCGCAGCTCACGCGGCCCCGGGAGCCACCGCGGGGGCACCGTCTTGACCGCGCCGCGGGTCCATTCGGCGGCGAGCGTCACCAAGGAGGGGGTCACCTCCGTCCGCACCAACGGGGTGTCCTCGTCGGTGCGGCCGATCTCGGGCGCCAGACCCGCGTCGCGAATCATCTCGGCCAGCGCCGACGCGCGCCAAACGTGGTCAACGACGACTGAAAGGCGGGCGCCCGGTTCGCGACTTTCCGACGGAACGCCGACCAGCACGATCTGCCCTGAGGCGGCCAGCACCCCGGAGAGATCGGCGACCGCGGGCGGCACCGACTCCGCTGTGAAGAAGGAAAGCTGGCTCACGCCACCGACAGTAGGCCAGGTCGTCCGTCCGCGCCTTCAGGTATTCGGCGCGGCGGCGTGAGCGCCCGCTGAGCAGACGGAAAAGCCCCCAAATCGCTGCCGAAGTGGGGGCTTTTGTGTCTGCTCGCGTCTTAGACGGAGCGGACTCCGGTGGCCTGGGGGCCCTTAGGGCTGTGGCCGATCTCGAACTCGACCTTCTGGTTTTCTTCGAGGGTGCGGAAGCCCGAACCCTGGATCTCCGTGTAGTGGACAAAAACATCTGCGGAACCGTCTTCGGGCGCAATGAACCCGAAACCCTTCTCCGCGTTGAACCACTTCACAGTTCCCTGTGGCATCTCTCGATCTTTCCTTTTCTTTTGGATGCGGGGCACCGCCTTTCGGTGCCCCGGGCCGAGTACGACCGCCATACCTCGCTGAGTCGCCGGAACTTCACCCGACCGATAACCTCGCAGGAACCGCGGCCGCAACGTTGTTCCTGCGAAAGTTTGACACGAACACAGAAGCTGCGACCGCAAATAGTCAACCATGTTCATGGCGTCGGCGACAGACTTGTGTCCAGGACTGATTCTCGGCTTGATTCTTGGAGGGCGTGAGGTGGCCAGTTTCGGCGCCGACCTGCTCGCCGTCGCGCTCGCCGGTACCGCGCCGGACGAGCGCCCGCTGCGCCACGTCGCCGAGTTGCCCGCGCGCAGCGGCCGGCCGCACCGCTGGCCCGAGTGGGCCGAGCCCGACGTGGTGCGCGCGTTCGCCGAACGCGGCATCAGTGACCCGTGGTCACATCAGGCCACGGCCGCGGAGCTGGCCCACGCCGGCCGTCACGTGGTGATCAGCACCGGCACCGCGTCGGGCAAGTCCCTGGCCTATCAACTTCCCGTCCTCAACGCGCTCGCGACGGACCCGCGCGCCCGGGTGTTGTACCTGTCGCCGACCAAGGCGCTCGGCCATGACCAACTGCGCGCCGCGCACGCGCTGACCGCGGCCGTTCCGCGGCTGCACGACGTCGCGCCCACCGCCTACGACGGCGACAGCCCGGCCGAGGTCCGCCGCTTCGCCCGCGAGCGCTCCCGATGGCTGTTCTCCAACCCCGACATGATCCACTTGTCGATCCTGCGCAACCATGCCCGCTGGGCCGTCCTGTTGCGCGGCCTTCGATTCGTCATCGTCGACGAATGCCATTACTACCGTGGCGTTTTCGGGTCGAACGTCGCGATGGTGCTGCGCCGGTTGTTGAGGCTGTGCGAGCGCTATTCCGCTGCGCCCACGGTGGTTTTCGCCAGCGCGACGACCGATTCGCCCGGTGCGACGGCCGCCGAACTCATTGGCCGCCCGGTGCATGAGGTCACCGAAGACGGTTCGCCGCAAGGGGCCCGGACGGTGGCGTTGTGGGAGCCCGCGCTGCGGGCCGACCTGACGGGTGAGAACGGTGCGCCGGTGCGCCGCTCCGCCGGTGCCGAGGCCGCGCGTGTGATGGCCGACCTGATCGCCGAGGGCGCACAAACGCTGACGTTCGTCCGGTCGCGGCGCGCGGCGGAGTTGACGGCGCTGGGGACGCGGGCGCGGCTCGACGACATTGCCCCGGAACTGTCTTCGAAGGTCGCTTCGTACCGGGCCGGCTACCTCGCCGAGGACCGCAGCGCGCTGGAGCGCGCGTTGGCCGAGGGCCGGCTGCGCGGCCTGGCGACCACCAACGCGTTGGAGCTCGGTGTGGACATCGCCGGCCTCGATGCGGTGGTGCTCGCCGGTTTCCCCGGGACGGTCGCCTCGTTCTGGCAGCAGGCCGGCCGGTCGGGCCGGCGAGGCCAGGGTGCGCTGGTCGTGCTCATCGCGCGCGACGACCCACTTGACACATACCTGGTGCACAACCCCGCGGCGCTGCTGGGCAAGCCGGTCGAGCGGGTCGTCATCGATCCTTCCAACCCCTATATCCTCGGTCCGCAGCTGCTCTGTGCGGCGACCGAAATGCCTCTCGACGAGGCCGAGATCCGGGACTTCGGCGCCGCCGACGTCGCCCAGGGCCTGATTGACGACGGACTACTGCGGCGGCGCAACGACAAGTACTTTCCCGCGGCCGGTATCCAACCGCACGGCGCGGTGGACATCCGCGGCTCGTCCGGCGGCCAGATCGTCATCGTCGAGGCCGACACCGGGCGCCTGCTGGGCAGCGCCGGGGTGGATCAGGCCCCGGCTTCGGTTCACCCGGGGGCGGTCTATCTGCATCAGGGTGAGACCTACGTCGTCGATTCGCTGGACACCGAGGACGGCATCGCGTTCGTCCATGCCGAGGATCCCGGCTACGCGACGTTCGCCCGCGAGGTCACCGACATCGTCGTGACCGGGACCGGTGAACGCCGCGAATTCGGGCCCGTCAGTTTGGGTTTGGTGCCCGTTCGGGTCACCCACCGGGTGGTGGGCTACCTGCGGCGCCGGCTGTCCGGGGAGGTCATCGATTTCATCGAGCTGGAGATGCCCGAGCACGTGCTGCCCACCACGGCTGTCATGTACACCATTGACCCGGATGCTTTGCTGCACAACGGCATTGAGGCCCCTCGCTTTCCCGGTTCGTTGCACGCCGCCGAGCATGCCGCCATCGGGCTGCTGCCCCTGGTGGCCAGCTGCGACCGGGGCGACATCGGCGGGCTGTCCACCGCGATCGGCCCGGAGGGGCTGCCCACCGTCTTCGTCTACGACGGTTATCCGGGCGGGGCGGGTTTCGCCGAACGGGGCTTCCGCCAGGCCCGCACGTGGCTGGGCGCCACGGCCGCCGCGATCGAAGCGTGCGAATGCCCGAACGGATGCCCGTCGTGTGTGCAGTCGCCCAAATGCGGCAACGGCAACGACCCCCTGGACAAGGCGGGGGCGGTAACGGTGCTGCGGTTGGTGCTCGCGGAACTGGGTCGCGGCATGCGCTGACCGCCCCGGGATGGCGACCGACCCCTCAACGGTCGACCCCCACAAATCGGCGTCGTGACAGACGCCGCTAGAACGCGCTTCCTCATTGCTGAAGAAATTTCAACGTACCACCACACAGGGTTGCTAACGGTCAGATTCGCATAAGCCGAAACGGAGAACATTTCGGCGTCCGCGCATGCCGCCCGGCTGCCGGTCCGGCGATCACTGCGTGGCTGCGCGTACGATTTGTCCACCGGCGCTCTCGGGAGGTATCAGATGTCCTTTGTGATCGCAGCGCCAGAGGTGATGGCCTTGGCGGCAACGGGTTTGGTCGATATCGGGTCGACCATCACCACCGCCAACACCACCGCTTCCGCGGCCATCACCAACGTGGTGGCCGCGGCGTCCGATGAGGTGTCGGCTCAAATCGCGGCCGTCTTCGGGGCGCACGGCCTCGAGTACCAGTCGCTCGGCGCCCAGGCAGCGGCGCTGCACGACCAATTTGTCCAAAACCTGGCCGCGGGTGCGGCGTCGTACGCGAGCGCCGAGGCCGCCAACGCCCAGCAGAATTTGCTGGGTGCGATCAACGCCCCGACCGAGGCGCTGCTCGGGCGGCCGCTGATCGGCAACGGCGCCAACGGCGCGCCCGGGACCGGGGCCAACGGGTCACCCGGCGGAATCCTGATCGGCAACGGCGGGGCCGGCGGTTCGGGTGCGCCCGGCCAAAACGGCGGAGCCGGCGGGGCGGCCGGCCTCATCGGCGCCGGCGGCGCCGGCGGGGCCGGCGGAAACTCACTCACGGGCGCGGGAGGCGCCGGCGGGGCCGGCGGCGCCGGCGGGTTGATCGGCACGGGAGGAACCGGCGGGGCCGGTGGGTTCGGCATCACCGGCGATGGCGGCGCCGGCGGGGCCGGCGGCGCGGGCGGGCTGTTCGGCACCGGCGGCCTCGGGGGTGTCGGCGGAGCCGGCGACGGCGCGGGCCATCGCGGCGGGGCCGGCGGCGCGGGCGGCGCCGGCGGATTGTTCAGTACCGGCGGCGCCGGCGGAACCGGCGGGGCGGCCACCAACGCCGCGGCTGGGGGCGGCGGCGGAAGCGGCGGGGCCGGCGGGCTGTTCGCATCCGGCGGGACCGGCGGCACCGGCGGATACAGTCCCGTCGCCGCGGGAGCCGGCGGGGCCGGCGGAAGCGCCGGCATGCTCGTCGGCTCCGGTGGCGCCGGGGGCAGCGGTGGCAGCGGCGGTCTCGGCGGGCACGGCGGGACCGGTGGCCGCGGCGGCCTGCGACGGGCGACGGCGGTGGCGCGCGAAATGCACGCGGGCACTGTCGACTGCGCGGTGGATGGTCTCGACGTCGTCGTCGCGGTCCAAGTGCCGGTGGCCGTCGCGGGCGCGGCGCGGGCCGCCGCACGGGCGGGGCCGGCGGGCACCGACGGCTAGGCTGTGCCGTCCGGGGCTTTCGGCAATCCCGCGGTTGCGAGTTCCTCGTCGGTCGGCAAGCGCAGCGAGACCAGGCCGGCGAAGGTGTCCGGCTCGAGCTCCACCTTGTTGACCGTGACATGCACCGGAACCCAATCGTCGTCGTGGCCCCGCATGCGCAGTACCCGACTGGTCGGGCCGTCGACGAATTCCTTTGTCATAGAAGCCTTTAGGTGTTCGTCGTCGGGGTGGACCTTGGGCCGGTCCGTCTTGTTGCCGCGCCAGTCGTAAAAGGTGCAGGGATCGTCGAGCCATTTCAGCAGGGTCCAGCTCTCGAGATCGACGAGCGCCCGGTGGACCCCGGCCTGGGCCAGTCCGTTCAGGATCCGTTGGGCCAGATCGTCCGTGGACACCACCGGGCCCTTGAGCACCGACCGCCAGTTCATCGCCCGGGCGATCAGGTGGTCGCGGCCGTCCGGTCCCGGTTCCAAGGCGGTGCGCGCGACGAAGCCGATCCGGATGGGTTTGCCTTGCCAGTCGGTGACATCCCAGGTGCTGCAGATCGTTTGGTCCGGCTTGGCCCTGACGGCCATGGCGAGCACCTTGGTTTCGTTCGGATTGAGTTCGCGCGACGGCAGGTCTTCCGCGAAAGCCCTGCCCAAGGTCACCTCGACATCGGGGTTCTTGCCGCTGTTGGCAAGCGACTCCCTGGTATCGGTGGCCACGCCCAGGGTCAGGTCCCACTTCAGCGGCCCGGGGATGGGCCGCTGGGACGGTTCGGCATCGGCGGGCCCGGTCCAGACGTGGACACCGTGAACGTGGCCGTCGGACATCACCACCGGTTCGGTGCGGATGACGCGGTCGCGCTTGGTGGTGATGCTCGTCAGGCTCTGGCCGGTCTTGACGGATTCGGCGATCGCGGTTCGGACGGCGGCGAGGTGGGGGCTGCGGCGCAGGAACGTGGTGACCGGGACGAGGTTTTTGAGTTGCCGTCCCTGCGCCACTACGGCGGGTTCGCCCCCTAGCGTCTCCACGAGCAACCAGTCGTGGGCCATGCGGAGATTTTACGGCGGTCAGCGGTTGGGCTGACATGCCGGGAGCCCGGCGACGCGAGATAGGGGCCGCGCCGGGGCGGCTAAGTCGATCCGGTCGTTCCATTCTGGCCGAGCAGCAACCCGCCGGTGCCGCCCGCGCCGGGCAGTCCCTGGGGTTGGCCGACGACGGCCTTGCCGCCGTTTCCGCCGTTGCCGCCGTTGCCGATCAGCCGGGCGCTGCCGCCCTGACCGCCATTGCCGCCGGCGGTCGGGGCGTCCGCACCCGCGCCGCCGTCGCCGGCGTTGCCGATGAACCCGGCATTGCCACCGGCCCCGCCGGCTCCGCCGGCCATCCCGGACCCGCCGGCACCGCCGGCCCCGCCCGCGCCATAGAGCAGGCCGCCGGCCCCGCCGTCCACCCAGGGCTGCCCGGCGTCAAGACGCCGACCGGCGGCCAAGGCCAGCCGCCGCGCCAGCCGCAGCAGCG
>NZ_LZIS01000124.1 GCF_001667015.1 Mycobacterium sp. E3198 | reverse complement strand
ACGGGCTCGCGGGCGTCGGCGGCGACGGCGGCAGCGGCGGCGCCCTCTTCAACCTCATCGGCATCGGGGCCGACGGCTCCAGTGTTAACGGCGCGGGTGGCCCCGGCGGAGCCGGCGCTGCCGCCGGCTGGGTCGGGTCCGGCGGCGCCGGTGGCGCCGGCGGCACTTCGGGAGCAACCGCCGGTCCGGTTGGCGGCGGCCAGGGCGGGTCCGGCGGCGGCGCCGGCTTCGTGGGCTCCGGCGGCGCCGGCGGGCCCGGCGGATTCGCCGCGGCGGGCCCAGGCGGCGACGGCGGCCATGGCGGAAATGGCGGGTCGCTGGTGGGCAACGGCGGTCCCGGCGGGGGCGGCGCGGACGCCGCCCCGACGCCGACTTCCAGCGGCGGCGGCGGCGGGAGCGGCGGCAGTTCCTTCCTGGTCGGCGTCGGCGGCAACGGCGGCAACGGCGGCAACGCCGCCGCCGGGCTCTTGGGCGGCCCCGGCACCGTGGGGGCCGGCGGAATGTTGCTCGGCCGCAACGGGATTCCCGGACTGCCGATGAGCCCGAACCTGCTCGTCAACCCCGGCTTCGAAACGGCCGACCCGTCCGGGTCGGGCTACAGCGGCGTGACCATTCCGGGCTGGACGGTGACCGGCACGCCGACCATCATCGCCTACGGCACCCCGCGCGGTTACCCGGGACCGTTCTCCATCCCGGACCTGCCGGGCTTGCTGGGCTTCCCCGGCACCGCGCCCCCGGGCGGCGGCAGCAATTTCGCCGGCGGCGGGCCCGTGGCCACGTCCACCATCAGCCAAGTCGTCAACCTCTCCGCTGCGGCCGGGAAGATCAACACCGGCACAACGCCATACACGCTGAGCGGACTGCTCGGCGGCTACCTGGGCGACCCCTCTTCGGCCTCACTGCAGGTCACCTTCCTCAACGCCAATGGCGCCGTCCTGGGCACCGGCTCGACCAGCTCGGTCACGTCGCTGGATCGCTTGGGAATCACCGGTTTCCAGGCACGCGATATCTCCGGGACAATCCCGGTCGGCACCACCAAGGCCGTGGTGACCGCGACCTTCGCCGACCACAACCCGGTCCTCGGCAACTACAACAACGCCTTCGCCGACAACGTGTCGTTCACCGTCGGCGATCCAAACCTCGCCCAGCCGACGCTCACCGTGCCGACGTCCAACGTCGGCCACCTCGATCACGTGTTCGTGATCTACATGGAGAACCACGGCGTCGGTGACATCCTCGGCAGCCCCAACGCGCCGTACATCAACGCCCTGATCAACAGCTACGGATACGCGAACAACTACTACGCGCTGGGCCACCCCAGCGACCCGAACTACTTCCGGATCCTGGGCGGAACGGATTACGGCATCGACGTCAACCCGCCGCCGAACGTCATCCCCGGAACCAACAACCTCATGGCAAAAATGGATACTGCGGGTGTCACCTGGGCCGGTTACGCGCAGAGCATGCCCTACGCCGGTGCCATCAACAACTCGGGCGACTATGCCGTCGACCAACTACCGTTTGCCATGTTCAACTACGTCTACGCCAACCCCGACCCGAACTACCTGTCGACGCACCTGATCCCGTTGGACAAATTGGGCCAAAATCTGAACAACCCGAACTTCCCGAACTTCACGTGGATCGCTGCCAACGAGGCCAACAACATGGAAGGCCCGGTCGACTTCCCCACCGGCGCTGCCCATTTCCTGGGCAGCCAGCTGACGACGCACCAGTACAACATCGCGGCCGGTGACCAGTTCGTCCAGCAACAGGTGTCCACCATTCAGGGTTCGACGACGTGGACCGACCCGACGCAAAAGGACGTCATCATCCTTACGTGGGACGAGGACTACAACAACCTCTCACTGGGCATCGGTAACCAGGGCAATAACGTGCCGATGATCGTCATCCCGAACCAGGGTGCTGTGACGCTGGGCGGGATGCAGTCCGGCCACTTCATCGCCACCGGTCACTACGACCAGTACAGCCTGATGGCCACGATCGAAGACGCGTTGAGTCCGTCGCCGGGGGCCCTGGGACCGCTCACCGCCAACGACATGTATGCCCAACCCATGAACGAATTCTGGAAGTAGCGGCGGTGCTTCAAGGTTTGGGCTCGGGCCCCAGGCTTACCGGTCGTTTGCGTTCGTGCTGCGGCGAATAATCGATGAGCGAAATCTGCCGATCCTTAGTCATGGTAGGCGGAGAAGCTGAACCGAATATTTAGCTCGGCCGGCATGGCTTGTGGCACAAACTAATTGAGCTAACCCGAGCCTGATCGGGATACCAGCCCCAGGATCACACCTGATTGCCATTGTTCAATCCAGCTGCCGATAAACGGAGGAAAGGTGGCTTTCGCATCCGGCCAGGCCGCCTGGAATCTCTCCACTGTCTCGTCAACCACGTCGAGCACGTCGGCTGCTTCGGCGCGCAGTCGCGACTGAAACTGCCGGAAAGCATCGCGGCCGATCCGCGCCATCACCTTCGTGCCTCCGAAGCTCAATCCGAAGTCATCAGGTTCATCGGGACTTGCATACGGCGCGGTTGACACCAAGTCGTATGCCGGGCTGAGTGAGGGAACCCGACCATCCAAATAGATCAAAGACCAGTTTTTCAGATGTGCATCGCCGTTACCGATCAGCAAGTTGAACGTAAGCCGGCGAACAAACTCGCGCAAACTCGATCGGTCGTAATTTCGGTACGTCAGTGCCCCCACCGTCTCAAAGCTTCCGGTGTACTTCGCGTTGTCATAAAACCCGCGCACTTGGGCAAAGTCTTCAATATGGATCCGCTCCCCGCCCAGCCCACGGTCGAAGCGGGCTATAGCAAATGCCACTTGCTCGGCACCCGGCCACGCGCGCGCCGGCAGCACCGGCAGGTCGTCACGGTGAACGAGCGCTACTTCGGGCACATCGATGCCAATAGATCGGGCGAGATTCATCGCAGCGAACTCGTTCGCAGGGACATCTGGATAGAGTGCGTCCGGCAATTTCACAATCCAATCACCGAGCTCACCCGAAGCGGGCAGCGCCAAGCGCTCGTTCTGCTTCAGCAGCGAGAACTTAAGCCCGACGCCTGCCAGCGAGAACTTCCACCTTGCACGGCCATGCCTCTCGACAGCCGTCTGTGACTGTGGTTGTCCGAGCAAGTCAGGATCGAACGCGGCATCCGATGCGACGACCTCCACAGCACCTGGAAGATCTCGGCCTATCCGCAGTAGAAGCTGTAGCTCACGGTCAGCCGATACTCCCTGGTCGCGCGCTATCCAATCACGAAGTGTCCCTTCCGGAAGCAAGTTTGAGAACCACGGTGGAAGCCGTAATGCGGCCTTGGGCGAACGGCGAGGGTCGTCCTCGAACCATAGCCCGAGAACGTTGCGGTTCGGGTTCTCCCAATAACCTGCATCAAAAACGAAACGAGCTACGTCTCCGCGCTGCAGAATTGAGCCGACTCGGTTCCCCTTGAGGAGAACAGCGTGTGAGGCCTCGATCACCCGAAATCACCATCTGCTCGATCGTCGTCAAAATCGAACTCCGAAAGTGGGGGCGTAATTTCGAATCCCACGCCAGTTCTGTCATCGAGGAACGTACGCAGATACTGCTCGAGGCTTTCGGTCCGGCGGCTAATGAACGATTCGTAATCACTTCTATTGATCGCATCGAGCATTTCTTGATCCAATAGCAAGCTCTCACGCGCCTTCTCTGAGTCCAGAGTCCCAAGAAAGACGTCCCGGTCCAGAACAGCGATTACCCGATTAGCGGCGCTACTTGCTTTTTCTCCTAGAAATCTGCGCGGCAAGATTTCGAGTGCAACTGCCGCCGGGGAACTCTCGCCGGTGAGATAAGGTGCGAGATCGCTGATGGTCAACGACTCATTGGTAAATGGGTTCACCGGGCCCTTTGCCCACAGTGCAGCAAGTACTACTCTCCCCGACGAATGATTGGTACGAAACTTGTTCAAGGTGGGCGTAGGCACCGGTTCGTCTGGATCTGTCGCGGCCAACAACCGCTGAACTGACCCGCTTTCATCGCCGACTTCAACCAGCCCGGCGAGCGTTCGGATGTCGCCGGTCGACCCGGTATAACCGAGCCGCGATGCCGCGGCGGTCGAACGCCAGAACCAGCGCCCAAGCAGTTCGAGGTTGCGTGCACTCGGCTGTTCGAATAGAGCAAAGAATCGCGTAAGAACCAGTGGATGAAAGCGGTACGGTACGAAGGTGAAGTGAGGAATCCCAGCCCGATCTTGCAAGAACCTGATTACACGCTCGAGGGCAGCTTCAGTCCGTTCATAAGCATCGGTCTTCGACTCCGCACCAAAGGCCGAACGGCTTGATCGCTCCGCGCTAAATTCTGTGTGCGCATCTCGGGTCACGTCCGGATGCCGCCGAACCAGTATTGCTTGATACACAATCTGTTCATCTAAACGACCGAAGTCTGTTGCTTGATCCAACCGATCTGCGATGGCGCCGGCTGTTAAGGGCACCCCGCCTGTTGAGCCGTGAATGGCGTCGAAGATCTCGGATCCTCGAAGTCGCTTTCCCGCGGAGTTTATACGATCGAAAACCACTCGGAGGACGCTCTCGTCTGCGTGCTCGATAACCGATGCTGGGACTTCTACGTCGCGGAGCAAAGCCGTTACGCGTTGAATTTCCGCGGCATGCTCCGCAGCGTCCTGGTTCTCTTGCAGCCATGCAAAGGCCCGGCTCAAGTCAAAAAGATTTGGCAACGGAATCCCTAGGCTACCTTTCAGATCTTTCGGGGAAACGAATTGTCGTGCGGCCAGCGAGTACACCACCCGGAACCGCTCGTCCTTGATGCCCGCAACGGGGTCGACTGCATTGACGAGACTGGTGATTCGCTGCTGCCCATCTACCACCCACAATGCGTCGGAGACCTCAGGAGCATCGATGCTAATGGCCCCGACCTTCAGCTGCGCAGCCGGCGCAGGACGTTTCCACAGCAACAGACTCCCGAACGGATAACCGCGGAGAATGCTGTCAAGCAATGCCAAGACATCGTCGGCTGTCCACCGGAACGAACGTTGAAATTCGGGAACGCGAATTCGGCCGTCGCGTACAAGGGTTACCAACTCCTGGATCTTGAGCTGATCATTCCGGGACCTGGTGGTCTGGTCGGACACTGACGCCTCCGCTGCTAACTGGACTCGCACTCGTTAGGAAAAGCTGAAGAGTTGCCGGTCTGTGTGACAATGCCTGGTCACGACCTTAGCCGCGAGATCCGACAGAGCTGATTATCGACACCCCATGCTCCCCTACGAGATTCGATCTTAGTGAAGGGTTCCTCAGGACTAGCTGAATTCGATCCATTCGCCGTTCGGGTTCACGCCGTGGGTGAGCCGGCGTGAAACACCTCGGTACAGTGTTGGCCTGAGCCGGTCGCCCACGACAGCGCCCGTCGGCCACGGGCACTGCTGGAAGACCCTGATAGGCCCCCCGTGTCAGGGCACCGCGACGACCCTTGATTTCGAATCTTCTCGTGGCGTTTCGAAGCGACGGGTGGGTTAAGCCGATGATGAACAGATAACGGGTTGCGGGTCGGGTCACAATGGAGAGATGCACGATCGGGATGATTCGCTCCGAAGGGGAATGCAGCGTGTCACATTTCGCTACATCGATGTTGTGGAGGGTCATTACTTCGGCCGGCTCTACCCAAGCCTTCGTCCTGAACCTTCTTCCCCCGCGGCGCAAGATGTCGAAGTCTGCGATCAAGCACTGGCTGACGACTGGTGCCCCGAACCTGTCCAGCTCGCGCACGCCGCCGCCCAACTGCACATGCGCTCCGCTCAAGACCACCTATTTGGCGCGGGCGTCATTCTTGGCTCGAATGCCGAGAGTTCACTCATAACGGTAGCCCGAGGCGCAACCGAGTCTGCGGCTAGAGCGGCGTGGCTGCTCCAGGCGGAAGACTGTCGACACCGGGTAGCTCGATGCATGACCGAACGGCTGGCAGGGCTTCACCGGGAGAAAATGTCCAGCATCCGCCTGGGTCGCGAGCTTGACACAGCTGACCGTGCGCGCGCAATCGAGGAGTCTGCTTTGCGGCACGGGTTTCCCGTGAACACCCGTCATGGCAAGAAGTTCGTGGGGACCGAACCGTACCCAGGGGCCACACGAGCGATTGAGCTGCTCTTTCAGCATCTCGGCGACGGCTGGGGATTCAGGGCATACACGGACATGTCGGCTGTTGCGCACAGCACATTGGTCGCATTTGCGCAGAAACAGTCATCACTAGTTGTTGAACGAGACTGGGCCACCGGCCACATCGGTGAAAAGGTGCCCGCGCCGCCTCTTGAAAGCTTCGTTGTCGTCGCGCTAATCGCGTTCGATTGTGCTTTCCGATCGTTCCTCGTCTTATACGGCTGGAACCCTCACCCCTGGGACATATTCGTACGTCAGTCGCACGCGGCGATACGCGAGCTCTTTGGTGCTCCATTGAGTCCGGTTGACATTGCGAGGGTGCAGAACTGGTGGTCCCGTGATTGGGTGACAGAAGCGTCACTGATTTGACTACGTTTCGCCCTGCCGGAGACAGGTGCAGCTCTTGGACTTGCGTCTGACGCTCACAGATCGGAAATCTACGCCCACCCGCGACACCGACAAGCGAGCGCCGATCACCACCAACGCGGCGTGATACCTCTGCTCGGTCGCCGTTAAGTCCATCGTCCATGGAGTGCTAAGGATCAGCCGAAACACCTCATCAGGCATCACCCGAAGACAAAACGTCACCATCACCTGAGCTAAAACACCACTGAAGTGAGGGCAGGCGGCTCGAATCCGCGACCGATGTCATCTACCCCAGTTGTCGGTTGCCGACGGATCAATTAATACTTAGTTCTGTTGTGCGCGAGTGGAATACACTCGCTATACCGCGGGAAGGACACGCCTAGCCCTGCCGGGTAGTGTGGAAAGTGCCGGTCACTGCGTAAGGCACCGTGGTGATGCCCTGAACACGTTGGTTGCGATCAGCTCAACGAGTTTGAGATCCGCGGAAGGCCAAGCGCAGGGCCACTTTTGAGCGTTTTGGTTGATAGTTCGGTACAAGACAAGTGGAGGTGCATGATGCCACACATAGTGATGACCGTATCGGGGACCGGTGTCGACATGTGGAACACCGCCCCACCGCAACCCGCCGGCGTAGGCGCCGCACTGGCGGCCGCGTTTCCGGACCTGTTCTACTGGCAGCCGGTCGGCAACTATCCGGCCAGCGTGTTCCCCATGGGCCCAAGCGTGGACGCCGGTGTCGCCGAGCTGAATAGGCTTTGCACGCAAATCAATCCGCCCGGTGGCGCGCCGTCCTATCCGGACAATTCCATCATCCTGCTCGGCTACTCACAGGGTGCCATCGTCGTGTGTCAATTCCTGCATACGATAGCGTGGCTGAATCCGCAGATCGCGAACCGCATTGTCGCGGTCGGTGTTTGGGGAAATCCGCTCCGGTTGCCCGGATTCGCGTCGGGCAACCAGTTCGCCGGATGGCCGATGCCGGCCAACGTCGACGGCGTTGTCACCGGCGGCGTTGCGGGCCCGGCCTGCATGATGCCGGCGGACGTCGCACCCCACCTCCTCACGCCGGTCAGGCACTTCTGGGGCGACTTCGTCAACACCATCGGAGTCGGAAACGACATCTACGCGGACGCCCCCATCGGCCCCAACCCTTGGACAGCCGAGGCCGGCCCGGGCGTCATCGAGACGCAAATCTACAACATCGTCCAAAATGCAAACAGCCCAAATATTTTCGCGATCCTCCGTGACGCGTTGAGGCTGGTGAACCCGACCACATCGGTTGAGGAGATCATCTCCATCACCGAAGCGATCTACAACGGCGGAATGTTCTTGGCGGCCGGCCCCAACGCGTCGCACTACACCTACGACACCGCACCGATCTACAACTTCATCGCCTTGGCGGGCCAGGAAACGCGGCCGTTTTCCACCAGCCAGGTGTGACGAGACATTCCCCGCGACGTTCCGTCGGTAGAGTGTGGGAAACAGCCAGGAGAGGGAGCATGCGATCAGTTGCGTTGGCCGCCGCCATCGCCACGGCCGTCGGCTTCCTCGCGCCTTCTCCTCCACCGGCGCAGCCCACCAGGCTTGCCGATCACAGCGTCCCATTGGCCCCTCCCGCCGACCCCGGCGACGGTTCCCTGCCGAACGGGGGCCAGCTCACGCCTTTCGACACCCAATACTCGGCAATCGCGCGCCTCGACCCGGCGTTGTTGAAAGCGATTCAGGGTGCCGCGACTGCGGCCGCCGCGGACGGCGTAACCATGACCATCACCTCGGGCTGGCGGTCGCCGGAGTTTCAGCAGCGGCTGCTGGACAACGCCGTGCGGACCTACGGCAGCCTCGCCGCGGCGCGGCAATACGTGCAGACACCGGAAATGTCCAAACACGTCACCGGCGAGGCCGTCGACGTCGGCGGTGCCGGCGCCGACCAATGGCTCATCGCCAACGGGTCCCGCTTCGGGCTGTGCCGGATCTACGCCAACGAGTTGTGGCACTTCGAACTGGCGACGGACGCTGCGGGCAACTGCCCGGCGCTCCTTCCCAACGCGGCCGGGTGACCGGGGCGGGCATTGCGCGGCGCGGTAGTCCCCCTGGCGCCGGCCGGCGAAACGGCGGTCGAGTGGGATTGAGCCACTCAACCGTTAGCGCGCGTACGGTCGCCGGCGCGTGCCTCGATCCAGTCGGAGTATCGAGTGGTAAAGATGGTGGCGTTCTCGTCGGGTGCGAGGGTGCGATCGTCGATCACCGCACCGAAGTACGGCGCCCGGGCGTCGGTCACGACCCGACGGTGATCACCATTGGCGGCAAGGCCTGCGCGGACAAAGTCGTCCATGCCCATTTCTTCGGGTCCGGCGATCTCCATCACCCCGTTGATCGGGCGCCCGTTGGCCACGCCGGCCACGGCGGTCGCGACATCGTCCGCGGCGATGGGACGGAACAACGCGTGCGGCAACTTGACGATGTCTCCGTCGGTCGCGGAATCGGCCAAGCCAAGCGCGAATTCGTAGAATGGGGTTGCTCGCACGATCGAATAAGGCCGGCCCGAATCCTTGATGAGGTTTTCCTGAGCTGCCTTCGCGGTGTTGTAGCCGCTATCCGGCATGATCTGCGCGCCCACCACGGACAACGCCACATGGTGATTGACTCCCGCTTCATGTTCGGCTGCGAGAAGATTCGCGGTCGTGGTCGTGAAGAAGTGCATCACAGGTTCGTCCTCGAACAATGGTGAATCGGCGACGTCGACCAGGACATCCGCGCCGGCGACGGCGGTGGCCAGACCTTCACCGGTGAGTGAATCGACTCCTGATCGGCGTGAGGCGATGATCACGTCGTGTCCCTGCGCGCCGAGTCTGATCGCTACTTTCGAGCCGATAAGCCCGCGACCGCCAATGACCACAATCTTCATGACGAACCTCTCAGTGTTGTACCGATGCCTACTTGCTGCCGGATCCGACAATGGCGACAACCTCGATCTCGACGTGCTGCTGCGGCAGCGCAAGCGCCTTGACGCCCACCGCGGTCCACAGCGGAAGACGTTCGCCGCATCGCTTGCGGAACTGGTCGACCATCACCGACATGTGTTGATCGCCAATGGAATCGTCGGAGTTCGGGACGTGGTAGGAGTGGATGTTCACGACGTCGCGCCAGGTGGCGCCCGCCTCAGCGAGAGTCTTTTCGACGTTGTCACACGCCTTGACGATCTCGTCCTCCAAGGATTCGACTGACAACGTGAAATCTGCGTCCCAGCCGCCTTGGCCGGAGATCTCGATGCGCTCGCCGATGCGCAAAGCCTGGCTGTAATAGTAACGGCTACGGGCAATCTCGCCGTATCCGGGGGTGTCGAAGAATTCGGGCACAGACATGTGGGCGTGTCCTCTCGTCGTTGTTTGTCGAAGCCGTGGTTGCCGCGATCGATGCACTGCCGGCGGAAGGGCATTCGCCGACGGCGCCCTGCCAGCTGGCCGACAGTCCCACGCGGCCCTGTTCATACTGAGAATGCATCCGGGCGGGGTGAGCTGTCATCACCCCAACCATCTATCCACCCGGGTGAGTAAGGCGCCGCCGTGGGCGCCAATCTCCGGTTTTCGTATGTCACGCTGCGACACCGAGATCTCGCGTCTGACTGGCGAAATCGACGACCCGTGCATCACGCACGCACAGGCGACGGCACACACAGAGATGGTCATGGTGTTCCCTTCAGCCGGTGAACGATTACAGCGGAGGGCTTGGTTCTGTCGCGGCCGAGGGACTGCTGGCCAGGGCGGGTTGCACGCCGGGCCGGTCGCGGCATAGCGCCGCGATGTCGCAGGGCACGGGTTGGCTCCCGGCGGCCGGGTTGGTTATCAACAGCGCGGCGCACAACGCACCCAGGACGAATAGTGCGGCGCTCACCTCTAACACGTGGGCGAATCCGGTGGCGCTCGCGGCGCCGACGCTGATCAGGCCGATGGACCCGATCGACATCAGCGCGGCCAGCCGCGAAACGGCGTTGTTGACCGCCGACGCCAGGCCGCTGTGTTCGGTCGGCACCGAGGCGAGCGTTACCGATGTCAGCGGTGTGATCGTCGCGACCAGTCCGATGGCCAGCACGGTCATGCCGGGGACGAGGTCCGTGATTGCATGGAATCCATGGGGTTTCGGGCGGATCAGCAGCATCCCGGTCCCCGCCAAGGCGGGTCCGGCGATCAGGAACGCGCGCGGCCCCACGCGTGCAGCGATGCGGCCGACGTGACGTGCGAACAGGAACGACAGCGCCGGGATCGGCAGGGTGGCGAGTCCTGCCGCGGTGGCTGAGTAGCCGCCGATTTCTTGGGTGTAGAGGGCGGTTCCCAGCGATCCCAGCGTCAACGCGCCGTAGACGAATGCGGTGACGAGGTTGGCGGCAGCGAAGTTGCGAAAACTGAACAATGGCAACGGCAGCATCGGGCACCTGCTGCGGTGTTGCCAGCTCACGAAGCCGGCCAGTGCTGCAATGCCTATCACCGCCGGAGTGATGACAAGTGGATCAGTCAAGCCGTCGCGTTGCGATTCGATCAGCGCGTACACGGTCGCGGCCAACCCGAACGCCGACAGGCCCACCCCGGCGGTATCGACACGGGCGCCCTCGACCCGCCCTGACATCGGGCACAGCCAGAACGTCAGCGCGAACCCGACTGCCATGGGAATCGCTGACAACACGAAGATCCAACGCCAGCCCAGGAAATCGACGGACAGCCCACCCAGTAGGGGCCCCAAGGCAAAGGCGGTTCCCGTCCACCCCGTCCAGACGCCGATCGCCGCGGACTGATGTGCTTTGTCGAACACCGTGTTGATCAGCGCCAGTGACCCCGGCACCAGGAACGCCGCACCCAGGCCCTGGGTGAGGCGCGCAACGATCAGCATGGCCGGTGAGGTGGCAACCGCCGCCAGGACTGAGCCCGCCCCGAAAGCCAACAGCCCGAACCGCATAACGTGAACGCGTCCGAACAGATCCGAGATGGACCCGCCGGGGAGAATCGCGGCCGCCATCGCCAGCAGGTAGCCGTCGATGATCCATTGCTGTAGCGCCAGGCCGCCGCCGAGGTCACGCTCGATGGCCGGTAACGCCAGATTGATCACGGTGGAGTCGAGAAACGCGACCATTGACACCATCACCGCCACCACCATCGCGCGGCTGGTCGGTGTCGCGTTGCGTAACGTCACTACCCGCGCCGTTCGCCGCGTGGCGACGCCTGTATGCGAAACTCATTGGGATTTACCACCGGTCGAAGTGCAGCACGTCGTCGAGCGGAATCCGTTTGGTACGGCCGAAGCTCGTGCCGGTGTAGTAGGCGGTCGGGATGGTCGTGGCGCGATAGAGGTCTGGTCAAATCGAGGCGTTTGCGCACCGAGCGGGTCGTGGTCACCAGTGCGTCGATGGACAAGTTGACGATGGGGTAATCGCTCATGCGGACACGAAGGCGGTGACTTCGACTTCCACGCGAATGTTGGGCCACACCAGTCCGTCGATGATGCTGAACATGGCGGCGGGTTCGTGCCGGATGATCTCCTTGCTCACCGCCAGGTAGGCGGAAGCATTGTCGCGGCTGGTGACCCACTGGCGCATGTAGACAATGTCGGTGAGCGTGGCGCCGGCCTCGCCGAGCGCCCTTTCGACGTTGGCCCAGCACTGCCTGGCTTCGTCGGCGAAGTCCTCGGGCAAGGTGCCGTCTTCGCGCAGACCGGGCGTGCCGGAGACGAAAATCTGTGTGCCGCCCCCACCGGATACCGCAATGGCGTCGGCATATTTGCCGATGTGAGCGGCCACTCCGGTGTAGATCGGGGTAATCGTGGTCATCTCGAGACTCCTGGGTGGATGGGAGGTTTGACGGTGTGGATCGGGACTTCGTCAGCTGTCTCTTGTGATGACCACTCCCCTGGGCTCATGACCCGCCACAACATGAGCGAGGGAGACGGCGGCCTGATCCAGGCCGCAGGACCGCGGGGTCGGCATACTCAATCGCCGGGAGGCGAGTAGCGCGGTGAGGCGGTCGAGTTGAGCTCCGTCAGAACGGACGTAAACCGCGGTCACCTCGATCCCGCGGGTGGATGCGGGCGGGTCGGGGGTGATGGTGGCCAGCCGGCCGCCGTCGGCAAGCGCTGTCATCGCCTCAGCAGCACCGCCGGGGACCGCATTTGCGACGACGCCGACGGAGCCCTTCGCCAACGCCCTTGCGTGTTGTGGCCACAGCGGATCGTCGTAGTCGATTACTTCGCGGGCGCCGTACCCGCGGACCCGGTCGGCGCTGCGTGGGCTTGCGGTGGCGAGCACCTCGACCGCGCGCAGCGCGGCCAGCTGGACAATGAGCCCGCCGGTGATTCCACCCGCGCCATGAACAAGCAACGTTTCGCCACCGCGGAGGGCCAATGCCTCGCCGACCACCTGCTCGGCGGTCAACGCCGGCACCGGAAAGATCGCTGCGATCTCCCATGGAACCTCGAGCGGTTTGTGGGCGAGCGATCTGACGGGTGCGATCACAAGCGGCGCCCACGTGCCCTGGTCGCGTAGCGGGACAGGGTGGCACAACACCTGATCGTCCACACTGAATCCGCTCGCGTGGCTACCGACGGCTTGGATGACCCCGGCACCCTCGACCCCGAGCGCCAGCGGCGGCCTGGCGCCGACGTCCCATCCGCCGTAACGAACGATGTTGTCCCAGTTACCGATCCCGGCGGCACGAATGTCGATGAGGACCTCGTCGGCCTCCAACGGGCGCGGGTCGTCCACTTCGAGCGTCTCCACTTTGCCGCCGAAGCTGCGGACCCCCGCTACACGCATGGGCACTGGGTTACCGACCGACCTGACATGCTCATTCTTGCGCGTTGTCGTCCGTTGTGAGCGGCCCATCTCCGGTGTCCACCAGGAAAACTGCGAGTAATTCGGCGGGTTCGGTGTCGCTCGCATTTTCACTGATCGTGTGGTGTGCACCGGGAACTTCGCGCCACGTCTCACCGGTGTGATAGACGCGAGCAGGCTCACCCTCGACTTGGCTGCGGATCGCTCCGGAGATCACGTAGGCCATGATGAACGCCGATTTCGCGTGGTGGTGAGCCCCGCTTCTGGCCCCAGGCGGGTAGCTTACGGTCACTGCCGCGAGTGATTTGCCCGGCACATTGGTAGGTTGATTGAAAACCGTTTGGACAACCGGTTTTTGATCCGAACCGCCTGGCGTCGGCTCGGCGCGGGCCGCGGGTGCGAGGAGCACCGCAACCGCGAGCGTCGCGAGTGACAATTTCAGGGCCATGTTCGATCGCCTTCTGTTTTCAGTCTTCGGCTACGCGCAGAATCGTCTTGCCAGGGACACGCTTGCCGGGGGCGAATGCCGCGGCAGCTTCGGAAAGTGGGAGGACTGCACCCACCACCGGCTTGAGGCGTCCATCCCGGACTCGCGCGGCGAGGTCGGTGAGCTGGGCGCGATCGGCCTCAACGAGGAAGAAGATTGCCCGCCCATCGTGCGGCTGCGTCTTTGGCGGCTCGGCGACGGTGACAAGCGTTCCACCGGCCCGCACCAGAGCGGCCGATCGGGCCAGGATCTCTCCACCGATCACGTCGAACACTACGTCGACTTCGCCTGCGTCTTCGAGCTTTTCGGTCTCCAGGTCGAGAAAGGCGTGGACGCCGAGCTCCCCCGCCCGGTCTCGGTCCGCGGTCCGGCCCGTGCCGATGACACGCGCACCGACCTCGCTAGCGAGCTGCACCGCGATCGAACCCACTCCACCAGCGGCTCCATGGATCAGAACCGTTTGGCCGGCCTGGAGGCGGCCGTGGTCGAACAGGCCCTGCCAGGCAGCCAATCCAGAGATCGGCAGCGCGGCGGCGACAGTGTGGTCGATGTCCATCGGCAACGGTGCGAGATTGCGCGCCTCCACAGCGGTGTATTCCGCGAGCGAGCCGTTGCGGGCCCAGTCGGCGAGCCCGAACACCCGCTGACCGATGCTCAAAAGGGTGGTGCCGTAGCCCAACTCAACCACGACGCCCGACAGCTCGTGGCCGGGCACGCTCGGCGTCCGGTCATGACCCGCTCGGTCGATCCAGGTGTGCGGCCAGTCAAGCTCCCCGGGTGTGAAACCCGCGGCGTGCACCCGCACAACGACGTCGTTGTCGGCCGCCTGGGGGTAGGGCAGGTCTGCCAGCGACAGCCCAGCGACCCCGGCGTCACGATCGGAAACGGTGATGGCTTGCATTACAGGTCCTTCCTGATGCGGTTTTTAGTTGTCGGGCCAGCCGCGGGCTGCGGTTGCACGCTGACGAGCTCGAGGCCGAGATCACGAACCCGGTCGAGAAGCCCATAAAGCTGTGACTGGTCGCGAATTTCACCGGTGAACACGCTTTCGTTCGCACCGGCCTCGAGGCGCATCCCTTCTAATGCGGACCCGAGCCGCTCGGTCAGGCGGCCGCGAATGCAGATCCGGTACATCATCGACTGCACTACAGCCTCCGCTCGCCAGCTTCTGAATCAGGGTTCACCGACGGCGGGTGAGTCGTCATCACCCGGCAAGCTAGTTCACCCGGGTGAGTGCCAAGGGCGTCACTGGGCGGGTTGGCGGGCATCATGGGCTTGCCACCGCAAGTTAGAACGCCCCGACCCATCTTCGTTGACCTCAGGATCACTCGGTTAGCCTGTCGCTTCGCGGATATAGCGCCCGATTTGGCGCAGTGACCGGGTGGCTTCGGGGATCATCGGCGCGCCGAGCTGGAACACGTGGATTTGGCCCGGCCATACCTTCACCTCGACCGGCACGCCGGCGCTGGCCAGTCGTTGGGCCGCGAGCTTCGCGTCGTGAAGCAGCACCTCGCAACCTGACACGTGGATCAACGTGGGTGGCAGGCCGGGCTTTATGTGATCGAGCGGCTCGTAAAGCGCGTCGGGATGCCCGTTGGCTTTGCGGTGTGCCGCGGCGCGGGTGATCAAGCCGTGAAAGGCGTCGAACGCTCTGGGCGGAAACATCGCATCGGAGCCGATGCTGGGATCGGCCGTTTCGGATTGTCTGGCCAGCTGCAGCAGCGGCGACATGGCCACCAGCGCGGCCGGCTCCTCACCCCACTCGAGGAGCCGTTGGGCCAACGCTAACGCCAGATAGCCGCCGGCGGAATCGCCGGCCAACACGATCTGCTCAGGCTCATAGCCTTTTCGGCGCAACCACAAATAGCCGTCGTAACAGTCGTCGATCGCATCGCTGATCGAATGTTTGGGAATCTTGCGGTAGTTGGGAACCAGTACGGGGCTGTCGGCGAAATTGGACAGCATGCTCACCAGTCGACCGTGCGAGTAGGCGCCGCAGGTCAGGAACGCTCCGCCGTGGAGATACAGCACAGCCCTGCGGGTGCCGTCGGCCGGTCGAACTCCGGCGGCACGGACGAGGTGCGCGGTGCAATGCGTCAGTCCGATAACTGCGCGGACGGTGCCTGGTGCCGGTGTGACGGCCCGGGCTGCATACTCGACGGCGCCCCATGGCCACGGCGCCGAGGGCAGGTGGCTCCCCACGCTCAACGCGGGCCGGATCATCAGCCGTGCGCTCAGCCAGGCGATGCGCGCGGCGATGCTCGGACCGTCCTGGATGACGTCAACGACGGCGGCGGCGCGGACCGGGTACCGTCGAACTTTTCGTGCCCCGCGCGCTTTCGGACCGGGGCACAATGAACCACGTGACACGAAGGCCTGGCTCGCCGTCCGCCGGCCCACCCGTTCGCGTTGCTCACGCAGTGGAACTGGCGCTGAGACAGGTCGCAGGCTCATCGCGCCGGTTCCGGGTTGAGGGCCGGCGCACATGCGCCGCATAAGCGCGCGCGCTGCCGTTCAACGAATCGTGGTGAGTCACTCGCTTTTTGGCCAGCGCCTCCACATGACGGACACCGATGTTCGGTGGCGGCCGCCTGCTGATCACGGCGTTCCCAGACGGCCGCTCGTCCCCGCGCCACCGTCCTGCGGCGCCGGTGGTCGGCATGTGCGATCAACCCCGCTGCGGCCAAGGATCCCGCGCAAACGGTGACGGAGACGCCGAAATCGGCTAGCCGGCCGTAAATCAACCTGAGGGTCGCGTAATCCCCCGAAACCACAGCCAGAAACAGGGCGGCGATGCGTAGGCTGCTCACGAGGCCGGCCCCCCGTGCCCGATCGGGCGCACACCGAAGACGCTGCGCAGATATCCAGTGGGACGCCCGCACGTCGCACACACCGGGTGGGTGCCACATCGGGACGCGATCTCGCGTTTGTCGCCGACGTAGGTCGCCATCGCCCACTGGACGACATCCAGGCAGGTTTGGCACAGCGTCTCGACGAGGTCACCGTCGGGTGTTAGCCCCATCTGGTCACATCCGTCGACGGCGTGTATCTCGGCTACCGCCACCGCCGGCGCACCGCACGTAATGCCGGTCGACAACGCCTGGGCACTACAGACCGGCTGCAGCGCGTGAAGTTGATCCTCGATCGTCGGGACGGTGTCCAAAGCGACATCTCCTTTTCGATGCGCCCGACGCCTCGCAGAGGCGGCGGCGTCCCGGATTCGATGCAAAAGCTTTGGTGTTCGCGCGGCGGCCGAGCCGTATTCTGCGGACGATCGCTGAGATTGGCGAGGCTCCATCTGGTTTTCTCCCATTTGTGGCGATGGTGTTCACAGCCTGGCCGTGCACCGTTATCGCGAGCGGCCGCTGCCTAATGCGCCCCGAATGCAGATCCGATATGCGGCCGGTCCATCGGTCCGGTAGTCGTCATGTACTAAGCCAGCATTCACAGATGTGGGATGAAGGGTCATCACCCGGCGAACTGATTCACCCGGGCGATTTGGCGACTATTGCTTGTATCGCACGCAGCGAGGCAACCCGCGACAAATTTCGGCACCGACCGAAATGCGAAATATGTTGCGGTTAGGACGCGGTGAACGTCACGGCCAATGGGGTGCGCGGCTCATGTGATCAGCGAGCGCGCGGGCGCGTCCGACCGCCTGGGTGCTCAGCGTCCCATTGGGCATCGATGCGCCTCACCCGGCGCAACTCAATCGCGATCCACAGGGCTCCGGCGACGGCGCCGAGAACAGCAATGAGCATCGAGGTGGAAAGCCATTCGTAATGCCGGTACGCGGCTTCTGCCGCCGTGCTGATCAGACCAAACGTCGCTACGGTCAGCAGAATCAAGCCTGGCCAGAAAAAATTATCCTTTACCGCGATGCCCGCGTGCGGTTGCGTGGTACGAGAGTGATCCGTCGGATCGTGATGCGTGTCTCCCATTACCGCTCCCTCCGTCCTCCTGCGACATGTCAAAGACTTATTCATTGCGTGAGCCCGCGAAATGCGGAAACTCAACGTGGGCCACCGGCGTACACCCGTCAGCGCCGGCCTGTGTAGGTCAGGTCGAGTCGGCCCCGGCGCAGATGAGTAACTCAGGTGCCGTGATGGCCCCGATCGTCGTCACGAGCCACACCACAACCGTTGTGGCCACCCAGGATGGCGTGCCATCAATAGAGAGTCCGTGATTCGATATCGACGCGAGGACCAACGCGACGACCGTCAATGCCAAGCCGGTGCCCCCAAGGAGCAGCGACGCGTACTCACGAGGCAACTTCAACATCGTCAAGGACAGGATGGCCTGCATAACGGCGAACGCCAGCACGCCGACGATGAACCCCGGTACCGACAACCACACTCCGGGAACGATCCACGCCGCAACCACTAGTCCAATCCCCCACGATGCCAGGAACACGATTGCCCATCCCACGATTTGTCTCATGGCGATGTGTAGGCCGCCGACCCAGGCCCACCTCCACCCGCGTTGGGCGCCGACCGTGTTTCGGATTATGTATCGCGAGTCATTGAGGTCGATGCGCGGAGTCCAACTCGCGTGGGCAATTGAGCAATCCCCGGTCAGAGGTTGACGATGCGGCAACTGGCGGGCCGACTCCGTGCGGCGGCGACGAAAGCGTTTGTTGAAGATCGTCATTGGCGCTCCGGTCATTGCTTGATCAAAGTTCGCTAGATACATGGCGCTGCCACCGCGATCGATGAGGTGGAGCCGGCTTGGCGTCCGATGCCGGCTTGCCGCCGGCCACTGCGTAGTGCTTACCGCCGCACTCTGCGCCCATAACTCAGTCACCTTCCCGGGTCGAGCCCGTCGGCAGTCAAGCCTGACGGGCTGCCGGGTGAGCTGTCTTCACCCACCAGCGTCAATCACCCGGGTGAGGACACCAGCCCGTAGCCGGATCGCACAGTCCGGGCCCAATGCAGCCCGCGGTTGCCGTCCTCGATCTAGACGATGTTTGCACCGCGGCGCCCGAATCATGGTGTTGCCGCGGCGGGCGAGTAGAGGCCTAGATCGATGTCCGGGAGACCGGCCAAGCCGTCGTAATTGCTACCGTCAATCATTCTCGGCATCAACGCGCCGTACCTGCAATCGGGGGCAACTTCGCGATAACGATTGCAAGTCAATGCTTTTGGGCTCGAAACTGAAGGGATGCTACTCGATGCCGTAATCGTTTATCTTGCGGTAGATGGTCGCCCGCGACATACCCAAGGCGCGAGCCGCCTCTTGCTTGTTGCCACCGTGGTCTTGCAAGCTACGAACAATCGCGTCGCGTTCAAGGGCTTCCATCTGCGTCAGCTTCCGCCGCGTGACGGATCGGCACTCCGGCGGCAACTTGTCGGCGCCGACAATGCCCGATCGTTGGCGGACTACGGTTTCGGTCAGAACCCGCCGTAGTTGAGCGACGTTCCCCGGCCACGGCAGCCTGCTGAGTTGGCGCACAGCATCGGGTGCCAGCTCAACATCAGCACCCCGAGTGATCTCGCGCAGCAACACGGGCACCAATTCCTTGATGTCGTCAATCCTGTGTCGCAGCGCCGGCACTGTGACTGTGTGGGTAAACAGCTGCAACAGCGCCTTGATCGGTGCTGCAGGAGGCGCGGAACTTTTGGTCGCCGCGATCCACCCCCGGCCTGCGCGCATGGTCAGCATCGAGGTGATCGATTCAAGTGTGTCGTTGTCGATATCATCCACATCGGCGATGACCACCGCGAAGTCTTCATCGCCTGACTCAGCCGCCAGCTCCGCGACGAGACGGGTCGCGCTGGGGAAAGTATTGGGACGCAGCACCCGAACGGTTCGGCCCGGTTTCACGTGCTGCGCCACCGCCTGGGCCAGTCGCGCCCGACCGGATCCTTTCTCTCCCTCGATCATCACCCAGTGACCGTCGCTGCAGCACTGCTGCACCTCCTGGCAGCAGCGCAGCCAGGCGCCATCGCGGCCAGCCAGGCCAGGGATGCGTGTGCGCGCCGTAGCGGCGATTTGAGGGCGCCGTGAGTCTGTCTGGGACGAAATATCAACGTGGAAAACGCCATTGGTCCGACCAGAGCTAATCGTCGAGCGGTCGGCGGCAGTAATCTTGGCGACGTGCCCGCTTGGCAGAACAGCCAGCGCCGTGCCCGAGAGCGCGGAGCTGACTAGTTCCGAGGCATGTTCGAGCAGCACGGTCTGATCGTTACCGTGAAGTGTCCGACGCAGATAGGGGTTCATCAACACCACGTCGCCACCGATCGCAAGGACCCCGCCAGAAGACCGCCGCGCCTGCTGCAGATACGCCTCCAGCAGCGCGGTCTCACCCTCATGAGCCAGCACCCGCATGCGGTCCTCAATTTCGCGACCGGCGCTAGTCGCCAACGCAAGCAACAGTGGATAGGAGTCGTCGGCCCGACAACTCAGATTAACGGCACCGATTATCCTGCGCGTTATAGGATCTCGGATCGGCGTCCCCGCGCAAGAGAAACCCGTGAACATTTCGACGTAGTGCTCGCCACCACGGATGAACGCGGGCCGCCCCGTCTCCAGTGCGGTGCCAATCCCGTTGGTGCCCGCCACTTCTTCAGACAAACCAAAGCCCGGCACTAGGCTCACCGTGTCCAACGCGTTCAGGATGGACACTTCTGCGGCGGTCCGTTCAAGCACCACCCCGTCGTTTGATGTCAGGACGACGCTGACGGCTTGCGCAGCCAGGTCATCGGTGACGCGCTGCAGCACCGGCGCTGCCGCACGCGCCAGCCGCGAGCCGGTGTTTGGTTCACGCACATACGGGAGCTCGACCCGGTCGGGGTTTACCCGCAGGGCCTGCGACCGACGCCAGGAGCCGAGCACGCCTGGTGGCAAGGTCTCCCCACCCAAGGAGCCCTCGCACAAGAACTGTTCCCGCACCCGGCAAACGTTGAGTTGGACGTCGCCCCGCAAACTCATCGACGCATGGACCTCGCTCTCCGACCCAGCGGTGCGGCCGCCCCCACTACCGACGTCTCAGATTGAGACGCGCAAACCTGCTCAGATTGAGACGCTCAGTATACGCCCGCGAGGGTGTGATGGATCACGTCAGCTAATACATCGAACTCATCGAAAGGGTGACGGTGAGCAGGCAACACCGCACGATCCGCCCGATGCAGTGCGACAGCCGCGACATGATCCAGCGAAGGCAGGGTGAAATGACTACCTATCAGGTTACCGATCGCCTACACGACGGTCGTACCGTGCGCGTCCAAGCAGATGACATCGCGCCGACGGTGGCCTCATGGCTGGCCGAGTTGGGCGCCTGCAGTCCATTAGTAGAGTTGCTCGGCCGAGCGGCGCGCAATGGGGACTGGCCGGCAACACACGGCATAGCCGACTACCTGTCGGTGGAAGTCCAGGTGGCAGCATGAAGCGGCTATTCGGGGCGACACGGCCGCTGGTTCACGTCGCCTGCGCCAACTTCAATCGCAGGTTACTCACCGCCCCGTCTGAGAGCAGGCTCCGATGAGAGTCAACCCGGTTGCTTCTACCACGCACGTTCCCGGAGATCATCCCCGCACATCCGGGCCGGCGCATGCGCCGGGTCCGTCGCAACAACTGGTCGAACGCGATTCAGAGCAAACTGGGCGAACCAAAGCGCCTAGACTAACTACCAGCGCTTACGGTGGCGAGAACTGTGGACGACACAACGGGGAGGTCTTCCGCCCGCCGACGTCAGGTCGGGGGGCGGCGGTTCGCGTGAGCACCGCAAGGATGTCAGGAAACCTGCAGATACCGCCGATTCGTGGTCGGGCGGATGAGCTGAAGGCGATCGCGGGGTTGATCGCGGAGGTCGCTCAGGGACGCGGCGGCGTGCTGGTCATCGAGGGACCACCGGGCATCGGGAAGAGCCGCTTGTTGACCGAAGTCTTGACGCTCGCCGAGAAGGCCGGTGTTCGGACACTATTTGGCGAGGCTTTCGAGTACCAGCAGACGGTACCGTTTTTCTCGCTCTTCATGGCGACCCTGCGTGCGGATCCTCCCGTTGGTGACCCGGAGGCCTTGCGTCGCTTGGGCGCGTCGGCCGATGTCCGCTACTGGGTGGTGCGCGATCTGCAAGCCGCCATACATGGCGCCGCGTCGCGAAAACCGTTGGCGATCGTCCTCGAGGATATCCACTGGGCGGACAACGCCACGCTGCTCGCGCTGCGGTCGCTAGCCGCGACGCGAGCCGACGTTCCGGTGCTGTGGGTGCTCACCGCACGAACCGGCGCCGGCGGACCCGCCGTTCGCGAGACACTGACCGCGCTGGAACGCGAGGACGCCAGGTTTCTGCGCTTGGCGGCTATGACACCGAGCGCGGTCGCCGACATCGTGCAGGACGCCGTGCGAGCCAACGCCGATGCGTCTCTCCTGAATTTGGCGGGCCGGGCCCACGGCAACCCTTTCCTGCTGACGGAGCTGGTGCGAGGACTGGACGAGGAGGGCAGGCTCGCTGTCAGCGGCGGCCGAGCGGTCGCCACCGGAGAGGACTTGCCCCGACGGCTCAACGACACCATGCAGCAGCGACTTGACCAGCTCTCCGACGCCGCGAGCCGAGTGGTGCAGGTAGCCGCAGTGCTGCCTGACCGGTTCTCGGCCCAGCTGCTCGCCACGATGCTGGAACGCCGACCGTCCGCCCTGGTATCGGCGGTCGAAGAGGCTGTGCGCGCAGACATACTCATCGAGGACGGTGATCAGCTGAAGTTTCGTCACGATCTGCTGCGCGAAGCGACGCGGCAATCCTTGCCCCAGTCGTTGCGCCGGGCGATGGAGCGGCAATCGGCAACCATCATGTTGGACACGGGGGCCGCGCCTGAGGAGGTCGCCACGCAGCTCGCCCGCAGCGCCGAGGTGGGCGATCAGGCCGCGATCTCCGCGCTCCGCCAAGCCGCACAGGCGGTGGCCGCTAGCGATCCGGGCGCGGCCTCGGATTTGAGCATCCGCGCGTTGGAGCTCCTGCTACCCCAAGATCCAGGACGCGGGCCACTCGTCGCAGAAACGATCGTGCTGCTCAATCGGGCCACCCGCTACGAGGAGGCGGAAAGGTTGGCCAGCAGCACGCTGTCTGCCGCGCTGACGCCCGAGGAAGAGGCCGCGATTCGCCTCCGGCTCCCGACGGTAACCACCGATACGACATCGCGACACATGGAAGAGAACCGCCGCGCCCTCCAGCTGCCCAACGTGAGCGACATCACGCGGGCACGACATCAGGCATGGCTGGCGTACAACCTGGCGATGTACGGCCAACATGGACATGACAGCTCGGCAGCCGACGAGGCGGCGGCCGCCGCTGCATCCACCGGCGATCTTGAGGCGAACATCCTGTCCGGAGTAGCGCTTGCCTGTCTCGAGTGCGCGAGCGGGTACGCGGACCGCGCGCTACACCGGGTCGAGGAACTTGAAGCCCTGACCCCCGAGGGCGATGCAACCGCTCATCACCTCGCTGCGATCCACCTGGCAAATCTGCTTGCCGTGGTTGGACGGTTGGAAGATGCCGCGGCACTGGTCGCAGGCCACATGGAAAAATCCCGCAAGCAACGCGACGGCATGGCGCTTCACATCTGGGCTCTGACGGCAGGGGTGGTGGAGGTGGCCGCGGGCCGGCTGTCGGCTTCCCGGGCCGCCATCGAATGGCTGCCGGCGCCGGATCGAACGGGGTCGACTTACGTAGACGCGAGGCGCATGTTCCTCCTGGCGGAGGTCGCGGCGCGTACCGACGACCGAACGTTGTTGCTAGAGACGACGAGTGCGGCGCGCGATGCCTACTCCAACGGTTCGCCCGCCGTACGTCGGGAGGCGGCGGGCCTGCTGGGACTGGCGGCATGGCAGCGCGACGACGTCCATGAGGCGGTGCGCTGGCTCGGGGGCGATATCTCGATACTCATGACACCCTTCTTGCCTACGGTTTTGGATCAGCTGACCTTGACCGCCCGGGTGGCGTCAGCCGCCGGGGATGCCGGCCTGCTAGCGCGTCTGCTGGACGCCGTTGAGGTGCTCGAACGCGAGGGGCAGGTGGTCCCCTTGTTCACCGCGGTCGCTCAGCACACCCGGGGTCTCATCGAACGTGACGTCCAGGCACTGGTCGCCGCTGCGGAGTCGCTTAGCTTGTCGAAGCGACCGCTGCTTTACGCAGCCGCTGCAGAGGACGCCGGCGGCGAGCTGAGCCGCGCACAGCGCAACGCCGAGGCGCTCGACCAGCTGAACGCGGCATTCGACACCTACACCGAATGCGAAGCGATCGCCGATGCCCGCCGCGTCGGCCGCGTGCTGCGCCGACTCGGCGTCGAACGCCGCATAGTCGCCCAACCGCGGGCAAAAACGGGCTGGGACAGCCTCACCGACTCCGAACTCAAGGTCATCAACCTCATCGCCGACGGCGCGACCAACCGCTCCGTCGCGGAGCAACTGCAACTCTCCCCTCACACCGTCAAGACACACGTGCACAATGCTTTTGCCAAGCTCGGCATCACTTCCCGAGCCCAATTGACCGAGCTCATCCGCGGCGCCGATTGATCGACAGCAAATCTCGTTGATGGCGTGTACGGCCTGCGATAACGTGCACTGCAATGGGACTCCGGTAATTAGACCTAGACAGGACACTCGATGGGGCCTCCAGCCGGCCTATTCGATACCGGGGGCCAACGCCTGGTCACCCCGCCGATTCGAGGGCGGGCAGACGAGCTGAAAAAGATCGGCGCACTCGTTACCGCGGTGGCCCAGGGCCGCGGCGGCGTGCTGGTCATGGAAGGGCCGCCCGGCATCGGAAAGAGTCGGTTGCTGACCGAGGTGTTGGTGCTGGCCGAGAAGTCTGGCGTGCGCACCTTGTTCGGGGAGGCGTTCGAGTACCAGCAGACGGTGCCGTTTTTCTCGCTGTTCATGGCCACACTCAACGCTGATCCCCGGGTGGGAGACGCCGAGGCGTTGCGCCAACTAGGTGGCTCGGCCGATCTGGGCTACTGGGTGGTGCACGATTTGGCCGACGCTATTTATGCCGCCGCCGCACAGACCCCGCTGGCGATTCTGTTGGAGGACATCCACTGGGCCGACAACGGCACGCTGTTGGCGCTGCGCTCGCTCGCCACCGCGCGGCCGGATGCGCCCGTGTTGTGGGTATTGACTGCGCGCACCGGGGCTGGCGGCTTTGCGGTGCACGAGACGTTGTCGGTGTTGCAACGCGCGGATGCCACATTCCTGCAATTGGGGGCCATGACGCCGGATGCGGTCGCCGACATGGTCCAAGACGTCGTGCGGGCGACCGCGGATGAGTCTCTATTGAATCTGGCTGCCAAAGCGCACGGTAATCCGTTCCTGGTCAGCGAGCTTGTGCAGGGCCTGGCCGAGGAAGACCGGCTGAACGCCAGGGGCGGGCGAGTGATAGCCACCGGAAATACGCTGCCGCGACGGCTGGGCGTCGGTATGCAGCAGCGATTGGACCTGCTCTCCGAGGATGCTTCGGAGGTGGTGCGGGTGGCCGGAGTACTGCCGGACCGGTTCTCGGCAGGCTTACTGGCCGCGATGTTGGAACGGTCGCCGGCGTCGTTGCTGTCGGCGCTCGAAGAGGCGGTGCGCGCTGATCTGCTCGTGGAAGACGGTGAGCGGCTGAGGTTTCGGCACGACTTGCTCCGTGAGGCGACCAGGCAGTCGTTGCCCCAGTCTCTGCGGCGAGCGATGGAGCGCCAATCTGCGTCAGTCATGCTGCGGATCGGCGCCGCCCCCGCCGAGGTGGCCACCCAGCTGGCGCGAAGCGCAGAGCCCGGCGACAGGGAGGCGGTCGGCGCGCTGCGGGAGGCCGCTCAGTCGGTTGGCCGCGGCGATGCCAGCGCAGCCGCGGACTTGTGCAGGCGCGCATTGGAACTGTTGCCCGGTGACGACACTGAGCGTGGGTCGCTCGTCGCCGAAACGGTGGAACTGCTCAACCGGGCCAGCCGCTACAGCGAGGCCGAGGAGTTGGCCGTTGCGGCCCTCTCGGAGGCGACCTCGCCCGAAGAAGAGGCCGAGATTCGCCTCCGGCTTCCGACGCTCACCAAGCACAGCGCCCAGCGGCGCGTGGAGGAGAATCGGCGGGCGCTCGAGTTGGGCGGCATCACCGACGTCACCCGGGCACGCCATCTGGCCTTGCTGGCATACAACCTGCTGTTCGACCAACGCGAGGGACACCGTGGGGCGGCCGACGAGGCCGCCGCGGTCGCGGCATCGACGGGCGATCTCGAGTCGAGGATCGTAACCGATGTCACCCTCGCATGTCTCGACTGCGCGGACGGCTATGCGGACCGAGCCCTGCGCCGGCTCGAGAGGGCTTACGCGCTTGCGCACGCAAGTGATCCGACGGCAGCCGATGGCTTGGTTGCAGCGCACCACGCGAACCTCTTGGCGGTTGTCGGCCGGTTGGACGACGCTGCAGCCGAGGTCGCCGAGGGAATAGAGCAAGCCCGCCGGGAACACAATGCGATGGCCCTTGATATCTGGGCGGATATTGACGGCTGGGTCCATCTCGCCGCGGGCCGGTTGGCTGCCGCTCGCGCCGCGGTCGAACCTTCGCCGCGCCCACATGCGCCGGTTGCGACCGACCTGGAGGTCATCCGCATGGCGGTCCTCGCCGAAGTGGCGGTGCACACCGATGACCGAAACTTGCTGCAGCATATGGCAAATGATGCTCGTAACGCCTACCCCGCCGGGGGATCTACGGTACGTCGCGCGGCGGCGCAGGTGCTCGCGCTGGCGGCGTGGCAGCGCGACGACGTCCATGACGCGATGCGCTGGCTCGGCGACATCACCCTGCTGGGAACACCACTCACCCCTGAGGTCTTAGATCTGGTGATCTTGGGCGCCCGGGTGGCTTCGGCCGCCGGTGATGCCGGGTTGCGCGCACGGGTTCTGCAGGCCACCGACGTGCTGGAGTGCGAGCAGCCCGCGGTTCCGCTGTTTTCAGGGGTTGCCCGATATGCCCGGGGGATACTCGGGCGTGACGCCCCAGCATTGGTGGCTGCCGCGGAGTTGCTTCAATCGTCGTCGCGGCCGCTTCTCTACGCGGGCGCTGCAGAGGATGCTGGCGCCGAACTCGCCCACATCGATCGTGATGATGCGGCGGTTGCTCAGCTTAATGCCGCATTCGACACCTACGTCGAGTGCGAGGCGTTCGCCGATGCCCGCCGGGTCGGCCGCGCGCTGCGCCGACTAGGCGTCGAACGGCGCATCGTCGCCCAACCGCGGGCAAAAACCGGCTGGGACAGCCTCACCGACTCCGAACTCAAGGTGATCAATCTCATCGCACAGGGCGCAACCAACCGCGACGTGGCCGCCGAGTTGCACCTTTCCCCGCACACGGTGAAGACCCACGTGCACAACGCATTTGCCAAACTTGGCATTACTTCCCGCGCACAATTGGCGCAGCTCGCGCGCGACGCTGATTGACCGACAGCAAATCGGGCAGTTGACGTGTGCGGGCCTACAATGACGTGCACTGCAATGGCAGTCCGCTAAACGGTAGACGGGACACCCGATGGGGCCTTCAACCGGCATATTTGACGTCGGCGGCCAGCGGCTGCTCACCCCGCCGATTCGGGGGCGAGCAGACGAGCTGAGGGTGGTCGGCGCACTGGTTACCGCGGTGGCCCAGGGGCGCGCGGGCGTACTGGTCATCGAGGGTCCGCCCGGCATCGGGAAGAGTCGGTTGCTCACCGAGGTGTTAGCGCACGCCGACAAGTGCGGGGTGCGCAGCTTGTTCGGTGAGGCGTTCGAGTATCAGCAGACGGTGCCATTTTTCTCGCTGTTCATGGCCACACTGAACGCCGATCCCCCTGTGGGTGATGCCGAGGCGTTGCGCCGGATGGGCGGCTCGGCCAATCTGCGCTACTGGGTGGTGCACGATTTGGCAGACGCGATTCACGCCGCGGCCGCGGAAACCCCGTTGGCGATCGTGTTGGAGGACATTCACTGGGCCGATAACGGCACGCTATTGGCGCTGCGGTCGCTGGTCACCGCACGGGCCGGCGCGCCGGTGTTGTGGGTGTTGACCGCCCGCACCGGGGCCGGCGGGCCGGCTGTGCAAGAAACGTTGTCTGTGCTGCAACGCGCGAATGCCACATTTTTGCGGTTGGGAGCCATGACGCCGGACTCGGTCGCCGAAATGGTCCAAGACGCGGTGCGGGCGAGGGCGGATGAGTCGCTGCTGAGTCTGGCCGCCAAATCCCACGGGAATCCGTTTCTGGTCAGCGAGCTGGTCAGGGGGCTGGGCGAGGAGGGCCGACTCAATGTGAGCGGTGGGCGCGCCGTGGCCACCGGTGACAGGCTGCCGCGTCGCTTGGGCGCCGGTATGCAGCAGCGCCTGGACATGCTGTCCGAGGGTGCTTCAGAGGTGGTGCGGGTGGCCGCGGTGCTGCCGGACCGGTTTTCGGCCGGCTTGCTGGCCGCGATGCTGGACTGTCAGCCGGTCTCGTTGCTGTCGGCGGTCGAGGAGGCGGTCCGCGCTGATCTATTCGTCGAAGACGGTGCGCAGTTGAGGTTTCGGCACGACTTACTGCGCGAGGCCACCCGCCAGTCGTTGCCGCAATCGCTGCGGCAGGCGATGGAGCGCCAATCGGCCTCGGTCATGCTGAGGATGGGCGCGACCCCGGCCGAGGTCGCCACGCAGCTGGCACGCAGCGCCGAACCCGGAGACAGGGAGGCCATCGACGCGCTGCGCCAAGCCGCGCAATCGGTCGGCCGCACTGACGCCAGTGCGGCCGCGGACTTGAGCAAGCGTGCATTGGAGCTGCTGCCCGCGCACGACGCTGAGCATGGGTCCCTGGTCGCGGAAACGGTGGCGTGGCTCAACCGGGCGAGCCGCTACGGCGAAGCCGAAACGTCGGCGGTCGCGGGGCTGTCGGAGGCGGCGTCGCCGGAAGAGGAGGCCGAGATCCGCCTGCGCTTCGCGGCGCACACTAAGCACAGCACTCAGCGGCGCGTGGAGGAGAATCGCCGAGCACTCGAGTTGAGCGACATCAGCGAGGTCACGCGGGCACGGCACCTGGCCTGGCTGGCTTACAACCTGCTGTACGACGAACGCGGCCAACACCGCGCCGCCGCCGACCAGGCCGCCGCGGCCGCGGCATCCACCGGTGATCTCGAGTCCAGGATCCTGACCGATGTCACCCTGGCTCGTCTCGACGGCGGGGAAGGGTACGCGGTCCGCGCGCTACGCCGCCTCGAGAAGGCTTGCGCCCTCGCTCGCGCGGATGATGTGAACACAGATCATGTCCTTGCTGCTGTCATGCACTACGCGAACCAGCTGGCGGTGGTGGGCCGGTTGGACGACGCTGCAGTCCAGGTCGCCGACGGAACAGAGCACGCCCGCCGGGAAGGCAACGCGATGGCCCTTGGTATGTGGGCCCTGGTTGTCGGGCGCGTCCATCTCGCGGCGGGTCGGTTGTCAGCCGCTCGCGCCGCGGTTGAGTCCCTGCCGCCCCCACAGTCGACAGGGGCGACCGAGGCGGACATGTTGCGCATGGTGATTCTGGCTCAAGTGGCGCTACGCACTGAGGACCGAAACTTGTTGCAGCAGGTCGAGATTGACGCTCGCGACGCCTACCCGACCGGCTCATCTTTTGTACGTCGGATGGCAACGCACGTGTTGGCGCGGGCGGCGTGGCAGCGCGACGACATCCACGACGCCATGCGCTGGCTCGGCGGCGACATCGCCCTACTCGGGACACCACTCACGCCTGAGGTCTTAGATCTGGTGATCTTGGGTGCGCGGGTCGCCTCGGCCGCCGGTGATGCCGGCTTGCGCGCACGCGTCCTGCAGGCCGCCGAGGCGCTGGAGCGTGAGCGGCCACCGGTCCCGGTGTTCACCGCGGTCGCTCAACATGTCCGCGGGATGCTCGGACGTGAGGCCCAGGCACTGGTGGCTGCCGCGGAGTTGCTTCACTCGTCGCAACGGCCGCTTCTTTACGCCGGCGCTGCCGAGGACGCCGCCGCCGAGCTGACTCGCGCGCACCGCGACGCTGAGGCGATCGACCAACTCAACGCGGCATTCGACACCTACGTCGAGTGCGAAGCGACCGCCGATGCCCGCCGGGTCGGCCGCGCGCTGCGCCGACTGGGCGTCGAACGGCGCATCGTCACCCACCCGCGCGCAAAGACCGGCTGGGACAGCCTCACCGACTCCGAACTCACGGTCGTCAACCTGATCGCCGAAGGCGCCACCAACCGCGACGTCGCGCAGCAACTGCACCTTTCCCCCCACACGATTAAAACACACGTGCACAACGCATTCGCCAAGCTCGGCATCACCTCCCGCGCCCAATTGGCACAGCTCATGCCCCGCGCTGAGTGACCGACACGTCGAACACGGGGCCGCGTAGTACTGCATCCGCCCTTTCCTAAACATCAATCCCCGGGCGATGGTTTTGCGCTGCTTACACGACGACAGTCGTTGTCGACAACGAATCACGTCTCACCCGAGCGACGGGCCGGGGCGCAGCCACGCGCCCGCCGGTGAGCACACCAGGGAAAGACCGAATAATGCTGAACGCAGCCCACGGAGCGCCGGCAATGCCGCCGGTGACATTTTGCATTGCCAATTACGCGCCGGTGTCACGATGACCGCAAGCCGGCCCAGGTCGATCTCCGAATCAGCAAGCCGCACTATCGATACCGACGCGCGGGTACGACGCGCCGGCAACGGCGAACTTGCGCCCATGCTCCAACGATGGCGCGCCAAACGGGCGCAAAGACGCCGTGAGCTTTGGGAATTCAAATCATGGCTACAGATAACCGCGAACTCACCGTGGTAGAGATCGTTGTTTAGTTCAGCTTCGGCAGCCATGGTCGTCGAATATCGGCCTCCATCCCGCTGGGTTCCCTCCGCGCCGGCCTAGTGCTAGGCCCACCCGACCCTAAACATCAATCCTCGGGCGATGGTTTTGCGCGGTGCGCTCGACGACCGTAGTCATCGACAACCAATTACGTCCTCACCAAGGCGACGGCCAAGCCAGGCCACACACCGTGCGGTGAGCACACCGGGGAAAGAACGAACGATGTTGAATGCGGTGCTTGGAACGCGGGCGACGATATCAGCGGCGTTCGGTCTCGCTCGGTACACGATGGTGTACCGATGACCGCCGGTCAGACGCCGCCAACCCGATGCAGGCGACTGCTCGGCACACGCCTATCGCCTTCGGGCAACCGGATCGTCACCACGAGCGATGGCGTCTCGCTGTCCGTTCGTGACTGGGGACCTCACGACGCAGGCCATACAGTCATACTCCTGCACGGCTTTTGCTCGAACAAGCAGTCCTGGGACATCCAGATGACGCAGCTGATCCGGCGCTGGGGCAACGGCATTCGAATCATCAGTTACGACCACCGTGGCCACGGCGACTCCGGGAACGCGTCAATGCACACGTACCGGATCGACCGACTCGCCGACGATCTCGGCGAGTTGCTTGTCGCGCTTGGCGTTACGGGCCCGGTCACCTTGGTCGGGCACTCGATGGGCGGCATGGCGGCCCTGGCCTATCTCCGCCGGCCGGCCAACAAACGCCCCATCGAACCGGAGAGCCTTGTCCTCGTCGCGACCGCCGCGGGAAACCTCTGCTCGCACGGCCTCGGCCGGCTGCTGAGCACCCCCGCGACCAGCATGCTCTACCACCTCGTACACCGCATGCCTCACGCGGCTGCCGATGAGGTCGTTCAATTCCTGGCCCGGCCCGTGTGCGCGGCACTGACCAGACATGGTGGATACGGAGAAACGGCACCGAAATCGTTGGTCGCCATGTCCGCGGCCGCCATCAACGCCACCCCGTCGACGACCAAAGTCGGCTTCCTGCGCGGCCTAAAAGAGTACGACTGCACTCAGAGCCTGAGCGCGATCACAGCCAAGACCACCATCATCAGCGGAGGAGCGGACAAGCTCACGCCGGTGTGGCACGCCCGCCAGCTGGCCGACGGCATCCCCGGGGCGACGCTCATCCACCGCCCCACCGCAGGGCATACGCTCTTGCACGAAGTCCCTCAGGTGGTCACTGGAGCCATCAGCTCCGCCATCGCGGTCGGCAGCCCGGGTCTCGCGGCTGGGGGCCAGGTGAGTCTGTCGCCACGGTCCGGCGCCGTAACCCGCGGCCCCGACTTCCGCATCGACCATCGCGATTCGGCGGCTATGGCCTCACCGATCGAAGCTGAGGAGCGGGCGTCATGACCCGGCCATGCACCGCCTGCGCCTCACTCAAAGCCGTAGCAGGCGATTACACGTCGCCGGCTTGCTGACCGTTCGGCGGGCTGGGGCTGCGCGAGCGCGTCCCAGCCCGCCGAATTCCATGCAAGGACGCAAATGCGACGACCGTTTCTTTCGCCGGGGATGTTCTTCGTAGACGAGAGTCGCTGGCCGGCAACGACTCACGCATCGAGCTGACACAGCCGGACCCACGTCCACAATGCCCTTACCAAGTCTCCACACACATTCCCGCGCCGAATTGGCGCAACTCGTACGCCGCTCGGATTGACCGCTCCGTCAAATATCAAGGCCGCTAGGCATACACCGCCCCGGCGCTAAAGATCACCCGCCGGGCGATGGTGACGGCGTGCCCGCGCTGCGAATGTGTTTATTGAACTCTGGGATCGCCGCGACCGCCGTCCCTCAACCAGGAACCGGCACTGGAGAGCAAACGACACAGCGGAATTGAGAAAGCGATGATGAGCACAGTGTGGGGAATGTTGATGATGACGCCGGTGGTGTTCGGCGTCGGTGGGTACGTGTTGGTGAACCGGCGACCATGAGCACACGAAGAGACGTTGGGTCGCCCGCCGACGCCGCCAGGCGTCTCACTTTGAGACGCGCGTTCACCTCATGTTGAGACGCTAACTCGCTGCCCGCGGCGGTGTCATGAGTCCAGGAGTCAATACGTCGATGCAAACGAGGAGAAATACCGTGAACGGGCACAGCGTGAGCGCGGATCACGACAAAACCATGCGGTCGATGGCGCTGGGGCCCGCCAGCTCGAACGGGCACCGACGGCGGGCGCCTGAGATAATCACGGAGAACGAATCTGATTCAATAGGGTCACCGCGATTGCCGGGCACAACGAGTCCGGCCGACCCTGCAGAGAATTACTGGGATGCCGAGAAGCCAGCGCCCAGCCATGGCGCGTCAACGCCGAATTTTCCGGCCCGGCTGCTCGACTCAACGCATTCCTGGAGTTCGGACATGACCGGCCCAGCCGGACGCGGCGAGAACGGCGTCGGAGAAGCCCCTGCGCGAGCAGTGCTGCTCGCCACCAAGCTGCACGTCCCGGCGATCGGGGCCCAGCTTGTTCACCGCGCCACCCTCCTCGACGTACTGTCGGCGGGCCGTCACCGCAAGCTGACCGTCTTGAGTGCGCCGGCGGGCTGGGGCAAGACGACAGTACTGGCGCAGTGGGCCATGACCGCCGGCGAGGACCAGCGGTTTGGCTGGCTTTCTCTTGATCCCTCCGACAACGATCCCGTGTGGTTTTGGATGTACATGGTCGCCGCGCTGCAGAAGGTCACCCCCGGGGTGGGGACACGCGCAGTCGAACTCCTCGCGATGGGCGCCGACCCGGTGCAGGTCGTACTGCCTACCCTGCTGAATGATCTGGACGCGATCGCCAGCCCGATGGTGCTCATTTTGGATGACTACAACCTGGTCATCAACCGAGCGGTTCACGAGCAGCTGGGATTTTTCATCAGCCGGTTGCCGGCGAACCTTCACTTGGTAATAGCCACCCGATCGGATCCCTTGCTGCCGTTAGCACGCCTGCGGGCCAGCGGCGACCTCGCCGAGGTGCGAACCGACGATCTCCGTTTCGGGGCCAGTGAGGCGGAGCATCTGCTCAAGGATGTCCTCGGGCTGAACCTGTCTGATGCAGATATTCAACTGTTGCACCGACGCACCGAAGGGTGGGCCGCCGGCCTCTACCTGGCCGCCCTCTCGCTTGCCGGGCGTGCCGACACCGCCACGTTCATCAGGACGTTCGCGGGCGACAACCGTCATATCGTCGATTACTTGATGGCCGAGGTGCTCGACGGTCAGCCACCGCAGCTGCGCAGCTTTTTGCTACGTACCTCCGTCTTGGGACGACTCAGCGGTGCACTGTGTGACGCGGTGCTGGAAACGTCGGACTCGGCCTCGGTCTTGGAGACGATCGAGCGCGAAAACCTCTTTCTGGTGCCGCTGGACACGTCGCGTCATTGGTATCGATATCACCAACTGTTCGGGGAGTTGCTGCGAACCGAGTTGCGCCGCAGCGAGCCCGGCATCGTGGCCGACCTGCACCGGCGAGCCGCGGCCTGGTTCGAGAGCGAGGGCCTCATCGATGAAGCAGTCCGCCACCTCGTCGCCGGCGGCGACATCGCACGCAGTGCCGATCTGATCGCCGCAGACTGGGTCGACGAATTCAACGGCGGCGCAGTATCGACCGTCTCCGGACTGCTTGACCTGCTTCCCGAGGAGACCGTTCTGCAGGATCCGCGGTTGAGCGTGGCCCGCGCCTGGATCGCCCTCAGCGTTGGTCAACTCGATGACGCCGCCGAGTGGATCGAAGCAGTCGAGACCCGGTCGGCGGCAGGCACCGCAGACGGTGACGCGATCGGCGCCCAAGCGGTCGTGTTGCGCGCGGTTCACTCGTTCAAGACGGCTGAAGTCGCCGCGGCGCTGGAGACGGCTCGCCAAGCGATCGCGCTCGATCTGGCCGAAGCGCCGCTAGGCCGAGCAAGCGCCTACTGCGTCTACGGATCCGCGCTGTACTTCTCGGGTTGCACCGACGAGGCGCAAGCCGCATTCCGGCAGGCTGTAAAGCTGGCCGAGAAGGTGGGTGATCGTCGCGCCCGCATCTACGCGATGGGCCATCTCGCGCTGATTTCGACCGAGCATGGTCGGCTCGCGGACGCCGAGCGTCAGATCCGCCGGGCTTCCCGCAGCTCCCGCGACCTGGCTGATCCGGAACACCTCGTGGACGTGATGGTGTCACTTGCCGCGGCCGAACTGCTCCGCATGCGCGGCGAGTTGGCCGCTGCGGCGGCCGCCGCCGACATGGCCGTCATGTCCGCGCGCCAAGGTGGAGCAATCCTCGAGGTGGCCAAGGCGCTGTCTGTCCGAGCGGAGATCGTCGAGCAGCTCGGCGACCATGAGGCCGCCACGGCCGCCCTCGATGAGGTCGGCACCCTGCTGCGCGACTGCGCCGACGCCGGCCTCGCCTCGACGCTGCTCACTGCGGCGAAGCGGAGCGCGGGCGTCGCGGTGACTCCCCGCCATCGGGAAAGCGCGATCGGTGAGGAGCTGACCCCCAAGGAGCTCGAGGTACTTCGCCTGCTCGCCACCCGGTTATCGCGACGGGAGATCGGTGAACGGCTATACGTCTCGCTCAATACCGTGAAGACCCACCAGCGCGCCGTGTACCGCAAGCTCGGCGTTGAGCACCGCGGCGCGGCGGTCAGCCGGGCGCGAGAACTCGGCTTGTTGTAACACGCCTTCCCCACGCCCCGCCAGTTGTCTCCGGTCACGAACCGTCTTCTCTGAGAACGCTTCCCAGCATCGCGTGAGCGAGCAGACGTTTGGGGTGACGACCCCACCTTGGCGCCCGGGAGGGAAACCCAAGCGCCGATGCCGCGATGACGCCCGACCACGCCGTCCCGAGAAGCTATGCCGCAGATCCGTTCCTCGTCGGCATCTCACCCGGGTGAATTGCGTACGCGGATGAGGACAGCTCACCCACTGCGCGGAGATAGTGGTGGCTGATCTGAGCCGTGGCCGCGAATCGCCTGGATCAAAATCTCTACCTGCGCCGCCACCGAAGGCGGTGCGAGCTGGGCAGCGGCCATGCAGTGAAACGACACATCCAGAACGGGAGACTTTCATGTCGCAGAATGAGGCCACCACCATGGTGACTGCTGGCCCGGAACAGCTTCGAACGACCGGCATCGCGCCCGTGATCGCGCGGTACGGTCTGGTCATAGTCCTGGCCTGGTTCGGCGCCATGAAGTTCACTTACTATGAATCCCACGGTATTTCACATTGGGTGGCCAATAGCCCCTTCTTGGGTTGGATCTACAACGTCATATCCATCGACGCCTTTGGTCGATTGAACGGATCAATCGAGTTGATTACTGCGGCACTGCTGGCCGTCAAGCCGTGGTTCCCGAAGGCTTCCGTGGTGGGCGGCATATTCGCCACGCTGTTCTTCACCACCACGCTGACTTTTATGATCACGACTCCCGGGGTCGGCGAGGCGTCCGCTGGTGGCTTCCCGATTTTATCGGCCGACGGGGAATTCTTGATGAAGGACATTGCGCTCATCGGCTTGGCGCTGTGGCTGCTGGCGGACGCGATCGACGCGACCCGCAGACAGGCGGCGCTGAGCAAACCAAGTTGACATTGGCGGCCGCGCCTGCCCTCGTGACGAGCGAACCCCCGCGGACGAGCCGCCAGCGACACCGGGAAAGGAACCAGAACATGCTTACCGGCTTGATGGCCACCACGGTCATTGCGATCGCCGGCGATGCCGCCATAAGGCCGCAGGCGTCGGTCAACATCGTCGATGGGGACCGCAGCGCGGTCATCACCGGGCGCGCCGACCCGATCGGTCTCGCGGGCGGTGCCGCCCGTTGCAGCACCGCAAAAGCCCGCCAACCGGAGCGGTGGTCGCTGTAATGAGCCGCGCCATAAGTCGATTGGCGCCGTCGACGAAACGGACCTTCGCAAGTTGCGTTTCGCTGGCGAAATCGCGCCCCACGATTGGCCCGTCGATCATCTCCGACGAGGACATGGCTTGGTCACTCGTCGACGCGGTGGGGTCGTATCTGACCGGCTACGAGCGCACGGCCGCCTTCGTCGAGTTGGGCTGCGGCGAAAGCTATCTCGCGATCAGGCGCATCATCGCCGCCCTCCTGTCAACCCGGACGTCGTTGCCGGTAGCGATACTCGCTCAGCTGACCGGCTGGCTGAATGGCTACGCCGGCAACCCGGAGGAGCCGCAACTGCGCATGATGCTCGACGTCATCCGCCTGCAGCGGTCCGAAGCGGTTCGGGTGGCGAGCGATGCCTGAGGCTTATGTTTTGGGAGGCGTGCGAACCCCATTCACCCGCTATGGCGGCACACTGTCCGGTATTCGGGCCGATGACTTGCTCGGTATGACGATGACGGGCGCCTGCGACCGGCTCGGGGTGCCGCTCGAGGCCGTGGAGGACATCGTCGCAGGTTGCGTGAACCCCGCTCACGAGGGCATGGGCGACGTCGCCCGCTGGGCAGCGTTGGCCGCCGGATTTCCTGACACCGCGGCCGGGGTCACCGTGAACAGATTTTGCGGATCATCGCTGAGCGCGGCGGTAACCATCAGCCACGCGATCAAGGCCGGCGACCTGGGTCTCGGTATCGCCTGTGGAGTCGAGTCAATGTCCCGATCGGGATGGGCGTTGATGAAGGGCGACGCCGCGTTCAGCCCCAGGGGCCCGGTTCTCATGCTCGACACCATGTGGAGCGGTGCGGGAGGACCGCCCAACCCGGTATTGCTGGCCCGCAACGCTTACATCAGCATGATCGAAACCGCGCAAAATGTCGCCGACCGATATTCTTTGACGCGCGAGGAGATCGATGCCTTCGCACTGCGATCTCAGCGCCACGCCAAGGCTGCCCGCGACCGGGGTCGGCTGGCCAAAGAGATTATGCCCGTGACCATCCCAGCGACGAAAAAAGCCGCCGCTCGGCTGGCGGAACACGATGAGTTCATCCGCGACGACACCACCGCGGAGGTGTTGGCGACCTTACCGGCCCAGCCCGGTACGACCCAGATGACGGCCGCCAACTCCTCGCCTTTGAGTGATGGTGCCAGTGCCGTGGTCATCGCGTCCGGGGAACGGGCCAGCGAACTCGGCATCGAACCATTAGCCCGTGTGGTATCGAGCGCGGTCTATGGCATCGACCCCCTCATCATGGGCGTGGCGCCTGCATGGGCGATGCCGGCCGCGATCCGCCGGGCAGGGCTTGCCCCCGAGCAGATCGACGTGTGGGAGGTGCACGAAGCGTTCAGCGCCCAGGCGCTCGGCGTGCTGCGGGAGTTGCCGAACCAACTGGACGGTTTCGTAGTGCCCGATGACAAGCTGACACCCAACGGCGGTGCGGTCGCGATCGGACATCCCTTCGGGGCCACGGGAACTCGCTACCTGTTGACGCTGGCGACCGAATTGGCTGAAAAGGGCGCCCGGTACGGGGTGATTGGCATCTGTATCGGGTCGGGGCAGGCAGTAGCAGTCGTTCTGGAAAACGTTGGCGCAGGGTAGAAGAGCCGGTGTCACGAATGGACGGCGAGCCGGGCGCGCGCCATGCGCCAACCCGCAACGCCGCACGGCGGCCCGGCCGACGCGGCACCACCGACTGATGCGGTCGGCGGACAGGATTCGTGATGTCATCATCGTCGGGTCAGGCCCCGCCGGCTACACGGCGGCGATCTACACGGCTCGGGCCGGGCTGGACACCCTCGTCATTGAAGGCCACCAGCCCGGCGGTGCCCTCGCGGCCACCGGGCCGGTAGACAACTACCCCGGCGCCGGCCCGTTCGCCTCGGGTCCCACGCTGGCTGACGCGATGCGGCGACAAGCACAGCACTTCAGCGCCGAGTTACGCCCCGGCTACGTCGACAGATTCGACCTCGGCAACGAGCCTAAGGCGGTCGGCATCGGCGATGCTCAGCACCGGGGCCGCGCCCTGATTCTTGCCATGGGCTCGGTCCCCCGGTCCCTCAACGTGCCCGGCGAACGGGGGCGCGAGGGCGTAAGCGCCAGCGCGAAACGTGACGGTGCCCTGTTCGTTCGGCGCGACGTCGCGGTCATCGGCGGTGGCGACGGCGCCGTTGAAGAGGCACTCTTTCTTGCGCCGCTGGTCCGCCAGGTCACCCTCATCCACCATCGCCCCCAACTCCGGGCCTCAGCCACTGCCGTTGCTCGTCTGCAGGGTCATCCCAACGTCGCGATCCTGACATCGACCGAAGTGCTGGCCATACACGGTGGCCAACACGTCAGCGGGGTGCGCATACGCGACAAGTGCCGCGGCGGCGAATCCACCATCGCGGTCGCGGCCGTCGTCGTCGCTGTCGGCCAGACGCCATGCTCGGATCTCTTGGTCGGACGCGTCGACCTCGATGCGAGTGGCCACATCCTGACCCAGGGTGGTACGACCCGGACTTCCGCGGAGGGCGTGTTCGCTGCCGGCGACCTGATCGACCGCCGCTACCGCCAAGCAGTCACCGCCGCGGCCAGCGGCTGTGCGGCCGCACTCGATGCCCAGCGCTGGCTGAGCCGAACGCACAGTCCCCTGTTGGATTCCATTGGCGGGCAAGAAAAAATCCCCTCGCGACGCCAACGCGGCCCATCGCAGTGAGCGATACCTCGTTCACCACCGATGCCCTCGAGAGGCGGTAATGGTTGGCTTCTGCGCCCCGTGGTGCGGTCCGTGTCAGCGTTCAGTTTTCCCCGACGACGTGGACGGCGTCTCGTTCCGGATGGCTGCGATCGACTGTGCGTCCTCAACGACGACCTCGCACGCCCCCTGAAGAACGGTTCGCACCTCGTTGGCAGGGATGGCGACCGCACCGGAAGAGTCCGCAAAGATGTAGTCGCCGGGATGAATTCCCACCCCCGCCAGCACTACCGAACGGTTGGCCTCGTAGGGGACGACGACATCACCACCCCAGCGGGTTGCCTCACCTCGGCAATAGATGGCTAGGTCAGAATGTTGGAGTTCAGCGAAGTCACGCAGTCGACCGTCTGTGAGAATGCCTGCCAGCCGATGGCTTTGGACACGCGACAACTTCGTTCCACCGCCAAGTGAGGTGTCGGTATATCCGTTACTGGCCAGGACGAGGACACGCCCTTCAGCCCCATCAGCGATGGCTTCATAGAAGAGCCGCTTGAAGGTGTAGTGTTCGGGAGGCAGCGCGGTTCGACATGCGGGGAAGTAAGATATGGTCACGGCCGGACCAAATAGCACGCGGCCCGGCGTGGGACTCACCAGATCGAGCAGATCGCAGCGGTGTTGATGTAGCCGGCCCATCGCGTCCACCACGTCAGCGGTACGGACACGACGCGCGAGCTCACTAAGCGAACTCATCGTCGACACTGCCCACTCCGCCGCATATCAAGTCGAGAAGCGGGCCGATCACCCCTTCCATCCTTCAACAGAATCGAGATCGCGCCTTTGGCTTCGAAGATCGCCAGGTGAATACGATCGGCGCTTTCGTGTCCGTGCTGTCGTAGCACAGCCTCGAGATCAGCGCTGGTTAGTCCGCATCGCCTCAGGTTGCGTCGGTCGACTTGTCCGTTGCGGATCAGCACTTTCAACGGCGGATCGATGAAACTTCGAATCCACGGAATGAAGCGCAATCTCGCCAGGACCGCGTGGGTGCCTAGAAGGAAGATGAGCGCAGCGGTTGCGTTGAGCCACGAGGTATCGCTGGCGGTGGCGGCCCGGCCGACGATGGCTCCGGCGGCGACCGCAGCGATCCAGTCGAACGGCGCGAATTCGGCGAGAGTGCGGCGCTCCATGAAACGGAACAGGATCGCGGCCGTGAGGAACAGCGCCGAGGTCTTGATGGCAGCACCGGCGGCCCCGGAGGGGTCACCAATCAGGACATGAAATATTCGGTCCACGTGCGCCTGCCTTTCAACCGGTGGCCTCGTCGCGGGAGTCCATTCGGCCTACTCCCAGCCGTGAAGCGGCGAAACATGTTTTGTGCTCCGCGTTTTCGGGCGAGGAGCGCATCGACCGGGTCTCCCTCAGCAACGACATCACTGGACCGGCGTCGGGAGGCGCCAGGAGTGCGCGCCGCGGAAGTCGAGCCATACGTCGGTGGGTGTTTGGACCAGCCGGGCCAGGACGTTCCCGCAGCTCGCGCACCGCACCACGATGCCGGGCGCGCGGTTATAGACGTGACTCTCGGCGAAGGCGGCGACACGATCGCATCCGGCGCAGGTCAGCATCGCTGTCGTGACATCGAATCCGAGCACTTCTGCGAATGCACCACCGGCGGCGTTGCCGTCGACATGCGTTGGTTCGGTCATCATGCCCCGCTTCTCTGTTACTGGCTCGGCCCGAACCGCTCGGTCCGGATGGCTGATGGCTGATAGCCCTGCTCGATCAGCGTGGTGGTCACCGATTCCACAAATACCGTTGGGCCGCAAACATAGACGCGCGCGCCGCCGGCGGGCATCCACTCCGTCGGCGCGAGGTCAGCGGCGCGCACCCGGCCGGGCGGCCGGGTGGTCTGCGGCGCGGCCACGCGGGTGTAGACCAGCTCGACCCGCAGCCAGTCACAGGCACGCTCGAGCCGACCCAACTCGTGGGCGTAGTAAACGTCGGCGGGACTGCGCACGGAGTAAACAAGCCGAAACTGGGCGGCACCGGCCTCGACCCGCTGACGCAACATTGCCATCAATGGCACGATTCCCGAACCGCCGCCGACGAGCAGGACCCGAGCCGTTTCGGCGGGCTGCCACACAAACCAGCCGCCGATGGGGCCGCGAACTTCGATCTGGTCTCCGACAACAAGTCCGGCGAGGTAGGGCGAGACTTCCCCGTCGGGGATCTCCTGCACGGTGAGCTCGATGCGCTCACCATCGGCTGGTCGGCTCAGTGAATAGCTGCGTTGTGCGCTGTACCCGTCCTCGGCGGTCAGCTTGACATCGACGTGCTGGCCGGCCCGGTGACCGCCCCATCCCGGCACGTTCAGGCTGATCGTTTGAGCAGACTCGGTCTCGCGCGCAGAGTGCAGCACACGCGCGACCCGCCAGCCCAGCACCGGTATCACGTGGACTCCATGGCGGTTAATCGCCGGCGTAGCGTTGTTCTCGCCACGGATCCCCGTAGTTGTGGTAGCCGAATCGTTCCCAGAAACCGGGTGAGTCGCTGTCTCGCAACACGATGGACCTCACCCACTTCGCCGACTTCCAAAAGTACAAGTGCGGCACCAACAGCCGCGCCGGGCCGCCGTGTGCCGCGCACAGCGGTGCGCCCTGGTAGCCGTAAACGATCCACGCCTTTCCGCCGCGAAGATCGCGCAGCGGGAGGTTGGTGGTGTAGCCCCCGTAGGAGCCGACGAGTGCGAATTCGGCTGCGGTATGCGTCGATTCGAGAAGCGTGTCCAGAGAAACGCCTTCCCACTCGGTGTCCAGCTTGGACCACGTGGTGACGCAGTGGATGTCCACCGTGAGCGGCTCGCTGGGCAGGAGCTTGAACTGGGGCCAGGTCCAGGAGTGTTCGCCGCCGAGCTCGTCGCGAATGGTGAACCGCCAGTGATCAAGATCGATCCGCGGAGTCGGTCCTGCTTGCAGGACGGGGAAATCCGCGGTCAGATGTTGACCGGGCGGCAGCTCACGCGCCGACTCAACGTTTCGTCTGCGAAAACCTTTGTTGACGATGCTCATTGGTGCTCCGTTTCGGCGATAATCCAGTTGGGCCGCCGGTCAGTGGTGCCGCGTCGGGGCTGGCGCGTCGCGGCTAGGTTTCGTTGACTAGGAATGTGCCCCTGCGGCCTTCGGCAGCTGGATGACTTGCCTGGCCGTGAATTGGGCGTCGGCGCCGCAAACGAATCCCATTGACAAGACCGTGCGAGTGAAGAACACGTCGGTCAGATAGGCGAGTGCGACCGCCCAGCGGTTGACGAGCCGTGGGATCGCATAGAGGTGGTAGGCGCGGGTGACAAACTTCGCGGGATAGCCCGAGAGGTGTACGCCCAGCGGGTTGGCGACGGCGTAGCGCGGACCCAAGTCGACAACCATACCCTTGTCGCTGTGGCGGTAGTCCTTCCGCTCGCCGTAGCCGAGACTCGCCGCGACGTTGCGGGCCAACGTCTTACCTTGCCGGGTCGCGTGCTGGGCGGTCGGTGGGGCGATCTTGCCCGGCTGGGTTAGGTCCGGAACGGCGGCAGCGTCGCCCGCGGCAAAAACGTCGGGATGACCCGGTACCTGCAGATCCGTCCGCACCTTGAGTCGGCCCCGCTCCGTTTCCAACCCCAGCGTGGCGATCAGCGGTGACGGGGTCACGCCAGCCACCCACGCTACCGTGTAAGTGTCGACGCGCGAATCGTCGCTGAGCACAACATGATCGGCGTGGACCACCTTCACGGTCGTGCGCAACCGCACATCGATTCCGCGTGAGCGCAGCACGCGCATGGCCGCGTCGCCGAGCTTCTGCCCCAGCTCGGGCATCACTTGGTCGGCCAAGTCCAGCAGCACAAACCGCACCGAGGCCCGATCGAAACCTATCTGCTTCGCCGCCGCGTCGGCGAGCGCGCGCAGCTGCGCCGTCAATTCGGAACCGGAATACGACGCACCGACAACGACAATCGTGCGCCGCGCGGCGGCCCGGGCCTCGTTTTCGTCGACGTGAGCCAGTTCCAACTGCTCGATCACATGATCACGTAGATACAGCGCTTCGGCCGTCGACTTCAGGCCGTGTGCGTAGGTGGCCAAACCGGGCGTATCGAACAGCCGAGTCACCGAACCTGGTGTGAGGACGAGCCGATCCCACGACAGCGTCCGTACCTGGCTCTCAGGATCGGTGAACGAAAGCGTATGGCGGTCGAAGTCAACACTGTCGACCCAGCCGCGCACAGCACGCACGCCCTTAAGTGTTCCGGCCAGCGGAATACAGACAAACCGCGGGTCGACCAGCCCACCGGCCACATCGGCCAGCAATGGCGTGTACTGCAAGTAGTCGACCGGCGAAACAATGGTCACCCTCACGTCCGAGGCGCGCACCCTGTCTAACCGTCGGGCCAGTCCGCGCGCGCACTCGAAAGCGGCGAACCCGCTGCCCACGATGACAACCGAGGTGGCCGGTTCCGCCTTCCCCGCTTGACGGTGAAGTGGGACCGTGTTCATATCTCTTCTCCTACTTGATATTCGGGTATCCACATGGGGTTGGGATCGATCGCTCGAGGTTGTGGTATTCCTTGGCGACCACGGTGCCCTGAACCGTGGGGTGGTCGACCTCCGCAGAGGTCTCTCGCAAGAGCATCGCCCGACCCTGATCCATCTGTCACCACCCCCGTGCACGATTCACCCGGGTGATAATGCGGATGCTGTGACCGCAGCGACGCACGCTTCGCCCCAGGGGCTCATCGGAAAGGGGGCGCAATTGCGCCGCGCCGAAGGACACATTGAAGCGCTCGCACCACAGGATCACGCTGCTGAGTGCGCTGGTGTCGGTGCCGCTGGGCACGCCGTAGTCGGCGTTGCCCCGGTTGGCGCGTAGGCGGCCCAGGTCTAGGTGGTTGCTGTGTGCAAACTTTCGCCACGGGAACCTGGCGTGATCGACAGGTGTGGCGCTCAGCCATACGCGCAGTTGTGGTCCCAGGGTGGTATGCAGATTCTCCAGTCGCAGAATCTGCGCCCCGCCAGCCAGGGTTAGGAGCCGCGCGACACCGCTGGTTCGGTGGATGTGGCCGATGAATTCTCCACAGCGGGTGGTCTGGGCTCCAGGCGGCGGCCTTTCATCAGCGGTGGCCCTGAGCAATAACTTCCACGGCTGCAACCACCACAAGGCCACAGGCAGCCCGACGAAGGCAATCGCTCGTCGAGTGACGCGATGCGGCATCGGCCGCCACCGGAACCACAGAGTCACTCATCGGCCTCGAGTTCGTGCATCAGTTCAGATCATCGCGGGCTACGAGCCGGCGGGCCGCCTCGGTGATCGAGCCGGACAGCGACGGATAAATCGCAAGCGTCTGCGCCAAACCGTCAACGGTGATCCGGTTTTGAACAGCCATCGCGATCGGCAGTATCAACTCCGATGCGATCGGCGCGACCACCACGCCACCGATGATCACGCCGCTGTCCTGCCGGCAAAAGAGTTTGACGAAGCCGTGGTGGAGCTCCGACATTTTTGCCCGCGCATTGGTCCTCAATGGCAGCATTACGGTGCGGGCCTGAATCGAGCCGTCGTCGATCTTGGTCTGTGCGACGCCGACCGCCGCGACCTCGGGGTGGGTGAAGACGGTCGTCGCGACGGTGCTCAACTGGAGCGGATTTACGGGTTCTCCGAGCGCGTGATACATCGCGATCCGGCCTTGCATCGCGGCTACTGAGGCTAACGGCAGCAGACCAGTGCAGTCGCCCGCAGCGTAAATGCCCGGGACCGGTGTCCGCGATACCCGGTCGACGGCAATGTGGTTGCCGGGCCCGGGTTCGATGCCCACGCGCTCTAGCCCGAGCCGACCGGTGTTGGGCACCGATCCAAGTGTCATCAATGCGTGGCTGCCTTCAACGGTGCGGCCGTCGGTCATTGTCACCAGCACCCCGTCGTCGGTGCGCGTCACGGATTGTGCCCGTGCTCTTTTGATCAGCTTGACACCGCGTTGGGCGAACGACTCCTCGAGCACCTGCGCGGCGTCGGCATCCTCGTGCGGCAGCACCCGGTCGCGACTGGCGACCACCGTTACGGTCACACCCAGTTCGGTGTAGGCGTTGGCGAATTCGATGCCGGTGACCCCGCAACCCACCACGATGAGGTCGTCGGGCAGCGAGGTCAGGTCGTAGAGCTGGCGCCAGGTCAGGATGCGCTCGCCGTCGGGCTGCGCCGACGGCAAGATCCGGGGGCTGGCGCCAGTGGCGATCAACACCACATCGGCATCGCGGACCGTGGTCCCGCCGTCGCGCGCGGTCACCTTGACGCGATGACGCGCCAGACCGGGAGCCGCATCAACCAGCTCGCCGCGTCCCGCGATCAACTCGACGCCCATGGTCAGCAGCTCAGCGGTGATATCCCGCGACTGCTCGGCAGCGAGTGTCCTGATCCGTTGGTGGATTTCCGCCAAACAGATCTTGGCGTCGTCGATGTGAATGTCGAAACCCAGGCGGGCTGCCCGTCGCAGTTCGGTGCGCAACCCCGTGGACGCGATAAAGGTCTTTGATGGCACGCAGTCGCACAGCACCGCGGCGCCGCCGACCCCGTCGGAATCTACGACGGTGACTTGGGCTGCGGTGGGACCTCGCGCGGCGGCGACCAGCGCCGCCTCGTACCCGGCCGGGCCGCCACCGAGGATCACAATGCGGGTCACCATAGCCGGAATTTCACCGGCTGGCCGGACGGCAGGTCATCTGAGCGGCCATCCCTCATCGTCGCTGGTGTCTTCGTCGACGACGATATGCATGGCGGCTTCCTCGGCCGAGGCAGCGCCACCGTCGATGCCGACGTCGTGGGCACGGTAATCCGAACCTGGATCCGTCGCGTCGAGATCGAAGGCGACGAGCCGACCGGCGCGCATGTCGCCGACCTGATCGTCGATTAGCTCGCCATCGCTGTCGGCGCTGTCGCCGATCCCGTCGCCATCCCACTGATCGGTCACGTCGGGCACCTCACGGGCCAGCCGGCGCGCCAGACTTTCATGGGTCCGGGCTTCCCTCGCGGTGATACCCCACGCCCGCAGTTCACGCGGACGTTCCGGGGGCGAGTAGCCTTCGTCGAGGTCGATGCCGGTCTGTTCCGAGTCCAGGCTTTCTTCCGGTTCGAGCAGATGGGCCTGGACGTCGTCGAATTCAGAAATTTCCATCAGCGCGGCCCCACTCGGTAGGTTGCCTCAACCGAGCGCCCCAATAAGGTCCTGGCAGGCTCGTTCGCAGCGACGACATACCTCGGCGCACACGCGGCAATGCTCGTGCTTCGGGGCGTGCTTGTCGCACTCGTCCGCGCTTGTCTTACAGGCGGTGACGCACGTTTCGAGCACCGTCCTGGTCAAGTTGGCGTCGTAGTCCGTGTGCCGGGACAAGACGCGGCCGGTTGTCGCGCAGACATCCGCGCAGTCAAGGCACGTACGGACGCATTTGGTCAGGTGATAGACGTCCTCTTCGCTGAGGCAGGCGTCCGCACACGCCGTGCAAGCCTGGTCGCATTCGAAACAGGCGTCGATACACGCGATCAGCTTGGCTCTGTCGATCCGGCCTAGATCTCGCGGGTAGGTCTCCAGCATCCTCTGGGCGGCGCTCACTATGTCCTCCTTGCTCACTGCGATGGTTGTCTTTGCTGTAACGCCCGTGCGATGAGTCTCCCGCTGTGCTTCTTACACAACAGAACACGGCGGCGCGGGTGTGGACGTTAGAGAGCATGGCGTCCAGGAGGGTGAACTGTCTTCGCCCACCCGAGTCAATCACCCGGGTGATAGTTCGACATGTGGAGGGCGGTCGATCGCGGGCGTCCAGGCTCATTGGTGGCGCGGCGCTCATCCGGATGAATTGCCTCGGCGGGTGATGACCACTCACCCCGCGGCGGTGGATGCTGGCACCAGATTGGCAAGCGGAGGTGCTGTGGACGCGAGACAAATTCGTACCTGTGGTCAAACCCGGATCAGCGTCGGGTCGGCGCTGGAAGGAACGCGGTTGAACCGGGCACAACCAAAACGACATCGGCCGCTGAAACCCGCGCCACACGCTCCCCCTCGGCGCGTGGCAAGACTTTTCGTGAAGGCGGGGACATAGCCGTGGGTCGCGTGGGTGCGGAATGTTCACGATTGCCGGTCGGCCCGTCGAGCGCTCAATTTGAAAGCGCCGTCATCCCGCTCCTCGAGCCTCTCTATCGGCAAGCTCTCCGGATGACCGCCAATCGAGCGGATGCGGAGGATCTGTTGCAAGAAACAGTGCTCAACGCTTACGCAGGCCTCCGGGGCTTCGAGCAAGGAACCAACCTCAACGCATGGCTACGGCGCATCATGACCAACACCTATATCAGCACCTACCGGAGGCAAAAGCGCCGTCCCGCACAACACCCGACTTGTGAGATCACCGATCGACAGCTAGTGGCCAGTGCCACACGCGCGCCCGGTGGCCTCCGGTCGGCCGAAGACCAGGCACTCGAAGTGCTGCCCGACCCCTACCTCAAGGCAGCGATGATGGCCTTGCCTGAGCAATTTCGCATCGCGGTGTATTTCGCCGACATCGCGGGCTACTCCTACAAGGAGATCGCCGCGATGACGGACACCCGGCAAGGAACCGTGAGTTCGAGGCTCAACCGCGGCCGAAAACAATTGCGCGATTTGCTATTCGACTCACCGGCCGGACACGCGGCCCGGACAACCAATAAGGCGTCGAGACTCGCCGGCGGCGACCCGGCCGCCGATGCTTGCCGACGCTAGGCACAGACCCGCGCTAGGAAGATCCCGGCACGGGTACCGAATTCGCGGACTCGGCCGAAAAGATCAGGAGGCGTGATGAAGATAGCGAGCGTTCAGCGCACGTGTACCGTTTCCCCATCGTCGGACAGAAGTATCGGCGTGACGCTACCGCCACCGGAACATCTTGCTTTCTACGCCGGAGTCGGCGCAATGGCGGTACTGGGAATCATGGAATGGCCGGTTGTTGCCGCTTTGATAGCCGGCCACCTGCTTGTCAACGCGCAGCACAACAAGGTTCTTCAATCACTTGGCGAGGCACTCGAAGAGGCTTAGCCGATGTTGAGGAAATTCTCACGATCGCAAAATTGCGACCGCGACCACGCTGGTGATCAACCCGAATAGCAGATGAAGCCCGAGCCCGATTGGGACGGGGTTCAGCTTCGCGACCTCACGGGCGCCCCGATGGATCGCGCCGACGCCAACATAATTAATGAGCCAGAGCGCCGCGCCGGCCACCAGACCGGTTGCCAGGTACGCGTGCGTTACATCCTGCGCGAGTAGCACGATGACGATGCCGAATGCGGCCGATAACGCGATGTGCAGCGCCACGCCAACCAGGGTGGCCACTCCGAACGACCGTGCGTGCGCGCGTGCTGGGCCAAGAATGAGCTCGCCGATGCTGTTGGGTAGTCGCCACAAACCGCGCCCGGTCGCCGCGCCGTAGGCCATGCCGAGCGCGGCTATGGCAAGTCCACCGACAATGCCGCCAATAACGCCAGCGACGTAGCCACTCATAGCTCCTCCTCGTTGTGCAAAGTCTCCGCCACGGTCATAAACATTCCCGCGGCAGAGTTATCGCGCGTTCGATCGTGCGCGCATTATGTGGGCCTCGGTGCGCATCCGCTCGATCATGTGCGGATAGTGCAGCTCGAAGGCGGGTCGCTCAGAGCGGATGCGGGGCAGCTCGGTGAAGTTATGCCGCGGGGGTGGACTGCTGGTGGCCCACTCCAGGGAGTTGCCGTGGCCCCATGGATCGTCGACGGTGACCGGTTCGCCGTAGCGCCAGCTACGGAAGATATTCCACACGAAAGGCAGCATCGAGACCCCGAGGATGAACGCCCCGATCGTTGAGACGACATTGAGCCCGGTGAATCCATCGGTGGGGAGGTAGTCGGCGTACCGGCGCGGCATGCCCTTGTTGCCGAGCCAGTGTTGCACCAAAAATGTTGTGTGAAAGCCGATCAGCGTCAGCCAGAAGTGCAACTTGCCCAGCCGTTCGTCGAGTAGCCGCCCGGTCATCTTGGGAAACCAGAAATACACCCCGCCGTAAGTGGCGAACACGATGGTGCCGAACAGCACGTAGTGGAAGTGAGCAACCACGAAGTAGGTGTCGGTGACATGGAAGTCGATGGGCGGGCTGGCGAGCAGCACGCCCGACAGGCCGCCGAGCAGAAAAGTCACCAAGAAACCCATTGAGAAAAGCATCGGGGTCTCGAAGGTCAACTGGCCCTTCCACATGGTGCCGATCCAGTTGACGAATTTGATTCCGGTAGGGACGGCGATCAGGTAGGTCGCGAACGAAAAAAACGGCAGCAGCACTGCACCGGTGGCATAGAGATGGTGGGCCCAGACCGCGATCGACAGCGCCCCGAGGCCGATGGTGGCGTAGATCATGGTGTAGTAGCCGAACAGCGGCTTGCGGGCAAACACGGGGATGATTTCGGTGATGATGCCGAAGAACGGCAGCGCAATGATGTAGACCTCGGGATGGCCGAAGAACCAAAACATGTGCTGCCACAGCAGGACTCCCCCGCTAGCGGGGTCAAACGCGTGCGCGCCGAGGTGGCGGTCTGCGGCCAGCCCGAACAGCGCGGAAGTCAACAGCGGAAACGCGACCAGCACCATGATGCTGGTCACCAGGATGTTCCAGGTGAAGATCGGCATTCGAAACATCGTCATGCCCGGGGCACGCAGGCACACCACGGTGGTGATCATGTTGACCGCGCCCAGGATGGTGCCCAGCCCGCCGACGATGAGCCCGAGGATCCATAAGTCACCTCCCGGGCCCGGGGAATGGACGGCGTCCGACAGCGGGGTGTACGCGGTCCATCCGAAGCCCGCAGGCCCGCCGGGGGCGAAGAATCCCGCCAGGGCGATCAGCGCACCAAAGACGAAGAGCCAGAATGACAATGCATTGAGCCGAGGGAAGGCGACATCGGGTGCGCCAATCTGCAGGGGCAGCACCAGGTTTGCGAAGCCAAACACGATCGGGGTCGCATAAAGGAGCAGCATGACCGTGCCGTGCATGGTGAACAGTTGGTTGTACTGCTCGTTGGAGAGAAACTGCAGCCCGGGCGCGGCAAGTTCGGCACGCATCAGCAGCGCCATGAGTCCGCCGACGAAGAAGAACGTAAAGCATGCGACGACGTACATCATCCCGATCACTTTGTGATCGGTCGTGGTGATCAGCCGGTAGATCAGGCTACCCCTGGGGCCGGTGCGCGCGGGGAATGCCCGGCTTGCCCGAAGCCCTTCGAACGGGGGTGCCGAAGTGGACATGGATCGGTCTCCTGGATCGATGAAACCTGCGCCGTCGCGGAGCGTTCAGCGTTGAAGTGCGCGCGACCAGGACGCCGCGAACTTGGACACCCCGTCGTATTCGAGTACAGCGAACACGTTGGGCAGATCGATACCGACCGCGGTCAGCCGGTCGAACACTTCCTGTGCCTGCGCCGCCTTGCCGATTGCGGTCGCACCGGCGATGACGCCGTGATCGGCCACCGCCTCCAGTGTCGGCTCAGGAATGGTGCTCACGGTGTTCGGTGCCACGAGTTCGGCGACATACATCGTGTCGGGGTACGCGCTGTTTTTGACTCCGGTGGAGGCCCATAGCGGGCGTTGCACGCGAGCACCCGCGGCGCGCAGCGCCGTGTAGCGTGGTCCCGCTTCAAAGACCTGCTGATAGGCCCCGTAGGCCAACCGCGCGTTGGCGATGCCCGCTTGCCCGCGCACGGAGAGTGCCTTGTCGGTGCCGATCGTCTCGAGGCGCTTGTCGACTTCGGTGTCGAGGCGGGACACGAACAGCGATGCGACCGAATGGATTTGAGATAGATCAGCACCCGCTTGGTGGGCGGCTTCGATGCCGGCCAGGTAGGCGTCCATCACCTCTCGGTGCCGTTGCACGGAAAAGATCAGCGTCACATTGACCGAGACACCCCGGGCGAGCGCAGCGGTGATCGCGGGCAGCCCCGCGGCGGTCGCCGGTATTTTGATGAACACGTTGGGCCGGTCGACGATCTTGGCCAACTCGACGGCCTGCGTGACTGTCGCGTCAGTGTCGTGCGCCAGCGACGGATCGACTTCAATGGACACCCGTCCGTCCACGCCGTCCGAGGCCTCCCATTGCGGGCGCAGCACATCGCAGGCCGTCCGGACGTCGTCGGTGATCGCCGTGCGGATTGCCGTGTCGATGTCCGTACCGCGAGCGGTCAGCTCGGCGATCTGGCCATCGTAGGCGCGTCCGTCTGAAAGTGCGCGCTCAAAGGTGGCCGGGTTAGTGGTCACGCCGACAACGCTTCTCGTGTCGATCAGTTGCTGCAGCTTGCCGGAGTGCAGCAGCGTGCGCGACAAATCATCCAGCCAGACCGACACCCCCGCCGCCGACAGCGCAGCCAGATTCGGGTTCTGAGTCATCGGATCGCCGCCGCTCGCCGGCCGGCGATCCGCCGTAAGACCCCTCCCGCAGCACATGCCGCGCCAGAGAGCACCAATGGCGCGTACGCGCTCAGCAGCACCTGCCGATCAGACGGAGTTGTCGCGTCCCTGTCTTGTGTTGCCGAGCCCATGTCGTTACTGAACGGGCCGGGCACGTTCTGCCGTCGCTGCCGTCGCGCCGGCACCGTCACCGCGGTGGGGTACCGTCCACTCGGGGCGGACGTAGTGGCAGGTGTAGCCGGATGGGTAGCGCTGCAAGTAATTCTGGTGCTCGGGTTCGGCTTCCCAAAATTCACCGGCCTGATTGACCTCGGTGACGACAGGACCGGGCCATCGCCCTGAGTCGTCGATGTCGGCGATGGTTTGGATGGCGATTTGCTTTTGCTCGTCGTCCAGATAAAAGATTGCCGAGCGGTAGCTGGTTCCGACATCGTTGCCCTGACGGTTCTTGGTAGTCGGGTCGTGAACCTGAAAGAAGAATTCCAGCAGTGCCCGGTAGTTGGTCCTGTCGGGGTCGTAGGTGATTTCGAGTGCCTCGGCGTGGCCGGGGTGATTGCGGTAGGTGGGATGGGCGTTGCTGCCGCCGGTGTAGCCGACCCGGGTGGACACCACACCCGGCTGCCGGCGGAATAGGTCCTCCATACCCCAGAAGCACCCTCCGGCGAGCACGGCGATCTTGTTGTGGTCGGTCATGATTTCTGCTCGCTAACGCTCTGGTCTTGCTCGGATCCATCCTTTGTGAACAAGCGCAGGTATTGGCCGTAACCCTGGGCTTCCAGGTCGTCGCGGTGGATGAATCGCAGCGACGCCGAGTTGATGCAGTAGCGCAACCCACCGGCTTCTCTCGGACCGTCCGAAAATACATGCCCGAGGTGGCTATCGGCATGGGTCGACCGCACCTCGACCCGCTCCATGAAGTGGCTGCGGTCGCGCCTCTCGACAAGGCTGTCCGCGTCGATGGGCTGGGTGAAACTGGGCCAGCCGCTTCCGCTGTCGAATTTGTCCACGGAGGCGAAAAGCGGCTCGCCGGAGACAATGTCGACGTAAATGCCGGGTTCGTGGTTGTCGCAATACTCGCCGGTGAACGGCGGCTCCGTGCCGCTTTCCTGGGTAACGTGGTATTGCTGGGGAGTCAGCGCGTCGACCGCGGCAGGCTCCTTGCTGTATTGGTGTGACACCTGGTCTCCTTCGTATGCGCAGCAGCTATGTTGATGCGCTTAGGGTTTGGTAGTAGTCGCGTCGTCGTTCGGCTAGTTGCGGCCGGCCATGATGCCGCCGTCGACGTTGAGAATCGCGCCGGTGACCCAACTGGCCTCATCCGACAGCAGATACGTCACGGCGTTGGCGACATCGGCGGGGGTGCCGACTCGTCCCAAGGGATGAAGCGGCGCGAAAGTTTCGAGGGTGGCATCGATCTCGTCCTTGGAGATGAAGGCCTCGTACAGCGGAGTCTTGACGACGGCCGGCGCCACCGCATTGACGCGGATCTTGTGGCCGGCAAGCTCGATGGCCAGGTTATGGGTCAGCGCGTGCAACCCGGCCTTCTGCATCGAGTACACCGACGATGGGGTCAGACCGATCGCCTGATGTGCCCACATGCTGCCGATGTTGACGATGGACCCACCCTCGCCGCGACTGATCATCCCGTCAACGACGGTCTGCGTCAGGAAGAACAGGGCATAGTTGAGCTCCATGTAGGAGTCGTAGGTCAGCGCGTCGTACTCGAGAAACGGCTTGGGGACGAAGAATCCGGCCGCGTTGACGAGCAGTGTCGCATCGCTGTGATCCTCGGCGAGCGCGCGCTGCACATCGGCGACCGCGGCGCGATCGGTCAGCTCCGCGGTGATTCCCCAGGCCTGGCCACCGTTGCCGGTCAATTCGGTCACGGTGTCATCGACGCGGTCTTTCGACCGGCCGACGATCACGGCACTACCGCCGTGGCGCACGATATCGGCGGCGACCTGCCGGCCCATCCCGGCGCTGCCTCCGACGACGATGACCTTCTTGGAATCGAAGTGCATGGTCAGACCCTTCTGCTAATCATTCTCGACGGCTCCTGCCGGGCCATTGCTGCCTTTGCCCTGCTAGAAGAGTTGTAGCGTTGGCGACGACACCCGTCGTGTCGACGTTGAACTGGCCTCGAGTCTGCTGCCCTGAGGGGTGAGCCGTCATCACCCCAACGTCGTATCACCCGGGTGAGTTTTGGATCCCGAGGCAACTGCTGACACAAAATGGCTCATCAGTGTCGGTTGTCGATTACGCCATGAGCTGCGCGGTTCCGCGACATCAATCCCAGGGCACTCAAGGGATAGGCGGTCCCGCCTCTCGCTGAGTTGTGAACGCGCAGCGGGAAATCCGCCGGGGTGGTAATCGTCGAGCGGGTGGGCGTGTCGAGAGATGGGTTATAACGCCTAAGCAAGCCGGAGCAAAGTGGTGGCGAATGTCGTTCACCATGCCGATGGCTATCTCTCAATCCAGCAGTCAATTCCATTGTGGTGCACGCATGAAGGTGCCGGCGAGGCAGACACTCGATGCCGTGATGGCGCAAAGGCCCTAGAGAAGACGGAAGGAGCGTCAACCATGTACGGCCCAGATGAAGAAGTAGTGCTGATCACCGAGGCCACGGCTTTGCCAGGCAGAGGGGACGACCTGCGACGCGCGTTTGTTAAGTTAATCCCTCAGTCGCTGGCCGAAGGAGCAGTCAGCACCTTTCGATTGCACGAAGATCGCAATCGGCCTGGACATTTCACGCTCTACCAGCGGTTCCGCAACCAGCACGGCGTCGACCGTCACGTCCAAACCGATCACTTCGCCGTCAGCGTAGAAGCACTGGCCCAGTTCGCTGAGGGCGGAAAGGCCCAGACCACCTTCTACCGCGTACTGAGTCGCTAGGCCCGCCGAACTCACACAGAAGATTCCGGGCCTGTGGCATTCGGCGCTAGGGCCATTCCGGCGCCGGTGCACAGGCCGGTTCAGGCAGATCCAGATCTGCTTTGTTGAGACGGTAGATCTCAAGGGTGAGGTTGTAGTACTTGTCGGTCTCCCCAACCCATTCCATGCCCACTCGGCGAGCCGTAGCCACCCCGCGATGATTGCCTGGCCGCACGACAGCGAAGACCTCACTGACACCGACATTTGTGAATGCTTGGTGGGCCACCGCATGGCCGGCTTCCGCGCCGTAGCCGCGACCCCACAGTGTCGGTGCAACCTGCCATCCGATCTCGAGATCGGTGCGGCCGGGCGGAAGTGGAAGCAGTGCCACTCCCCCGATCAGGTCGCCGGAGTCTTTATCGGTTATCGCCCATCGGCCCTGGGGCAGTCCGGCTGCATCGCTCTGCGCGATCCAGTCGCCCAGGAGTCGGCGCATATGCGCCTGGTCGATGATCATCGGCAATGCCGGACACAGCCAACGCGCAACTTCCGGCGCTCCGTATATCCGGTAGGCGCCGAGGTCGTCGTCGAGTTGCCAGGGGCGCAACAGGAGCCGGGCCGTGAGGATGCGTCGCGTGTCTGGGTCCCATTCGACGTGGCGATGCTCAACCATGTCGCCTCCCGCGGTTCGTGATACAAGTACTGGGGCAAGTCACCCAATCGTAGACCAGCTGGCGGATCGCCAACGCCCGTACGGCTGGCCGGCACCACGTGGGGTGGGGCCAAGCGCCGGTGTTCGTTTTGCACCAGTCGAACGAAGGCGCTCGATTCCGGCCGCGTCATAGCCCGCCAGGGCGCCGAGCAACTCTTCCGTATGCCGCCCAACGCGCGGCGCGGCCGGCGGTGCAAATCCTTCGTCGGGTTTCGTCTTGATGCACGTTCACATCAATCGCTGCGACGCCCCGTTCGGCTGAGCCTGCTCGTAAACGAGTCGGCGAGCCTTCGCGTGGTCGTCGTCGAACAGATCCGCGCCCAAAAACGCTGGCGCTCCTGCGATATCGGTCGCAATGAAGAAGGCGGTCCACCGCTTGCCCTCGCGCCCGGCCGCGTGCAGCGCGGCGAGCACGCCCATCGCCGTGTACAGCGGTCCCGCCAGCACCCCCGTCGTCCCCGTCGCCGCCCCCGAAAGGCGAGGCGTTCCATCCGCTTCGATGATCGGCGGAGCGTGGCCGAGCAGCGGTATCAGGCCGTGATGTCAGTAATTGCCGATGGTTTGTTGATCTCGCAGGGTGCCGAAAAGGGCGGGTGTGTCGCGTCAAACGCTGCGATGCTTCGGTCAATCAGATTCGGTCGCACTGGCGTGGGGTACGCCCAATCCTTCGGCCAGATTCCGCAATGCGATTTCAGCAAGCGGAAGTTCTGCGCCCACTTCTCCGCCGAGACCCAGCGCCAGGGTGAGATCTTTTTCTCCCAATTCACGGGTGTGCAGGAACGGCTGGTAGAGGAAGTGGTCTGGGGCCAGCGGCTTGCTCATGTCGTCGCGGAACATCATTGCGCCGGTGCCACCGCTGTGTGCATCAGTGTGGCGCACGACCCGGCTGAACGCTTGCACGTCAAGACCCGCCAACTCGGCGAGCTTCATTGCTTCGCACGCGGCCGCAAAAGACGTGAAAGTCAGCATGTTGCGCGCCAGCTTCATCCGGGTCCCCGCGCCGGGTTCCCCTGCGTGAACCACCATGGACGCCCACTGCTTGAACGCCGGCTTGACGAGCTCGTAGACCTGGCGTTCGGCGCCCACCATGACCGCCAGATCACCCGTCTTCACCGCTTCCACGCCGCCGCTGACCGGTGCATCGATGACGTGAATGCCGTTCTTCTCCAGCTCCGCAGCGAGTTCGACTGCGGTTCTGGGGTCGATCGTCGAGTGGATCGCGATGACGGTACCGCGCTTGGCCCGCGGGGCAAGCCGCGCCACGACGTCGCGCACTTGCTCGTCGTTGAGCACCATGACACTGATGATGTCGGCAGCTGCCACCTCATCCACACTGTCGGCGACCTGCGCTCCAGCGTCGGCGAACGACGTTGTCGCATCTGGCCTTACATCGAAGACGATCAACCCGCCCGGCCAGCCGACCAACCGCTTGGCCATCGGTGCACCCAGATTGCCCAGCCCAATGAAGCCCAACATCGGCGCTTGATCTTCCACCATGGATGCCCTCCTCAGGGTCGCATGATCATTCTGCACGACGGCATCGTCACGACCGCCGTAGCAGCATTGCGGTGGTGCCGCTGTTGGCCGCTCCCACGCCAACAGCAGCCAGCTTCGCCCCGTCGACCTGTCGCGCACCGGCCTCGCCACGGATCTGCAGGCATGCTTCGTGGAGATGCCCGAAGCCGTGGAGACGTCCACCGGATAGCTGCCCGCCGCCAGTATTGATAGGCAATTGTCCGCCCAGCGAGATGCGCGCAGGATCAGCGATCCACGCGCCGGATTCTCCGACCGGACAGAAACCGAAGTCCTCCAGCCAGCAGAGCACGAAGACACTGAATCCGTCATACAGCGAGGCCACGTCGACATCGGCAACGTCGAAATCCGTCCGCTCCCAGATCGTGGACCAGCGCGAACTGATGCGGCTGATGTCGTCTCCCCCCTCCCACGTGAACCGATCGTGGTGGGCACAGTCCAGGGCCTCGACGGCCACCCCTGGGTGGTCCAGCGCGGCGGCGTGCTCGGCACGGGAAATGACGAAAGCGGTCGCCCCATCGCAGGCAATGTCACAGTCGAACATGCACAACGGGTCGGAGACCATTCGCGCGCTCAGATACGCGTCCAGGTCGAGTGGGTCGCGATAGATAGCCACGGGGTTAAGGGCGGCGTGGGCCCCCTGCGCGAGCGCTATCGACGCGAGTTGCTCGCGGGTGAGGTCGTAGCGCAGCATCCGCGCGCGGATTTGCAGCGCCGCCAGGTTGGCTGCCGTCGCGCCAAAAGGCATCTGCCACCCCAGCATTCCGGCGGGACGCCCGCCGCCGGACCCGTACCCCTTGCGTCGGCCGACGCCCTGAGCGGTGCCCTCCCAGATGCTGCGCCAACACAGGACGTGATTGGCAAGCCCTCCGGCGACAGCGAGGATTGCGTCCACCACAGCGCCGAGCTGTCCCGGGGATTCCACTCCCCCGGCGACCCAGTTCGGCTTGATTCCCAGTGCGTCGTGGATGTCCCGCAGCGACGCCCCAGAGAACCCGACGCCGGGCTGCGAAGCCCCGGGATAGGTTGTAAGGCCGTCGATGGCGGCCAGCGACAAACCTGCGTCGGCAACTGCGGCCAGACACGCTTCGGCGGTGAGCTCCAGCGGGTCCCGCCCCAGCCGGCGGCCTATTGCCGACTGACCGATGCCGCTGATAATGGTCCGGTCGGTCACCGCCTTTTCCATCAGCGCTCCGGTTCGAACAATGGAATGAACACCTCGTCTTCGCCATCGAAGCATCGATCGAAGACGACTCGCACAGGCATGTTTTGGGTGATCTCGTCAGGGCGGATGTTGACCAGGTTGGTCAGCAGGCGTACCCGTTTGTCCTCGACCGGGTTGACGAACGCGATGAGGTAGGGCGGCGCAAACCCGGGGAACCATTGATGACGGTTCACCGTCCATGATTCGACGGACCCGCGGCCGCTGAGGTCAACGTATTCCACGGCCGCGTGGTCTTCAGGGCACAACAGGGCCGGCGGGTGGCACAACCGCCGACAGGAGGTGCAGCGCTGCATGCGCAACACTCCGTCGGCCCCAGAGGTCCAAAAGGGCCGATTCAGAGCGGTCAGCGCCGGGGCTGGCCGGGGGATTTCTGGCATCTGCGTCACGCGTGTGGTTGGAATCGACTGCTAGCCAAACACTCCCGGTGACTGCGAGTAGTCCACCGTCGACAGCTCGGTCATGCCACCGTCGACGTGCAACACCGTGCCGGTCACGAAGGCCGCGTCGTCTCCTGCCAAAAAAGCCACCGCGGGCGCGATCTCCACAGGACTGGCGCCGCGCTTCATGGGCGACGCGGCCGCGGTCCGCGTGTAGTTGTCCCAGTCGGTGCCGATCAGTTTTTGCTGGGCCTCGGTGAGGGCGAACGGACACACCGCATTCACTCGGATGCGGTGGCGAGCCCACTCGTTGGCGGCGACCTTGGTCAGCGCCGCCACCGCGCCCTTGGCCGCCGAGTAGGGAGCGGTATAGGCGATGCCGGCAAGGGCGGACCCCGACACGAAGTTGATCACCGACGCCCGACCCGACTCGCGGAGGAACGGAAAGCAAAGCTGCATGAACCGAAATGTCGCCTTGGGCCCGGTCGCTTCCGAGAGCTCCCAATCCTTATCGGTGACCAGTTCGAGCGCCTTCGGCATTGCGAAGAACTGGGCCGCGTTCACCAAGACGTCGATGCGGCCGCCTCCGGTTTCCGCCGCCTCGCGCACGGCTGCTTCAATCGCGTCGCGGTGGGCCACATTGGCCCTGATGAAGGAGGCCCGCCCGGAATTGCCACTAATGCGCTCGACGCGCTCAAGGCCCTTCTCCCCGTTCAGATCGACGATGGTGACGTGGGCGCCGAGGCTGGCCAACTCCTCGGCAATCGCTCCGCCCAACCCCTGAGCTCCGCCGGTGACCAGCGCGTATCTGTCTTCCAAACGAGACAAGACCACTCCTTGCTGCATGTAACAATTGAACATCAGACGTTCTATTATTCAATAATTGCAGATCGTCGCTCCACTGCCTAGTGGGCGTCGGCCCACGGGCTGGTCCGTCGGCTCATCGTTTACGGGTGCGCCGGCTGCCGGTCACAGCGATGCCCTGCCCAAGTGAGCGTTACTCGGGCTCGCAAGCTATGGAATATCTCGATACCAAGACCACATTCCTCGGCTGACCCGGCGGCCCTGGAACCTTGGACTGTGCTCGTTCGGGGCGCGCTTCGCCAACGAGACACCGCGTGTCACGTAGCATAACGAGCTGGGGGATAGCCATCACCCGCGGAGGAGTGACATGTCGACTGACCGAGCAACTGGCGATTCAACGGTCGCCGACGACTTCGATCGGCGCGACCAGATACTCGACGCCGCCAATGAGTGTTTTACACAATTGGGCATCCATCGCACGAGCGTGCAGGACGTGGCGCGCATGGCCAAGGTCTCCCGGGGCACGATTTACCGCTACTTCGAGGATCGCGATGTGCTCATCGAGGCGGCGATCGAACATGGAGCCCAACGCTTTTACCGTGAGGTCGCCGCGGCGATGGAAAACAAGACCACGCTCGCCGAAAAACTCGGCGCGATGGCCGAAACCCACGCGAAAATACTGCTAGAACACCGCACCCGCAACCGACTGATGGCCGACGACTCTGAGCTCATGCGCCACATGGTCTCCGATGGCGACAGCGCCGTTCGGCGCACGACGAAGTTTCTCGAACCCTACGTGCGCGACGCGCAAAAGCGCGGTGAGGTCGGCGCTGGAGTCAACGTCACAGCGGCCAGCGAGTGGCTGGCCCGCATCATCTATTCCTTCTCGACGGTCAATCAAGGGCTGAGCTTCGATATGACGAAGCCAAAGACCGTCCGCGACTACGTAGAGAAATTTGCCATCAACGGCCTGCGCTAAGGCAAGGGGTGGTCGCCTGCGACGCCGATCACATAGCAGTTCGGCTGTTGTGACCCATGGCTGCAGGTTCGGCCGCGAATTCACGGACCATCGCCTGGATCGTGTACGACGCCGCCAGCCGACCATCGCGGCTGAAGATGCGGCCATCGCCTTGCACGAGACCGCGCCCGGACCAGAAGGCGTGGTTCGTGTACAGCAGCCAGTCGGCGATATCGACGTCGTCGTGGAATGCAATGGTAGCCTTCATGATTCCCGTCGACAGGGTGACGTGGGCGCGAGCCTCGCCCAGGCCGCGATGCGGTAGCATACCGGCCGCAATGGTCCAGTGAGTCGTCGATTGAGCGAGCAACGCGGCCTGCAGGTAGGGTTCACCCGGCGCCTCACGAAATCGGACCCACGCGTTGATCACTGGCGGGCCAATCCGGTCGGGGTCCGGATCGTAGGCTCCGTCGACCACGCGGATTTCACGACCTGTCATCCCAAAGCCCGGAAAGGCCACCGCAGCATCGGGTCCCGGCACGTCCGGCATCCGCTCGGTGTCCCGCATGACCTCGTTGGCACCGGAATCTGCGAGAACAATTCCCGCGGCGCGTAGCACGCCGTGCTGATTCACGCGGACTTCGGCCGACGAGAACGTCTTGCCGCGGCGGAGAACGTCGACGGTCAGGTCCACCGGAGCATCGAATGATGCCGCTTTGGTGAAGATCATCGATGCCGATGTAACTCTTTGCTCTGGAAGCACTTTCGATGTCGCAACGATGGCCTCCGCGAGCAGTTGCCCACCCTCGACGACGTTGCGGCGGGTGGGTCCATGAGCCGGCCCGGTGAAACAGCCGCTGTTCGCCGGCTCGACGTCGATCAGCCTGCACAGCTCGTCGGCGTCGCCCCAAAGCGGGAAGGTGAAAGAAACCCTCGAGCCGTCTGGCCACTGCTCCACGACGACGACACGCAAGACGTCGTCGTAGAACGAGACGTGCCCCGCGATCGCCGCGACTTCGGGCAACGGGGAGCGGTATGCCCACACCGCGTTTTCGATCGGGGGATCCGCACTGTTCAGCGTCCAGTAATTTGCTCGGCCCTTGAAGGGGCACACGGTGCTGTGGTCCGACGGCACGAAGAGGTCCCACCGCACATCGGATTCGGGGAAGTACAGCCGGTCATCGTGGTCGGTCTCGGTGACCACGAGGCAGTTGTCACTTTCGGCGACGAGTACATCGCCGAACCACACCTGACCGGTATGAGGGCACGGAGTCGCATCGATCCGGTATTCGGGGTGATCGGGCCACGCCGATTGGACTTGCGCTGTCATGCCGTCAGTGCCCTGCGCATCGATGACGGTGGCCGGACGACGAGCTGCTCGAGGCCGACGACGGGAAAGTTCAGCGCGCTCGCGAAAACGCCCGCGAGCACGTCGGCAACGTCCTCGGGGGCCATCAGCTGCTCCTGAAGCAGACCGCGCGCGATCCAATCTTGGACGACAACACCCAGTAGGTCGGGGTCAAACGCCGCGGTGAACTCCGTCGGCACGGTGCCGCCCACCGTGACGCAGCAGAACCGAAAAGCCGGATGCTCGTTGCGCCACGCGTTGAGGCTCTCCGACAGCGCGGCCTTGCTGGAGGAATAGGCGCCGAGGGCAGTCCGTGGCTGACCCACGGTTTCGGAGGACAGCGCGCTGACGATCGCTGCGGGCGCAAGCACCGGGACACAAGACTTGATCAGTTGGTGGACGCTGATGACGTTGGTACGCATGACGTCAAGCCAGTCGTCGACGGAAGTGTCGGCGAACATCCGCAACGGGGCGTAACCCACCGATATGAACAGCAAGTCGATGCCGCCCAGCGAGTCTCGGGCGACAGCGGCGAGGCGCGCGCAATCCTCCACACTTCGCACATCTGCGGTCACGGCGTTGCCGCAGCCGGCCTCGGCGGCAACCTCTTCCAGCCGATCCCGTCGGCGCGCAGCAATGAGCAGCTCCGCGCCCTCCTTACCCGCACGCACGGCGAAAGCCCGCCCAATCCCGGCCGATGCGCCCACGACTACGACGCGCTTGCCGGCTAACGTCCGTTCACTCATGCCGCCCTCTTCTCGCGCTCGCAGCTCTTCTGCATTCGCTTTGGAGAACACTAGTACATATTTTGTTCAGTTGCGCCTACGCCCGGGTTTCTCCGAAAGAAGATCAGCGGAGACCGTTGATCGCGAAAGTTTCGACGTAGCGCCGCACCGTCTCCGGCTTGGACATGTCGAATGTCTGGGCCTCGTTGACGGTGGAGAACGAGTAGATGATGCGGGC
>NZ_LZIS01000123.1 GCF_001667015.1 Mycobacterium sp. E3198 | reverse complement strand
GCCGGCGCATCATCGTCGCCACCATGCGCTGCGTGGCCGAGGTGGGCTACTCCAAGGCGACGATTCGCGAGATCGCCCGCACCGCGGAGGTGACCAGCGCCAGCCTGTACAACTACTTTCCCAACAAGTCGGAGTTGATCAAGGCGGCCATCGCGGCCAGAACCGACGTTGCGCTGCCGCGGTTGCGCCAGGCCGCCGCCCGTCCCGGGGACGCCATCGACCGCATCGAAGCGGTGCTCGACGAATCGGGCCAGTTGATGCGGGAATTCCCTGACCTCGCGGCTTTCGAGTTTGCGATCCGGGCCGAAAGCTCCGCGCAGCCTGGTAACGCGGGATTCATGGCGTTTCGCGACATCATCGAACGCATCCTGCAAGGCGCCCCGGCGGGTGCCGTGGAGGCGGTCTATGCGTTGATCTACGGCCTCACCGAACTGGGGGCGTCGCTGCCTCCCGAGGACTACCAGGCGGCGTTGGGCTCGGCGAAGAAGCTGATCAGGGGCACGCTGCTTGGTCCGAGCGGCCGGAATTCCTAGGGGTCGGACGGCCGAAACTGCAACCAGAGCGCTTTTTGGCACAAATTCGCGCGCTGGGCGCAGGCTCGGCGTCGGTTACCCGGCGCATGACCCATTGAAATGATCAATTGATTGATTATATAGTCGGACGCGATGAGGACGATCCCTTGACCGAGACCGTCGGCGTGACGTTCGACGTCGACGCGCTGCGCCAGAAATACGCCGAGGAGCGGGCGCGGCGACTGCGCCCCGACGGGATCGCCCAGTACGTGGAGACGTCGGGCGCCTTCGCCCGATTCGCCGAAGACCCGTGGGTCCAGGGAACGTTCACCCGCGAGCCGCTCACCGACGAGGTGGACGTCGCGGTCATCGGCGCCGGTTTCGGCGGGCTGTTGACGGGCGCGCGACTGCGCGAACTCGGCGTCGAGAGCGTCCGGCTGATCGACCGGGCGGCCGACGTGGGCGGCACCTGGTACTGGAACCGGTATCCGGGCATCGCCTGCGATGTCGAGTCCTACGTGTACATGCCGCTGCTGGAGGAGCTCGGCTACCTTCCCTCGGATAAGTACGCCCGAGGATCGGAGATCTTCGCACACTGCCGGCGCATTGCCGAGCGCTACGACCTGTACCGCGACGCCTGCCTGCGGACCGACGTGCACGAGATACGTTGGGATTCAGGGACTTCCCGCTGGGTCATCCGGACGAACCACGGCGACGAGATGCGGGCCAGGTTCGTCTCCATGGCCAACGGTTACCAGGCCAAGCCCAAGCTGCCCGGGATCGAGGGTCTCGGTCGCTTTCGCGGCAAGGCCTTCCACACCAGCCGGTGGGACTACGGCTACACCGGCGACAGGCTGGAGAACCTGGCCGGACAGCGCGTCGGCATCATCGGCACGGGCGCGACGGCCGTCCAGTGCGTCCCGCACCTCGGCGCGGCGGCGCAGCGCCTGTACGTCTTTCAGCGCACGCCGTCGTCCGTCGACGTGCGAGCCAATCGACCGACGGATGCCCAGTGGGCCAACACATTACGGCCGGGCTGGCAGCGCGAACGCATCCGGAACTTTCAGGTCCTGACGGCCGGGGGGCAGGCCGCGGAAGACCTGGTGGCCGACGCGTGGACGAGCATCACCCGGAAGCTCCCGGTGATGCGCCAGGACGGCGACGGTGCGCCGGGCCCCAACATCGAGCTGGCCGACTTCGCGAAGATGGAGGAGATCCGGGCCCGGGTCGACGAGATCGTGGCCGACCCCGCCACCGCCGAGGCGCTCAAACCCTGGTACGGATACTTCTGCAAGCGGCCCTGCTTCCACGACGACTACCTGCAGACGTTCAACCGCGACAATGTCACCCTGGTCGACACCCACGGCCGCGGGGTGGAACGCATCACCGAGGACGGCGTCGTGGTCGACGGCGTGACGTACGAACTCGATTGCCTCATTTTCGCGACGGGTTTCGAGGTGGGCACCGACTATTGCCGGCGCACCGGGTTCGAGCTGATCGGCCGCGACGGCGTGACGCTGACGGACCGATGGCGCGACGGCGTGCGCACGTTTCAGGGATTGTGCGCCAACGGTTTCCCGAACTGTTTCATCGAGAGCATCGCCCAGGCGGGGCTCACGGTGAACTTCCCTTACCTGCTCGACGTGCAGGCGAGCCACGCCGCGTGGATCATCGCCTGGGCGCTGGCTCGCGGGGTCAGCGAGGTCGAGGCGTCACCCGCCGCCGAGGCCGCCTGGGTCGACATGGTGGTGGCCCGCTCGTCCGCGACCGCCGAGCGGGCGAAGACCTGCACCCCGGGCTATTACAACCGGGAAGGCAAGGCGGACGCGAAGACCCGTCAGGGCAGCTTCTTCATCGGCGCACCGACCGAATACGACGACATCTTGACGGCGTGGCGGACTGCCGGACAGTTGGAAGGGCTCGAGATTCGCGGGGGCGGTCCGTGAAGTACGTCCTCGGCCGAGCCCGGGCCGCGCTGCGGCGTCGGCCCTCGCCGAAGGTGGTGATCATCGGAGCCGGGTTCGGCGGTCTGGGGACCGCCGTGGCGCTGCGCCGCGCGGGCATCGACGACCTGACTATCGTCGAGGCCGACGGCGGCGTCGGGGGCACCTGGCGGCGCAACACCTATCCCGGCGCCGCCTGCGACATCCAGAGTCACCTGTATTCGTTCTCGTTCGCGCCCAACAAGTCCTGGAGCCGCACCTACGCGCGGCAGCCCGAAATCCTGGCCTATCTGGAATCGGTGGCCGACGACTTCGATCTGCGTCGCCACCTGATGCTCGACACCAGGGTCGACACAATCCGCTGGAACGCCGATGCCTGGCAGTGGGACTGCCGCCTGCAACGCGCGGGGCACACCGCCGACCTGTCCGCCGACGTCGTCGTCTGCGCCGTGGGTTTGTTCGGGTCGCTCAAGCTGCCCGATATCGCCGGCCTGAACGACTTCGGCGGCGCGCTCATGCACACCGCGCAGTGGGATCACGGCATCGACTTGACCGGCAAGAAGGTGGCGGTGATCGGCACCGGAGCCAGCGGCGTGCAAGCCGTTCCCGAGCTGTCCGCCATCGCCGACCGCGTGGCGGTGTTCCAGCGCACCCCGCCATGGATGGTCCCCAAGGACGACCGCCCCTACAGCCCAACCGAATTGGCGCAATTCCGGCGCAACCCGCTGGCCACCCGCCGCACGCGTTGGCAGATCTGGAAATTCCAGCACGACAACACCGCCACCTTCGCCGACGACCCCGTCGTCACCGCCCGCACCCAGATAGCCACGTCGTTCCTGGAGCGCACCGTCGCCGACGAGCGACTGCGGCGGGAGCTGACGCCGGACTACCCCTTCCGTTGTAAGCGGGTGCTGCTCGGTGACGACTACTACCGGGCTTTGCAGCAAGACCACGTCGAGCTTGTCACCGACCCCATCGACCACGTCACCGCGACGTCGATTGTCACCAAGGCCGGCCGGCACGTCGACGTCGACGCGATCGTCCTGGCCACCGGATTCGAGACGTCCCGCTACCTGTCGGGCATCGACGTCATCGGGGCCGGGGGACAGCACCTGCACGAGCGGTGGGGGCCCGACCCCAGCGCCTACCTGGGCGTCGCGGTCAGCGGATTCCCGAACTTCTTCATGCTCTACGGTCCCAACACGAACCAGGGCGGCAACTCGATCGTCTACATCCTGGAGGCCGGCGCGCGCCTGGTGGCCAGCGCGGTGAGTCGGGTGGCCCGCCGGGGCGGATACGTCGACGTGCGTCCGGAAGCCGAGAAGCGTTACAACGAACGGCTTTCCGCGGACCTCGAGCGCACCATCTGGACCCAGTGCGACAGTTACTTCCGCTCGCCCACCGGCCGCATCGTCACCCAATGGCCCTACACCGAGCTGGAATACGCCCGCCGCACCTGGCGCCTGCGGCCACGAGACTGGTCGCACCGCTCAGGAGGTGCTCCGGCGCTTGCGGGGCGTCCTCGGAACGTCGATCTTCGCGGCTTCCTCGGTGGCGATCCTGCCGGCCACGTTGTCGACCGCCCTGCGGAACGCCTGCATGCCGAGACCGATTCCCAGGGAACGTAACTGGAGGGTCTTTTCGGCGATCGCGGGCCAGTCGTCGATGGGTAATCCGGCGTGCAGGAACGGCTCCCAGATTTCGTCGCGATAGAGGTCGACGAACGCCTGCATGCTCGCCATCTGGTGATCGGCCATGTGGGCGAGTGCGCCGGCGACCTTGCCCAACGGCAGGCCGGTCGCGACCAGCTTCTCGACGTACGCGAACGTTCTGGTGTCGGTGATGACGAGCAGTTCGTCGTCGAGGACGTCGATCAGCCCGCAGTCCGCCAAGTAGCCCTCCGCGTCGGGGCCGAACTGTTCGGCCAGGTCGACCCGTTTCATCTCCATCGATCCGGTGGGGTTGGCGGGGCTGAGCACTTCGGCGGCCAGCCGCCGTATCTCGGGCGCCGACTCACCGGACTGCTCCAGGATCCGCCGGATGACGTCGAGCGGAAAGCCCTGCAGGCGAAGCGCTTTGATGCGCTCAATGTGTGCGACGTGGCCGTCGTTGTAAATCCCGATCCGACCGCGGCGCTGCGGCGGCGGCACCAGGCCGTTGGTTTGCCACTCGCGGATGTTTCGCGCCGTCATGTCGACGCGGCGCGCGAGCTCGTCGATTGTCATGTCCACGGCGATACCCATTGTCGATTACGGATATTTACGTTACGGTCCTGTACGTAACGATACAGGACGGGTGATCGATGGCGCTCACTGACGGGGTTCGCTTCACCGGCTCGGCGGCGCGCACGCTGGCCGGCGCCGCACTGGCCAACGCCGCGGGCGCCCGCCGGCGCCTGCCGCTCGATGTGGAGATCACCGCCTACGATCCGCTGGATACGGCGACGGCGGCACAGCCACACGAGGCCTATCGCCGATTGCACGCCGGCGCCCGGGTGCAGTACAACCCGAAGCGCAGGGTGTTCGTCCTGAGCCGTTTGGACGATGTGCGGGCGGCCGCCCGCGACGACGCGAAACTGTCCAGTGCCGACGGGCCCATGCTGACCCGGATACGCACGCCGATCCTGGTCTCGCTGGACGGCGAAGCGCACGCCCGGCAGCGGCGTCAGGTCCTGCCGGCCTTCACCAAGGCGGCGCTCGACAGCTGGCGTCCGATCATCGACCGGCTGGCCGCGGAGACGGTCCACGACGTGTTGGCCAACCCGGGTTGCGATGTGGTGCAGCGACTGGCGATCCCGATGCCGGTGCGCCTGATCGCCCAGTTGCTGGGTGTTCCCGACACCGACGTCGACGATTTTCGGCGGTGGTCGGAAGCGTCGGTACAGATCACCGACGTCGACCTCACGGCACGCGGTGCCCGCAAGCTGGCGGGCTCGGTGCGTGGTTCGTGGGCCATGCACCGCTATTTCACGCGGCAGTTCGCCGTCGGCGGGTTGAAGGGCTCCGACACGATCCTGGGCCGGCTGTTGGCGGAGAACGAGGCCGGCTCTTTGCCCGACCGCGAGCTGTTCTATTTCGCGATGCTGCTGCTGTTGGCCGGCAACGAGACCACCACCAATCTCCTCGGCGGCATGTTCGACACGCTGGCCGCCCACCCGGAGCAGTACGACCTGCTACGCGCCGATCCCCACCTGGTGCCGATGGCGGTCGAGGAATTGCTGCGCTATCTGTCACCGGCGCAGAACGTCTATCGCACCGCACTGAGCGACTACCGGGTCGGTGCCACCACGATTCCGGCGGGTGAGCGGATCATGCTGTCGATTGGCGCCGCCAATCGTGATCCGCGGGCGTTCGACGAACCGGACGCGTTCCGAGTGGATCGAAATCCCACTCAGCACATGACCTTTGGGTTCGGCGCGCACCTGTGCATCGGGGCCCAATTGACGCGCATGGAGGCCCAGGCGGTGTTGCGCGAGCTGGTGACGCGGGTCGAACGGATATCCGTGGTCGGTGCAACCCGCTGGTCCACCAACAGTCTGCTGCGGGGACCGACGAGCCTGGCGGTCCGCCTGATTCCCGCGTGATTCAGCTCGCCGGGCTTCCCGCCTTGATGGCCGCGATGACGCCGCCGTCGACGAGCAGGTCGGTGCCGGTGATGAAGGACGCGTCGGGGCCGAGCAGGAACGCGGTGGCCGCGGCGATGTCGTCGGGGGTTCCCAGGCGGCCGGTCGCGGACATGGCGACCATCGCGCGCATGCCCTCACCGACCGGGGACGCCAGTTCCTGCTGCCCCATGGGCGTGGAGATGATGCCCGGGCTGATGGAGTTGATCCGCGCGCCCCGCCGTCCCCACTGCGCGCTGGCGGCGCGGACGCGGATGTGGTTGGCCTGCTTGGCGATTGGATAGGCGAAGTTCGGATCCGTGATGCTGCTGACGAAGTCCAGCTGCAACAGTTCGCCGGGCGGGTGGTGGGCCAGTGCCCTCTCCTGCTCGGGGGGAAGTGGCGGAAACATATGACCGGCCATGCTGGCGATGACGACGCCCGCGCCGCCCGGCGCGACGATTTCGCCGAATTCCTGCAGCACCAGCGCCGTGCCCAGCAGGTCTACGGCCAGGATCGCGGCGGCCGGCGCCTGCGACGGGGACAGGCCCGCGGTGTGTGCCACCTGCGTGACCGCACCCAGGGAAGCCGCGTGTTCGGCAAGCTCGCGCACCGACTCGGGCGACGCGACGTCGACGCTCCGGCTTTCGACGTGATGGCCGTCCGCGGACATCGATTCGCTGACCGATGCCAGCGTCCCCTCGTTGTAATCGGCCAACAGCACCGTCTTGCCGGAACCCAGTCGTCGGGCAATCAATTGCCCCATGCCGCCCACGCCGATAACGGTCAACACTTCGCGAGCCACGGCGCTCCAACCCTAGGACGGTGCTGTCAACCCGCGATGTTAAAGGCCGTGGCCGTCTTCCACGTGATGGGGGTGACCGCTGTGCCGAATCGCCCTCCCGACAAACGGCGCCTGGGCGGTGCTCGCCAGGTAACGGCGGTTGACGATCAGCCCGACGACGGCCACCGCCGTGTACACACCACACAGGACCAGCCGCCCGGGCGTCGAAACGATCGGGAACTGGACGACGAACAACGCCAGCAGCGCGCAGGCCGACGCACGGTGGAAACGCAGCCCGAGGATCAGCGCGACTCCCATCAGGGTTTGCGTGGCGGTCAGCAGAACCTCCTCCACCTGGCGCGAATCGAGCGCGAGGGAGGGCCCGCCGCCGCCGAGGATGTGGGCGACGGGCAACGACCCGATGAGCAGCGTCCACTGGTTGACCTTGGAGGAGATCAGCGTGGCGATCGCCGCCGTGCCTTTGCCACGAGTGGCGAAAATGACCGCGATGATGAACTCGGGCGCTTCCGACGCCAGCGGGGCGAGCCATTGAACGAGCAGGAAGCGATCGATGCCCAGCTCCGTACCGGCCGCGACGAGATTGTCCGCGAACGGCTTGGCGCAGAGCAGGATCACCGCGCCCGACACCAGGAACAGCCCGACGACGGCGGCGCGCCGCGCGCGATCGGGTAGCTCCCCGAGCGCGGCGGCGGTACCGATGAGCTCGGGCTCTTCGACCTCGCCGTGACCGATCTTGTAAAGGTAGAAGCCGAACCAGGCCAGCAGCACCAACCCGAGCGCCACATGGATCTGCCCGGTGGCCGGCATGACGAACGCGACCACGCCGGCGATGAGCAGAAACCCGAGTTCGACGCGATTGGCGGGCTCGAGCGCCACGGCACCGGATTTCGCGGCGGATGTTCGGGAGCCCGTCCTTCGGGCCACGACGATGCTGACCAGCACCACGACGGGCCAGCCCAGCCCCATCAGTAGCCGGTTGGAGCCGGTCATGTTGGCGGCGGCGTACTGGGTGTAATCCGCGTTGTGGCCGGACACGTAAGCGTAGTAGAGGTCGACGGCGTACTCCGGCAGCACCGCCACGAGGGCGAGAACCGCGATCGCCAGGCCGCCGGAGACGTCGATCTGGGCCGCCTCGGCGGCCCACGCCAGCAGGAAGCTGGCCGCCACCACGGCTGCCCCATAAGTCAGCAGTGCGGCGACCGGGTCCAGGTGTACGCCGGCGATCCTGACGAACACCGCTGGGGCGATGAACGCCGCCGTGATCAGGGCCGAGCGCGTCAGCGTCAGCCGCCGCGAGTGTGCCGGCGTCGAGACTGTGCCGGCGGGCCTGTCTGTGGCCAGCATCGTCATCCTTCAACTCAACGGGGGTGGCGATCATGTGAGCGCTTGGACTCGCGGCCGTGGCTTGACCGGCTCGCTCAAACCTACCCGCGGCGCGGCGACCCAGCAACGTGGCGGCTAGGCGAAGGGTTTTGCCGGCGATCCCTATCTTTGCTGGCTGACAGGCGCAATTCCCAAAGTTAGGGTCACCTGATCTATAACTTTGGCAAACCTGCCGGGCGTGGCAACCGCGGAACGTCAACATCCACTACGACGCGCTGCTGAGGTCCGAGGTTCCCGCTCGCCGCCCGGGCCGAGTTAACCCGGGGGACCCATTGCCGCCGCGGCGGCCTGCGCGAAGAGCGCAACGGTCTGGTTGCGGGTCAGCGAACTGGTCAGCTGCTCGGCGGCGCGCATGACGTCGCCGACGAACCACGTCGGGCCGTTCGTGAGGTTGTCGAAAGCCTCGGCGATCACGTCGTCCACGGCGGCGGCCCCCGGTGGTACCTCGTCGAGCGAGCCGATCTGCCCCCGGCTGTGTTCGAGTTCCCTGAGCGCGGGGGTGTCGGTCTTGCCGAGGATGAGGCCCAGGACGTCGACGCCCTTGTCGTGCAGCTCCGCCCACAGCGCCTCGGCGAACACCATGTCGAACGCCTTCGAGGCGCCGTAGGCGACCATGTTGGAGCCGCCGGCCAAACCCGCCCCGGACCCGAAGATGACGATCCCGCCACTGCCTCGCTCGACCATGGCGGGCGCGAAGTGGTGGCACAGCTGCATCGGCACCACGCAGTTGCGTTGCACCATCGCCTCGGCGGCCTCGATCGGGTTGGCCAGGAACGGTTGATAATTCGGGTCGGCGCCGGCGCAGTACACCAGGAACCCGATCTCGAGGTCGCCGGTCGCCGCCGCGATCGCGGATGCCGCCCCCGGCTCCGCGAGATCGAGCGCGATAACGCGGGTTTCGACCGGGATTCGCGAATTGATCTCCGCCGCAACCTGATCCAGCACCGACTGGCGGCGGGCCAGCAGCACCACGTTAACCCCGCGCTCGGCAAGCCCCGCGGCGAATGCGGCGCCCAGCCCGTCGGACGCACCGGCGACCAGCGCCCACGGTCCGTACTTGGTTGCGAAAGTCATGTGTCGCTCCCTTGCGGGCCGAACGTCGTGATGCGGACCTGGGTGAACCGGCGTCGCGCGATGCGCCAACCGCCGGCGGTCCGCACGATCTCGTCGTCGTAGAACCCCCACGCGTTGACACCGGATTGGTTGTCGCCGAACATGATTACCGCGTCGACGTACGTGCGGGCCACGGCGTCGTCGCCGTCGAGCGTGATGGCCTGATTGGACAACCGGTGCAGGGTGTGACCCGCGAGCGCGTGCGTCTTGTCCATGAAGTCGGTGACTTCGTCCACGCCCCGCCAGGTGCCGATCTCGCCGTAGTCCAGCTCGCAATCGTCGGTGAACACGGTGCGGAACAAGGGCCAGTCACGCCGGTCGATCCCGGTGGCGTAGCGCACCAGGAGCTCGCCGATGTCCTGGCGATCGTCTCGTTCGCTCATGCGACGTCTCCGTTCGGGTGAACCACGATGCGCGGCGGACCGTCGGATCTGCGGGCCAGCTCGAGCGCGTCGGGGACTTCGTCGAGTCCGATGATTCTGCCGACGCTCGGCAGCGGGTCCAGCCGTCCGGCCGCGATGGCGTCAAGGGTCCCATACCAGTCCTGCGGGTGTGGCCCGCCGCCGAACTGGATGGTGACACCCTGGCGGGTGGCGGTGGTGACGTCCAGCGTGTCGCCGGTGTACCAACCGCCCGCGCAGTAAATCCTGGTGGACACCTCGGCGGATTCGACGATGTTCTGCAGGAGCCCAGCGGCGCCGACGCACTCGAAAACGACCGCCGGCCCGGGCAATCCACGTTCGGCGCGAACCTCCCGGAAAGCGTCGAACGCGGACTTCCGGGCCGGGTCCACCGCGACGTGAGCGCCGAATTCGATTGCCAGCGCGAGGCGGTCGGGTTTGTAGTCGGCCACCACGATCGGCTCGATGGAGCGGCCGGCCAAAGCGGCGACGGCGGAGAGACCGATCGCGCCCGCGCCGACGACGATCGGGATCTCGCCGGGTTGGAGGCGCGCCGACCTCACGTAGAACTCACCGACGGCGAACGCGTCGGTCAGCGCCACCGCGTCGCTCGCCACGTCACCCGGCACCGGTTTTGCCGCCACCTCCGAAACCACCAGCAGTTCAGCGAAACTCCCCTGCGCATCGGGGTGCTGCCCGATGATGCGCATGCCTCCGGCGCCGCCGTCGACGAGGCGCACGGGCATGGCCGTCACCCGCGAGCCCACGGCGAGCTGATCCGTGCAGCCCGGGCCGTGCCCGATGACCTCGCCGACGAACTCATGACCGAGCACGATGTCGCGGTCCGGGTCGTACAGCGAGCGGCCCGTCGGGTCGTCGACGGCCAGTTCGGGGTGGTCCATGAAGTGCACATCGGACGCACAGATCGCGGTGCTCAGCGTCCGCAACAGCAATTCGCCCGGCCCGGGCGCCGGGTCCGGCGTCTCGCGGACCTGTAACCGCCCGTCCCTCAACACAACCGCGCGCAATGAATCCTCGTATATTATTCTCGAATAATCGATATATGATCTCGAATGCTCGCAGCAACTGTATGAACCCCGCCGCGAAGGAGTCAAGCCATCCGCGGATCGTCGTCGGCACCGACCGCCCGCGTGCTCGACGTTGTCGAGCTGCTGGCGCGGTCCGCACACGCCCGGCTGCGGTTCTCCGACATCGCGCGCGAGCTCGACCTCACCCAGGCGACAGCGCACGCGATCCTCAAGACACTGTGCGACCGCGGCTGGGCCAGCCGCGATCCGGTCGCGAAAACATTCACGCTGGGTCCCGCGCTCGCCGTGGTGGCCGCGCGGACGGACACCGCGCGCCCGCTGGCGCACGCCGCGCGTTCGGCGGCGCTGCGACTCGCCCGCGAGGTCGGCTACGCAGGCTCCGTCGTTGAGCGATTCGGTGACTCGTTGGTGGTCACGGCTTTCGAGGGCGACCCCGCGACGCAGCCGGCGGGCATTCCGGGTGATCGGATCCCCTACGCCCCGCCGTTCGGCGTCGCGCTCGCCGCCTGGGACACTGCGGAGGAACAACGGGCGTGGGTCCGTCGCGGCGCGGGCGACAACGCCGATCGAATCCGGCGTCTCGAACGCGTCTTGGAGCACACCCGGCAACGCGGCTACGACGTCGACTGGACGACCCCGGCGCTGGCGCAGGCCGTCCAGGTCGTCGGCACGCTGGACAGCCACGAGATGCCCACTCCGGTTCGGCACATCCTGGATCAGCTTCTCGTCGAATTCAGCACCATCGGCTTCTTGTCCGACGACAATCCCGGGCGTCGCAAACAACCCGTCGTCACCATCGCCGCACCGGTTTTCGACCATCATGGGGACGCCGCGCTGATGCTGGCGGTGCATCCGCTGTGTCCGCTCAGCGCGCGGCAGATCCGGGTCATCGGAGAAAAGCTCACCACCGAAACGGCGGCGATCGCGAAATCACAGCAGCCCACGGTGGATCGCGCCGTATAGGTTAGCCGTACGGATACGGGGGTGACCGCAGGGTGTTGAGGTGCTGACAAGCGGCGCGGTGGTGTGCGGGTACCGCATCGCGCGGGTGCTGGGCACCGGCGGCATGGGCACGGTGTATCTGGCGGCCGACCCGATCCTGCCGCGCCAGACCGCACTGAAAGTGCTCTCGTCCGAACTGTCGCGTGATCCAGATTTCCGGGCCCGATTCATTCGCGAGGCCGACACGGCGGCGTCGCTCGAGCACCCCCACATCGTGTCGGTCTACAACCGCGGGCAGACCGAGGACGGTCAGCTGTGGATCGCGATGCAATTCGTCGACGGCATCGACGCCGATGCCGCGCTGCGCGACGGGACCATGGCGCCCCAGCGCGCCGTGCACATCATCGGGCAGGTCGCCAAGGCGCTCGACTTCGCCCACGCCCACAACGTGGTGCACCGCGACATCAAACCGGGCAATTTTCTGCTGTCGGGCCCGATCGGCCCCGACGAGCGAGTCCTGTTGGGCGATTTCGGAATAGCCCGCGCCTTCGACGACGTCGGGCTGACGGCGACCGGCTCGGTGATGGCGACGGTCGCCTATGCGGCCCCGGAGGTGTTGTCGGACGCGCCGATCGACGGCCGCGTCGACATCTACTCGCTGGGTTGCGCGTTGTTTCGGCTGCTGACCGGTCAGACGCCCTTCCCGGCCAGCAACGGGGCGGCCGCGGTCATGATGGGTCACCTGTTCAGCCCGCCGCCGCGGGTGACCGACGCCGTGCCGTCGTTGCCCGCGGCGCTGGACCGGGTGATCGCCATCGCGATGGCCAAGGACCCGGGCGCCCGGTTCGGCTCGGCCGGGCAACTCGCCGCCGCCGCGGCGGACGCGCTGCGCGACCCCTCGCGCCGGGCGCCGCTGCCGCCCATACCGAGCGGTCAGGTCGGCCCCTACCCCATCGGGTCCCCGACGCCACCCTGGTGGGAGCACAGCGGGCAGCGAACTCTCTCGCCGGGACCCGGGCCTGCACCACGGCGGCGCCGGCGGGGGTTGATCGGCGGCGCTCTGGCCGCGGTCGTACTGGTCGCCGCCGCAGCCGTCACGGTGCTGGCCTGGCCCGACCGCAGGCCCGCGGGCCCGGGTACCGACCCGGGCGCGGCCCCGTCGGCATCGGCTCAGGGACCACCGGCCACCAACATCACGGCCGCCCAGCTTCGTCCGATCCTGCTGACTGCCGACCAGATCCCGAGCGGCACGAACGGAGGCCCACTGGTCCTCGAGCGTGACGGCTCAACGTTGTCCGACGATTCCGCGACCCTGGACAACCCGCAGTGTGTGGGCGCCTGGGCGCCGGCACAGCAATCGGCGTACGCCGCCAGCGGCTACACCGGCGTAGCCGCCCAGTTCCTTCGGGCGCTGAACGAACCGGAGTCGCAGGACAGCGTGAGCCAGGCCGTCATCGCGTTCCCGGAGGGCAAGGCCGGTGCGTCGCTCGTCACGCAGCGCGGACAGTGGGCCCTGTGCGGCGGCAAGACCATCACGGTGACCCCTCCGGGCGCACCCGCCCAGGTGTGGGAGTTCGCCCAGCCCGGCATCACTTCCGGGGTCGTCGTCCTGGCGGCCACGCTGCGCGGGGGCGACGCCTCCTGTCAGCATGGGATGCAGGTGCGTGGCAACGTCGTCATCGACATTCGGCAATGCCACGCCGGCGGGGGCGCCGACGTCACGGGGCTGGTCACCGCGACGGCCGCCAAAGTGCCCCGGCAATGAGGGAGGCAGTGAGTGCAGTGAGCGCACCGACAACGAGGTTCGTCACGGCCGCGGCGGCGCTGGCCGTCGCCGCGATCGTCGCCTCCTGCTCCGTGGTGACCGGCGGGACCCCAGCGCTCCCGCACTCCTCCGTCCCGACGTCGGCGACCGCGGCGGCACCGACCAACCCGCCCGCGGCGCCGGCGCCCCCGTCCGACGAGGATCAGATCCGTCAGACCGTCATGGCGTTTCAGGACGCGTACAACACCCAGAACTGGGGCGCCTACACCGAACTGATGTGCTCGGCGATGCGAGCCGAATTCACCGGGCCCGTCATGGATTACCTCAAGAAGAGCCGCACCCAGAACGGGCTGACCACCATCAAGATCACCTCGGTCGCGATCAGCGGCGATACCGCCACCGTGGCGATGGACGCGCAGAACGAGGCGCTGGGCGCCGGCTCCGTCAGCCTGCCGCTGAAGCTCGAAGACGGCTGGAAGATCTGCAAACCGTGACAGGCCCAGTGCCGCAGGCGAAACGGGTCGTGGCCGCGGCGCTGCTCGCGGCCGCCCTGGTCGCCTGCCAGCACACCACCGCGGGCTCCGCGTCTCCGGCGCGATCGAACCCGCCCCCCGCGGTGAACCCCTCCTCGCTCGACCCGGGCAAGTACCCGACCGCCCCGTTGCCGCCGCTCGGTGCCGCCGGGTCCGACCAGGCCGGCCGGCTCGTCGAAGGCCGCCGCATGGCCGCCTACGTCGTCGGGCCCTGGCAGGCCGACCCCGCCCTGAGCTCGCCGGGCTCCACCGGCTCGGCGACCATCATCACCGCCTTCGAGCAGCTCTCCAAGGTGGTGTGGACGCCGATCGTCGGTGGCGCCTTCAACCTTCCGTTCGTGGTCGGGTTCTCCTCCGAGCGGCAAACGCCCGGGCCGAATCCGCAACTGTCGCTGCGCAACGCCGTCCTGCGCTTCGCCAACGCCGCCAGCGCGGCCTCGGCCGCCCAGGGCATGCAGGCCAGAGCGATGAGCATGCCCCGCCTGCCCAGCGCCACGCCCATCGTGACCGAGCCCGAGCGGGCCATCCCCGTGCCCGGCCATCCCGACGCCGCCGCGGCGCTGCTGACCTTCCAGGACGGCGCCCAGACGGCGCGCGAGCTGTCGGTGTTCACCGCGCATGGGCCCTACGTGCTCGTCCAAGTCGCGCGCTGCGCCACCGGACCGGACTGCGAAGCGGGGCTGGCCGCCCGCACGATAGACCGCCAGATACCGCTGATCGACACGTTTGCGCCCACCGAGGCCAACCAGTTCGCCGCGCTCCCGCTGGATCCCACCGGTCTCGTCGCCCGTACGCTTCCGCTGCCGGCGGACCAAACCACGCCGATGTCCGGGGCCGCCTACGAGACGGCCGGCGCGCTGCACCTGGAGGACGACCCCGTCCAGGTCGGGGCCGCCCTGACCGCAGCCGGCGTGGACTTCGCGTCCGTCAACCTGGCCACCCTGTACCAGGCCAAGGATCCCGGCAGCGCGCAGGCGCTCGCCGACGCCTACAGTGACATCGCGGCCAAAACGCCTGCGGCGCAAGCCGCTTCGCCGGTGCCGGGCCTTCCCCAGAGCCGCTGCACCCGTGTCGCGGGGTCCAGCGGGCTGGTGCCCCGCTATTGGTGCCTGGCCGGGGCGGGGCGGTACGCCATCAAAACTGTTGCACGCCAGCTTGATAACGCGCAGCACCAATTGGCCGCGCAGTATCGGATCCTGACCGGGTAGGGGCGCTACGTCTCCTGGCGGCCGGGGACTCCCGCGTCGAAGGCGTTGAGCGTGACGGCAACCACGGAGAAGCAGCCCACCAGGAAGACGATCTCGGCGGCCCCTTGCTCGCCGAACCGCGCGACGGCACCTTGATAGGTGGTCTCAGGCAGGACACCGCCTCGGTTGAGCGCGGCCGCCATGTCGAACGCGACGCGTTCGTCGTCGGTCAGGTCGGCGGGGCGCTCACCGGCGGCGATGGTGGCGATCTTGTCGCCGGACAGCCCCGCGCGGCGGGCGAAGTACTCATGCCCGTAGATCTCGTAGCGCGCCCCGAACTTCGCGGCGGTGACCAGAATGACCAATTGATGGACGTTGCCGGGCAGCACGGCGTGCTCCCATAGCGATCTGTTGAGCGCCCAAGCCGGCGAACCGAATTGGGGGAAATGGAGCCAACCGTTGAACGGCCCGATCAGCGCGCCGTCGGCGCGGTATGCCACGAGTTCGCCGAAGCCGCTGTCGATTACGGCACGCATGTCGGCGTACAGGTCTTGCTGTGCGGCGGTCAAACTCGTTGGCGGCAACAGCGGAAGTCGCATAGGGCTGCCTCCTCGCGCGATCGGGGGTGGTTCAGCCCAGTCAATCCGCCGAAGGTCGGCGCGTCCACGACGGGCTTTCGACCAGTGCTAAGTCACGCTTCCTACCGCAGGTAGAGCCACTTAAGCTCATCTCATGGAACTACGGCAGCTGGGCTACTTCGTGGCGGTTGCCGAGGAGTTGCACTTCGGTCGGGCCGCCAAGCGGAAGCATATTTCGGGACCGGCTCTCTCCCAACAGATCATCGCCCTCGAACGCGAGTTGGGGGCCGAGCTGTTCGCGCGCGACCGGCGCAGCGTCCGGCTGACGGAAGCCGGACGCACCCTGCTGCCGGACGCGCGGAGAATATTGGCCCTGGCCGACGACGCCAAGCGTCGACTGCAGCTGGCGGCGGCCGAGAGCGCACCGGTGCGGCTGGGTTATGTCAGCTGGCTGCCCGACGACATCACCAGCTTGCTTGGACCCGAGGTGGCGTTGCGAGTCGACGAATGGGTGCTGCCGTCGCACGCGCAGGCCGACCGCGTGGCGGAGGGCACGCTTGATATCGCGCTGGCGTGGGTGACCGCCGAGCAGGTCAAGCAACGCGGGTTGACGGCGCACCTGCTGCGTGCAGAACCCCTGCAGGCCGTGCTTCCCGGCGTCGGATCACCGGAACCGATTGCCGCGCAACGGGTCAAAGCCCTCGTCGACGCCGACGAGTCGGCATGGTCGTCGTGGAATCGGTTCGCTGAGGAGTTCGCGGCCCACACGGGTGCGCGGATAGTCAGGATCGACGACGGCGGCGTCACCGGTGACGCCTTCTACGCCCACGTGCGCAGGATCGGCGCCCCCGTGCTGGCTTCACCGAAGCGACATACCGCAGTCATTCCACCCAGCCTGGGCCAGCGGCCCGTCGCCGACCCGATACCCCTGTGGACATGGTCGTTGTTGCACCGCCATGACGATGATCGGGCCGGTGTGCGTGGGCTGGTGGACGCGCTGCTGACGACAGCGCGCGGCCGCGGATGGCTCGCCCCTCCCACCGACCGGTGGTGGGCTCCAGCCGACGACCCGCACCGCGACGCCCTCACCTCGGGCGCCGAACTGCGGTAGGAATTCCGGACGAGCACTGGTAAGAGATCGATCCTGGACTTCCATGTCGTTGCGGCGCTTCAGTGGAGGTAACGACGGGAGAACGAAACCCCATGGCACATAACTATGTTGTCGACGAGCTTGCCGGCTTCGTCGTCGGCGCCCGGCAGGACGACCTGAGCGGACAACCGCGAGCCTTGCTGAAACGCAACGTGCTGGACAGCGTCGCCTGCGCCGTCGGCTCGCTGGACGGTGAGCTGATCGCCACGATTCGCGAACACGCCGACCAGTTCAGCGGCGTCCCCACCGCGACGCTCGTCGGGGGTGGCCGGGCCTCAGTCGATCAGGCGGCGTTCTTCAACGCGGTCCTGGTGCGCTACCCAGATCTGCTCGACACCTATCTGACGGTTGGGGGACTGTGCCATCCCGCCGACAACTTCGGTGCGATCCTGGCGGTGGCCGAGCACGTCAACGCCGCCGGTGCGGATTTCCTGCTGGCGCTCGCGGTCGCCTACGAGATCCAGTGCCGGTTCAGCGCCCAGGTTCCCGTGATGGCGCGCGGGCTCAATCACGCACTGCAACTGTCGATGTCGGTCGCGGCGGGATCGGCCAGACTGTTGGGGCTCGACGCCGAGCAAACCGCCAACGCGATTGCCGCTGCCACCGCTGACAACGTGTCACTCGCGGCCGTGCATGCCGAACCGGTCTCGAACTGGAAGGGCATCTCGCCGGCGATCACCGGCATGCGAGCGGTGTACACGACGATGTTGGCCGGCCGGGGTGTCACCGGGCCCAGGGCGCTGTTCGAAGGCCCGCACGGCCTGGTGCAACTCTTCGATCAGCCGATTGACTTCCACACCGCAGACCGGACGCTCGCCTGCGTCGAGCAGACCTACCTCAAGCAGTATTGCTCACTTATCCACGGGCAGGCCATCATTGACGCGGTCTTGGCGATCCGCGGCGACAACGGGCTGCGCGGCGAAGACGTCGAGCGGGTGAGGCTCGAGGTGTTCCAGGGCGCCTATGACTTCGCCGGCGGGGGAGCGTACGGCGGGAAGGACCACCCGCTGACCAAGGAGCAGGCCGACTACAACCTGAAATACCTGAGCGCGGTGGCGCTGCTCGACGGGGGCGTCGGTCCCGGACAGATCGAGTCGGAACGCCTGTTGCGCGGCGACGTTCAGGACCTGCTGGCCCGGGTCGACGTCAAGGCCGCGCCCGACCTGACCGCGGCCTACCCCCAACGCACCGCGGCCCGCGTGCACGTGCTCACGCGCGATGGGCGGGAATTCAGCCGCGAGCAGAGCGATTACGAGGGATCGCCCACCCGGCCCATGTCCTGGGAGCGCGTCGTCGACAAGTTCCGATGGCTGGCCGAACCCTTCTGCACAGAAGCGCTGTGCGACGACATCGTCGCCGCGATCGACCACCTGGACGAGATACCCGCCGCCGAGTTGGCCGCCCTGCTCGGCGCGGTCAGCCCCACCGCCCGGCGGCCGCGCCGCACGCCGCGCTTTTGACGGCCCGCTTCGCGCGCCCCCTTGCATCGGTCGCTATCGGCATTCAATGATCTGCCATGGCCAAAGATCGCGACAAGAACCGATGGGAACTGGTCACCTGCGCCGTGGCGGGCCACGTGACCTACGCGCCGGACGAGGAAGCGCTCGCCGACCGGCTCAGCGGCACCACCGGGCTGGGCGAGGTCTGGCGCTGCCTGCGGTGCGCCGAATTCACCGTCGGTGAACCACACGGGCGGGGTCGCGCCGAGGACGCGCCGATGATCATGCGGGGCAAGGCCTTACGCCAGGCCATCATCATCCGCGCGCTCGCGGTGGAACGGCTGTTTCGCGCGGTGGTGATCGCGCTGGCGGCGTACGCCGTGTGGAAATTCCGCGGCGCGCGCGGAGCCATCCAGGCCACCCTGGACCGCGACCTGCCGATCTTTCGCGCGGCGGGCTTCAAGGTCGATCAGATGACGATCGTGCACGAGCTGGAGAAGGCGCTCGCCGCCAAGCCGTCCACGCTGGCCCTGCTGACCGCGATGCTGGTCGTCTACGCGCTGATCGAGGTCATCGAGGGCGTCGGCCTCTGGTTGCTGAAGCGCTGGGGTGAGTACTTTGCGGTGATCGCGACCTCGGTCTTTTTGCCATTGGAAATCCACGACCTGGCCAAGGGCATCACGATGACTCGTGTGGTCACCCTCACCATCAACGTGGCCGCCGTGATCTACCTGCTGGTATCCAAACGGCTGTTCGGCCTGCGGGGTGGCCGCAAGGCCTACGACGAGGAGCGCCACGGCGAGCAGCTCCTCGACGTCGAGCGCGCCGCGGCCGCTACGTAGAACGGAGAGCCGGATGGGTACGTACGCGATCAGCGGATCCGCGTCAGGGATGGGCCGCGAAACCGCGCAGCGGCTGCGGTCCGAGGGACACACCGTGATCGGCGTCGACGTCAAAGACGCCGACGTCGTCGCCGACCTGTCGACGCCGCAGGGCCGCACCGCGGCCGCCGACGGCGTGCTGGCGGCCTGCGGTGGCAGCATCGACGGCGCCGTGCTGGCCGCCGGGCTGGGCCCGAGCCCAGGGCGGGATCGCCCCCGCCTGATCGCTCAGGTCAACTATTTCGGCGTGGTCGAACTGCTGACCGCCCTGCGCCCCGCACTGGCGGCGGCCGACGGCGCCAAAGTCGTCGTCGTCTCCAGCAATTCCACGACGACGGTGCCGGCGGTGCCCCGGCGGACCGTGCGAGCGCTGCTGGCGCACGACGCCGACAAGGCGCTGCGGTCCGTGCGGCCCTTCGGCCCGGCCGCGCCGACGATGATGTACGCGGCCTCGAAGATCGCCGTCGCCCGCTGGGTGCGGCGGCGCGCGGTGCTGCCCGAGTGGGCCGGTTGCGGGGTGCGGCTCAACGCCATCGCCCCGGGCGCCATCATGACCCCGTTGCTCGAGGAGCAGCTGGCCGACCCGAGACAGGCCAAGGCCGTCAGGTCCTTCCCGGTCCCGGTTGGCGGCTTCGGCGACGCCCGGCAGCTGGCCGACTGGATGTGCTTCATGCTGTCGGACTCCGCCGATTTTCTTTGCGGCAGCGTCATATTCGTCGATGGCGGGACCGACGCATACTTTCGCGCCGACGACTGGCCGAAGCCGGTTCCGGTGCGCCGGCTGGTCGGCTATCTTCGCCGGTTCAAGCGCAAGGTGTGACGCGCCAGACACCGCAGCACCGATGTGGGTGACGCCACAAGATGCCGTTTCGTGACGTTTACCGCGGCGCGGCGCGCCCGTAAAACGGCCGGGGTGCAATTCAATGAGTCGGCGAACTGGCCGAACGGACAAGGGATTTTCAACCGTGTCAACACTGCAGGACCGAACCGGTCCGCGCCCAACCAACCGCGACGTGGTCGCCCCGATCGCGGCACGTGCGTGCGACGCCCTACAGGCCGTGCTCAAAGGCGCTCGACGCCAAGGCGCTTCGGCGCCCCGGATCATGCCCAGGGGCGTCGAGCGCTGCTGACGGCCCGCGCGGCCGGACGCTACCCGCGCGCCGGGCGCCGGGCCGTGCCGTCGCGTTCGCGCCGCCGGGCCCGGGAAGCCCGCAGGTTGGCGGCGTTACCGCACGTCTTCACGTCATGCCACACCCCGCTGTTGTTCTTCGAGCGGTCGTAGAACGTCGACGCGCAGTGTGGGTTGTGGCATCGCTTGATCCGCCGCCAGGTGCCGTCCTGCTGGCTGAGCAAAACCTCTCCCCACAGCGCCGACGCCAGCCAGCGCCACCCCGCGCCGGCGGGCTCGAGCCGCACCTCGCCCGTAGCCGACAGCCGTAGGGACGCCGCGATCGGAACCGAGCCGCGCCCCGTCGGCGGTTCCCCGGCGACCAGCCGGGCGATCGTCTCGCGCAGCGCCCGAAGCTTGGACAGGTCCGCGTCATTCAGCGGCGGTGGCTGCGCTTCCAGCCCGCGCGCGGCTGACCACGCCCGCACCGCGCCGGCCACCCAGCCGTCCGCGAGCGCGCCGTCGGACAACAGGTCCGGCCCGTATCCCTCGATGCCCGCCGTGTTGAGGAAGTCCTGCACGAGGGCGAGGCCGCCGGGGGCGGGGGCGAGCTGGTACCGCTGTGACGCAGACCGTGGCATAGACATAATCAAAATCTACTTGATTATGTCGCTACCGTCAACTACGGTGACAGATGCAAAGCAGTTTCACTTACGTCAAGGAGTCATCATCATGGTCAACATCAAGGGGTCGACGGTCGTCGTCACCGGCGGACAGCGCGGGCTCGGCAAGGCCATCGTGGCCGAGTTGCTGCGCCGGGGCGCGACCAAGGTCTACGCCACGGCGCGGTCGCCCAAGCCCAGCGAGGACCCGCGGGTGGTCAGCATAGCGCTGGACGTCACGAACCCGGATTCGGTTGCCGCGCTGGCCGTTACGGCGACCGACGCGGACATTGTGATCAACAATGCCGGCATCATCGGTGCGCACAGTCTGCTCGGCAGCGACATCGAGGAGGTGCGGGCGGTGTTCGAGACGAACTACTTCGGCGCGCTGCGGATCGCCAAGGCGTTCGCGCCGATCCTGGCCGACAACGGCGGCGGGGCGCTGGTCGACATCGCGTCGATCCTGTCCTGGGTGGCCGGCTTCGGCGGCTACGGCGATTCGAAGGCGGCGTTGTGGGCGGCGACCAACTCGTTGCGCATCGAGCTGGAAAAGCAGGGCACCCAGGTCACCGGCGTTCACCTGAGCTTCACCGAGACCGAGATGACCTCCGGTTTCGACGTGCCCAAGAACGACCCGCGTGAGGTGGCGCGGCAGATCGCCGACGGCATCGAGCGGGGCGACGCCGAGGTGCTGGCCGATGACGACACCCGATACATGAAGGCGGCGTTGTCCGGACCGGTCGAGGCGCTCCGGGCGGGGTAACGGGACCGGCTGACGTCAAATGGCCTGTCCGAAGGCAGATCCCCGTCTTCTGACGGTGGGTCAAGCAGGCCGTGGGGGCCTCACCCAAAAATGGGCTTGCTGCACTTCGGACAGGCCACCGGGTGAACCCGGCACCACCACCATCGCAGCCGGCCTGGCGGGGCTTCGACGGTCGAAGGTCCCCAACGGGCTCGCCGAAAGTCACATCCGCACCGCCCCGGCGCGCGTGTTTGGATAGCGGCATGGAACCGGAACGCATCGTGAGCGCCACCCGTGTGATCTCGGCTAGCGCCGAGCGGATTTTCGAACTGATCGCCGATCCCGCACAGCAGCCGAGCTGGGACGGCAACAACAACCTCGCCTCGTCGGCTCCGGGGCAGCGCGTCCGGCAGGTGGGTGACGTCTTCAAGACGACGCTGACCAACGGCGCCGTGCGGGAGAACCACGTGGTGGAGTTCATCGAGGGCAGCACGATCGCGTGGCGACCGGCGGAACCGAAAAAGCTGCCGCCAGGCCACCTCTGGCGCTGGGAACTCCACCCGATCAACGCCACCCTCACCAGCGTGACGCACACCTACGACTGGACGGCGCTGACCGACAGCACCCGCTTCGAGAGGGCCGGCTCGACGACACCCGAGATGCTGCGCGAGTCGATCGACCGGCTCGCCACGCTCGCCCAGGCGAGCGCGGGCTGATTTGGCCCCGCCCGAGCGGACTCAGCCGTTCTTGCCGCGCACCCACTGAAAGGTGCCGTAGTTCTTGACGCGCACGCTGGCGAACCCGTTGCTTTCCAGGATGTCGCCGATTTCGTCGTCGTCGAACACATGCGCCCCGACGTTCGGCAGTTTTTCCCACAACCGGGCGGCCCGCCCGACGGTGGGAACCATGATGGCCAGCCGCCCGCCCGGGCGCAGCACCCGCGCCATCTCGGCGAGGGCGGCCGCGGGATCCGGAACCAGCTGCAGCACGGCGGTTGAGATCACAGCGTCAACGGTGTTGTCGCGCAGCGGAAGTCGTTGCGCGTCGGCCCTGATGAAGCCAACCTGCGGGCCCGCCTCGTTGCGCACCGCGCGGGCGAGCATGGGCTCGGAGATGTCGACACCCAGGGCCAGCCCCTCGGGGCCGGCGGCGCGTGCCAGCGACGCGGTGACGTTGCCCGGACCCGAGCCGACGTCCAGCGCGACGCCGCCCTGCGGGATGTTCAGCCACTCGAGGGGCAACGCCCACGCGCTGATCAGCCGGCGCGACAGGGCCTGGGCGTTGTCATACAACATCGACCCGATCGGTGAGGCCCATGCCGCCTGGATCGGGCCGGTGTTCTTGGGGACGGTGTCCGCCTCGGCTGATGCCGCGCCGAGCAGATCCAGGTAGCCCTTGCTGACGTCCGGATCCGCCGGCGGGTCGGCAAGCAGCTCGAGCGCTCGACGCAGCGCGGGCGGCAGCGAGACGTGCACGTCGGTCACGCGTACTCCTTCGGTCAAATAGCTTGCGGCGAGCCGGGACCCAGCCTAGCCGCTACCGCCTGACGGCGGCGCGCTCGCGCAGCAGGGCGTGCAGGCGCCAGTGACCCGGAACGCCCTTGAGCGCGCTGTCGCCGCGGTCGGCGAACCGGTGGTGCGAGCCGGTGACGATGTCGCGCACGGTCGAGGAGACCAGCACCTCGCTGGCTTCGGCGAGCGCCGCCACCCGCGCACCGATGTGCACGGCCATGCCCGCAATGTCGTTCTTCAAGGCGCCGCGCACCTCGACTTCGCCGGCGTGAATGCCCACCCGCACCTCGATGCCCAGCACCCGCACCGCATCGACGATGTCGTCGGCGCAGGCGAGCGCGGCGCTCGGGCTGGAGAACGTGGCGACGAATCCGTCGCCCGCGGTGTTGACTTCCTTCCCACCGAACCGCTGCAGCTCGTGGCGAATGATGGTGTCGTGGTTGTCCAGCAGGTCGCGCCACCGGCCGTCGCCGAGTTCCGCCGCCCGCTCGGTCGAGCCGACGATGTCTGTGAACACGATTGTGGTCAGCAGGCGTTCGGCATCGGAACCACCCCGCATGCCGGTGATGAACTCTTCGATCTCGTCGAGCATCGGCCCGGTGTTGCCCACCCAGTACAGGGTGTCTGCGCCCGGTAGCTCCACGAAGCGCGACCCGGTGATGTTCTCGGCGAGGTACCGGCCGTTCGCGATCGGCGTGAAGTCGGACTCGGCGCGGTGCAGGATCAGCGTCGGTGCGGCGATCCTCGGCAGCGTGTCGCGGACGTCGGCGTGCCGGATGCTGAGGATCATGGCGCGCGCCATGCTGGGCGAGGCGGCGCGGTTGCCCGCGGCGTCCCACCAGGCGCGGAAGGCATCGTCGCGGGCGACGCTGGGAGCGATCATGCCGAGCATGTCGAAGCCCTGGTCGACCGCGTCCGGGTCGATCGCGACGGTCGTGTACGGGTCGAGGTCCTCGACCTTGGCGCCCATCGGATAGTCGGGGGCGTACAGGGTGCGGGCCGCGCCGTTGATGATGACCAGGCTGCTCACCCGTTCGGGGTACTCGGCCGCGAGCGTGAGCCCGGTCATCGAGGTGAAGCTCGGGGCCACGACCGTGGCCCGCTCGCATCCGACGGCGTTCATGACCGAGACGACGTCCTTCGCCCAGAACGTCGGCCCGATCACGTCGGTCGAGGGGACGCGGGAGGACAGCCCGATGCCGCGCTGATCCAGCCGGATCACCCGGGCGAACGACGCCAGTCGCCGGTGAAAGCGGTACATCGACGGCTCGGCGTCGACGGAGTCGATCGGAATCGACGGCCCGGGCAGCAGCACCAGGTCGATCGGTCCATCGCCGAACACCTGGTAGGCGATGTCCGTCTCACCGCAACTGGCGTATCGGGTGCGTGGTGTGCCAGAAAACCCAGCCACGGCTATCAGGCTAATTCAGGGCACCGACAAGTCGAACCCGCATCGACGGCGGCCGTGTCACCTTTTGACGCATGTTGAGTAGCGGCCCAAGAACTAGTGTCGTAGCCTCCACTAATGAAAAACGTGATCGCGGGACTTGCGGCATCGGCAATGGTCGGTGGACTCGTGAGCGTGGGCGTCGGGCTCGCGCCTTCGGCATCCGCGGGATGCCAGACCACGGCCCCTTTCGAGTCGTACTGTGACTTTCCGATCCAGCCCAACGGGACCTGGCAGCGCTGTCACGAGGCACCCGGAGACACGATCGATGACGGCCGTGTCGTGACCCAAGGGCCGCCGCGGGAGGAATGTTACAACGTGAACCCCAGCCTGCCCTGGCCTGCTCAGGACGTCGGGCCGCACTTCCACCTCGACTAAGCGCCGATGATCGGGATGAGGTACCGGGCCGCGTAGTCCCGCACCGCCGCTTCGTTTGAGGTGTCGAGTCGGTCGGTGGGAAAGACGATGATGCCGAGGGCGACGCGCAGCAGGATGTCGGCGATATTGGCCAGGTCGGGTTCTGCCACGTCGGCCCCGCACCGCCGCAGGGTGTGGGCGATCCCGTCGGCGAACTGGCCGATCGGAAAGGCCCGCGATCGGGAAAACATCCCCAAGAGTTCGGGCTCGCTTTCGGCGATCCGGGAGTACAGGGGCGAGTCCTGGACCAGGCGCACGCCGAGCGTGAAGGCCTCGATCACGGCCTGTCGCGGGTCACAGCCCGCGGTCGCCTGGTCGAGCGTTCTGAAGAAGAGTTCCGCTTCGCGGCGCACCACCTGCTCGAACAGGTCGTCCTTGGTCGGGAAACGCCGGTAGATGGTGCTGCGGCTGACGCCGGCCCGGGCGGCCACGTCCTCGATGTTCGCCCGACGCACGCCGTAGGTCTCGAAGACCGCCCGCGCGGTATCCAGGATCGTGCGCTCGAGATCGGTCATCTCGCCGAGGTCGCCGGCAAGGCTGTGGTTCGGCATGGTTCACGACCTTCGCGGCAGGTTCGGCACGACGATTTGACACAAAGATACGCGTTTGTTTCTCTGGTTCACAACGTGTGGATGCGCGCGGCGGCGGCGAGGGGACCAGATGACAGCGCAATGGGCTGAACGGGATTTCGACACGGGCGTTCGCGAGGCTGTCCCCATGCCGGTCGACGACGCGATGGCCCAGGCGGTGCCCCGCCTGGGGCCCGAGTCGTTGATCTGGAAGTTCTACGGCGACCACCGCACCCAATTCTTCGGATTCCAGCGCACGGCCGGTGTGGAGAACTGCATCGAGCAGCTCGCCCAGGGCGTGCTGGACCACTCGGTGATCTTCAGCGACACGTTGGGCCGGGCCAAGCGAACCGCGCCGCCGCTGATGAAGACCGTCTACTCCGACGACCCGCACGAGTGGGGGCGCAAGGTCCGGGATTTCCACAAGCCGATCAAGGGCACCGTCAGCGACGGCTCGCGGTATCACGCGCTCAACCCGGAGCTGTTCTATTGGGCGCACGCCACGTTCGTCGACCAGGTCATCTACACGACCGACACGTTCATCCGCCGGCTGTCGCGGGCGGAAAAGGAACGAATCTTCAACGAGGGCAAGGTCTGGTACGGCCTCTACGGCGTCAGCGACCGGGGGCAGCCGCAGACCTACGACGAGTTCGTCGCCTACTGGGACGAGATGCTCGAGCGGTTCGTCCCGCACAAGACCGTCCTGTACGGCACCGGCTACATCCGCAAAGGCATACCGGGCCCGCGCTGGATTCCCAAGCCGCTGTGGAACATCCTCTCGGCGCCGCTCAACGCCTACACCCGCCTGGTGCTGGTCGGGACGCTCCCGCAGCAGATGCGCGAGGTGTGCGAGCTGGAATGGGATGCGAAGAAAGAGAAGCGATTCCAGCGGTTCACCGCCGTGGTGCGTGCGCTCAATCCGCTCATCAACCGGCTGCCGGTGGCGTTCATTTACCTGCCCTGGGCGGCCACGGCGTGGCGCCGCGCGGGCGTCGACCCGCGCCGCCTGCACAACCACGCGGCTTAGCCGAGGCGCAGCAGCCGTTCGGCGTTGCCGTCGTCGTGGCGTACCCACGTCGTGGGCGCCGCCGTGCTGCCCGGCACGCAGCTGGAGCTGACCGTTCCGGCTCGACAGGTCGAGCGCATTGCCGGGTCCGCCCCACGAGCGCGGTGACGTGCAGTTCTACGCGGTGTGGCCCACGCGCGTCGACGAAGATCCGGCGCACCGCTAGCTTCGCCGGGTCGTCCGCACCGACGTCGGCTCTACCCAGCGGTCCGCGAAAGGACGAAGGTGAGACAGTACTGATTGGACGGAGGGGAGCGGCAATGCGGATGACGGGCAATACGGTGCTGGTGACCGGGGGCGGCAGCGGAATCGGCCGCGGCCTCGCCGAGGCGCTCCACCGGCTCGGCAACACGGTGGTCATCGCGGGCCGGCGGCGGGAGCCGCTGCGGGACGTCGCCGACGCCAACCCGGGCATCCGGACGCTGTCGCTGGATCAGGGCGATCCCGCCGACATCCGCCGGTTCGCCACCGAGGTGACCGACCACTATCCGGACCTCAACGTCCTCATCAACAACGCCGGCGTCCAGCGCTTCGAGGACCTCACCACGACCGGCCCCAGCGTGGCGGAGCTGACCGTCGCGATCAACCTGCTGGGCCCGATCCGGCTCACGGCGGCGCTGCTGCCGTCGCTGCTGAAGAAGCCGCGGGCGGCGATCCTCAACGTCACGTCGGGCCTGGCGTTCGTGCCCAGCGCCGTCACGCCGACGTATTGCGCGACCAAGGCGGCGCTGCATTCCTACACCGAGTCGCTGCGCTTCCAGCTGCGCGGGACCGCGGTGCAGGTGATCGAAATCGTGCCCCCGCACGTGCAGACGGGGCTGCAGCGCGGGCGGGGCTTCGACGCCAGCGACCCCAGGGCGATGCCGTTGGACGAGTACATCGCGGAGACGATCGGTCTGTTGGAGGCGCAACCGGAGGCCGACGAGATCATCGTGGAGCGGGTCAAGCCCCTGCGGTTCGCCGAACGCGACGGCCGCTACGGCGAGGTCTACCACGCCTTCAACGACGCCGTCGCCGAGGCGGTCAGGCAGGCGCGCGGCGGCTGAAACCGGTTGGCCACGAAGCGTTTCCCGCGGTGTGGGGCAACGTTCACCGCGCGTGCGCCCGGCGCCCCGCGCGCGGCCCTGCCGAGCCGGCTCCTGTGACAGGATCGGTGGCTATGGGCGATTTTTCGCTGCTCGAGGTTCCCCGGTCGGTTCCGATCCAAGACCCCGAGGCCTATCTGGCCGCCGCGATGGCCTGGCACTTCGGCGAGCACACCGGTTCGCCGTTCTGGCTGCGGACCGCCCGGACGCTGGACTTCGACCCGCTGACCGATGTCAAGAGCTTCGCGGATCTGCGCTTGTTCCCCAACCTCGTCAACGAATTGCGCGAGGTGCCGGTGGAGGATCTCGTGCCGCGCGGCTACGGGTCACCCCCGCCGGTGCCCCAGATATTCGAATCCGGCGGCACCACCGGGGCTCCGAAACGGACCGCGCAGCTGCCGGACTGGATCGCGCAGGTGGTGCAGTGGCAGACCGAGGACTTCGCCACGGGCGGCTTTGTCCGCGGCCACGGCTTTTTGTGCCTGATGCCCGGCGGCCCGCACGGGGTCGGTTACTTCTCCCGCTTGGTGTCCGGGCGGCTGGGCGCCGTCTTCCACGCGATCGACCTCGACCCCCGCTGGGTGAAGAAACTCGCCGCGCGCAACGCGGCCGCCGAAGTGGCCGCCTATGTCGACCACGTCATCGAGCAGGCCGTGTTCGTGCTGGCGACGCAGAACGTCGCCAACCTCCATACGACCCCCCCGCTGCTCGAGGCCATCGCCCGCAACGATCGCGTGGTGGACCTGGTGAACGACAAGATCCGCTACCTGCTGCTCAGCGGTGCGCATGTGGACGCCGACACGCTCGACCTGCTTCGCGACATCTTCCCGAACACGACGATCACCATGGCCTTCGGCAGCACCATGGTGCTCTCGCAAGCGGTCACCCGAACCGCCGACGACGGCTCGTTCGTGTTCGACCCGCGCACACCGTACGTCGTGTTCTGGGTCGTCGATCCCGACACCGGAGAACGCGTGCCCTACGGGCAGCCGGGCCAGGTGGTGATGAACCACATCAGCAGGGGCATGTTCATCCCGAACAACCTGGAACGGGATCTGGCCATCCGAATGCCCGGCCCGGCGGGTCAGCTCAGCGACTCCGTCAGCGCGGTGCGGCCGGTCACCACCTTCGAGGGCGAGGCCGTCATCGAGGGCGTGTACTGACCGATGGGGCCCGAACCAGCCTTCCCCGCAGCGGATTTGGTGCGCATCGACGCCCTCGGTCCGGGCGGCGACTATCGCACCCGCAACCGCGAAATCATCACCAGCACCGCCGGCGTTGCCGTTGCCGAGCTGAGCATCGTTCCCCCGCTGTATGTTTCGCGCACCATCACCGCTCAGCGCAGGATCCGGCCGCTGCCCGTCGGGGAGCGCGAAGCGGCGCTGGGCAAAGCGGCCGAGCTCTTCGCCACCGCCGCCATCGGCGGGCTCGATTTCGAGGACTATGTTCGGCTGGCCAGCGGCATCTCCGGCCTGCCGATCGCGGTGACCCGCGCCGGGGCCCGCGGCGTGGCCGACGCCGTCGCCACCGCCTTCGATGCCGTGCGAGCGGCCCGACCGGTGGGCGCCGCGCTCGACTGGCGCGAGGTGCCCACAGGTGGCGGCGCGGTGTGGGCCCGCCGCGGAGAGGTGTTCGCCGTGCACGCGGCCGGGAATGGCCCCGGCGTACACGGCCTGTGGCCCCAGGCGCTGGCGCTGGGGTACCGCGTGGCGGTCCGCCCCTCGCGCCGCGAGCCCCTGACCGCGCACCGACTGGTGAACGCCCTGCGGCAGTCGGGGTTTCGGCCCGAAGACGCCGCCTATCTGCCCACCGACCACGGCGGAGCCGACGAAATCGTCCGGTCGGCCGACGTCGCCATGGTCTACGGCGGCCAGGACGTGGTGGACAAGTACGCCGGCGAGCCCGCGGTGGTGGTGAACGGACCCGGGCGCACCAAGATCCTGATCACCGCCGATCGGGATTGGCGCGACCACCTCGACCTGGTCGTCGACTCGATCGCCAACCTGGGCGGCATGGCCTGCGTGAACGCCACCGCGGTGCTCTACGAGGGCGACCCCGCCCCGTTGGCCCGGGCGATCGCCGAGCGGCTCGCGACGATCCCGCCGCTGCCCAGCGACGACGAGCGCGCGATCCTGCCCACCCAACCTCTGGAGCAGGCGCGGGCGGTGGCGAACTACCTGGCGGCCAAGGCCGCCGGAACGACGCCGCTGCTCGGCGCCGATCAGGTGGTCGCGGAGGTCGGGGACGGGTACGCCGCGCTGCGCCCGGCCGTGCACCTACTGGCCGAACCCGGCTCCGGCCGGCCCACCGACAAGCTCAACGCCGAGTTGCCGTTTCCGTGCGTGTGGGTGTCGCCCTGGTCCCGGGCCGCCGGCGTCGAGCCGCTGCGGCACTCCCTGGTCGTCACGGCCATCACCGGCGACGACCGCCTACTCGACGACCTGGTCGACGAACCGACGATCGCCAACGTCTACCGTGACCCGTCCCCGACCTTCTACGCGGCCCCCGAAATCCCGCACCACGGCTTCCTGGCGGATCACCTGATGCGCAACAAGGGCTCCGCCGGGATTAGCGGCTGGGCGACCTAGCTGCCAAAGCCTCCGCCGGGGGCCCCGACCGTCGTGGCGCCGCCGGCGCCCAGGCGGCCGGCCGCGAACGCCGCACCTTTGTCGATCATCGACCCGTCGGACGCGTAGGTGTTATGCGCGGCGAAGTCCATGCCGTCCGAGCACACCGGGTCCTGGGGCGCGCACACCTTGATGGTCTTGGGCTGATACAGCGGACCAATGGCGACCGGGGGCTCATTGAGGAAGTTCATCGCGCGTACGTTGGGCATGCCGAAGAGGACGACGGACGAAACGTGGTCGGCCACCGCGGGATCCAGCGGCTTGGGCACCGTGGCGGGGTCGACCCCGTCCGGCACGGCGGCCGAGGTGACGAAGCCCATCACGGCCGCGCCCTGCGAGTAGCCGCCGAGCACCATCTTGGTGTTCGGGCAGTCGTGCGCCATCGACACGACGTGCGCGCCGGCGTCCCTGATGCCGTCGAGGCCGGTGTCCCACTCATTGCTGGCGGGGTAGTTGACCGGATACACGTCGAGCGACTTTCCGCCAACGCGCGAGCGCAGGTCATCGACGAACGCCTGCCCGGTCGGCCCGACGCCCGGGGGCTCACCCGTGCCCCGGGCGAACACCACCTGGACGTCCGGGCATTGGGCGGAGGCGAAGGGGATGGCAGGCGCGAGGACCGAGGCGCTGAGCCCGGCCGCCGCGACCGCCGCGGAACCAAGGAAACGAGGGAGTTGACGTGCGATCATGCCGCAATTGTGCCCATGGAAACCGTTGCCTAAACAGTGTTTTTTCTGGCAATTGTTTCAGAGTCGTAAATTGGCTCGTCGGTTCGCTCGGAGACGGCCGGCACCGGACGATAAACGCGGGCCCAGGGGGCGGTCCGGTAGCCCGGTGTGGTCTGCTAGCTGTAGCCCGAGTCGGGGCGCGCGGTCAAGCCAGAGCCGCACCCTCGGCGCGCAATTCTCAAGTGAATGCGGCAGCGAACGTGAACGTGATGGCACAGCCCTTCCAGCGAGCCCTGGCAGCGGTCACCGACCGAGTGGCCAATCCGGCGCGGGTCTCGGACCCCGACAAGCTGCGCGAGACCGTCTCCGGCAAGACGGTATTGGTGACGGGCGCGTCCTACGGAATCGGCGAAGCGACGGCCCGTGCGATGGCCGCGGCCGGGGCGACGGTGCTCGGCGTCGCCCGGTCGGCGGAAAAATTGGAGGATCTTGCGGCGGCGATCAACGCGGGCGGCGGCCGGGCCGTCGCCTATCCGACCGACCTCACCGACGAGGCGGCCGTCAGCGCGCTGACGAAGCAGATCACCGAGGACCACGGCCCGGTCGACATCGTGGTGAGCAACGCCGGCAAGTCGTTGCGCCGGTCGCTGCACGACCAGTACGACCGCCCGCACGACTTTCAGCGCACCATCGACATCAACTACCTGGGACCGATCCGGCTGCTGCTGGGCGTGCTACCGGCGATGCGGGAGCGCGGCGCCGGACACATCGTGAACGTCTCGAGCGTCGGGGTGCGCCTCGTCCCCGGGCCGCAGTGGGGCGCTTACCAGGCGTCCAAGGGCGCGTTCGACCGCTGGCTGCGCAGCGTGGCGCCGGAATTACACGTCGACGGTGTGGACGTCACGTCGGTTTACTTCGCGCTGGTCCGCACCCGGATGATCGCACCCACTCCGATCCTGGGCCGGCTGCCCGGCATGTCCCCGGATGAGGCCGCCGATGCCATCGCCAAGGCGGTCATCGAGCGGCCCCGCACCAACGAACCGCCCTGGGTGTGGCCCGCCGAGCTGGCGTCGGTGCTGCTGGCCGGGCCCGCCGAACGCGCGGCCCGGTTGTGGCACCGTCGCTTCTTCGCCGATTCCGATGCGCGGGAGGGCCGCTCGTGACGGCGTCCCAGGACGGCGTGATCGCGACGGCGGCGCGGGCGTTGCTGCGGTCCGGACTGCTGGGCCCGCCCTCCCCGGCCGCGGTGGTGCGGGTGATCCGCGAGGCGCGGCGGGGCGGCACGAATCCCTACACGCTGCTGGGCGTCACGGCGGCGCGGTGGCCGGACCGGGCGGCCATCGTCGACGACGACGGCGCCCTCACCTACCGGGACCTGCACCGGGAGGCCGAAGCGCTCGCCCGCGTGCTGTCCGACGGCGGCGAGGGACCCGGTAGCGCGGTCGGCGTCATGTGCCGCAACGGGCGGGGGTTCGTCAAGGCGTTCTTCGCGATTGCGCTCGTCGGCGCCGACGTCGTGCTCGTGAACACGGACTTCCGCACCGACGCGCTGGCCGCCGCGCTGAGCACACACCGGATCACCACGATCGTCGCCGACGACGAGTTCGCCGAGCGGGCGCACGCCGCCCAGGCAGATGTCACCCTCGTCGATCCCGCCACGGTCGATGCGCCCGACGAGGGTCCGCGGCCGCCAGTGGCCGCGCCCGGGCGGATCGTTCTGCTGACGTCGGGCACGACCGGCAAGCCCAAGGGAGTGCCCCGCACCCCGCAGCTGCGTTCGGCGGTGGGTGTCTGGGTGACGATCCTCGATCGCACCGGGCTGCGCACCGGTTCGCGAATCTCGGTGGCGATGCCGATGTTTCACGGGCTGGGCCTCGGCATGCTGATGCTGACGGTGGCCCTGGGCGGAACCGTGCTGACGCATCGCGACTTCGACGCCGAGGCTGCGCTGGCGCAGGCGTCGCTACACCGCGCCGACGCGTTCACCGCGGTGCCGGTGGTGCTCGCGCGCATCCTTGACCTGCCGCAGCGGGTGCGGGCCCGAAACCCGTTGCCCTACCTGCGCGTCGCGCTGTCCAGCGGAGACCGGTTGGACCCCACCCTGGGGCAGCGGTTCATGGACGCCTACGGCGAGATCCTCTACAACGGCTACGGCTCCACCGAAGTCGGCATCGGCGCCCTGGCAACGCCGGCCGACCTGCGGGAGGCGCCCGAGACCGTCGGAAAACCGGTCGCCGGCTGCCCGGTGCGCATCTTCGACAAGAACGACCGACCCGTCGGGCCGCGCGTCACCGGACGCATCTTCGTCGGCGGCGAGCTGGCGAGCGAGGGCTACACGGAGGGCTCGGGGGAGGCCAAGGCCGTCGTCGAGAACATGACGAGCACCGGGGACATGGGCTATTTCGACAACGCCGGACGACTTTTCATCGTCGGCCGCGAGGACGACATGATCATCTCGGGGGGCGAGAACGTCTACCCGCGCGCGGTGGAGAACGCGCTCGCCGAGCACCCCGACGTCGCCGACAACGCGGTTATCGGCGTTCCCGACGAGCGGTTCGGTCATCGACTGGCCGCCTTCGTCGTCGCGCGGCCCGGACGCGGCATCGACCCGTCGGCGTTGCGGGACTACCTGAAGGGCAGGGTGTCCCGCTTCGAACAGCCCCGGGACATCAACATCGTCGACAGCATTCCGCGCAACCCGGCCGGCAAGGTGGTGCGCAAGGAGTTATCCACCTGAGCCGGCCCAGGCCTCGAGCTGCTTGGGTTCGAGCGCGGCGACCCTCTTGGCCAGCCAATTGGGCGCCAGCACCGACACGGCGGTGGTGCCGGCCGTCGCACCGATCACGCCGGACCAGGCGACGGGCCCCAGCGGCGTGCAGCCGAAGAACTGGCTGACGCCGGGGGTCTGGACGATGGCCACCAGGACGCCGGCGCTGCCCAGCGCCGTGGCGATGACCAGCGGGCTGTGGCGGCGCGTCAGCAGCGTCTGCGCGAGCTGCGTGGTGACCAGTGCGGTCAGACCCATGGTCGCCGTGCGGCGTTCGGTGCCCGGGGTCCAGCGGCCGATGGCCCATGCTGCCGTCGCGCCGGCGGCGGTGACGGCGCCGCGGGTGACGATCTGGCGCATGAGCGGAGCGTCGAGCGACGGCGAGGGCTCGGACAGCGCCGCGAGCTGGAAGGCGCGCTGCAATTCCTCGGCGTCGCGGTCGACGCCGTCCTCGTCCTCTTCGGGCTGCGGGTACTGCGGGGTGACGGCTACCGCGAGCGCGGGAAACATGTCGGTCAGCAGGTTCACCAACAGCAGCTGACGCGTGCCCACCGGCGCGCGACCGGTCCCCAGCGCGGTGCCGATGATGGTGAAGAGCACCTCACCCACGTTGCCGCCGACCAGAATGCTGACCGCGTCTTTCACGCCGCCCCACATCCCGCGGCCTTCGACCAGCGCGTCGATCAGCACGCCAAGGTCGTTGTCGGTCAAGACGATATCGGCGGCGCCCCGCGCGGCCGACGAACCGCGGCCGCTCACCCCGATGCCCACGTCGGCTATCCGGATCGCGGCGGCATCGTTGGCCCCGTCGCCGACCATCGCGACCGCCTGCCCGCTGTGCTGCAACGCCGCGACGATCTGCACCTTCTGCTCCGGGCTGACGCGCGCGAAGACTCCGACGTCGGCGGCGAGCTTGGCCCGGGCGTCCTCGTCGAGGGCGGTGAGCTCGGCGCCGTTGACCTCTCGCGCGTCCGACGGCAGGCCGAGCTGGCGGGCGATCGCGCGGGCCGTCACCGGGTGGTCGCCGGTGATCAGCACCACCCTGCGACCGGCCTCGACCAGCGTCTCGATCAGGGGCCGCGCCGACGCCCGCGCGGTGTCCGCCAATCCGACGTAGCCGACCAATTCCAACTCGTGCGCGGCGGCGTCGACGTTATCGGCGTCGGTGTCCTCCTCGGTGGTCCCGCCGTCCCAGCGGCGCTGTGCCACGGCCAGCACCCGCAGGCCTTGCTCGGCCAGGCGCATCACCAGCGACTCCGCGTGGTCGGAATCGGCGTCCGCATCGGCGAACCGGCAACGCGGCAGGATCTGCTCGGGCGCCCCCTTGACCATCAGCATCGGCCCGGCCGAGTTAGCGCTGCCGATCGAGGCGGAGTAGCCGCGACTGGATTCGAACGGCACCTCCGCGATCACTGTCCATTCCGAATCGACTTGGCTGTCAAGAGAATTGGCGGCCGTGAGGATGGCCTCGTCGGTGGCGTGGGCGTGGCCCTGCCCGTTGTGGGGCTGGGTGCACGCCCGCGCGGCGATGCGCAGCACCTCGGCGCCCTGCGGGTCGCCGGCTTCGGGGAGCGGGCCCTGCGCGCTGGTCTCGCGTGGCACAGCGGAAACGACGCGCAGGCGGTTCTCGGTGAGCGTGCCGGTCTTGTCGAAACACACCGTCTGGACCCGGCCGAGCGCTTCGATGGCGCGCGGCGTGCGGACCAGCGCCCCCCGCCGTGACAACCGCTGGGCGGCGGCGAGCTGGGCCAGGGTGGCCACCAACGGCAGGCCCTCGGGAACGGCGGCCACGGCGATGGCGACGCCGTCGGCGACCGCTTGCCGCAGCGAACCACGGTGCGCCAGCGCCAAACCCGTCACGGCGGCGCCGCCGGCCAGGGTCAACGGAAGCACCTTGCTGGTCAGCTCCCGCAACCGGGCCTGCACGCCCGCGGCCGATTCGACATCGGCGATCGCCGTCAGCGCGCGCTGAGCGGCGGTGGCGGCGTCGGTCGCGACGACGATCGCCCGCGCGCGCCCGGCCACGATGGTGCTGCCCTCGAACAGCATGCTTGCCCGGTCGGACTCGGCGGCGGCGACGGGCTCGACCTGCTTGTCGACCGGCAGCGATTCGCCGGTGAGGAAGGACTCGTCGACCTCCAGGTCCTCGGCCACCAGCAGTCGCGCGTCCGCCGGTACCACTTCCGGCGCGGCGAGGTCGATGATTTCGCCCGGGCGCAGCGATTTCGCGCTCACCGTGACGGTGCGTTCGGTCGTGCGAGCCGCCTCGAGCCGGCGGTGCGCCGTCGCCACGGTCGGGAGCACGACGCGGCGCGCGTGCTTTTCCTGCTCGGCGAACAGTTCGGCGACGGCCGCCTCGGCGCGCAACCGTTGCACCCCGCCGGCGATCGCGTTGGCGGTCATCACGCCGGCCACCAGCAGCGCGTCGACGTTGCTGCCGACGATGGCCGACGCCGCCGCCCCCACGGCCAGGATCGGCGTCAACGGATCGGCGAGCTCGGCCCGCGTCGCCGACAGCAGCCGGCCCACCCGGGTCGCCGGACCCCGCAGCGGGGCGACGACCGGGTTGTAGGACAAATCGTCGAGAACCTGTCGCCAGGGCGCGATTCCGGGCTCGACGGCAAGCGGTCGCGTGCGGCTGGTCAGGCGGGAGTAGACGATCTCGGGATCCAGGGCGTGCCACGCCGTCAGCGGCTGCGGCGTGGGGTCGGCCAGGCGCAACACCCTGCCGGCCGAGAAGGTGCCCTGCACCAACGCGGCCGCGGCCGCCGCGTTGACCGGGTTGAGCCAGCGCTGCAGCGCGAGCGGGTTGGCCGAGGCGGGATCACCGGTGACCAGCAGCAGGCCGGCCAGGGTGCTGCCGCCCTTGGCAAGGCGCACCGCGGATTCCGTCGCCTCCCGGGCCACCGGCAGCGCCGACAAGATCCGGACCGCGGCCGCCAGATCGGTGCCGGTGATGATGTCCGCGGTCCACGGCGTCGCCGCCTGCGGATCGTCGAGGGCCACCCCGACGTCGGCGATGGCCAGCGCCGCCAGCGTGTCCGTCGACGCGAAGTCCCGGTGCAGCGCGGTGATGAGCAATACCGGCCCGCGATCCGTCCGCAAGTCGCGCACCAGCTGCAGCAGCGGGGTGCCCGGCGGGTGAGTCACCGCGACGCTGGCGGTCAGGTCTTCGGTCCCGGCGACGTGGCGCAACACCACCCGGGCCCCGGTCCGGGCGGCGGTCTGCAGCAGCGGGATGGCGAACGGGTCGACCTCCCAGCCCACGTCGACGCTGCCGACGCGTTCGCCATCGACCACCAGGTCGGCGTGCTCGAGCCCCTGGGCGGGCGTCGCCGAGGGGCCCTGGGCGCGGATCCAGTGCAACCGTGCGCCGGTGGCCGGCAGCTCGTCCGGGTCCGGTTCGGGCGCCTCCTCCCCGTGCAGCAGCGCGTCGGCGACCTCGTAGACCCGGTCCTCGTCCCAACCCGGGATGTCGCCCTGGGCCTGCAACACAGCGCGGTTGTCGCCCCGCAGCGCCGCTCCGTCGATGACGACCACCTTCACGCGATCCATCCGGCGCAACGCGCCGGGGTCGAGGACCAGTTGTCCGGCGTTGGCCAGCCCGCGGCCCAACACGGCGGCGAACGCCTGCCGGCCGGCGTGCGCCGCTCGCGGCACGCCGGCCAGCAGCGCGCCTGCCGCGTCCTCGGTGCCGCCGCCGGCCAGCAGCGCGCCGGCCGCGGCGATCAGCGAGGCGTTCGCCGCCTGGTCGACGTACTCCTCCACGGGGCCGGCCATCGAGCCCTTCGCGGTGTCGATGGCCGCGTCGATGGCCCCGCCGACCACCACGTGGGAAACCTCGCCCGCCGCGGCCGCGGCCCAATTGTGCCGGGGCGCCTGCGTTTTGGGGCCCGCCGAGGAGATGACCGGAACCACCGGGGCCTGCGGCCGCTTGGGGGAGGCCAGCTCGGGCTCCCGCTCCCGCCATCGCTGCCGGTGAGCCGACGCTTCGGAGATCTGCAGGCTGCGTTGGGCCAGATCGATCAGGGGCGTGCCCACGGCATGGGTCAGCCCGTTGGCCAGGGCGGTCGAGGCGCTGAGCGCGATGTCGGTGCCGACGCGACCGAGCCGCGACTCCAGCACGGCGACCACGCGTGGCTGGTGATTGAGCAGGGCGGCCGCGGCGCGGGCGCTGCGCGGCGCGACGGGCAGCCGACCCAGCCAGCCGGTGACCGCCGCACCGATCGCCGCGACGTCCATCGCCGCCGCGGTCAACGGGACCAGGATCGCCAACGGGTTACCCGGGTCGGCGAACGGCGCGGTCCGTGGTGCCCCCGACCTCGGGCCCGTCAAGTTCAGGTCGGCGGCGACGTGGCACACCGCGTCGCGCACCTCGTCGAGCACCGCGTCGCTGTCGGCCTCGCTCTCGAGTTCGACCACGAGCCGGCCGAGTGCGCCCTCGACGTGGGCGGCGGCCACGCCGGGAATGCGGCGAACCGGTTCCTCGACCACCGCCGCATGCTCGTGCCAGCGCGGAAAGGGCAGCAACGGATCGAGGTCGAAATGCACCCGGCGCCCGCTCTGCCAGCGCACCGGCGGGCTGACGTCGCCGCGGGAGCCGTCGGATTCGGAGCCCACGCCGATCGCCCGGCCCGTGGTGTGAACCATCGACTGGACCACCGGGCCGGCCAGTTCCACCACCGGGCTGGCGAGCATCTGCACCGCCCCCGCCGCGCCGGCCGCGGAGGAGACGCCGGCCCGCACCACCTGCGCGGCCCCGCCGGTCACGCCAGCGACGACGCTGGCCACGCCCGGAATCTTCATTCCGTCACCCTCCACATACGTCTACCGCGCCTAATGATCCTGGCGCGTCACGGGCCTGTCCACAGCTGGGCTGCGCGGACGGCACACGGTGACGCCGACGAGCGCGGCGCGCCGGGATTCGCTCGGTTACCAGGGGGTGCAAATCGCTTCCTTGCGGAAAGGTTACCGGCTTGGGGCACCGCCAAACCTGGGCGAAAACTCGCGCGTCGAGAGGCAGGCTACTGACAGGCGTCACGGTGGGTACGTCGTGGCCGCCGAACTGGGTTGGCGGAACGACGATTTCGAATACCGCCAGTTATTCGGGCGCCCAGAAACACGAATGCGCGGTAGCCGTCGACCGGCTACGCGCGCAGAAGCGGTGCGGGAATTCCGCTACAAGATCCGGTGGTTCGCCCGGCCCACCTGGTAGCCCGCCGGGAAAGACTTCTCGATGACCTGCAGCTGGTGGTCCACCCTGGACTCGAGTTCGAGAACCACGCAGCTGTCGCCGATGGTTTTCGATTCGAGGACGATGTACCGCTGGCCACAATCGGTGATCGGGTCGCCCGAGTGCAATTTCTCGACCGGCACCGACTCCGGTGTTCCGTCCGCCTCCATCCATGACACGTTAGGTCAATTCCGGGACCGAGGGAAGGAACACTTCGCGCGTCGAACGTCGAGTTGTTTGAAGAATCGACCGCTTGAAACCGCCGCCGAAATCCCCGACAACAAGTCGACGCTCGACCGCCTAACTCGGGGCGGCCCCGGGCTGCTTGAAGAACACGCTGACGTGAGAGATCAGGCCGTCGCCGCCCTGCTCGAAAAGGATGCATTCGGGCCACGTCGCGGCCACGCCGTCGATCTCGAACGCCTCGGTCAGCTCCGCGTAGGACACCCGGGAGTCGACGTGCGAGACCCGCTGCACCTGCAGCCGGTGGCCCTGCAGCGTGGTGCACACCTTGCGCAAGTAGGCGACGTAGTGTTGCTTGCCCTCGACGACGTCGCAGAACGGGCCCTCACGGACCAAGCCCTCGTCGGCGATCGTTGCGGCCAGGCCGTCCCAATCGTGTGCGGCCAGGCAGTCCAGGTAGCGCTCGACAACTCCAGTCACGTCGGTGACTCCACGAAAAACACAGTAAGGCACCGTCGGGGCCCGCGAAATACGGTGAACCGGGTGAGAATGATCCGATGAGCGGACCCAGCGCGCCGGAGTCGCCGGCCGAGGCCCCGAGTTGCTACCGGCATCCCGGACGCCGCACCTACCTCCGCTGCAACCGCTGCGAACGCTACATCTGCGCGGACTGCATGCGCAGCGCCGCGGTCGGTCACCAGTGTGTGGAATGCGTGCAGGAGGGGGCCCGAACCATCCGGCAACCGCGGACGCGTTTCGGCGGGCGGCAGCGATCGGGCGCGCCGGTGGTCACCTACGCACTCATCGCCGTGAACGTGGCGGTGTTCATCGCGCAGCTGGCGGTGGGGAATTTGGAGAAGCAGCTCTCCCTGTGGTCGCCGGCCGTCGCGGACGGCCAGCTGTACCGCCTGGTGACCTCGGCGTTCCTGCACTACGGCGCGATGCATCTGCTGCTGAACATGTGGGCGCTGTACGTCGTGGGACCGGCGCTCGAAAGCTGGCTGGGCCGACTGCGATTCGGGGCGCTGTACGCGCTGAGCGGGCTGGGCGGCTCGGTCCTGGTCTACCTGCTGACGACGAACTCCGCGACGGCGGGCGCGTCGGGCGCGATCTTCGGCCTTTTCGGCGCCACGTTCGTGGTCGGGAAGCGGCTGGCCCTCGACGTCCGCTGGGTCGTCGTGGTCATCGCGATCAACCTGGTCTTCACGTTCGTCGCCCCCGCGATCAGCTGGCAGGGGCACCTGGGCGGGCTCGTTACCGGTGTCGTGGTCGCCGCGGCCTATGTCTACCCGCCGAAGCAAGTGCGCAGCCTGGTCCAGGCCGCGGCGAGCGTGCTGGTGCTGGGCGTGCTGGTCGCGTTGGTCTGGTGGCGCACAGGCGTTCTCGTCGCGGAGTTGTACCAATGAGCTGGTGGGTCAGCCACACCGAAAAGACGCTGAGCGAACTCGTGCCCGCGCCGCCGGACGACGTCCGCGATTTCTACGTCGACCTGGACAACATCAAGCTCGTGCACCCGCTGATCGTGTCCGTGCAGGCCACCTCGCGCACCGAAACGCCGGATGGTTACCTGCAGGGCTACCGGGTGGTGGACCGGATCCCGTTGGGGCCGTTCACCATGCGGATCACCTACCGGGCGCGGCTGCACGTCCGCGCCGACGGCGACGTGACCACGGAGGCCGACCAGTCACCGGGGGTGCGCTTGCGCGGGACGGTGAGCTTCGCGCCGAGCGACGGTGGCACCCGGGTCACCGAGCGGATACGGATCGCCGCACCGCGGCCGCTGGCCGGGGTCACCGCGCGCGAGGCGGTCAAGGCGCACGTCGAGATGCTGGCGGGCATCCGCCGCCACTTCGAAACCCGCTGATAGCGGGTCCTGATGGTGGCGACCCGTTTCACCCGGCGACGCCGCGCTCACGATCGCCACTACGCGCCGCCGAACTCGATGATGCCGCGAATGTTGCGGCCGTCCCGCAGGTCCGTGAACGCCTCGTTGATGTCGTCGAGCCGGTAGTGGCGGGTGACCAGCTCATCGAGCTTCAACGCGCCGGCCTGATACAACGACAGCAGCATAGGCACGCTGGTGCGGGGATTCATCCCGCCGTACAGCGCCCCCCTGAGTTGTTTGGCCGACAGCGTCATCTCCTGCAGCACCAACGGAACCGGCGGCTCGGTGAACGGGGTGATGCCGGTGAGCACGCAGATCCCGCCCTTGCGCAGCAGCGACATCGCCAACGGGATCAGCTCCGCGCGCACGACGCCGGGGCAGACGACCACCCGGTCGGCCATGACGCCCGCGGTGATCTCGTTGACCAACGGCATCGCCTCCTCGGCGGAGGCGACGGTATGCGTGGCACCGAAGAACTTCGCCGAATCCCGCTTGGATTCAACGGGATCGACGGCCACGACATATTTCGCGCCGACGGCGCGCGCACCCTGCAGGGCGTTCATCCCAACGCCACCGGTGCCGATCACGACGACGGTGTCGCCGGGCTCGGTGCCCGCCGATATCGTCGCCGATCCCCAGCCGGTGCTGACACCGCACGACACGAGGGAGGCGGCGTGGAACGGAGTCGCGTCGTCGATCTTGATGACCGACCGCTCAGACAGCACCGCATATTCGGCGAACGTGCCGAGTTGCCCATAAGCCAACAGGTTTTCGTCACCCAGGTGCCGGCGGCACGTGCCGTCGGTCGGCATCTCCTTGGTGAACAGGCTCGCACCGATATCGCAGATGTAGCTCTGACCGTTCACGCAAAACCGGCAATTGCCGCACGCGGGAATGAACGACAGCGCCACGCGGTCCCCGGGCCGCACCGTCGTCACGCCAGGCCCGACCTCTTCGACGACGCCCGCACCCTCGTGGCCCCCGAGGAGCGGAAACCAGTCCGGTGCCGGCTGACCGCTCGCGGCCAGCGCCTCCGGCGTCGGCACCACATCACCGGTGAACAGGTGATCGTCGGAGTGACAGACTCCGGCGACGGCCATCCGCACCAGGACCTCGCCGCCCCGGGGCGGGTCGAGCTCGATGTCGTGAATCTCCCACTCCCTGCCGACCCCGCGGATCACAGCGGCGCGACACTTCATTGCGACCTCCTCGACGGGTTCATGGCGCGATCCACTGCGACGCCAGCGCGAACTCCGACAGATACTTCGTCGAGCTCCAGCCGCCGTCGACGACGATCGTTTGCCCATTGATGAAACTTCCGCCCGGCGAGCACAAGAACGCGACGGTGCTGGCGATGTCGTCGATCGTGCCCAACCGCTGATGCGGGGTCATCTCGGTGTTGATCTTGCGGAATCGCTCGTCCGCCAGGCGCTTCTCGACCATGGGCGTCATCGTCACACCGGGAGCGACGGCGTTGCAGCGGATGCCCGACGCCCCGTACTGGCAGGCGATGTGCGTGGTCAAGGCGGTCAGGCCGCCCTTGGCGGCGGAATAGGCGCCGCCGCGCAGCCCGCCGATGACGGCGAAGGTGGACGTGATGTTGACAATTCCCGAGCCGGGCCGCAGATGGGGCAGCACGTCACGCGCGAGTCGAAACGGCGCCCGCAGCATCAAACCCAGGAAGTAGTCCAGGGTTTCGTCATCGGTTTCGTGCAGCGGCTTGGGGCTGCCGACGCCGGCGTTGTTGATCAAGAAGTCGATGTGGCCCCACCGAGAGACCGCGAGATCCACGATGCGTTGCGGCGCGTCGTCGTGGGTCAGGTCGACCGCGAGCGTCGCGACGCGATCCGGATCGCCGACGGCCGCTTCCAGTTCGGCCAGGCGGCCCTCGTCGCGGCCCGCGCCGACGATCGCCATGCCCTGCTCGGCAAGCCTTTTGGCGCAGCCCAGGCCGATGCCGCTGCTGGCCCCCGTGACGATTGCAACCTGCATCTCACCCATCCTTAGTCGGCGGCGCTCAGCGCGGCTCGGATCTGATGCTTGAGTATCTTCCCGGCGTCGTTTTTCGGGAGCGCCTCCCAGATGACGACCTGTTCCGGCGCTTTGAATTTCGCGACGCCCCTGCTCTCGAGGTGCGAAAGCAGGCTCGCGACGTCCGGTCTCGCCGCGCCCGCGGGCACGATCACCGCGCAGGCCCTTTCCCCGGTGCGTTCGTCGGGCAGCCCGACGACGGCGATCTCCGCGATGCCCGGGTGCGCGGCGAGCAGGTCCTCGACTTCCTTGGCGGAGATGTTCTCGCCGTTGCGGATGATGACGTCCTTGGCCCGCCCGGTCACCACGAGGTACTGGTCATCGACCCAGCGTCCGAGGTCTCCGGTGCGGAAGAACCCCGCCGCATCGAACGCGTCGGCGTCGTCCTCGGAATGCCGGTAGCCCAGCAGCATCTGCGGGCCCCGCACGCAGATTTCCCCGTCGCCGGGCGGCGCGGCTTCATGCGCGGTGAGCCTGATCTCGGCGATGCCGGGCCTCCCGTCGGTCGCTGCGGCCTGCTGGGCTTCGTCGCGTCGGGGTGCGCCGACCGTCGCCACGGGCACCTCCGTGCAGCCGTACACCCGGGTGACCACCGCTTGGGTGAAATACTCGGTGGCGCGGCGGATCAGCGAGGGCGATACGGCGGCGCCGCCGCAGATGAACACCCTCAGGTCGGGCAGTCGCGTGCCGGCGTGCTCGGCGGCCGACAACAGCTGCTGCAGGAACGGCGTGGCCCCGGCCATGTGGGTGCACCGCTCGGCATTCATCAGCGCCACGGCCGCGGCGGGATCCCAGCGGTCCATCAGCACCGCGGTGGCGCCCAGCAGCAGCGGGCATTCGAAGGCATAGATCGAGCCGCCGATGTGGGCGATCGGCGATCCGACCAGGAACGCGTCGCCCGAACCGATGTCCCAGCTGTCACGGATCTGACAGATCAGCGCGTGCATCGAATTATGGCTGTGCAGCACGCCTTTGGGGCGGCCGGTGGTGCCGGAGGTGTAGAGGACCATCCGCACGGCGTCCGGGTTCAGGGACGGCAACGCCGCGGGGCCCCGCTGATGCCTTACCAGGGCCGGGTAGGGCGTGTGGGGACCGGGTTCGCCGCGCAGCACCACCACTTCGGGGGCCGGGCGCATCGCGGCGGTGACGCGCTGCAGCATCGCCGCGTAGTCGTGCCCGCCGAACCGGTGCGGGATGAAGACCATTGCGGTTTCGGCGTCTTCGAGGATCACACGCAGGTCATGGTCGCGCAGCGACGGCAGGATCGGGTTCACCACCATCCCGGCCAGCGTCGCGGCCAGGTAGATCACGGCGGTCTCGTGCCAGTTCGGCAGCATGAACGACACGACACTGCCGACGGGCATCCGCGCCAGCAGGGCGGCCGCGAGCCCGGTGGCCTCGCGATAGAGCGTGGCGCAGTCCAGCCGAGTGTCCCGGTCCACCAACACCGTTCGCCGTGGTGCGGCCTCCGCCGCCGCGCGCAACGAATCGGCCAGCGTGGTGTGCACCCACAACCCCCGCCGGTAGGCATCGGCCGCGAGCACTGCGTCGCGGTGCGCCGGGGCGATCACCGCTTCACCTCAGTCCGCATCGTTCACGCGGCGCATGGTCATCGCATACCGAAAGCTCGACGAGAGGTGAGTGTTGATCGTCACCTGAGCGACCTCCCCGTCGGAGGTCTTGTACGTGCGGCGCATCTGCAGCGCCGCCGTGCCCGCCTCGACTCCGAGACCGTCGGCCAGCTCGCGCGGGAGCAGCACCGCGGCGATTTCCTGGCGCAACTCGGCGATGCTCACGCCGAACAGGTCCTCGATCAGCGGAAAAATCGGCCCGGTGTGGCGTTGTAGCAGCCTGCCGACCGCGGCGAACGTGCGGTTGATGTAGTACTCCGTTCGGCACAGGGGCACCGGCGCCCCGTCGGCCCGCCGGTAGCCCCGCACCGTCAGCCACTGAGTGCCGACCTGCAGCCCGGTCCGCGCGGCCAGTTCGTCATCGGTCGTCACCATCTCGTTGGACTCGATGGTCAACTGCGCACCGGAGGCGAACGCGAGCAGGTCGTCGATCGACATCGTCTCCTGCGCATAGGAACTGGACGCCGGCCGGGGCACCACGCGGGTGCCCGCGCGGGGCCGCGACGCGACGAGGTTGTCCTCGCGCAGCCGGCGCAGCGCTTCGCGGACCGTGTACCGGCTGACCGCGAATCGCTCGCACAGTTGGTGTTCGGTCGGTAGCTGCGAGCCCACCGGATACACGCCGTCGACGATCTCCTTGCGCAGCGTGCGCGCGATCTGTAAGTAGCGATGCTCGCTGGAGAGGGCTTGCGACATCAGCGGCCGTCCCGGGACCGGCGCACTGCCAGGACGCTGCCGTCACCATCGGCCGAGACATAGAGAGTCCCATCGGCGGCGGCGACGCCGGCGAACGGGCCCTGCGGACCGGAAAACGGCGGCATGCCTTTCAGCGGTTTGGGCACCACGCCCGGCGGCGGGCCGACCGGTAGGCCCGATGCGACGGTCTGCCGGATCCCGCCGTCCATATCGAACGCGATCAACTCCTTCGCGCCGGCATCGACGACGTAGAGGACGCCGTCGCGCACGCAAATGCCCTGGGGGCGTTGCAGGTCGGCGACCGCGGTGTCGACCCGCGACCCGGCCACCCTGACCACCCGTCCGGCGGCGGCCTCCGCCACCAGGCAGGCCCCATCCGGGCCCACCGCGACACCGACGGGATCGCGCAGACCGGTCGCCAGCACTTCGATGCCCCCCGCGCGCAGCGACAGCAGCCGGCCCGTACCCAACTCAGCGAAGACCACGCCGCTCGGACTCAGGGCGACGCCATAGAGCTGGTCGAAACCGTCGGCCAGCACGTCGGTTTCGCTCGCCTCCGGCCGGTAACGGGCGACCTGGCCGCCGGACGTCGTGACGACGAACTCGCCGGGTCCGCTCGATACGACTCCCCGCAGGAAGCCGGGATAGCCGGGGCTGAACAGCATTCCCACCGTGTGCAGGGAGCCATCGGGCAGGACGGTGTAGAAGTAGGTGCCGTCGGCGATGTACAGCCGGCCGTCGTGGCCCACCGCCAGGTCCAGCGGCCAGTTGAGGCCGCCCGGAAGCACGGATCGCGTTGTGCCGTTTGGCGTTACCTCGGTGATCTCGCCGGTGAAGTTGGATACGAACAGCCGGTCGCCGACGAAGGTGCAGTTGTCCAGCCCGGGATTGAGTTGGGCGAGCAGACGCTGTTCGCCGTTGCGGGGATCGATGCGCAGCACCTGCCCGCTGGCCACCTGCGTCGAGACGATGTGGCCGTGTGCGTCGAACTTGACCGAGTCGGGGACGCCGAGATCGCTTGCGACACACTGCGGCTCGCCGCCGTCGGGGTCCACGCGCCAGATTTCGTTGGCCCCCATCACCGGGAAGTAGAGCAGCCCATCCGGCCCGACCTCCATCGCGTTCGGCGACGGCACGCTTTCCAGGAGCACCCGCGGCGGTCCACCCGCCAAGTCGAACTCCAGCAGCCGCCCGCCCTCGCGGCATTCCCCGACGAACAACCGGCCCCGATGGAAGGTGATGCCGTTGGCCGACGGCACGTCGTTGCGCAGCACTCGCGTTCGACCGCCGGTGTCACGCACGCTGACCCGGCCGTCCATCACCTCGGTGGCATAGAGGTTGCCGCCGGGGTCGAACGCGACGTCGTCCGGCGCGACGATGTCGCCGCCCTTGGGGCTGGCGGTTGTCAACTCCCCGGTGCGGTGATCGAGCGCGCTGATCTGGCTGCCGGTCACCTGGGCGATGTAAATGCGACCGTCCGGGCCGGTGCGCAGGCCATTGGCGCCGAACAACCGGCTGGGCGCGGTGATCCGGTCGATCTCCCACCCTTCGGCCGCCTCGAGTGGCTGCGCCACCGGATAGCGCGAGGGCTGCGTGGAGTTGGCCCGTGCAATGGACATGCGCTGCCGAGGTCCTTCCGTCCGCCGATTGAGCTGGACGTTATCAATTCCTTCTAGTCCAGACAATAGGCATTAACCGGCCTCACCTCGGCCTTGACAGCCGGCTCCACCGATGGGAATAGTGTTCTCCAAAGGACAGAACGCGATATTTTGTCCAGACAAACTAGCGGGTCGCGGCGGCCGGCAGTGTCTGGGGCAGGGAAAGCAGGGCATGGACGATCGCGAGGACTTCCTGGGGCTCCGCGGTCGCATCGTGGTGGTTTCCGGCGCCGGCGGCGGCGGCATCGGCACGACCGTCACCGCCATGACGGCCCGCGCGGGCGCCACCGTGATCGCGGTGAGCCGGTCGAAGGAAAACCTCGACGAGCACGTCGCCCCGCTGGCACAACAGGGCCTGGCAATCGTGCCCGTCGCGGCGGACGCGTCGACGGAGGAAGGCATCGCCGCGGTCATCGACCAGGCGCGGCGCGCCGACGGCAGCCTGTACGGGTTGGTCAACGTCGCGGGCGGCGCGGAGCCGTCGACGTGGATGCCGTCGACCCGGGTGGCGCGCAGCGATTGGCGCAAGATCTTCACCGACAACCTCGAGACGGCGTTTTTCATGAGCCAGGCCGTCGCCGCCGAACTGGTCGAGCAACAGCTGCCGGGATCGATCGTGTCGATCTCCTCGATCAGCGGCATGAACACCGCGCCGTTTCACATCGCCTACGGCACCGCGAAGGCGGCCATCGCCGCGATGACGCGCACCATGGCGCTCGAGCTGGCGCTGGCGGGTATTCGGGTGAATGCCGTGGCGCCGGGCGTCACCGAGACCGCGGCGTCGCGCACCTACGTCGACGACGACCCGGATCGGGACAGGCGGGCGATCGCGATGGGCCGCCGCGGGCGGCCCGAGGAGCAGGCCGGCGCCATCCTGTTCCTGCTCTCGGAGTTGTCCAGCTACGTGACCGGCCAGACGCTGCTGGTCGACGGCGGACTCGACCTGAGATGGAGCCACCTCGCCGGCGACAACACCTCCCTGTTCCTCAAAGACGAATCCTTCCGCGCGGCCATGAGGAGGATGTGAAATCCATGACGGCCGAGGAACTCTCGAGGCCGATGACGATCGGCGTCGAGGCCTACATCAGCGAGGATTACGCGCGCGCCGAGCGCGACAGGCTGTGGCGAAAAGTCTGGCAACAGGTCGGCCGCGTCGAAGAGCTGCCCGAGGTGGGCAGTTACCTGACCTACGACATTCTCGACGACTCGATCATCGTCGTGCGCAGCGCCGACAACGAATTTCGTGCCCACCACAACGTCTGCATGCATCGCGGCCGGCGGCTGATCGACACACCCGAGGGCGCGAAGAACGCCCGCGGGCGCGCCCGCAAGTCGTTCGTCTGCGGTTTCCACGGCTGGACCTACGGGCTGGACGGGGCGTGCACACACATCCGCGAACAGCAGGACTGGCAGGAAGCGCTGACTCCCGCCAACACCCACCTGCGACCGGTGAAGGTCGACACGTGGGGCGGGTGGTTGTGGATCAACATGGATCCCGACTGCGAGCCGCTGGCCGACTACCTGTTTCCCGCCGCGAAGATCCTCGACCCGTTCGGGCTGGAAAACATGCGCTGCAAATGGCGCAAATGGCTGTCCTTCGACTGCAACTGGAAGGTCGCGCTGGAGGCGTTCAACGAGACCTACCACGTCTATACGACCCATCCGGAGTTCAACAAGTTCGGCGAATTCAAGGGCTGGGCCAAGGCGCAGGGCAAGCACAGCAACATCGGCTACGACGCGCCAGATGACATGGAGGCCACCAAGTCCAAGATCCGACTGGGCACCGGCGACCCGCGTATCTCGACGGCGGAGATGCAGGTCTACACCATGGAGGAGACCAACACCTCCACCACCGAAACGCTGGTGAACGCCGCCAAGCGGCTGGTCGACGAGCTGCCCGAGGGGACCCCGGCAGACAAGGTCCTCGAGCACTGGCTGGCGTCCGCGCGCCGCGACGACGAGGCCCGCGGCGTGATCTGGCCGACGATCCCGCCCGACATCCTCGGGCAGGCGGGCACCGCGTGGCAGATCTTCCCGAACTTTCAGATCGGTCAGGGTCTGACGGTTGCGTTGTGCTACGGCGCGCGACCCCATCCCAGCTACCACCCCGACAAGTGCATCTTCGAGGTATCGGTGTTCGAGCTCTACCCCAAAGGCGAAGAGCCGCAGACGGAGTGGGAGTACACGCCGGTCGGCGACCCGCGGTGGCGCTCGGTCTTGCCGCAGGACTTCTCCAACATGGCGGCGGTCCAGCAGGGCATGAAATCGCTTGGCTTCCCCGGCACCAAGCCCAACCCGTACCGGGAGCGCAGCACCGTCAACCTGCACTACCAACTGTCGAAGTACATGGGCACCGGTGAGCCGAAAGAGATTTCATGACGAGCTTCGACGGCTGTGGGCCAACCGACGTCCCACAAGACATCGACATCGACGCGCTCCGCGAGAAGTATCTGCACGAGCGCGACAAGCGGTTGCGGCCCGAAGGATCCACGCAGTATCTGGAACTCACCGGTGATTTCGCCGAGTTCTCGGAGGTCGACCCGCACACGCCGGTGACTCCGCGCACGCCGATCACCGAGGACATCCAGGTGGCGGTCCTCGGCGGCGGCATCGCCGGCCTGCTGGCGGGCGCCTACCTGAAGAAGGCCGGCGTCGACGACGTGCACTTCATCGAGATGGGCGGGGACTTCGGCGGCGTCTGGTATTGGAACCGCTTCCCCGGAATCCAGTGCGACAACGACGCGTACTGCTACATCCCGATGCTCGAAGAGCTCGACTTCATGCCGAGCAAGAAGTTCGCCGACGGCGCGGAGATCTACGAGCACTGCCGCCGCATCGCCAAGCATTTCGGACTGTACGACGGCGCGATCTTCTCCACCCAGGTGCGCACGGTGCGCTGGGACGACTCGATCAAACGCTGGCGGCTGCGGACGAATCGCGGCGACGACATCCGCGCCCGCTTCGTGGTGATGACGCAGGGCTCCTACAACCGGCCGAAGTTGCCCGGCGTCCCCGGCCTCAAGGACTTCAAGGGCCACGTCTTCCACTCGGCGCGCTGGGACTACGACTACACCGGCGGGGACGCCGGCGGCGGGCTGCACAAGCTGCACGACAAGCGGGTTGCGCTGGTCGGTACGGGTGCGACGGGCGTGCAACTGGTTCCGCACCTGGGCCGAGACGCCCAGCACCTCTTCGTGTTTCAGCGGACGCCGTCATCGGTGGACGAGCGGGGCAACGAGCCCACGGATCCGGAATGGGCGGAGTCGCTGCGGCCCGGATGGCAGTCGGAGCGCAAGCGCAACTTCCATCGGTGGTCGCCGTTCGAGGGCGTGGTGTTCGATGCGGCGGACCAGGTTTGCGACTTCTGGACCGAGCTGGGACGTAACATGACCGCGCGGATCGCCGCCAGCGACGACCCCGCCTCGCTGGGCATCGAGCAGATCATGGCGATCCGCGAGGAGGAAGACTACAAAATCATGGAGCGGCTGCGCCGCCGCATCGCCGAGATCGTCGAGGACCCCGCCACCGCCGAAGCGCTCAAGCCGTATTACCGCTTCCTCTGCAAGCGGCCGTGCTCGAGCGACGAGTACCTGCCGACCTTCAACAATCCCAACGTCACGCTGATCGACGTGTCGGAGTCCAAGGGCGTGGAAAGGCTCACGGAGAACGGCATCGTCGCGGGCGGCGTCGAGTACGAGGTCGATTGCGTGATCTTCGCCAGCGGCTTCGAGATCTCCACCGAGATCAGCCGCCGCTACGCGATGGAAGCGATCGAGGGCCGCGAGGGGCTGTCGCTCTTCGATCACTGGCGCGACAGCTACCAGACGCTGCACGGCATGACCACGCGCGGCTTTCCCAACCAGTTTCACACCGGCTTCCTCCAGGGAGGCGTTTCCGCCAACACCACGGCGATGTTCGAGCAGCAGGCCGAACACATCGCCTACATCATTTCCGAAGCGATCAAGCGCGGCGCGACGACGGTCGAACCAAGCCAGCAGGGTCAGGACAAGTGGGTCGCAACCATCCGGGATCTCGCGATCGACAATTCCGCGTTCGAAGTGACCTGCACGCCGGGCTATTACAACAACGAAGGCGGTGGCGGGGGAGAGGGCATCCGCTCGTTCCTCGGGGAGCCCTACTCGCCCGGCTTCTACGCGTTCGACGACCTGCTGAGGCAATGGCGCGACAAGGGTGATCTGGATGGCCTGGTCCTGGGAACCTAGATGTCGGACCTGAGATTCGACGGACGCGTCGCCGTCATCACCGGAAGCGGCAGGGGACTGGGCCGCTCCTACGCCATGCTGCTGGCGTCGCGCGGCGCGAAGGTCGTCGTCAACGATCCCGGGGGCGGCCTGTCCGGGGACAGCACCGATGCCGGCCCGGCCGACGAGGTGGTGCGCGAGATCGTCGCCGCCGGTGGGCAAGCCGTCGCGAACACGGACTCGGTGGCCACCGCGGACGGCGGCAAGGCGATCATCGACGCGGCCCTCGATACCTACGGTCGCGTCGACGTCCTCATCCACAACGCCGGCAACGTCCGCCGCGGCTCGCTGAAAGAGCTGAGCTACGAGGATTTCGACGCCGTGCTCGACGTCCACCTGCGCGGCGCGTTCCACGTGGTGCGGCCCGCGTTCCCGGCGATGTGCGACGCGGGCTACGGGCGCATCGTGCTGACGTCGTCCATCGGCGGCCTGTACGGAAACCAGGACGTGGCCAACTACGCCGCCGCGAAGGCCGGCGTGATCGGCCTGTCCCACGTCGCGGCCCTCGAAGGCGCGGCCGACGGCGTGCGGTGCAACGTGATCGTGCCGGCGGCGGTGACCAGGATGGCCGCCGGCATCGACACGTCGGCCTACCCGCCGATGGGCCCGGAACTCGTTGCGCCCGTGGTGGGTTGGCTCGCGCACGAGAGCTGCTCGGTGACCGGGGAGGTGTTCGTCGCCCTGGCGGGCCGGGTGGCGCGGGCGGTCGTCGCCGAGAGTCCCGGCGTGCATCGGCCGGCCTGGACGGTCGAGGACGTCGGCGAGCACCTCGATGCGATCCGAAACATCGAGGCGCCGTTGGTGTTTCCCGCCGTTCCCGACGGCCACCAGCAACACATCCGCTACAGTTTCGAGCTCGCGCGGCGCTCCAGCGACCGGGGCGTGCTGCATGGGTAGCCGGGCGGGCGCGGGACCGCTGGCGGGTGTGCGGGTCGTCGACCTCACCGCAATGGTGATGGGGCCGTATTGCACGCAGATCATGGCCGACATGGGCGCCGACGTGATCAAGGTCGAACCGCCCCAGGGCGACAACACCCGGTACATCTCGGTCGGCCCCGCACCGGGCATGAGCGGGGTGTTCGTCAACGTCAACCGCGGCAAGCGCAGCGTCGTGCTGGACCTGCACACCGACGCCGGAACGCAAGCGCTACGCGCGCTCATCGAGACCGCGGACGTGTTCATCCACTCGATGCGGGCCAAGGCGATCGCCAAGCTCGGCTTCGCCTACGACGACGTCGTCGCGATCAACCCGGCGATCGTCTACACCAATTGCTACGGGTACTCCCGGCGCGGACCCGAACGGGACCGGCCCGCATACGACGACACCATCCAGGCCGAATGTGGGCTGCCCGCGGTGCAACAGCAATTGACCGGCGAGGCCGACTACGTCGGAACGATCATGGCCGACAAGGTCGCCGGGTTGACGGCGCTGTATGCCACCACCATGGCCTTGTATCACCGCGAGCGCACCGGCGAGGGGCAAGAGGTCGAGGTCGCCATGTTCGAAACCATGGCCTCGTTCATCCTCGTCGAACACGCCAACGGCGCCCTGTTCGACCCGCCCCTGGGGCCGGCCGTCTATCCGCGAACAGTGGCGCCCAACCGGCGTCCGTATCGCACCAGTGACGGCTACATCGCCGCGCTGATCTACAACGACAAGCACTGGGACGCCTTCATCAACGCCGTGCGACCACCGTGGGCCAGCGAACTGTATTCGACCCTGGAACAGCGGGCGCGGGAGATCGACACGATCTATGGATTGGTCGCGGAGACGATGAAGCAACGCTCGACGAGCGAGTGGCTGGAGCTGTTCGGCGAACTCGAGATACCGGCCGCGCCGCTGAACACGCCCGGCGCACTGTTCGACGACCCCCATCTGAACGCGGTCGGCATGTTCCAGACCGTGGACACCCCGCACGGGCCGGTCCGCTTCCCGGGCGTACCCACCTGGTTCTCCCGGACACCCGGTCGCGTCGCCGGACCGGCGCCGGAACTCGGCGCCGACACCGCACAAGTGCTCGAAGAGCTCGGCGCGAGCCTGGTGCCCCCGGCTCGCGACGGAAAGGAATTGTGACCATGGCCGTGCCCGTCTACCAGCGCATCCTCGACCTGTTCGAGGCCGAGGGTGTCAACACGTTGTTCGGCATCCCGGACCCGAACTTCGTGCACATGTTCGCCGCGGCCGACGCTCGCGGGTGGTCGGTGGTCGCACCGCACCACGAACTGAGCGCGGGATTCATGGCCGAGGCGGCGTCGCGAATGACGGGTAGGCCCGGCCTCTGCATCGGCACGCTCGGCCCCGGCATGGCGAACATGGCCGGTGCGATCCAATGCGCGCTCGTGGAGAACTCGCCGGTGATCTTCCTGGGTGGCCAGCGCGCCCGCATCACCGAGCGCCGGGTCCGGCGCGGGCGCATCCAATTCGTCCAGCAGGAGCCCCTTGTCGCGCCGTCGGTCAAGTACAGCGCCTCCATCGAGTACGCCGACCAGACCGACGAGATCATCCACGAGGCGATCCGCCGGGCCTTGTCCGGCACTCCGGGCCCGGCCTACATCGAGTACCCGTCGCACGTCATCCTCTCCGAGCTGGACGTGCCGGATCCGTTGCCGCCCAACCGGTACCGGCTCGTCAACCAGACCGCGGGCGAACGCGAGGTCGCCGAAGCGGCGAAGCTGATCCGGGCGGCGGAGAGCCCGATCCTGCTGGTCGGACACGGGGTCCACACCTCGCGCACCGGTGCGGCGGTGCGGGAGCTGGCCGACCTCATGGCCTGCCCGGTGATCCAGACCTCCGGCGGCACATCGTTCATCGAGGGTCTCGAGGACCGCACCTTCGCCTACGGGTTCTCGCCGGCGGCCGTGGAGGCGGTGGTGCAGTCCGATCTGTGCGTCGCGCTCGGCACGGAGCTCGGCGAGCCGAGCCACTACGGCAGGACCCGCCACTGGGCGGCGAACGACGCGAAGCGGAAATGGGTTCTGGTCGAACAGGATCCGGTGGCCGTCGGCGTGAACCGCCCCATTGACGTCCCGCTGGTCGGTGACCTCCGCGGTGTGGTGCCCCAGCTGGTGGAAGCGCTCCGGGATAGCCCGAGAAAACCTTCGCCCGATCTGGACCGCTGGATCTCCGACGACGCGGCGGAGCTGGCGCAGCTCGCCCAGAACGCGCCGACGGGCCGGACACCGATACACCCGGCGCGCTTCGTCGTCGAGGCGACCAAAGCGTTCCCGAAGGACGGCATCATGGTCCGCGACGGCGGCGCCACCGTGATCTTCGGTTGGACCTACTCGCAGGCCAAACCGCGCGACGTCATCTGGAACCAGAACTTCGGCCATCTGGGCACCGGCCTGCCGTACGCGATCGGGGCGTCGGTCGCCGAGGGCGGCAAGCGCCCGGTGATGCTGCTGACCAGCGACTCGGCGTTCTTGTTTCATATCGCCGAGTTGGAAACCGCGGCGCGACAAAAGCTTCCGCTGGTGTGCGTGGTGGGCGTCGACCACCAGTGGGGCCTCGAGGTGGGCGTCTACAAGCGCACCTTCCCCCAGCCGTCGCCGCAGCCCGGCGTGCACTGGAGCAAGGACGTCCGCCTCGACAAGGTCGCCGAGGGCTTCGGCTGTCACGGCGAGTACGTCGAGAAGGAGGACGAGATCGGCCCCGCGATCCAGCGCGGCTATGCGAGCGGCAAGACCGCCGTCGTCCACGTCTGCATCGATCCGAAGGCCAATTCCGAGGAGATGCCCAAGTACGACGAATTCCGCACCTGGTATGCCGAAGGCACGCAATAGGGAAGGATGATGTGATGCGCGAATACCTGAAGTTCTACATCGACGGCCGCTGGGTCGACCCGGTGCGGCCCAACACCTTCGACGTCGAAAACCCGGCGACCGAGCAGGCCTCCGGCAAGATCTCGCTCGGCTCGGCGGCCGACGTCGACGTGGCGGTTCAGGCCGCCCGCCGCGCCTTCACCGGCTGGTCGCAGAGCAGCCGCGAACAGCGCCTCGATCTGCTGGAGGCCATCCTCGCCGAATACGGGAAACGGGCGGGCGATCTCGCCGACGCCGTCACCGAGGAAATGGGCGCGCCCCCCTCGCTGGCCGCGGGCCCGCAGGTCCAACTCGGCCTCGGCCACCTGGTGACCGCGATCGACGTGCTGAAGAACTTCGAATTCTCCGAACAGCACGGGGCGACCCTTATCTCCAAGGAGCCGATCGGCGTCTGCGGGCTGATCACGCCGTGGAACTGGCCGCTGAACCAGATCGCGGTCAAGGTGTACCCCGCGCTGGCGACGGGCTGCACGATGATCCTGAAGCCGTCCGAGGTGGCGCCCTTCTCGGCCTACATCTTCACCGAGATCCTGGACGCCGCGGGCGTGCCGGCCGGGGTGTACAACCTGGTCAACGGCGACGGCCCCGGCGTCGGCGTCGCCTTGGCGAGCCATCCCGACATCGACATGGTGTCGTTCACCGGATCCACCCGCGCCGGGGTCGAGGTCGCCCGCAACGCCGCCCCGACGGTGAAACGGGTGACGCAGGAACTCGGCGGCAAGAGCCCCAACATCGTCCTCGACGACGCGGGCTTTGCCGACAGCGTGCGCGCCGGCGTGGTCAACATGATGCCGAATTCCGGGCAGAGCTGTAACGCGCCGTCGCGCATGCTGGTCCCGAATTCCCGGATGGCAGAGGCGATCGGCATCGCCCGTGGGGTCGCCGAGCACGTGAAGGTGGGCGACCCGCAAGACAAGACCGCGATCGGTCCGGTGGCATCGAGGGCGCAATTCGAGAAGATTCAGGGCCTGATCCAGCAGGGCATCGACGAGGGCGCGACCGTGGTCGCCGGCGGCCCGGGCCGGCCGGCGGGGCTGGACACGGGGTACTACGTCAAGCCGACGGTCTTCGCCGACGTCACCAACGACATGACGATCGCGCGCGAGGAGATCTTCGGTCCGGTGCTGTGCATCCTCGGCTACGACGACATCGACCAGGCCGTCGAGATCGCCAACGACACCGACTACGGCCTGGCCGGTTACGTCTCCGGGGCGGACGTCGACAAGGCCCGGGAGGTCGCTCGCAAGATCCGCGCCGGCTGGGTCACGATCAACCACGCCTTCGACATGAACTCGGCGTTCGGCGGCTACAAGCACAGCGGCAACGGCCGGGAGTGGAGCGAGTTCGGGTTCCACGAGTACCTAGAGGTCAAGAGCACTTTGGGCTACGCGCCCTAAAAGGCCGCTCCTTGCGCAGTCCACCCTCGCGTGTCTTCTGCTGAATCCGGCTGCGTCGCAATTAGGCTTGCTCCGATCACGAGGAGGGGCAGCGACGTATCGGCATCAACTTTGGCGCCGGGCGACAGGTCGGTCAGGGCGCGTTAACGGCGGACGCTGAGCCGGGCGGGAGGCACCCCGCGCCGGCGCGTTCTGCTCGGCGGCCACGGTGGGTAGCCCCGGTGCGCCGCGCCGGTCGGCTTGCAATCTGGGATCAACCCGACCGGCGCAGCGGCATTCCGGCGCTGGACGGGCTGCGCGCGATCGCGGTCGCGCTGGTGCTCGTCGGGCACGGCGGCATTCCCGGCGTGGGCGGCGGCTTCATCGGCGTCGACATCTTCTTCGTCCTCAGCGGGTTCCTCATCACCTCGCTGCTGTTGGACGAGCTCCGGCGCACCGGTCGCATTGAGCTGACCGGCTTTTGGATCAGGCGCGCGCGCCGGCTGCTGCCGGCGTTGCTGCTGATGGTGCTCAGTGTCGGCGCGGCCCGCGAGCTGCTCCCCAGCCAGTCGCTCACCGGGTTGCGCGACGACGCGATCGCGGCCTTCCTCTGGGTGGCCAATTGGCGCTTCGTGGCCCAGAAGACGGACTATTTCACCCAGGGCGCCCCGCCGTCGCCGCTTCAGCACACCTGGTCGCTGGGGGTGGAGGAGCAGTATTACTTCGTCTGGCCGGTCCTGCTGATCGGGGTGACGCTGCTGCTGGCCGCGCGCGCGAGGCGCTACTTCCGGCGCGCCACCGTCGGCGACGTACGGTTCGCCACCTTCCTGATCGCCACCGTCGGGGCGCTGGCGTCCGCGGCGCTCGCCATCGTCCTTGCCTCCGACGGCACGCGGGACCGGATCTATTTCGGCACCGACACCCGCGCCCAGGCGCTGTTGACCGGCTCGGCGGCGGCCGCCCTGCTGGTGCGGGATTGGCCATCGATGAACCGCGGGTGGTGCCTGGTCCGCACCCGGTGGGGGCGGCGGATGGCACGCATTCTGCCGCTGCTCGGGCTGGCCGGTCTGGCCGCGGCGACCCACTACGCGACCGGCGCGGCGGGCGAGTTTCGCCACGGCTTGCTGATCGGGGTTGCCGTCGCGTCCGTCCTCGTGGTCGCCCCGGTGGCCATGGAGCAGCGCGGAGCGATCGCCCGCATCCTCGCCCTGCGGCCCCTGGTGTGGCTGGGCACCATCTCCTACGGCGTCTACCTGTGGCACTGGCCAATCTTTTTGGCGCTCAACGGCGAACGCACCGGATGGTCGGGCCTGCCGCTGTTCGCCGCCCGGTGCGCCGCCACCGTGGTGGTCGCCGCCGCATCCTGGTGGCTGATCGAACAACCGATCCGGCGCTGGCGGCCCGCGCGGGTGCCACTGTTGCCGCTGGCCGCGGCGACCGTGGCCAGCGCCGCCGCAATGACACTGCTGCTGATCCCGGTGGGCACCGGGCCCGGCCTGCGCGAGGGCCTGCCGCCGGGTGTGTCGGCCGTCGCCGCGGTCTCTCCCTCGCCGCCCACCGGCGCCCGCCCGGCGCCCCGCGATCCGCACCGGCCGTTCACGGTTTCGGTGTTCGGCGATTCGATCGGCTGGACGTGGATGCACTACCTCCCGCCCACACCCGGGTTCGCCTTCCTCGACCACACCGTCATCGGCTGCAGCCTGGTGCGCGGCACGCCGTACCGGTACATCGGCCAAACCCTTGAGCAGAGGCCGGAATGCGACGGCTGGCCCATCAGGTGGTCGGCGCAGATAGGCCAGGACCAGCCGGACGTCGCGCTGCTGATCGTCGGCCGCTGGGAGACGGTCGATCGCGTCAACGAAGGCCAGTGGACGCACATCGGCGACCCCACCTTCGACGCCTACCTCAACGGCGAGCTCGAGCGGGCGCTGAACATCGTGGGCTCCACCGGCGCGCGAGTGGTGGTTGCCGCGCTGCCCTACAGCCGGGGCGGCGAAAAGCCGGACGGTCGCCTGTATCCCGAGGATCAACCCGACCGCGTCAACCTGTGGAACACCATGCTGCGCAAAACCGTTGCCCACCATCCGGGAGTCCAGATCCTCGACCTGAACAAAAAGCTGTGCCCCGACGGCGTTTACACCGCCAAGGTCGACGGCATCAAGGTGCGCAGCGACGGCGTTCACCTCACCCCGGAGGGGGTGAAATGGCTCACGCCATGGCTCGAGGAATCCCTGCGATAGCCCTTAATCGCCCGTGCGGCAGCTGATTTCCATGCTGTCACTCTCCCGAACGGCGAAGTTGAAGCTGACATACCCGTTGACCGGCTCGCGCACCCGGTCGAGGTAGGGCCGCATGTCCGCGGCGCTGGCGTTGTCGGCGACGATCAGCGCGCCCGCTGTGAGGCGCGGTTCGAGCAGCTCGAGCAGCGGCAGGTAGAGGTCCTTCCACCCGTCGAGCAGGACGAACTCGACGGGTCCGTCGAGGTCGGCCAGCGTGGTCAGCGCATCGCCCTCGAGGATGGTGATCACGTCATCCAAGCCGGTCTCGACGAACGTCTTTCTGGCCGCGGCGATCTTGGGGGCGCTGAGCTCGGTGGTCACCACTCGGCCGGTGCCGTTGTCGCGCACCGCCGACGCCAGATGCACGGCGGAGATTCCGAAGGACATGCCGAATTCGACCACCGTCGCCGGCCGGGTGGCGCGCACCAGGGCGTAGAGCAGGCGACCGGCTTCCGGCGTCACGGGGATGTAGAACTCGCTCATGGCGTCGGCGCGCTCCTGCGCGCTCATCGGCCGGTCGAAATCGCCAACCCGCTCCCGCAACCGCGACATCTGGTCTTTCGTTTCGGCGTACATCCGGTCGAGTACGGTCGCGACGCTGGGTGCCTGCAAGGTATTGGCCATGCCGTCGAGGGTAGGCCTCGGCGGGCGGGCCGAAGGACCGCCCCGGTGGGCCGGTTAACGCAAACCCACGTCAAGGTTGCGTAAACGCGTTTGACGAGCACGAGGGCCGCCGTGCAAGATGGACGAGCAAGCACCTCGGTAGGTGAGGCGTCTGCATGGATACAGGCCACTGACCCCGAACGTCGAGAGACGCCCCGGGTCAGGACAGCTCTTCCCGGACCCAAGGGTTGAGCCCAAGTGGCTTCCGGATCGTGACCATCGGCCACCTCCGGATACGCCGTGCAGTGCCGAAGCTCCGACGAGAGGGGTGCGGCCGGCGGTCTGCCGCCGTCCATTCGCGCCTCTCCCGTTCAGGTGAACGCGACGACACCCGCGTGTGTCCCGGCCGTGAGGAGGTGAGGGCGAGATGAGTCCCGGCGATAGTCCCTACCCGAATTCCGTCTTGTCCCGATCCGGTTCCGGCATTCCTTCTGCCGCCTGACTTCTCGGGTGCCCGTGAAACCCCGCGCGTGGCAACGCGTTGCGGGGTCGCTGCGGATGCCGCCACGAGCCGATCGGACTTGCGTCAGGAGAAGATCATGGCTTTTGTTGTTACACAGCGTCTTTCCAACGCGACCCGGCAGTTTGCGGCCAGGCTGGGCGCGCGTGCCGCCCTGACCCCGCAGGAGCGCGCCAACCTGTACGTCTCGCGGATGCCGATCGCGGTGGTGACCGCCTCGCTCGGCGGTCATCCGTCGGACCGGCCGGCCGGTCACCGGTGACCAGCTCGATCCCGACCCGCGGCGGTACCGACCAGGCGGTGCTCGATTCCGCCCACACCGGCGACATCGTCGGCGCTTTCGGCCGCATCCGGCGTGACGGCACCGGCGCGCACGGGGCCGCCGCGGGAGGTTGGGCGCGCCTGCGCACGCTGCTCGTCATCACCGGGCCCGGCCTGATCGTCATGGTGGGCGACAACGACGCCGGCGGCGTGGCGACCTACGCGCAGGCGGGGCAGAACTACGGGATGGGCCTGTTGTGGACGCTGGCGCTGCTGATCCCGGTGTTGTACGTGAACCAGGAAATGGTGCTGCGGCTCGGCGCGGTCACCCGCGTCGGTCACGCGCGGTTGATCTTCGAGCGCTTCGGCAGGTTCTGGGGCGCTTTCAGCGTCGGTGATCTGCTGATCCTCAACGCCCTGACCATCGTGACCGAATTCATCGGCGTATCACTGGCACTCGGCTTTCTGGGCTGCCCCAAGGCGATCGCCATCCCCGCCGCCGCGGTGTTGCTGTTCGCGGTGGTGGCCGGGGGCTCGTTCCGCCGCTGGGAAGGGCTGATGTTCCTGCTGATCGCGGTGAACGTGCTGATCATCCCGATGGTGCTGATGGTGCACCCCACGCTCAAGGAAACGGCCGGCGGCCTGGTGCCGCAGTTCCCGGGTGGCCTGAATTCCACCGTCCTGCTGTTGGTCGTCGCGATCGTGGGCACCACCGTCGCGCCGTGGCAGCTGTTCTTTCAGCAGTCCAATGTTGTGGACAAGCGGATCACGGCCCGCTGGATCCCCTACGCGCGAGCCGATTTGGTGATCGGCATCGTCGTCGTGATGGCCGGGGCGACGGCCTTGATGGCGGTGACGGCGTTCGGGTTCGCCGGCACCGCCGGCGCGGGTGGGTTCACCGACGCCGGGGCGGTCGCCTCGGGGCTGGCGCGGCACCTCGACAGCACGGTCGGGGTGCTCTTCGCGATCATCCTGCTGGACGCCTCGCTGATCGGGGCCAACGCGATCGGGCTGGCCACCACCTACGCCATCGGGGATGCGCTGGGCAGGCGGCACTCGCTGCACTGGAAGATCAGCGAGGCCCCGCTGTTCTACGGCGGCTACGCGGCACTGCTGGCCGTGTCCGCCGCCGTCGCGTTCAGCCCCGACCACATCCTCGGCCTGGTGACCCAGGGCGTGCAGGCCCTCGCGGGCGTCCTGCTGCCCTCGGCGACCGTGTTCCTGGTCTTGCTGTGCAACGACCGCGCGGTGCTCGGCCCGTGGGTAAACACGGTGCGGCAGAACGTCGTCGCGTGGACCGTCGTGTGGTGTCTGGTGTTGCTGTCGCTGGCGCTGACGGCGACGACCTTCTTTCCGGGCCTCTCCACGACCACCATCGAGGCCGGCCTGGCCGTTGGCGCGGTGACCGGCATTGTGGGCGGCGCCGCCACCATCGTCGCCGGCCGGCGCTACCGCGACCGGCGCGACGCCGAGGCGATCGTGGGGGCGCTGGGCGGCGGCCTGGACCCCGGGGAGGTCGACGAACTCGACGACACCCCGTCGCTGACCCCCGCGGAACGGCGCGCCGTGCGTCGGCAGGACCGGTCGAGGTGGCAGACCCCCGGCCTCGCCACGCTTGCCCGGCCGTACCTCTCGCCGGCCCGTCGGGCGGGACTGCTGACCCTGCGCGGTTATCTGGTGGTGGCGGTGGTATTCGTGATCGTCAAGATCGTGCAGGCCGGGATGGCCTGACGCGCGAGAACTACGGCGAACCGTTCGGCAGCAGAACGATTTTGCCGCGGGTATGCCGCTTCTCGAGTTCTTCGTAGGCGTCGGCGACCCGGTCGAGCGGATAGGTGGCGGCGACCTCGAAATCGAGGGCGCCCGCGACAATCAGGTCGGCCATCTCGGCGAGCACCTCCGTGGTCGACGCCTCGGCGCTGCCTTCGGTCTTGGCGCCGACCTCGCCGGCCTTCTGGAACGCGATGATCGTGTCGATCCGCTCGGGCGGCACACCGAGATCCACGGCGAGTTGGACGTACTCGGGGCCAAACAGGTCGACGAACGCGTCGATTCCGTTCGGCGCGGCCTCGCGAAGCCGATCGGCCAGCCCGTCCCCGTATGCGACCGGGGTGACGCCGTGGGCACGCAGCCAGTCGAAGTTGGCGGGCCCCGCGATGCCGAGCACCCGCGCCTTGCGCAGGACCAACAGCTGCACAACCAGGCCGCCCACCCCGCCCGCGGCGGCCGAAACGGCGACGGTCTCGCCCTGTTGCGGGTCGACCGCGCGGACGGCGGCGTACGCCGTCACTCCGACCACGTAGAGCGAACCCGCTGTCTCCCAACGCATTTCGGGCGCCTTACGAATCAGCTGAGCCACCGGGACGGTGGTGTGCGTGGCGTGGCTCGATCGGCGGAAGCTGAACCCCAGTACCTCATCGCCCACCGAGAACTCCGTCACTTTCGGTCCGGTGGCGGTCACGACTCCCGCGAGGTCGCTGCCCTCACCGGAAGGAAAGGTGGCGGGGAACATGTCGTGTAGCGCGCCGGTTCGGATGGCGGCCTCGCCCGGATTGATCCCGGCGGCGCGGACCTCGACGAGCACCTCGCCCGGGCCTGGCGCCGGCATCTCCACGTCCGCCACGTACAGGACGTCACGGCCCCCGTAACGATCGAACCGTACGGCACGCGCCACCCCAGCCGCCATAGCGCTCTCCTCACCCCAATGGCTCTCGCCCGCGCCAGCATAGGCCGCGAACCTGGGGCTTCGGGTTCCCTGGCGCGCCCTTGTTCCCGCCGACATTTCGCAGTAGCGTCAGTCGGCCGAACTGTGGATCGACGCGGGAGGAACGCCATGGAACTCGCCAGGATCGCCGCCGGCTGGGGGGTCGCCACCATAGTGGTCGGCACCGTGGTCACCGGGTGCGCCACCGACGAAAAAACCTCGACGCCCCCGTCCTCGACGACATCGGGTGCCGCCACGTCGTCGAGCGTCTCGAGCACGGTCACGGCCCCTTCGCCGGGCCGGCCCGCCGATTACAGTTCGTTGCTGATCAAGCCGAGCGACATCGGCGGTGACTTCAAATCCCCCCAGCCCCCCGTCCTGAATCCGAACAACGCGACCGGTGTCGCACAGCTTTTCGCCAACCCCGACAACAGCCGCCGGATCGGCGACACCATCCTGATCGTCGCCGATCCCGCGGTGGCGCCAACAGCTATTGACAAGACCAAGGCCAACTATGCGGGAAAGGTCAGCGGCACGTGGCAGCCGGTCGACGTCGGCTCCAACGGCTTCATGATCTCCGGCAACTCGCCGGACAACTCCCAAGCGGTGACGGTGTTGCTGTTCAGCGAGGGCAAGGCCATCGTCAACATCGAATTCGACAGCGCCCCCAACGATCCGATCGATCCGGCCATCGCGCTCGATGTCGGGCGCAAGCAGGACGCCGCGATCAAGAGCGGGTTGCCCGGCTAGGTCCCGCGATCAGGCGACGACCTCGATGGGGTCACCGACGTTGACCTGGTTGAAATACCAGGCGGCGTTGTCCGGGCTCAGGTTGATGCATCCGTGGCTGACATTGGCGTGACCCTGCGAGTCCACCGACCATGGGGCCGAGTGCACATACACGCCGCTCCAGGTGACCCGGACCGCGTACGACGCCGTGATCTTGTAGCCCTCCGGGGAACTCAGCGGGATGCCGATCGTCCGCGAGTCCATCACCACGGTGCGCTCCTTCTCCAGGGCGGTGAAGTTCCCGATCGGCGTCGGGCGACTGGGCTTGCCCATCGACGCCGGCATCGTGCGCAGCACCTCGCCGTTTCGGCTGACGGTGAAGGTGTGCCCGGAGATGCTGGCCACACCGAGTAGTTCGTCACCGGTGTCGAAGCCCGTCGTCAGGGCTTGCACACCCGCCGAGACATGGGTGTGGGCGGGCCAGTAGTGGTTGGGCACCCACCGGACGACGTCATTCTGGACCCACTCGAAGTGTCCCGGTGTGTTGCTCGGCGACGAGACGTGGATGGTCCGTTCGGCGGCAACGCGATCGGTGACCGGCGCGGTGAACGTGACGACCAACGGGTGGGCCACGCCCACCACCGCCCCGTTAGCGGGCGAAACTGAGGCAACCCCGGGGACCGGCTCGGGCAGGGGGACGGACGCAACGGCGCGTGCGGCGCTCCCCAGCGCGCCCATGCCGACGATCGCTACCATAACGATCAGATAACGAAACACTCGGTGCATGGCGCCTACCCTTTGCGATGGCTCAACTGACACAACGATATTCTACTGGCTGTCGGCTCATTGCGGTTTTCAGCAAACAACGGCGGGTTCGCTGGGTCGCCCGGATACCGGTGAGATCACCGGATGAGCGCGAGCAGAGCAAGGGCAGCCGCGGTACGGGGCGGACGTGACCGCAAACGATCGTCACACGCGCCGAGGGCGGATACGGCCGCCCTGGTCCTCATCGACGCGCAGCGCTGCTGCATAGACACGCCCGGCATGCCCGGCGCGGTCCCGTTGCCGGAAGGCCGCCGGGCCGACGCGCACGTCCTCGGGCGGTATCTGCCGGATGGATCGAAACGTTGACCTGGCGCCGGTTCACAGATTGTCGCCGAGCCCTCAGCCAGATCCGCTGACCTAGGGTGCGGCCGGGCACGTGTTGTACAAACCGCGGTAGGGCGCCGGCTACGGCACCGCCCTCGAGCATCTTCCGCGCGAAAGTGGCAGCGATACTTTGGTTTTCGTGGGCTGCAACTTTCCCAACTGGCCTCGAACCCGATCTACGAGGTATCCGGCTTGTCCCGGTGTCCGAGTCCATCTTTGGCCTGTATGAGCGCGGCGTCGCGGAGTGCCGTGCCGATTGGCCGGGGCGTTAGGGGCGCGTTAGCCTCAGCGAGATGCTTTTCCGTCAACTGGAGTACTTCGTTGCGGTCGCCCAGGAGCGCCACTTCGCCCGGGCGGCCGAGAAGTGCTACGTCTCGCAACCCGCCCTGTCCGCCGCCATCGCCAAGCTCGAACGGGAGCTGAACGTCACGCTGATCAATCGCGGACACAGCTTCGAGGGCCTCACGCCCGAAGGGGAGCGGTTGGTGGTGTGGGCCAAACGGATTCTCGCCGAACACGATGCCTTCAAGGCCGAGGTGCACGCCGTGCGGTCCGGCATCACGGGAACGCTTCGGCTGGGCACGGTGCCGACCGCCTCGACGACGGCGTCGCTGGTACTGTCCGCGTTCTGCTCGGCGCATCCGCTGGCGAAAGTGCAGATCCTGTCCCGGCTGGCCGCCACCGAACTGTATCGGCGCGTGCGCGAGTTCGAGCTCGACGCCGCCATCGTGCACACCGCCACCGACGACGCTCACGACGTGCACCTGGTGCCGCTCTATCAGGAACACTATGTGCTGCTGTCGACGGCGAGCATGTTGCCCGCCGGGGCATCGACGCTGACGTGGCCTGAGGCCGCGCAGCTGCCCCTGGCGCTGCTCAGCGCCGACATGCGCGATCGCCAGATCATCGACGAAGCCTTCGCAGGCCACGCGATCACGGTGACTCCGCAGGTCGAAACCGACTCGGTCGCTTCGTTATTGGCGCAGGTGGCCACGGGCAACTGGGCATGCATCGTGCCGCACACCTGGCTGTGGACGTCGCCGCTGGGCACCGAAATCGGCGAGATCCGCGCGGTCGAGATGGTCGAACCGGTGCTCACGGCCGAGATCGCGCTGGCCACCAACGCTTCCGGCCCCGGCTCGCCCGTCGCGCGCGCGCTCACCGCATGCGCTCAGGAGCTGGCGCTGGGCGAGTTCTTCGACGCGCAGCTGCTGGGAATCACGCGCCGACGTTGACCGGGGGTGCGGCCGCGCTGGCCGGGTTGAGGCTTGCCAGGTGGCCGCTTTCCACGCCGGCCGCCGGGTCGAGCTCGCAGTCGATGACCGACGGCCCGCCGGAACCGATCGCCTCGGCCAGCGCCGCGCGCAGCTCCGCGGGTGTGGTGACGTGATATCCCTTGCCGCCGAACGCCTCCGCGATCAGCTCGTGACGCGCCCGGGCGTTCAGCACGGTGGGCGCCGGGTCCGGCCCTGCGGCGGCCGAGCCGGCCGGCGCCTCGTCGCCGCGGTAGACGCCGCCGTTGTTGAGGATGACGACCGTCACCGGCAGCCGGTATCGGCAGATCGTCTCGACCTCCATCCCGGAGAACCCGAACGCGCTGTCACCCTCGACCGCGACCACCGGCTTGCCGGTCTCCACCGCGGCGGCGATGGCGTATCCCATGCCAATCCCCATCACGCCCCAGGTGCCGGTGTCGAGCCGGTGCCTCGGCAACTCCATGTCGAGGACGTTGCGGGCCAGATCCAGCGCGTTGGCGCCCTCGTTCACCACGTAAACGTCCGGGTTGTCCTGCAACACAGCCCGAATCGCGCCCAGCGCGTTGTAAAACCGCATGGGGCTGGGGTCCTCGGCCAGCCGCTCGCGCATCTTGGCCTCGTTGCGGGCCCGGCGCTCGCCCAACTCGTCGGCCCATTCCGCCGGCGCAACAATCGGGCGCGCGGCCACCGCGTCGCACAGCGCCGACAGCACCGAGCCGACGTCACCCGCCAGCGGCGCCGCGATCGGCCGGTTGCTGTCGAATTCCCCCGCCGCGATGTCGATCTGCACGAACTTGGCGTCGGCCGACCATTGCGGCGACTCCCCGTGGCCCAGTAGCCAATTCAGCCGGGCGCCCACCAGCACGACCGCGTCCGCGCGGGCGATCGCCAGCGAGCGCGCGGCCCCGGCCGACTGCGGGTGCGAGTCGGGCAGCAGCCCCTTGGCCATCGACATCGGCAGGAACGGAATCCCGGTGGTCTGCACGAACTTCCGGATCAGCTCGTCGGCCTGCGCGTAGGCGGCGCCCTTGCCGAGCACGATCAGCGGCCGCCGCGCCTGCCGGAGGACCTCCAGCGCGCGATCGACGGCTTCCGGCGCCGGCAGCTGCCGGGGCGCGGCGTCGACGACCCGCCAGATGGTGTCGGCGGCGGCGGAGGCGTCCATGGCCTGCCCGAGGATCTCGGCGGGGATGTCTAGGTAGACCCCGCCCGGACGCCCGGAGGTCGCGGCGCGGACGGCGCGCGCCACGGCCCGGCCGATGTCCTCGATCCGGCCTACCCGATAGGCCGCCTTCGCGAAAGGCCTTGCGGCGGCGAGCTGATCGAGCTCCTGGTAGTCACCGCGCTGCAGGTCCACCATCGCCCGGTTGCTGGAGCCCGAGATTTGGACCATCGGAAAGCAGTTCGCGGTGGCGTTCGCCAGCGCGGGCAGGCCGTTGAGGAATCCCGGCCCGGATATCGTGAGGCACACCCCCGGCCGGCGGTTGAGAAACCCGGCGGCGGCGGCCGCGTTGCCGGCCGAGGTCTCCTGCCGAAAGCCGATGTAGCGGATCCCCGACGCCTGCGCGGTGCGGGCGAGGTCGGTGATGGGGATGCCGACGATGCCGTAGATGGTGTCGACGTCGTTGGCCTGCAGCGCATCGACGACGAGATGGAAGCCGTCGGTCAAGCGGGTCGCGGTGGACATGGTGGCGACTCCTCGGGTGGTATATGCCGTATCTGCCTCGACCATCACTGTGGTGCCGGTGCGCGCGGCTGTCCAAGACTAAGCCGCTATGCAGCGATTCACGCCGTCTATCGATAGCCCCCGCTTATCGATAGTGAGCGGATCGGTATTGGACGGACCCGAGGGCGTCACGGCATGGTGCCAGCAGGAGCATTCACAAGCAACGAAAGGGGTTGGGCGATGAGGACGAGCGATCACGTTGCCACCGACCTGATCGAGGTGGCGGCCGGCCGACGGCCGGACGCGCCGGCGCTCGTCGTCACCCCCGAGCGCCTGGCGGTGAGTTACCGCGACCTGGTGCGGCTGGTCGACGACCTGGCCGGGCAGCTGACGCGGAATGGGCTGCGGGCCGGTGATCGCGTCGCGCTGCGCGCGGGCAGCAACGCCGAGTTCGTCGTCGGCCTGCTGGCGGCGTTGCGGGCCGAGTTGGTCGCGGTCCCGTTGGACCCGGCCTTGCCGGTCGGCGACCAGCGCGCCCGAAGCGAGGCGGTGGGCGCGCGGGCGGTGCTGGTCGACGGCATGGCCCTTGGGGCAGGTGAGGCCGAGCGGGAACCGGGTTTGCGCCGGTGGCCGATCGCGGTGACCGTCGGCGGCCAGGGCACGCCGACGGTGCACCTCGACGCCGCGACGCCGCCGGAGCGGGACGTCGCGACGCCCGAAGGGCTGCGCGACGACGACGCCATGATCATGTTCACCGGCGGGACCACCGGAGTGCCGAAGATGGTCCCGTGGACGCACGACAACATCGCCAACTCGGTGCGCGCGATCATCGCCGGCTACGGCCTGGGTCCCCAGGACGCGACGGTGGCGGTGATGCCGCTCTACCACGGTCACGGGCTGATCGCGGCGTTGCTGTCCACCCTGGCGTCCGGGGGCACGGCGCTCCTCCCGGCCCGCGGGCGGTTCTCGGCGCACACCTTCTGGGACGACATCGATGCCGTCGGGGCCACCTGGTACACCGCCGTGCCGACGATCCATCAGATCCTGTTGGAGCGCAGCAGGACTGAGCGGCCGGGCAGCGACCGGCCGGCGCTCCGGTTCATCCGCAGCTGCAGCGCCCCTCTCACCCCGGAAACGGCCCAGTCGCTGCACGAGACGTTTTCGGCGCCGGTGGTGTGCGCGTTCGGCATGACCGAGGCGACCCACCAGGTGGCGACGACGGGCATCGACCAAACCGAAAACCCGGCCGCCACAGGCGGTCTCGTCGGCGCGTCGACCGGGCCGGAGATCCGGATCGCGGGGCCGGACGGTCAGCCGCTGCCGGCCGAGGCCGTCGGCGAGGTCTGGTTGCGCGGGCCCACCGTGGTGCGCGGCTACCTCGGCGACCCGGCGATCACCGCCGCCAACTTCACCGACGGGTGGCTGCGCACGGGCGACCTGGGCTCGCTGTCGGCGGCCGGGGACCTGATCATCCGGGGCCGGATCAAGGAACTGATCAACCGGGGCGGCGAGAAGATCTCGCCGGAACGCGTCGAGGGCGTGCTGGCCACCCACCCCAACGTCCTGGAGGTGGCCGTGTACGGGCTGCCGGACAAGATGTACGGGGAGACGGTCGCCGCGGTGATCGTTCCGCGGGAGTCGCCCGCCCCCACCCCGGCCGAGCTCGCGGTGTTTTGCCGCGAACGCCTCGCGGCCTACGAGGTGCCCGCCACCTTCAAAGCGGCCGGCGAGCTGCCGCATACCGCGAAAGGCTCGCTGGACCGCCGCGCCGTGGCCGACCGATTCGGTCGCGGAGCCTAGGCCGTGGTCTTCACGCGGGCGGCCGCGGTCTCCGGCATGGGTTCGTAGCGGGCGAACGAGCGGGTGAACGACGCCGCCCCGTGCGACAGGGATCGCAGGTCGATCGCGTAGCGGGTCAGCTCGACCTGAGGCACCTCCGCCTTGACCACCGTGCGTTCGTGGCCGGCCGTGTCGCTGCCGAGCACCCGGCCGCGGCGCCCCGACAGGTCGCCCATCACCGCGCCGACGTAATCGTCGGGCACCAGCACCGAGACCTCGTCGATGGGCTCCAGCAGCGCCACCCGTGTCGCGGCCGCCGCCTCGCGCAGGGCCAGCGCGCCCGCGGCCTGGAACGCGAAGTCCGACGAGTCCACGCTGTGGGCCTTGCCGTCGAACAGCGTGACGCGGATGTCGACGACCGGGTAACCGGCGTGCACGCCCTTTTCCATCTGCGCGCGCACGCCCTTCTCCACGCTCGGAATGAACTGGCGCGGCACCGCCCCGCCCACCACCTTGTCGACGAACTCGAATCCCGAACCCTCCGGCAGCGGCTCCACCTCGATGTCGCAGACCGCGTACTGGCCGTGTCCGCCCGACTGCTTGACGTGGCGGCCGTGCCCTTTCGCCTTGCCGCCGAACGTTTCTCGCAGCGGGACGCGCAGGTCGACCGTGTCCACGGTGACGCCATACCGGTTGGCCAGCGCGTCGAGCACGACACCGGCGTGGGCCTCGCCCATGCACCACAGCACGATCTGGTGCGTTTCCTGGTTCTGCTCGATCCGCAGCGTCGGATCCTCGGCGGCCAGCCGCCCCAGCCCGACCGACAGCTTGTCTTCGTCGGTCTTGGCATGCGCTTCAATGGCCACCGGCAGCAGCGGCTCGGGCATCGTCCACGGCCGCAGGACCAGCGGCTCGGCCTTGTCCGACAGGGTGTCGCCGGTCTCGGCGCGGCTGAGCTTGCCGATGGCGCAGATGTCGCCCGCCACCACGGCGGCAGCGGGGCGCTGCTGCTTGCCGAGCGGGAAGGACAGCACGCCGATGCGTTCGTCCTCGTCGTGATCGGGGTGCGAATGCCCGTTGCCGTTGGCCGCGCCGAAGAACGACGCAAAATGGCCCGACACATGAACCGTCGTGTCGGGCCTGATGGTCCCGGAAAAGACCCGGACCAGGCTCACCCTGCCGACGTAGGGGTCCGACGTCGTCTTCACCACCTCCGCGAGCAACGGCGCGTCGGCGTCGCACGCCAGCGTCGCGTGCGTGGCACCGTTCGGCGTGAAGACTTCCGGTAGCGGGTGTTCCATCGGGGACGGGAATCCCCGCGTGGCGACCTCCAGCAATTCCAGGGTGCCGACGCCGGTGCCGCTGCACACCGGGATCACCGGGAAGAACGAGGCGCGGGCGACGGCTTTCTCTAGGTCGGCGATGAGCACCGACTCGTCGATCGCCTCCCCGCCGAGGTAGCGGTCCATCAGGGACTCGTCCTCGGACTCCTCGATGATCCCCTCGATCAGGGTGCCGCGCGCCTCCTCGATCCGGTCGGCGTCCGACGGATCCGGCTCGAGGATGGTCCGCTGGCCGTCGGTGTACTGGTAACGCCGCTGCGACAGCAGCCCGATCAGGCCGTCGGGCGTCGGCAGGTACAGCGGTAACACCTTGTCGCCGAACGCGTTTTGCGCGGCTGCCAGCGCCTCCTGGTAGTTTGCCCGCGCGTGGTCGAGCTTGGTGATCACGACGGCCCGCGGCATCCCGACCTGGCTGCATTCCTGCCACAGCGACTTGGTCGGCTCGTCGACGCCCTCGTTCGCGGCGATCACGAACAGCGCGCAATCGGCGGCGCGCAGGCCGGCCCGCAACTCGCCGACGAAATCGGCGTAGCCCGGCGTGTCCACCAGGTTGATCTTGATGCCGTCGTGCGACAGGGACGCGACGGCGACGCCCACGGAGCGCTGCTGGCGGATCTCGGCCTCGTCGTAGTCGCAGATCGTGCTGCCCTCGGTGACCGAGCCCGCCCGGGACAGCACACCGCCGGCGACCAGGAGAGCCTCGACCAGGGTCGTCTTGCCGCCGCTCGAGGGACCCACCAGCACCACGTTGCGAACATCGCCCGGACCGTTCGCGGTGGGAGCGGCCCCCGCGCCCTGCGAAGCGTTCGCCTTGTCCGCCATGACTTTCCTCCAGTTCTGCAGCGCGGTGGCGCGGTGTGGTGTGGGCCACAGGCGCTGTAAGCAACTTTTCCCCCAACTGCCGCCCAACACAAGGCCACCGGGCGGCCACAATTGAGGCTGTCGGCGCCGCCCGGATCAGGCGTGCCAGCCCGACCAGCGCCGCACCGTCACCGCGATGACCGGGCCGTCCAACGAAACGGACTGGTACTGAGGGTATTTGGCGCGCAGCAACCGAAGTCCGGTCGCCATCGGCCCGCCGTCGGCGTGAACCGCGGCGACACCGTCGGCCCGGACCCACCACAGCTGCGCCCAGTCGTCGTCGTAGTGGTCGACGAGCAGGCTGACCTGCGGATTGCGCTCGATGTTGACCAGGCGCCGCAGCCGCCGGGTGGTCTTGGGTTTGGCGTCGACGGCGGTGTACACGACGTCGGCGTCGCGCTGCGAATCGCCGACGGCGAACACCACCGGCACCAGGTGCGGCGCGCCGTCGGGAGTGGCCGTGGCCAGTCGGGCTATCGGGGATTGTGTGAATCTGACCTTCGGGTCGAATTCGCCCACGTTGTCAGCTTAAGGGCCGTTGTCGCGACCTCAGCCTCATCGGCATGCTGGGCGACGTCAGGCGGCACCTGAACTATGCGATTACGCCGGCAGCGCAAACCGGGACTGACCACCGTCCCGCTTAGCTATCTGCATTACGGTTATACGGATTGAGTCGTGTCGCCCAGATGCGGAGGCTGGGCCGATTCTGGTTCTGATGGCGAAGCAGGAGGTGACGGGGATGGGCAGATGGCACCACCGCTCAGTCTGGTGGTCATGGTTGGTCAGCGTGCTGACCGTGGTCGCACTGGGCCTGGGCCTGGGCCTGGGCCTGGCCACGGCGCCGGCGTCGGCCGCACCTCCCGGACCGTCCCATGACCGGCCGATGGCGCCGCTCGATCCCTCGGGAATCGTCGGCCAGGTCGGCCCGCAGGTCGTCGACATCAGCACGAAGTTCGGCTACAACAACGCGGTCGGCGCCGGAACCGGGATCGTCATCGACCCGGGCGGCGTCGTGCTAACCAACAACCACGTCATCTCGGGTGCCACCGACATCAGCGCCTTCGCCGTCGGCAACGGCCAGACCTACGCCGTCGACGTGATCGGGTACAACCGGACCGCGGATGTCGCGGTCCTGCAGCTTCGCGGCGGCGGCGGCCTGCCCAGCGCCAACATCGGTGGCCCGGTCGCGATCGGCGAGCCCGTCGTCGCGTTGGGCAACGCCGGCGGCCAGGGCGGAACGCCCAGCGCGGTGGCCGGCAAAGTCGTCGCGCTCAACCAGACCGTCTCGGCCACCGACACGCTGACCGGCGCCGAGGAGAACCTGGGCGGGTTGATCCAGGCCGACGCCGCCATCCGGCCCGGCGACTCGGGTGGGCCCATGGTCAACGGGGCCGGGCAGGTGATCGGCATGAACACCGCCGCCACCGACAGCTACAAGATGTCCGGCGGCCAGGGCTTCGCCATCCCGATCGGTACCGCGATGGGGGTCGCCGGGCAGATCCGGTCCGGCGCCGCGGGACCGCTGCCGACCACGCGTTCGACCCGGGCGCCGTTGCCGCCGTTGTCCGTGACGCCCAGGCCGAGGAACGCCGTCGGGCCGATGTGCACCGTGTTCGACGCGGCGCCGGACCGGATCTGCCCGGCGACCCCCATCGCGGTACCGATCGGGATGGCGAAGCCCTGGCCGCCGGACA